>NZ_SMSJ01000070.1 GCF_004355005.1 Dankookia rubra
CGAACCAGGTCCGAGCCGAGCAACGCAGCCTTGCTCAGTGCCCACCGGCCAACCTACCCTTGGCCGCCTGAATAGCGCAGCCAGCTGTCTCAGCAACCGGGCGCACTACAGGTACCAGCGGACCGCCCAGAGGATCACCTCGGCCGTGAACTGCCGACCCTTGAAGGACTGATCCGGCCTCACCGAGGCCACTCACCGCCGTCTCGCCATGCCGGGGTTTGTACCTTCTCGGGGATGCTCCGCAAGCTCGCAACAGAACCAGCTTGTCCGTGCCCTGCGGGGCGACAAAGCCAAACTCGGTCGCAAGGCCGCGTATGGCGTTGGCCAGCATGGTCTGTTGCTTCACCAGCAGGGCGCGTGCCGAACGCAGGGCAAGGACGCCCTGCTGCTCCAAGCTCTTCACGGCAACGAATGTCGCATCGGGGCGGGGTGCGGCGGCGCAGATCGCCGCGGCGTCGACACCATCGTTCTTCTTGCCCCATTTCACGAATGGCCTGACCGCCTCGGGAGCGATCAACTTCACCTCGTAGCCGAGGCCACTCAAGACACGGGCCCAGTGGTGCGCCGCGCCGCATGCCTCCATGACCACGGTACAGCGCGGCTGCTGCTCAAAAAAGCTAGGCTGGCAAAGTTGGCTGCGGTGGGGCGTGATCATGCCCCTGGGCGTTCTCTAATCGCCGACGTCAAGCTGAACGATGATCGGCACCGCCGGGCTCATGGTTCTCTCCGTGGTCGGCCTGGGCCGCCACACCATGGCCTTGGGTGGGTCTGGGCGGGCCAATGTGGTGTTCGCCATCGCCGACCGCGGCTGCGGCGGCGGGCATGCCAGGGATCGGCCTTACCCTCGCCCTCGTCCCGGCGGGGACGAACTCGTCCGGCCTACGGCGGCGGCCGGGGAAATCGGGTCAGGCGGCTCGTGCTGCGGCGTTTTCCCAACGGAACTCGGTCGCATCCCGCCACATGCGGTGTAGGATAACCGCGAGCTTCCTTGCCACGGCGACCTTCGCCTTCTTGAAGCCTGAGCGCTTGGCGATGGCCAAGCCCCAGGCCTGCAGCGCCGAGGGGCGGCGGATGCGCGTCAGCAGCACGCTGGCTGCCTCGTACAGGTGCTTTCGCACATCCTTGTCGCCGCACTTCGAGACCCGTCCGGTCCGGTCGATCTCGCCCGAGGCGTAGCGTCTTGGCGTGAGACCGAAGTAGGCGCCGACGCTGGACGACTTGGCGAAACGCAATGGGTCATCGATGGCAGACCATACCGAGAGGGCCACGACGCCGCCAACGCCTGGCGCCGTCATGAACCGCTTGCAGACCTCGCTGGCGCGGGCGGTCCGCATGACCTCGCGGTCGAGGACCGTGATGCGCTTGGCCACCTCCTCGCGTGCGGCCAGCAGCGTCTCGACCAGATGGCCGAGTTCGGGACTTTCCGCCAGGTCTTGCGTCGACAACTTCGTCGCTCGCTGCCGGAAGCCGCCTTCGGGTCTGCCGACGATCACGCCGAAGGTCTTCAGCAAACCGCGAATCTGGTTGTCGATGTCGCCTCGCATGCCAACCAGCAGGGCGCGGGATGCGAGCAGGGCTCTGGCCAAATGACTCGGGCCCGATTTGACATGCGCCTCCCGGTACCATCCCGTCCGGACAATCTGGGCGAGGCCCGCAGCATCGTTGCGATCGGTCTTATTGATCCGCATCGACAGCGCTGCCTTGGCATGGCGCGCATCGATGCAGATCATGGGCAGCCCACGGGCACGCAGCTCGCCATGCAGCCAGACCGAAAGCGACCCGGTTTCCAACCCGACGCGGACCACCTCAGGAGCCTTTGCACTGATGAATGCGGCGATCGCCTCCGGGGTCGAGGGCAGCTTCCTCTCGGCGAGCACTTTGCCGTCCTCGGCCACGATGCAGATCGAGGTTTCGTCGAGCGACACATCAAGGCCCACGTAGGTCTTCATCGCTGTCCTCCTGGCTTCCGGGCGGCCGGGCCACCCGCCCGGTCCTCAAGGATGCCGACACCACTCGAGGCGGCGCCAACCGCGATTAGGCTATGTGGTGTAGCAGCATCGATCCTCGGCTATGCCGAGGTCAGGCCGCCACGCCTGGCAGGCTGACGCGCGGAGCGTCGCTGATCACCACCAGGCTTTCAAGGCTCATGTAGCGGCGGCTGACCGCCCACTCGTCATTCTGCTCGAGCATGAGCGCACCCGCGAGCCTGACGATCGCTACTGCGTTCGGGAAGATGCCGACCACGTCGGTGCGACGCTTGATCTCGCCGTTGAGCCGCTCAAGTGGGTTGGTGCTGGCGATCTGCGGCCAGTGCTCCTTGGGAAAAGCAGTGTAGGCCAGGACGTCCTCGCGTGCGTCGTCCTTTAGGTCGGCGAGCTTTGGCGCCCGCTCACGCAGCGCGTCGGCGACGTTGTTCCACTGAGCCCGGGCATCGGTTGCAGTCTCCTGCGCGAAGATGGTCTTCAGCATGGCCACTACGGCTGGCCGCTGCTTGGTGGGCACGTGTGCCAGAGCCGACCTCATCCAATGCACGCGGCACCTTTGAAGGGTGGCATGGAACACCTTGCTGGCCGCGGCGCGCAGGCCCTTGTGGTCATCGGCGATGACCAGCTTGACCCCACGCAGGCCGCGATCGGCCAGGGAGCGCAGGAACCCCTTCCAGAACACCTCCGCCTGCGAGGCGCCGGTGGCGACGCCGAGCACCTCGCGCCGGCCATCGGTGTTCACGCCGACAGCGATTATCGTCGCCGTCGAGACAATGCGCCCTCCCTCGCGGGCCTTCACGTAGGTGGCGTCGATCCAGACATACGGCCACTCGCCCTCGAGCGGGCGGCTGAGGAAGGCGTTCACCCGGCCGTCGATCTCCTCCACCAGCCGGCTCACCTCACTCTTGGAGATGCCCGAGCCGCCCATCGCCTTGACCAGGTCATCGACGGCCCGAGTGGAGACGCCCTGGATGTAGGCCTCCTGGATCACCGCGGTCAGCGCCTTCTCGGCCGTGCGCCGGGGCTCAAGGAAGGAGGGGAAGTAGCTGCCTCGGCGCAGGCGGGGGATCTGCAACTCGATCCGTCCCGCCCTGGTCTCCCAGCCCCGCTCGCGGTGGCCGTTCCGCTGCACCTGCCGGGCCGGATCCCGCACCCCGTGCGCCGCGCCAGTGCAGGCATGCACCTCAAGCTCCATCACCCGCCCGGCGGCAAAGCCCAGCATCTCGCGGATCAGGTCGGTATCGGCGCTCTTCTCGATCAGCTCCAGCAGCGCCATCTTCTCGTCGGTCATCGTCATCTCTGTGCTGAGGGTTCAAGGGTCGCATCTCGAACCATAGCCGGAGATCGACGGTGGCCACCCTCCCGGGCGGCCCCCGCTGTGGGTAAGTGGCCTGCCTGCGCTCAACCCTTAATGGTCGCTCCGGCAGGCCACTTACCCACAGCTGCTACACCACGCCCTGGGGCACGAGCTGGAGCCCCCCGGCGTTGAGGGAGCTGTCATCGGTGGCTCCTGGAGGCGCGAGATGGCCAGGGTGTCGGCACGGCGGCGGCCGGAACGGGAGCGGGTCCTGCTTCCAGTGCGGCAGAATTGTCCGGGGTGCGGCGGGCACATGCAGCTGCGATATGAGAACCGCCGCCATCTGGTGATGCTGCCCGGCGCAGTGCGGCTGCGGCTGAAGATCCGCCGCTGCGAGCACGCGGGCTGCCCTCGCTTTCATGTCCCGTACCGGCCGGAGGCGGAATGCGCGCTGGCGCTGCCGCAGCAGGAGTTCGGGCTGGATGTCATCGCCCTGGTCGGGGTGCTGCGTCACCGCGAGCACGGCAGCGTGCCGGAGATCCACGCTGCCCTGCGCGGGCGCGGAGTGGAGATCGCCGAGCGTAGCGTCACCAACCTGCTCGACCGCTACGACGAGTTGCTTGCCACCAACCTGACCGACACGCGCCGGCTGCGACGGGTGCTGAAAGGGCAGCGCGGGGTCATCCTGGCGCTCGATGGCCTACAACCGGATGTCGGGCACGAGGTGCTCTGGGTGGTGCGCGACTGTCTCTCAGGCGAGGTGCTGCTGGCCCGCAGCCTGCTCTCGGCCACGGCCGAGGACCTCGCGCCCTTGCTGCGCGAGGTGGCCGGGGCGGTGGGCGTGCCAGTGCTGGGGGTGGTCAGCGATGGACAGACCTCAATCCGCCGGGCGGTCGAGCGGGCCCTGCCGGGAGTGCCGCACCAGCTCTGCCAGTTTCACTTCCTGCGCGAGGCGGCGCACCCGATCTTCGAGGCCGACCGGCATGCCAAGGTGCGGCTGAAAGCCGAGGTACGCGGCGTACGGCCGATCGAGCGGGCGCTGGAGGGACGCGACGACCCGGTGGCCGAGGTGGCCCGTGGCTACTGCGCCGCGGTGCGCAGTGCCATCACCGACGACGGCCGCCCGCCGCTGGCCGCCTCGGGGCTGCGGCTCAAGGCCCGGCTGGAGGCGGTGGCGGATAGCCTGGACCGGGTGGCGGAAAAGGGGGCAGCTCGCCGTCGCTCGCGCGGCTCCGCCAGCTGATCGGCCGCGGTCTGGAGCGCACCGCCGCGCTCTGGCCGGACATCGAATGCGCCTATGGCTGGGTGCATCGGGCCGCTCATATCCTCGGCAACGCGGCCAGCGAGGATGCCACCAAGGTCCAGCGCCGCTTTGACGGCCTGGTCGCCGCCATGGCCCGCCATCGAGCCAGCGCCGGCGACCTTGCCGGGGCGGTCGGCCACTTCTGTAAGGTCACCCGCAGCTACCGCCCGGGGCTGTTCCACTGCTACGCAGTCCCCGACCTGCCGCGCACGGATAATGGTCTCGAGCAGCTGTTTGGCTCGCAGCGTTATCACGAGCGCCGCGCCACAGGACGCAAGATGGCCTCGCCGGCCATTGTGTTGCGCGGTGAGGTGCGGGTGATCGCCGCCACGGCAACTCGGCTGCACTCACCCACCGCCGACGAGCTTGGTCGTGTGGATAAACAACGCTGGCGCGACCTCCGCCGCAGGCTGGAACCGCGCCGCATGGCACGTACCTTGCGCACCCGTTTTCGCCGCGACCCCAAGGCCTACCTCGCCGAACTGAAGCAGAAAGCCTGCCAGCCAGCTTTGCTGACCTAGTAAAAAGACGATCAACTGACCCGTGCGCCGAACCAGGTTTCTTCCTGGCGCCACTTGAGGTCCTCGGCCAGGAGCACCTCGCTGACCCGGCTGCGCCGCATGCCGATGCCCTGCTCGCCGAGGTAGGCGACCAGGCGATCCAGGGTCCACGACGCGAAGGGCAGGCCCAGTTCAGACGGCCGGCTCAGGGCGGCCTTGATCACCGCGCTCCGCTCCTCGGCCGTGTAGGTCGGCGGTCGGCCCGAGCGCATGTCCTCTTCCAGCCCCGGCAGGCCACGCTCATTGAACCGCTTGAGCCAGAACCGAACCGTGGCACCGCACAGGCCCATCCTGGCCGCGATGTCCGGCGCACTCAGGCCCTCCTCCACCGCGTGCCGCACGATCTGCGCTCGCCGAACAAGGCCGGCACCGAGCGTGCGCGAGCGGGTCATCCGTGCCAGCTCGCCGCCCTCGTCATCGCCCAACGCCCGCACCCGAAGGGTCATGGCCATGATCCCGAGGAACCAAGATCTGCCTCAACGCCCCAAACGCCAAAAAGCCGAAAACAACTTGCCGGATGCACCACTTAGGAGCCGAGCTTCCAAGCCGGGCTCCATACAGCACCTCAGCGCTGATACGAGCTATGCCGCACTTCAGCCACCGCCGCCTTGCACCAGCGCGCAGCCGCCCTGAGCGATCGGCCGATAGGCCTCCTCCACTGGCACCTCGCGGAGCAGGCGGTAGACATCGTAGCGGCTGGCGGAGTCGGCCGGCGCCTTGATCTGGAAGACATATACCGGGCTGATCCGGCGCCCGTCCGGCCGGATCTCGCCCCGGCCGAAGACCGTGTCCTCGGTCGGTGCGGCCTTCATGCCGGCGACCACGGCCCGGCCGTCGGTCGAGGCACCGAGCGCCGCCACCGCCTTCAGATGATGCGTCACCGCGGCATAGACATTGGCCTGCAGATCGGTTGGCATCCGGCCACCCATTCGTTCGGCGAAGCGGCGGCCGAAGCGACGCGTCCCGTCGTTCAGGTCCCAGTACCAATTGCCGACCACGATGGCGCCTTGCGTCGCCTCCAGGCCAAGCGAGACGATGTCCGAGATGTAGACTGCCAGGCCGACCACGCGCTGACCGCGCCGCGTCAGCCCGAATTCGGAGGTCTGCTTCACGCTGTTAATGAAGTCGGCCTGGGAATTCGCCAAGGCCACGACCGAGGCGCGCGAGGCCTGGGCCTGCAGCAGCACCGAGGAGAAATCGGTGGTCCCGAGCGGATGGCGGACCGAGCCGACAACTCGTCCGCCCGCCCGCGTCACCGCATCGGTAGATTGTCGTTCCAGGTCATGCCCAAAGGCGTAGTCGGCGGTGATGTAGAACCAGGTGTTGCCGCCCTGCTGCACCAACGCCCGGCTCGGCACGTTCGACATCGACCAGGTGTCGAGCGAGTAGTGGATGAGGTTCGGCGAACAGAGATCGCCGGACAGGCGGCTGGCCACCGCGGCGGTCACCAAGGCGACACGATTTGCATTGCGCGCCACCTCGCCGACGGCGAGCGCCACGGCGGAGTTGGGCAGGTCGACGATGGCGTCCACGGCTTCCGTATCAAACCACCGGCGGGCGATGGCGGAGCCGGTATCGGCGCGGTTTTGATGGTCGGCGGAGAGGATCTGCACCGGCAGGCCAGCCACGCGGCCCCCGAAATCCTCCGCCGCGAGCTGCGCCGCGACCACCGAACCCGGGCCGGCCACATCGGCGAAGCTGCCCGACAGGTCGCTCATGATTCCGATGCGGATGGCCTCGCGCCGCGGCGCTGGCGGTGTTTGCGCGAGCGCCGGAAGGCCGGCCATCAGGCCGCCCGCCAGCAGGATTGCACCCAGGATTGCGCGTCGCATCACTCATCCCCTCCCTTGTGCGGCCGATCGTTCAGCGTCGGCCCGCAGCCCCCGAGAAATCACTGTCCACCATGTCGATGGCACCGGCCACCGCCCGCGCCTCCGCCAGCATCGCCGCCGGCGGCCGGGCGCAACGGCCGGCGCGGCTGACCTGCAGCCCGATCGAGGCCCACGCGCCCACCATGAATTGGGCGTAGCGGAACAGCGTGCCGAGCGCGTCCATCACCACCGCGCCGTGGCTTGTCTTGAGGCCGTGGCGCCAGACGAATTCGTTGAGGAAGCCATCGCTAAGGATGATCACCTCGGAGCCCATCTCCACCAGCCGGGCGCAGGCCGCGTGGAAGGCTTCGGCCAGTGGGCCGGCCGTGTCCTCGTCGCCCTCGAGGCTGTATTCATCGATCGGCGGGTGCATCGCCACCACCCCCGCCAGGCGTTCCCGCAGGCCATAGCTGCCGGCCAGCTCCTCGTGCCGGGCGCGCTGGCTGGCCTCTAGCGATACCATGCCGAAGCGCTGGCCGAGCGAGCAGGCGACCAACATGCATGTCTCCGACAGGCCGACGCAGGGGATATCCACCAGGGACCGCACGGAGCGGAGTGCCGGATCGTGGAAGCAACCAAGCGCGAAGGCGTCGTAGCCGGCGCGCTCGGCTGCCAGCGCCGCCTCGACCACCTGCGCCTCGTTCAGGTATTCCAGGTAGCGATGCCGGATGGCGTGGATCGGCGCGAAGTCGCGCCCATAGGTCCCGGGACGCAGGCCATGCAGCACAACGCTGTCGCCCGGCGGCAACACCGCCTTGGCATGGCGAGCGAGCGTGGCGCGATAGATCGGCGCAAGGTCGAGGTCGCTGAAGCTCTGGTGCCAGATGCGCATGGCTACCGTTTCCCGCGGCCGGACACGCGGTCAGGTGGCATTGCCGCGCCGCGCCGCGTGCTGGCCGGCCAGGCGGCCGAACACCAGCCCCTTCAGCACCGAGGTCGCGCCGGTATAGGTGCGGTAGTATGTGCCGATGATCTCGCCCGCGGCGTAGAGGCCCGGGATCGGCGCCCCGTCGCCATCGAGCACGCGCGCGTCGCTGTCCACCTTCACGCCGCCAAAGGTGAAAACATTGGCCGAGATGATCGGGTAGGCGTGGAACGGTGGCTCATCCACCGGCAACGCCCAATTGGATTTCGGCGGGTCAATCCCCCGCGTCGCCAGGCCATCGGTCTCCAGCGGCCGCCAGTCGCCCGGCACGCAGGCGGCATTGTAGCCGCGCACCGTCGCCGCCAGCGCGGCTGGCGGGATCGCCAGCTTCGCCGCCAGCGCCTCCAGGCTGTCGGCCACGATCGGTGGCTGGTCGGTGCGGATCGCCAGGCGGACATTCGGCACGCGCAGGTGCTTCGCATCCAGCACCACATAAGCAAGGCCGTCGCGCTGTTCGAAGATCCGCCGCGTGATGCTTTCATAATGCGCATCGACCGTGCCCGGTGCCTCGTCGGTGAAGCGCCTGCCGTCCTTGTTCACCAGGATGCCGTAGGGAAAGACGAAGACAGAGGGCTCGGACACGCCGGAGCGCGGGTCGATCGGCTCCGCATGGTAGCTGCCGAAATCGCCCCCGGTAGCCGCGCCGATCTCGAGCGCCATGCGGATGCCGTCACCCCGGTTGAAATGCGCGCCCTTGCAGATGGGCCGCAGGAAGGCGGCGCGCGGGCCGATGTAGCGGGTCAGCATCTCGGCATTGCCCTCGAAGCCGCCGCAGGCCAGCACGACCCGGCCGCCTAGCCGGAGCCGCCCCTCCTGCCGGCTGCGGACCAGCAGGCCGGTCACCTGGCCGTCCTCGTCCTGCTCCAGGCGTTCCGCCGTGGTGTCGTACAGCATCTCGACGCCGAGCGCCTCGGCACGCGCCGCCAGCCCTTCCACCAAGGCGAGCCCGCCGCCTACCGGCAGCAGGCGCGGCTGGGACCTGGTGAGGAATTGCGTCGGCAGGAAGTCGAAGCGGAGACCGAAGCCCTTCAGCCAGGCGATGGTCGGGCCGGCCTGGTCGGCGAAGGTGGCGATGAAGCCTGGCTCGGCCATTGAGAGAGCCGCGGCATAAGCGGCGCGCTGCCCCGCCGGGCGGGCGCTCTCGGCGATCAGGTCGGGGTCGAGGGTGCCGCTGCTGTTCTCGGCAAGGTGGGTTTCGAAGTCGTCGGTGACCTCGGTCTCGCTCTTCATCCGCAGATAGGCCTCGGTGTAGCGGCTCTGGCCGCCACGTTCCTCGGGCGGGGCGCGTTCCAACACCGCGACCTGGGCACCGGCCTCGGCCGCCGCGACGGCAGCGGACAGCCCAGCGACGCCGCAACCGGCAACCACCACCTCGAAACGCTTTTCGCGCATCCGACGTTCTCCCCTGGGTGGGAGCATGGCACGGCGGCGGTGGACGTCCAATGCGCCGGCGCAGGCCCGGGAAGGGGCCGGAACATCGGATCCTCGCGCGCTCCTCGGCCGGGGCAGCACGCCCTCGCCCAGGCCGCGCACCGTCGGCCGAGGGCGCCCAGCCGGGGCCTGTCCCATTCCCGGCCGACCGCATGGACGCAGGTCCGAAGACCTGATTATTATCCCAAGATGAGGCGGCTTCGAGAACAACGCCTTGGGGTGAGGCGACGATGGACGATCTCGATCAATCCCTTCAGGAGTTCCAACTCGCGGCGCAGGCCCGACGCTCCGCCGCGGGCTGGCTCAACGCCTTCGAGGCGGCGCTTGCATCCCGCGATGCGACGCGGATCGGTGCCTTGTTCCATGCGGACTCCCATTGGCAGGACATTCTGGCATTCACTTGGCACCTGACGCCCGTCGCCGGCCGGGACAACATTGCCGCGCGCCTCACGGCGGAACAGGCGCGCACGGCCGCGCAGGGCTTCCACCTGCCGCAGGGCCGGAAACCGCCCCGCCAGGTGAAACGCCTGGGCATCGACAGCGTCGAGGCGATCTTCGAGTTCACCACGGCGGAGGGTCGTGGCGCAGGCCTCATCCGTCTGTCACCGGCGCCCGAGGATGGCGGCGCCATGAAGGCCTGGCTGCTCTCGACCACGCTTCAGACGTTGACGGGCCACGAGGAGAAGATCGGCGCCAACCGGCCGTCCGGCGCCGCCTATTCGCGGAATTTCGGTGGTGACAACTGGGCCGACATGCGCCGCAGGGCCAGCGCCTATGACGACCGGGAACCGGCGGTCCTGGTGATCGGTGGTGCCCAGGCGGGTCTCTCAATTGCCGCACGGCTGAACCAGCTCGGTGTCGATACCCTGGTCGTCGAGCAATGGCCGCGCATCGGCGACAGCTGGCGGAAGCGCTACCACTCGCTAGCACTACACAACTCGATCCACCTGAACCATTTGCCCTACATGGAATTTCCGCCGACCTGGCCGAAATACATCCCGAAGGACATGCTGGGAAACTGGTTCGAGTTCTACGCCGACGCCATGGAGATCAACTGCTGGACGGGGACTGAATTCGTCGGCGGCACCTGGGACGACACGGCGGAATGCTGGACGGCCCGGGTGAAGCGCGCCGACGGCAGCGAACGCATCGTCCGGCCCCGGCACCTCGTCTTCGCCAATGGCGTCAGCAGCTATCCCATGCTGCCGGACCTGCCAGGCCTTGAGGATTTCCAGGGACAGATCCTCCACTCCGAAGGCTTCGACAGCGGCGCAGGCTGGGAAGGAAGGAACGCGCTCATCCTCGGCACCGGCAGCAGCGCCAACGACATCGCGCTCGACCTCCACAGCCATGGCGTGAACACGACGCTCATCCAGCGGGGATCCACGACCGTCGTGTCGATCGACCCGAGCGCCAGGCTCAACGAGGCGATCTGGGATGAGGGCGGACCCCTCGAGGATTGCGACCTGATCGTCTCATCCGCGACGCCCTCGCTGATCATCAAGGCCTACAAATCCTTCACGAAACGGATGCTCGAGCTCGACCGCGAGATGATCGAGGGCCTCAAGGGCATCGGCTTCAAGCATGATGTTGGCGAGGACGAAACCGGCCACCAAATGAAGTATTTTCGGCGCGGCGGCGGCTACAACCTGGATGCCGGCAGCTCCGACCTCATGATCAAGGGCCAGCTTGGCCTGCTGCAATACGACCGGATCGAACGCTTCACCGCCGCCGGTGCCCTTCTCAAGGATGGCTCGACGGTGCCGGCCGACCTCATCGTCCTGGCCACCGGCTACTACCCGCAGGAGGAGCTCGTCCGTCGGGCGATCGGCGATGCGATGCTGGACCGCATCGGGCCGGTCTGGGGCATCGGTGAGGACGGCGAACTGAACAACATGTTCAAACGCACGCCGCAGCAAGGCTTGTGGTTCATCGCCGGCGGCTTGGCGCAGTGCCGCATCAACTCGAAGTATCTTGCGCTGCAGATCAAGGCGATGGAACTCGGGAAACTCGGCCCGCTCTGAAGCATTCGCCTCGTCGGGCCCAGCCCGGAGATCGGCGGACGGCTTGGTGGACGTGGTGAGGCGGTTGCCGACCGATCGCTGGTGACCGGCAACCGGGCGGGCGGCGGCACATGTTGCCAAAGCACCCGCCCAACGCCTCCCTGCCCGAAGGGTGCACGGCCCGCTTCGCCCAGCGCCATTGCCACGCGACGCCAGGTAGCTTTTCAATCCCAGCGCAATGCCGCATGCTTCCGCCCGGCCGAGGCGCGGCATACGCGCCCATGGGCCGAGAAGGGGGAAACGAGCGGCCATGAGCGAGTTATCGCCACGCCAGCGCGCGCTGAAGGAGGCGTTCACCGAGGTGCGCGGCTATTGGAGCCCAGTCTGGGACCAGGTGCTCGCGCTCGACCCCGACTTCTTCGAGGCCTACCTGAATTTCTCCGCAGTACCCTGGCGGCATGGCGTGCTGGAGCC
Source organism: Dankookia rubra (assembly GCF_004355005.1). Lineage (GTDB taxonomy): Bacteria > Pseudomonadota > Alphaproteobacteria > Acetobacterales > Acetobacteraceae > Paracraurococcus > Paracraurococcus ruber_A. The sequence goes on from NZ_SMSJ01000070.1 coordinate 11,850, forward strand.
GAAGGTCCGCGAGTTCATCTACATCGCCGTCGACGCCTCGACCACGCATCTGCACGCTGCGGGCGTGCGCACACACATGAAGAACGCGCTGCGCCACGGCGCGACGCAGCAGGAGATCATGGAGGTGCTGCAGCTCATCTCCGTGCTCGGCATTCACAGCGTGACGCATGGCGTGCCCATCCTGGTTAAGGAGATGGAGGCCGCCGGGCGCGGCGAGGAGCTGCCGAAGCCCGGCACAGGCGGCGAGCGCGAGGCGCGGCTGAAGGCCGAGTTCACCGCCGCGCGCGGTTACTGGAGCGAGCTGTGGGACCATGTCCTCGCCCTCTCGCCCGACTTCTTCGAAGCCTACATGCACTTCTCCGCGGCGCCCTGGAAGCACGGCATGCTGGCGCCGAAGGTGAAAGAGTTCATCTACATCGCCATCGATGCCGCGACGACGCATCTCTATGCGCCCGGCACACGCGTGCACATCCGTAACGCCATCCGGCTCGGCGCGACACGGCAGGAGATCATGGAGGTGCTGGAGCTCACCAGCGTGCTCGGCATCCATAGCACCACGCATGGCGTGCCGATCCTGCTGGAAGAACTACAGACGGCCGGCAAGGGCTAACGGCGAAGCGTAGGTGGGAAACCAACATGAAGATCAACCGCAGGAGCCTGGCGCTGGGCGCCGTCGCGCTGGCGCTTCCGGGCCTCGGCCGGGCGCAGTCCGGCACCATCAAATTCGGCTTCACCGCCGCGCTGACCGGCCCCTTCAACGAATTCGGCGAGGGCATTAACCGTGGCGCTCAGATCGCCGTGGAGGAATGCAACAAGGGCGGCGGCATCAACGGCCGCATGGTGGAGCTGGCCGAGGTGCTAGACGACCAGCTGGTGCCCGACCGCGCGGTGCAGAACCTGCGCCGTATCCTCGACAACCGTGAGATCGTCGGGCTGATGTGTCCCTCGGGCTCCGGCCCCACCTTGGCAATCGCCGACATGATCCAGGCCGATGGCCGGCCGATCATCAACCCGCAGGCCCAGACACCCGCCATCGTCTATCCCAATGGCCTAGACAAGCCGCCGCGGCCCAACCTGTTCTCCATCTCCGTCGGCAACCTGGTGGAGTCCGAGAAGCTGGCGGCAGCGTTGTCGCAGTTCAGCCGCATCGGCGTCCTGCACGAGAGCACCGGCTATGGCGTGACCGGCGCCGACCTGGTCCGCAAGGCGATCATCGGTCGCAAGCCGGACGCGCGGGTGACGGTGGAAAGCTATAATCAGCGCGCCCAGGACATGACCGCCCAGCTGGTCCGCGTGCAGCGTGCGAATGCCGAGGCAATGCTTGTCATCGGTCTCGGCGCCGATTTCGCCGTCATTCGCCGCAACATGAGCCGGCTGAACATGAACCTTGCCCTGTTCGGCGCCGCCGGGGCAGTGACGGTGCCCTATATCGAAGGCGCTGGAGACCTGGTGGCGGGGACCCGGGCGGTGAACCATGCCGCCTTCGGCCGTCGCCCGATGCATGGCGCGGCGCAGAAATTCGCCGATCTCTACCGGGCGAAATTCGGCACTGACCGCTGGTACGGCCCCGACGCCGCCAATCCCCTCATCTCGCTCGCCGGCACTGTGGGCAGCGGCTACGACTGCATCAACCTGCTGATAGACGCGATCCGCCGCGCTGGCTCCACCAGCGCCGAGGACATGGTCCGCGCGCTGGACCAGACGACGGATTACGAAGGCGCCACGGTCCGCCGCATCAGCTTCACCCCGCAGAACCACGTGGCGCTGAAGCTCGAGGATCTCGGCACCTACGAGATGCTGAAGCGCGGCGACCGGGTGGTGCTGGAGCTGCGTGACTAGGCGATGGACGATTTCTTCTTCTCTCTGCTGCTGGCCGGGATCAGCGTGGGGGCGGTCTATGCGCTCATCGCGCTCGGCCTGAACCTCACCTTCTGGACGACGAAGACGCTGAATTTCGGCCAGGGCTCGCTGATGATGCTCTGCGCCATGCTCACCGTCTTCCTCTCCAGCCAGGGCCTGGCCATCGCGCTGGCGGTGCTGGGCAGCCTCGCCGTCGTCGCGGCGCTCGGCATGTTCATCGAGCGCTGGACGGTGCGGCCGGCCTTGCAGTCCAGCGGCGGCAGCATGGGCTGGGTGGTCTCCACCCTCGGCTTCGGGATCTTCCTGCAGGGTATGGCGGCGAAGTATTTCGGCTCCCAGGCCGTGGCCTTCCCCGACGTGGTGTTCACCGCGCAGGATTTCGTCACCGTGTTCGGGCAGTACATCTCGCTGCAGTACCTGGTGGTGCTGGCGGTCGCCGTCGCGCTGATCCTGGCGTTCGAGCTGTTCATCCGCCGCACCGTCTGGGGTCAGGCGGTACACGCCGTCTCCCTCGACCCGGAGCTGGCGCTTGTGCAGGGCATCCCGGTGCGGCGCCTGATCCTCGGCTCCTTCATGCTCTCCTCGGTCCTGGCGGGGGTGGCCGGGGTGCTGATCGCCCAGATCGGCGGCACGGTGGACCCCGCCTTCGGCTTCGACCTGGTGCTGCTCGGCTTCGTCGCCGCGGTGCTGGGCGGCATGGGCAGCTCGCTCGGCGCGCTGGCCGGCGGGCTGCTGGTGGGGGTGATCAGCAAGCTGGTGGGCGGCTACGTGTCCACCGCGGCGGAGCACGGCATCGCCTTCGCGCTATTGATGCTGGCGCTGGCGGTGCGTCCACAGGGCTTGTTTGGCCGGCCGGAGGTCAGCAAGGCATGAATGCCCTGCGATCGCGGTTGAGCGCAGCCGCCGCCGACTGGCGCGTGCAGGCGGCGCTGGTGCTGGCGCTGCTGCTGGCGGCGCCGCTGCTCTCCCCGGGCACCTTGCAGATCGCCAGCTTCGTGCTGGTGGCCGCCATATTCGCCCAGAGCATCAACCTGCTCACCGGCCTCGCCGGACAGATCTCGCTCGGCCATGCCGGCTTCTTCGGCATCGGCGCCTATTGCACCGGCATCCTGGTGAAGACCCACGGGCTCGACGTCACGCTCGGCGTGCCGGCGGCGGTGCTGCTGGCGGGGCTGACCGGCTGGCTGCTCTCCTTCCCCGCCAACCGGGTGCGCGACGTCTACCTGGCGATGATGACGCTCGGCTTCGGCATGGTGTTCTTCGAGATCGTGCGGGAATGGAACGAGCTCACCGGCGGCACCATGGGCCTGCCCGGCGTGCCTTCGGCGGCGCTGCGCACGCTCAGCGTCCTCGGCATCAAGGTGGACGGGCTGCGCTACTTCCAGCTTGTCCTGCTCGTCACGGCCGGGGTGATCCTGCTGGTGCGCAACCTGACGCAGTCCCGCATCGGCCGGGCCTTCTACGCCATCCAGGTCAGTGAGGTCGCAGCCGGCAGCATCGGCATCCCGGCCGGCCGCACCAAGCAGCTTGCCTATGCGCTCTCGGGCGCGCTGGCGGGGCTGGCAGGGGCGCTCTACGCCCACCTGGTCGGCTATCTCGGGCCGGAGAGCTTCGCCCTGCCGCGCTCGATCGAGGTGCTGGTCATCGCCATCGTCGGCGGTCTCGGCTCCATTGCGGGGCAGGTGCTGAGCGCGGCGCTGTTCACCTTCCTGCCCGAACGGCTGCAGGTCTTCGCCGAATGGCAGTTCATCGCCTACGGGCTGATCCTCACCTTCTCCCTGCTGGTTCTGCCACGCGGCATCGGCGGCCTGCTGTTCGAACCTCCGCGCTTCATCAAGCCGCGCGCCCTGGCCCGCGCCATCAGGCTGCGAGCCGATGCGACGGCGCTGCGCCCGGACGGTGACGGCACGGCGCTGGAGGCCGAGGGCATCACCATGCGCTTCGGCGGGCTGGTGGCGGTGGACGATGTCTCGCTGCGGCTGGAGCCGGGGCGGATCACCGCACTGGTCGGCCCCAACGGCTCGGGCAAGAGCACCTTCGTCAACGTCGTCACCGGCATCTACCGCCCGGCCGCAGGGCAGGTGCGCTTCGGCGGCCGCGACATCACCGGCCTGCCCGACCATCAGGTGGCCACGGCCGGCGTGGTGCGCACCTTCCAGGATCCGCGCCTGGTGCCGCATTTCACGGTGCGGGAGAACCTGCTGCTCGGCGCGCACCGCCAGCTGCGCCACAGCGGCCTTGCCGCCACGTTGGCCCTGCCCGGCGCCATCGCCGAGGAAGCCGCGCAGCTGGCGCTGGTCGAGGCCGTGCTGGCGCTGGCGGACCTCACCGAGGTGGCGGACCGGCCAATCGACGCCCTGCCATATGGAACCCGCCGCATGGCCGAGGTGGGCCGCGCCCTGCTCGCCCGCCCACGCGTCATCCTGCTCGACGAACCCGCGGCGGGACTGTCCGAGACGGAGATGGACCGGCTCGCGCAGCTGATCCGTGACATGAAGGCGATGGGCCTCGCCATCCTGCTCATCGACCATCACATGGATTTCCTGGCGGAACTGGTGGACGAGGTGGTGGTGCTGGACAGCGGCCGGATGATCTACCGCGGCGACATCGCCGGCATGCGCGGCGACGCGCAGGTGATAGCCGCCTATCTCGGCGACGAGGCCGCCCATGCTTGAGCTGCGCGATCTCTCGGTGCGCTACGGCGCGGTGCGGGCGTTGGAAGGCGTCTCGCTCCAGGCCGCACCGGGTGGCATCACCGCCATCCTCGGCGCCAATGGCGCGGGCAAGTCCTCCCTCATGCGGGCGGTCTCCGGCATCGCGCCTGTGGCCGCCGGCCAGGTGCTGCTGGATGGCCAGGACATCACTGCCCTGCCGCCGCCGGCACGGGCGCGGCTCGGCGTGGCGCACGCCATGGAGGGGCGCCGGCTGTTCCGGCAGCTGACGGTGGAGGACAACCTGAAGCTGGCCTGGAGCTTCGGCGCCCGTCGCGGGAAGCTGGCGGCATCCCTGGCCGAGGTCTATGCCCGCTTCCCCATCCTGGAAACCAAGGCGCGCATCGCGGCCGGGCTGCTTTCGGGCGGGCAGCAGCAGATGCTGATCCTGTCCTGCACCACCATCCGCAGCCCGCGCTTCCTGCTGCTGGACGAGCCTTCGCTCGGCCTCGCGCCGATCATCGTGCAGCAGATCTACGGCTTCATCACCGACTACGCCGCGCAGAGCGGCATCGTCGTCATCATTGCCGAGCAGATGGCGACCCTGGCACTGAGGGTGTCGCGCCAAGGCCTGGTGCTGCGGCGCGGCCGCGTGGTGCTGGCCGGCGCCGGCGAGGAGCTGCTGCGCGGCAAGGACGGCAAGACGCTGGCCGCCAGCTACCTGTAGGGCGTCGAACTGGCCCTGGCGGGGCTATTCCGGCTGCTCCATCAGCGCCAGGCCCTCCATGGCCAGGCCGTAGCCCAGCAGATCCTGCATGCGCTTCCTCAGATGCTCGGTGAACATCAACCTTGTATAGCGCAGCAGCAGCGTCGGCTTCTGCGCCAGCAGGCGGGCATGTTCCCAGGCCCGGTCCAGCACCTGTTCCTGCGGCAGCATTTCGTTCACCAGGCCGAGCGACAGCGCCTCCTGCGCGCTCAGCGTCTGCCCGGTGAGGAGGAAGTAGCGGCCGCGGTTCATCCCCATCAGCAGCGGCATGAGGATGTGCATGCCATCCCCCGGCAGCATGCCTGACATGAAATGCGCCGAATCCTGGAACTGCGCTGTCTCGGAGGCCAGCACGATGTCCGACAGCAGCGGGATCTCGCAATGCCGCCAGGCCGGGCCGTTGATGGCGGCGATCACCGGGACCTCGATGTTCAGCAGGTTCATCAGCAGCGCCCGGCCTTCCCAATGGACGCGGTCATAGGCCGCGGCGGTGATGCCCTGGGCCAGCGAGCGCGTCGCGACCGTGGCGCGGAGGCCGGAGAACTCCTCGCCCGTGCCGGTCAGGATCACCACGCGGTTGTCGCGGTCGCGCCCCACCTCGGCGAAGGCGTCGGGCAACTCGCCATGCGGCACCAGGCCCCAGCGGAGCGGGCCGTCATCGGTGTGGAGGCGCACCTCTAGGATGCCGTCCTCGCGCCGCATCCTGAGGCACGAGAACTTGTTGCGGTAGCTCTCGAAGCGGCTCACGCCGCGAGCTCCAGGATTTCCATCACCTGCGCCGGTCCTTCGATGCGGCGCGGGTTGCGCGGTACCCAGGGCGTGGCCATGGCGCGTTCGGCGATGCGGGGAAAGGCGTCGCGCCCGATGCCGACCGCGTCCAGGCTGCGCGGCATGCCGAGCCCGGCGATCAGGGCGTGCAGCGCCTCCGCCGCCTCCCCGCCCGGGCTGCCCATGGCGGCGGCCACCCTCGCCTGGCGTTCCGCATTGGCCGCGCGGTTCCAGCGCATCACCGCCGGCAGCATGATGCAGGAGGTGTGCCCGTGCGGGATGTCGAAGGCCGCGCCCAGGACGTAGCCGATGCCATGGCTGGCGCCCATCGGCACGCCGGTCGCCAGCGGCGCCATGGACAGCCAGGAGCCGAGCTGGCAATCCAGCCTTGCGTCGAGGTCACCCGGGTCCGCCTTCACCCGTGGGAGCCCGGAGGCGAGCAGCCCCAGGCCGTGCAGCGCCTGCGCATCGGCGTAGGACTGCGCCTCGGCGGAGCAGATCCCCTCGACGCAATGATCCACCGCGCGGATGCCGGTGGAGAGGAACAGCCATTCCGGCGTCGCCAGCGTCATCGCCGGGTCGAGCACCACGGCGGCGGGGATGGTCCCGGGGTGGTGGAACACCTCCTTTACCCGGCTGCGCTCATCCGTCACGCCGGCGAAGGCACTGAACTCGCCGGCCGAAAGGGTGGTGGGCACCGCCACCTGGCGCAGCCCCGGTGCTTGTAGCGGCGCGCCGCCGGGGCGCAGCCGGTCCATCGCCTCGGTGCTGTCGATGCCATTGGCGAGGCAGAGCTGCACCGCTTTCGCCGCATCGGTCAGGGAGCCGCCCCCAACCGTGACGATCAGGTCGGCGGCCGCCTCGCGCGCCATGCGGGCCGCATCCAACACGGCGCCGCGCGGCGAATGCGGCGGCATGCCCTGGTACTGCGCCGCGAACCGGCGGCCGAGTGCATCACGGATGCGCTCCACCTGGTCGGTGTCCCGCGCCAGGGTGGCGCTTGCCATCACCAGGACGCGCGTCGCGCCGAGGCGCTCAGCCTGTTCGGCCACCGCCTGCGCCGCTGGCCGGCCGAATACCACCTCCTCCATTTGGCTGAATACCACGCGCCCGTTCCGGGTCATCGGCATTTCCTCCGTTGGCTGGGGCTAGCATATGGCGTGGTTCAAAACGTGCCATTTCCAGGTGACACCGGAAATCGATAGAGCTTTGACGCTAAAGGGATTTCTCGTTTTGGATGTTACCCTGATTTGAAACACGCCGAATGCGCCCCGGTGCTTCCTCAGTCGCTCAGCACGAATCCTTCATAGCCCTTGGCCGTAACCGACTCGCAGATGGCGCGGTAGCGCGCCATGCCGCCGGCATAGGGCATGAAGACGCGCGGCTTGCCCGGCACATTGGCGCCCAGGTACCAGGAGTGATGTGCCTGCGGCAGCAGCGTGACATTCGCCGCCTCATTCACCTTGGCCACCCAATCCGCCATCGCCGCTTCGGTGGTTTCCACCCGCGCCAGTCCCTTGGCGCGCAGATGCGCGATGCAGTCGGTGATCCATTCGGCATGCTGCTCGATGGCGACCGGCATGTTGCAGAGAACCGAGGGACTGCCCGGACCGGTGATGGTGAAGAGATTCGGGAAGCCCGCCACCTGCAGGCCCAGGTAGTTGCGCGGCCCGGCTTCCCAGGCCTTGGCCAGCGGCTGGCCGCTGCGGCCCTCGATGTTCAGCTTCAGCAGTGGGCCGGTCATCGCATCGAAGCCGGTGGCGAAGACGATGATGTCGAGCGGGTATTCCGCATCCCGGGTGCGGAGGCCGGTCGGCGTGATCCGCTCGATCGGCGCGGCCCGCACGTTCACCAGCGACACGTTGCTGCGGTTGAAGGTGGCGAAGTAGTCGGTGTCGATCGGCGGCCGCTTGGCGGCATAGGGATGGTCGATATCGGCCAGCAGCGCCGCGGTCGCCGGGTCTTTCACGATGGAGCGGATCTTGTTCTTCAGGAACTCGGCCGCGGTATCGTTGGCCGCCTTGTCCAGCAGAATGTCGCGGAAGACGCCGCGGAATTGGAGGCCGCCCTTGGCCCAGGCGGCTTCATACAGCGCCTGGCGCTGCTCCGGCGTCACGTCCCAGGCGGAGCGGTCCTCGATGAAGAAGGCCTGGCCATTGGTGTTGGTATGCATGATCCGGCGGATCTCGGCGTGGTTCTCCTTCACCCAGGCCTTGAATTCTGGAGACAGCGGCACGTTGTGCGCCGGCACGCTGTAGTTTGCGGTGCGCTGGAAGACGGTGAGGTGCGCTGCCGTCTCGGCGATGACAGGGGCCGCTTGGATGCCGGTGGAGCCGGTACCGATCAGGCCGACGCGCTTGCCGGTGAAATCCACCCCTTCATGTGGCCATTGGCCGGTGTGGTACCAGTCGCCCTGGAAGCTCTCCAGGCCGGGGAATTTTGGCACATTGGCGGTGGACAGGCAGCCGACTGCGGTGATGAGGAACTGCGCGGTCAGCGTCTCGCCCGCCTCGGTCGTCACCGACCAGCGGTTGGCCGCTTCATCGTAGCGGGCGCCGACCACGCGGGTACCGAAGCGGATGTCCTTCTTCAGGTCGAAACGGTCAGCCACATGGTTCAGGTAGCGCCGGATTTCCGCATGGTCCGGGTAGCGCTCGGTCCATTCCCACTCCTCGAAGAGCTCCTTCGAGAAGGTGTAGTTATAGGCGTGGCTTTCGGAATCGCAGCGAGCCCCGGGATAGCGGTTCCAGTACCAGGTGCCACCCACGCCGTCCCCGGCTTCGAGCACCTGTGCCTTCAGCCCAAGCCGGTCCCGCAGGCACAGCAGTTGATACAGCCCGGCAAATCCGGCACCGACGATGAGCGCGTCGAATTCACGGCTGGCGGAGGCGGGATTCATATCGGGCATGGCAGCCAATCCTCCTCGGAAATCTGATCAGACCAGCGGGCAGCTGCCCTCGGCCATGGGATGAAAGGCGTCCTCGGCCGAGGTGGTGCCGACCAGCTTGTAGTAATCGAGGGGCGTCGCCGATTCCACCGGCTTCTTCACTTCGAACAGATAGGCGGAATGCATCTTACGACCATCGGCACGGATGGTGACGGCGCCGAATCAATCATCTCCGCATCATCGCCTAGCTGGTGGACCTGGAATGCATGTAACTGTCGTAAGTCCATTGCGCCATATTGAGCGAACATTGCGCGCCCGTCAGTGCGGCGGTGGAGGCGCCGGAAGCCAGGAAAGTTTTGTTCTTCTCCCGTGCCACGCTGCTCACCGCGAGGCCCACGGCGGAATTGTTTACATCAACAATGGCATCGACCTCACGCCGGTCGAACCATTCGCGGGCGGTATTGACGCCGACATCCCGCTTGTTCTGGTGGTTCGCTTGAATCAACTCGACGCGCAGGTTGGGGAACATCTGGCGCGCCTCAGTCGCTGCCTGGGTGACGCAGGCCAGGGTGGTCGGCCCCGACCACCTGATTAGACCGGGGCTCGGCTTCGGCGGTTTCATACGGCACGACGAACACTGGCAAGGTACGAGGCGATGGCGATGATCAAAAAGGGGCAGGTCCGGGATACCGGCGGACGAGACATGCGGGCCAAAGCCACCTTCGTCGCCGAATTGTTCCAGACCGCCGCCTTATCTGGCTCCTGTCACGGTCATTCACACCCACTGACAATTGGATTTCTCCTGCACTGAGCAGCGCCAAGGCGGCCGGGCTACCCCGACCGCCCGCTTGGCGAGACGGTGCCTATTGATCCGGCCTGGGCGATCTTGAATCAGGCGGCGTAGCGGAAAGTCTTGTGCCCGAAGAAGCTGCGGACGCGGTCGGGCAGCTTCGATAGCCTGCGCATGTGGCTGATGGCGGCGCGCTTGAGCTGTGCCTTGCTGCGCGCCGGCGCCTTGCCGGTCACTGCCTGCTTCAGGTCGCCGTTGAGCCCCTCGTCCGGGTTCAGCTCCGGGCTGTACCCTGGGAGGTAGAACACCTCGATCTCGGCCTCCCGCCCGACGAGCCAGTCGCGGACCTTGGCCGAGCGATGGACCGGCAGGCGGTCAAGGATGAGGAAGACCTTGCGGTCGGCATCCCGGACCAGCCGGGCAAGGAAGCGGAGCAGGTCCGGTGCCTTGATGGCGCCGTCCAGCACCATCCAGCGCAGCTCGCCCTTGTTGGTGACTGCCGAGATCAGGCCGAGGTTGGCCCGCCGGTGGTTGACCCGCACCTCCGGCGTGCGGCCAGGCGGCGCGTAACCGCGGCCGCGCACGTCATCGGAACGCAGGCCGGTCTCGTCACCCCAGAAGACCGCGCCGCCCTCGGCCTTGGCCCGGGCGGCGATCGCCGGGTAGTCCCGCCGCAGCCAGCGCCGCACCGCCGCCGGATCCTGCTCATAAGCCCGCCGCAGCGGCTTCTGCGCGGTGAAGCCCCAGCGCGCCAGGTAGGTGCCCATGGTCCGCACCGCCAGCCGCACCCCGAAGCGCTGCCAGATCAGCTCCCGCACCGCTGCCCGGCTCCAGAGTGCAAACGGCAGGTCCAACTCGTCCGGCGTGTGCCGCCGGATCAGGTCCGGCGTCTCCGCCTCCTGCTCGGCCGTGAGGAGCCGGCCATACCCCGGGTCGGGCCCGCGCTGCCCGGTCTTCAGCCCAGCCGCACCCCGCTCGGCATACCGCTTGCAGATGTCGAACACCCCGGTCTGGGTCAGCCCAACCTGCGCCGCGATCGCACCATAGGTCAGGCCGGCCTGCCGGAGCCCGATCACCTGTCGCCGACGTTCCTCTTGCGCCGCCGCCGGCAGCTTGCGCATGTCCACATGCTTCATGCCCCCAACCTGGACGGATCCTACTTGCCTTCAAGACCGCCCAGGCCGGATCAATAATACTCAGGGACGGCATTCAGACATGGATGCCGTCGAGGTCCTTGCCTGCATTCTCCGGGCTGTAGAACCAGACCACCGCGCCCTGCAGCAGCATCACCACTGGAATCAGCAGGAAGGCCGCGGCGAAGCTGCCGGTACTTTCGCGTAGCCAGACAGCGACAAAGGGCCAGAGAACATAGCCGATGAAGAAGGCGACCGCCCAGGAGAAGCCGTTGCCAGTGCCGCGGATGCGGGTTGGGTAGATCTCGGTCGTATAGGTTGTCGCCGGGCCCCAGACGCCGAGGAAGCCGATGCTCCAGAGCAGGCCATAAGTCCAGAGCATGGGCTTGGTATCGGCATAAACCCAGAGGGTCAGGAACAGCGCGCCCTCCAGCAGCATCAGCAGGAAGCCGAGGCGGCGGCCGAAACGGTCAATGATCCAGCCGGCGCCGGCGATGCCGAGCACGCCGATCAGCCCCCAGGCGATGTAGAAGCTGCCATATTCCGCCGCCGACCAGCCATGCGCCTCCTTCAGGAACAAGGGCATCCAGAGCCCGACGGTGGAGAAGGCGATCAAGTTGGTGGTGGCGACGAAGGTGGCGAGCGCGGTGTTGCGCCGCATGTCCGGCAGGAAGAGCTGCCGCACGCCCACCTTGTCGGCCTTGCTGATCCAGGCGCTATCATCCTCGTTCAGCCGCGTGCCATGCGAGAGATGTTCGCGGATGCGCCGCTTGCGGTCCATGGTGCGGACCCAATAGGGCGATTCCGGGCAGAGCAGGCGGACGTAGATTGCCAACAGCGCCACCACGCCCGGCAGGATGAAGGCCGCGCGCCAGCCCCAATTGCCGACGACGAAGGCGGTGATGGTGCCGGCCAGTGCCGCGCCGACGCCCCAGGCCGCGCGATCGGCGCAGACGATGCGGCCACGCAGGCGCGCCGGCCAGGTCTCCGCCACCAGCATGGAGCCGATGGCCCATTCGCCGTTCAGCGCGAAGCGGCACATCGCATAGGCGGCGACGAAGAAGCCCCAACTTGGCGCGAAGGCCACTAGCGGCATCATCAGCGAGAACATAGCGATGTTGATGGCGAGCAGGTTGCGCCGTCCATAACGGTCCGCCAGCCAGGGCCAGAGGTACAGGCCGATGATGCCGACCAGCATGGCAATCTGCACGCCGGTCCGGTACTCGGGCAGGCCGACGGCGAACTCGGCCATGACCATCGGCGCGACCAGCGCGAAGATCGCGCCATCCATGCCATCGAAGCCCCAGCCCAGGCCATTGGCCCAGGCGATGTGCCAATGCGTGCCGGTCAGCTTCTGCTGCTGGGCGACGTTGCGATAGGCCGGGGAGCCAAGGTGCCGCTCCTCCAGCGGGCCGCCTGCGGTCAGGGCGGGGTCGGTAATGGGTGTCGGTCCGCGGGCAACTCCGAATGTTGTGGTGCTCATCGTGGCTTCCTCCTGGTTCGCGCGTTACTCGCGCTTGGCCATCCGCCTTTGAGACGCATGGGTGGACCATGGTGGTTGGCGCAGCTTCGTCCGCGCTGCGGGGACAGTGGGCGCAGCTTGCGGTTGTAGCAATCCTCAACCAGTGACGGCACCGGAGGCTTACTCTGCCACGCCGGCCTGATTGGTCTGTCAGAGCTCGCGCCAGAAGCCTCCGGACTGGCTGGGCGGGTAGCTGCGGTTGGGGTTCCGGCCTGCTGACAGCCGGCCAGGGTCCGGGAATGGAATGCATCTGCTGCGGGTCAGCCGCTGTCGCCGAGCGGATGGCCGGCCAGCACTGTGATGCTAGGCTCCTTGCGCGGGCCGCTTCGCTATCCCGCCTCTCACCATCAAAGAGGCTGTTCCGTCCCGCTACCCAGGCCTGGATCCATCACCCCGGATCCCCTCAAGAGCCAGCCTGGAAATGCGCGTGAAGCCGATCATGCCGGTTCGGTGCTGATCCGTTCCCAAAAAATGTCCCGGTGCTGCAACACGCCATTGATCTCTGCTGGAGGGGGCGTGAGCACCAATCGGTTGCCTTCAAACCGAACTTTGCGAACTTGGTCGCTGCCCATGGCGATCCGGCTCGTAGACGAGGCATCGACTTTGGTGACCAATGTTGTGCCATCAAACGTGTAGTTTCCGCAGTAGGAGGCGTAATCGCGTCTCACGCCATCGGGCAATTCGGCACGGCCGTCGCACAACACGGCCATCATCCGGCCTTCCGCATTCAGCGTCACAAGGCCCATGCCTTTCGGGCCGTAAGGCCGTGCAAGTGCTTTGCCATCTGGATCACGGGACGTGGCATTCACCATCTTCCAAGTGCCAATTAAACTGGTCGTCGCCTCCCGTGCGTTTGCCGCCCGGGCGGTACGAAATCCCAGTAAGGAAATCGTGGCGCCAACCATGGCCATGATGTTACGCCGCAACATTGCCGATGCCATTTTTGTTTCCTCTGGTTCGAGGAGCGTAAGAATCGCTGGAGGCTCCGTCAACATAGGTGGCTTGTCGCGGCCGATGGCTCCGGCGGCCGGAGCGTTATTCCGAGGGTCCGCGCTAGCCCCAATACTGTTCATTTTATGAGGTAATGACGTAGCCGATTCTGTTGCGTACTTGCGGCGCCGCCCCGGGCAGGTACAAACCATGGCATGGCGAGACGGCGGCGAGTGGCCTCGGTGAGGCCAGATCAGTCCTTCAAGGGTCGGCAGTTCACTGCAGAGGGGCACCGTTCGAGATTCCGACACTGTTGCCGGGCATCCGCGTCAGCACGTCACCTACCAACTACAAACCGGTCCGCCACATGCAGCTCCAACGCTGGGACGGGCGCTCCTGGGTGCGCTTTGGCCGCGTGATCGAGGGAGCGGACGTATAGCCATCCGGCCTCCCCTCAATCAGGGAGCGAGAAACCAGAGCACCTCCACCTTGCCTGGCGGAGCCGGCCGGGGTGGGATCTCAGGTGCTTTCGCGTACGCTGAGTGCATGGCTCGCTCTCGCCTTCAGCCGCACCGCCGACTGCATCATGCCCGCCCCCGTGGCCAAGCATTAGCCAAACCAGGCAGCCAGGCACTGGCAAGCTGCCCCAGGTTCTTGCCACTGGCGAGGTCGAGCAGCACGCGGAGGCGCGAGTGCAGGCTTATCTTCGCTTTCCTCCAGCGCCGCCTCCATGGGCAAGGCGCCCCGGCCTAACTCACGGTCAACTGGTCCACCGAGGCGACGGCCTCGGCCTCCTGCCCCGGGATAAGCGGCGCATGGCCTGGCCGGCCGGCGCGGAAATCCTCCGGCACGAAATGCTGCGTCAGCTTCCAGTAGTCGAGCAGCCGCCAGGGCGAGGTCACCGTCACGCGGTTATGGCGGTTCTTGTACCAGCTGGTCACGCCGGGATGGGTCCAGACCATGCTGCGGCACTTCTCGTCCACCAGCCTGTTGTAGGCATCGTGGACCTCCTGTCGCACCTCGAGCGTGGTGTAGCCCTGCTCGACCATCTCGCGCAGTGCCTGGCAGATGTAGCGGACCTGGCATTCGTGGTGAAAGATGATGCTACCGCCATGCGCGAGGTTGGTGTTGGGCCCGTAGGTCATGAATAGGTTCGGGAAACCGGGTGCGGTGATGCCGAGATAGGCGCGCGGGTCGTCGTCACCCCAGACCTCGCGGATGGTGCGGTCGCCGCGGCCGGTGATCTCCATGGGCCAAAGCATCTTGGACGCCTGGAAGCCGGTCGCCATGATGATGACGTCCACCGCATGCTCGGTGCCGTCCGCCATCACGATCGCATCCTCGGTGATCCGAGCAATCGATCCCGTTACCAGCTCGACATTCGGGCGCTTGAGCATGCGGTACCAGTAGTTGTCCCGCAGCATGCGCTTGCCATAGGGCGGGTAGCCGGGAATCACCTTTGCTAGCAGCGCTTCGTCGCCGTCCAGCTCCTTTCGCACGTAGTCGACGATCAGCTCGCGCATCTTGTGGTTGGCTTCGTTCAGCGAGACATCCGGCCTCGGCCAGTCCGGGTCCACCTGCAGCGAAGCGTGGAAGCCGTCCGACCCGGCCCAGAAAAGCTGGAAGCGCAACCACTTGCCGAAATAAGGGATGTGCTCCAGGCACCAGAGATTCCCAGGGCTGACCACCTTGTGGTAGTTCGGGTTGTGCATTGCCCAGTGCGGCGTGCGCTGGAATACCACGAGCTTCGCCACCTCCGGCGCTATCGAGGGACCGGTCTGCACCGCGCTTGCGCCTGTCCCGATCATCGCGACGCGCTTGCCTTTGAGGTCGACCGACGTGTTCCAGCGCGCGGTGTGGAAGACCGGGCCGCGAAAGCTGTCCAGCCCCTCGATCGGTGGGATGGAGGGCCGATTGAGCTGGCCGACCGCGGTGATCAGGGCATTGCAGGCGAGAGTCTCCTCCCCGCCATCACGCCGACGGATGGTCACGCGCCAGCGTGCGACGGCTTCGTCGAAGGCGGCGCCGGTCACTTCAACGCCGAAGCGAACATGCGGGCGGACATCGTATTTGTCGAAGGTGTTCTCGATATAGCGGTGAATTTCGGCGCGCTGGGAGAAATGACGGGTCCATTTAGTGTTGGGGTTGAAGGAGTAGGAGAAGAAGTGGTTCGGCGTGTTCACGGCGCAGCCGGGATACTGGTTCTCCAACCAGGTGCCGCCGACGGTCTCGGTAGCTGCTCATCCCCGGTGTTGCTGGGTCGCGTTGGAAGGCTTCGCCGGGCGCTTGACGTAACCGCATGATGTTTGATTCAAGCTCTGGATGGACCGGCTCCCCGCTCT
>NZ_SMSJ01000071.1 GCF_004355005.1 Dankookia rubra
GCTGCGGGCCGCGGCCGCGCGGCGCGGCGACCACCCGCGCCCCGGCCGCCCGGGCGAGCGCCGGCGTGCCGTCCGTGCTGCCGCCATCGGCAACCACGACCTCGGCAGCCGCCTCGGCGCAGGCCGCCAGCACCGCGCCCAGGCCGCGGGCGGCGTTGAGCGTGGGGATGACGATGGCGAGGGATGGGACCGGAGTTTGGGCCATGCTTTGTTCCAGGCGATCCTTAACCTTCTGTTCCCATCCTGTTCTTGACAGGACCCTGCCGCACCCGGCAAGGTGCTCTCGAACAGAATGGGAACTCCGCCATGCCGGATGGTCTCGACCTTTCTGCCGAGATGCTGGTCCCGCGCAAGGGCCGCGGCGCGATCTCGAACCCCGCGGTGCGGTTCGAGGGCACGGCGCGGGATTCCTTCGATGATGGCTGGGGGACGCTGGCCGACCTCGCCGACCTGCCGCCGCTGCCGACCCCCCTGATCCGGGAGACGGCAAGGAGCGCGCTGGCCTGGAACGAGAGCCCGGACATCGGCTTCGACCGCTCGATCAATCCCTATCGCGGCTGCGAGCATGGCTGCGTCTACTGCTATGCCCGGCCGAGCCACGCCTATGTCGGCTATTCGCCCGGCCTCGACTTCGAGACCAAGCTGCTGTTCAAGCCCGATCTGCCGGCGCTGCTGGAGAAGGAGTTGAGCCGGCCGGGCTACGTGGCGAAGCCGGTCGCGCTCGGTGCCAATACCGACCCCTACCAGCCGGTGGAACGCAGCCTGGCGATCACCCGGCAGGTGCTGGAGGTGCTGGAGCGCTTCGGCCACCCCGTCACCATCGTGACCAAGTCGGCCGGGGTGCTGCGCGACCTCGACATCCTGCGGCGGATGGCGGCGCGGAACCTGGCGCATGTCTGCCTTTCCGTCACCACGCTGGATTCCGGCCTGGCGCGGCGGATGGAGCCGCGCGCGGCCTCCCCGCTGCGGCGGCTGCAGGCGATGCAGGTGCTGGCGCAGGCCGGCGTGCCGGTCGGCGTGCTGGCGGCGCCGATGATCCCCGGGCTGAACGACGCGGAGCTCGAGCGGATTTTGTCCGAAAGCTGCAAGGCCGGCGCGACGCGGGCCGGCTACGTGCTGCTGCGCCTGCCGCTCGAGATCCGCCAGCTCTTCGAGGAATGGGCGCAGGCGCATTTCCCCGACCGTGCCGCGCGCATCCTCGCCCTGGTGCGGGAGACGCGGGGCGGCAAGGCTTACGACAGCCGCTTCGGCGTCCGGCAGACCGGCACCGGCGCCTATGCCGACATGCTGGCGCGGCGCTTCCAGGTGGCGGCGGCGCGGCTCGGCCTCGGCGGCACCAATGCCCGCAGCCAGCCGCTGGACTGCAGCCAGTTCGCGGTGCCGGCGGGGGCCAAGGCGGAGCAGCGGCAGCTGGAGCTGCTGTAGGACCACCGGGGCGCGGCTTTGTCCGAAAACCGCCTTGCCGCGCCCTGGCGAGGCGCGGCAACGGCCGGGTCAGCCCTTGTCCTGGGTGAAGAAGGGCCGCCCATCGGCGAAGATGTTCGGCTTCAGGAAGATGCCGAGGATGGTGGCGCCCTCCTTCCCCGCCCAGGCGACATGGGTATTGCCCTCCGGCCGCCAGACGAACTGGCCCGGCAGGCACTCGCCCTCCTCGTCGACGAAATGCCCGGCGAGGACGTAGGTCTGCTCGATCGCGGTATGCTCGTGCAGCGGCACCTCGGCGCCGGGCTCGAGCTCCATCAGCAGCGTCGCCATGCCGCTGCCGTCGCTGTAGAGCGTCTTGCACTTGATGCCGGCGAACTTGGTCGTCTCCCACGGCATGTTCGGCACGTCGAGGAAGACCGACCGGGGCGAGACCTCGTCCTTCGTCAGCCGCTTGCGCATCGGCTTCGCCTGGGGCTTCTGGGCACCGTCGGGCATGGAACGCCTCCTGTTTCTTATTGGCCGGCGAAGACTAGGCCACCCCGCCCGCGGCTGGGAACAGGGAAGCCGCGCGCTTGTCGGCCGGCCGCGGCAGGACCTAGGGTTGCGGACCACCAACGAGAACGGGGAAGGACACCAGCCATGGCCTCACGACGCGGATTCCTGGCCTGCGCCATCTGCAGCGCAATCGGGCTGGTCGCCACCGGCGTCGAGGCGCCGGCCCGGGCCCAGGCCGGCGTGGTGCGCAAGATGCTCAGCACCATCGACTATCCCGGCGACGGCAAGGTTTCCATCCTGATGACGCTGGAGGCGCCGGAGGGCACCGTGATCGCCCGCCACACCCATCCCGGCATCGAATCCTCGGTGGTGACGGAAGGCGAGCTGGAGCTCGAGGTGCAGGGCCAGCCCAGCAAGCGCTTCACCGCCGGGGAGGGCTTCCAGGTGCCGCCCGGCACGCCGCATGGCGGCAAGGTGCTGAAGAATGCCCGGCTGGCGATCACCTACGTTGTCGAAAAGGACAAGCCGCTCGCCTCCCCCGCCTGAATGCCCGACTTCGCGCTGGAAGCTGCGGCCGGCGGCCGCGTCGCCGGGGTGGACGAGGCCGGGCGCGGCCCGCTGGCCGGGCCGGTCCTCGCCGCCGCCGTCGTCTTCCCGCAGGGGGTGCCGGCGGCGCTGGCCGGGCTGCTCGACGACAGCAAGCGGCTTTCCGCCGCGCGGCGCGAACAGGCCTTCGCGGCCCTGGCCGCCGCCGCGGCCGGGGGCGAGGCGGAGTATGCCATCGCCGCTGCCTCGGCCGCCGAGATCGGCCGGCTGAACATCCTGCACGCCAGCCACCTGGCGATGGCCCGCGCCGTCGCCCGGCTGCCGCGGCCGCCCGACCTCGCCCTGGTCGACGGCAACCGCGCGCCGCCGCTGCCCTGCCGGGTGCGCTCCGTGGTCGGCGGGGACGGGCTGAGCCTGTCGATCGCCGCCGCCTCGATCCTGGCGAAGGTGACGCGGGACCGCGCCATGGCGCGGCTCGACCCGCGCTGGCCGGCCTACGGCTTCGCCGGCCATGCCGGCTACCCCACCGTCCGGCACCGGGCGGCGCTGGCCGAGCACGGCGCCTGCCCGCACCACCGCCGCGGCTTCGGCCCGGTGGACCGGGCATTGGACCGCACGGCCGTTGCCACCCGGCGATAAGACACACCCGGCCGCCTTGCGCCGTCCCCGCCCAGGCTTCGGTTGACCCGGCGACTCGGCGCGGCGATTGTGCGGATTCGAGGGGATTCGCGCCCCGATCGCATCGATCCGGGCACCCCGGCGGCAGCGGAGGCCAGCGCGCAGCAGCGGGATGAGGGATAGCGTGGGGACCGGGCTCGATCTGCCGCTCGACCAGATCATGGTCGGGGACTGCATCGAACTGATGCGCCGGCTGCCGCCGGCCTCGGTGCATGCCATCTTCGCCGACCCGCCCTACAACCTGCAGCTCAAGGGCGACCTGCGGCGACCGGACGACAGCCTGGTGGACGGCGTCGACGATGCCTGGGACCGGTTCGACGACCTGCCGAGCTACGACGCCTTCACCCGCGCCTGGCTGACCGAGGCGCGGCGGGTCCTGCGCAAGGACGGCACCATCTGGGTGATGGGCAGCTACCACAACGTCTTCCGGCTCGGCGTCGCGCTGCAGGATCTCGGCTTCTGGGTGCTGAACGACGTCATCTGGCGCAAGTCGAACCCGATGCCGAACTTCCGCGGCCGCCGCTTCACCAACGCGCATGAGACGCTGATCTGGGCGGCGCGCGGCCCGGAAAGCCGCTACCGCTTCAACTACGCCGCCATGAAGTCGCTGAACGACGACCTGCAGATGCGGAGCGACTGGCTGATCCCGCTGTGTACCGGCACGGAGCGGCTGCGCGACGGGAAGGGCGCCAAGCTGCACCCGACGCAGAAGCCGGAGGCGCTGCTGCACCGCGTGGTGCTTTCCTGCACCATGCCGGGGGAGATCATCCTCGACCCCTTCCACGGCACCGGCACCACCGGCGCCGTCGCGCGAAGGCTCGGCCGCCGCTTCATCGGCCTCGAGCGCGACCCGCTCTATGCCGAAGCCGCGGCGGCGCGGATCGCGGCGATCGAGCCGATCTCGGAGACCGCGGCGCTGGTCACCGCCGGCAAGCGGGAACAGCCCCGCCTGCCCTTCGGCACGCTGGTCGAGCGAGGCCTGATCCCGCCGGGCTCGATCCTGACCGACCGCGCCCGGCGCTGGAGCGCGACGGTCGCGGCGGATGGCTCGATCCGTTGCGGCCGGGCGCAGGGCTCGATCCACCAGGTCGGTGCCGCGGTGCAGGAGGCGCCGTCCTGCAACGGCTGGGCCTTCTGGCATGTCGAGCAGCCCGGGGGCCGGCTGCGCCTGCTGGACGAGTATCGCAGCGAGATGCTCGGCAAGGCCTGACCACACCGGCTGGTGGTTGCAACGCCAGGCGGTATGGCGCGTCCCGGGTAAAACGCGACCTGGCGGCCCCGCCGGATGGCGGAGAAAGGCTGGAAGGCACCAGCGCCGGCGCCATCTGCCGGGGCGGAAGAGGCCGCCCGGTGCGGCCGCGCGACAATGCTGCCTGTCCGGAGCACCCCCGCATGATCGAGATCAGCGTCAACGGCCGCACCCAGAGCGTCGATGCGGAGCCCGACACCCCCCTGCTCTGGGTGCTGCGCGACTGGCTGGGCATGACCGGCACGAAGTACGGCTGCGGCATCGCCCAGTGCGGCGCCTGCTCCGTGCTGGTCGACGGCCAGGCGATGCGGAGCTGCCAGGTGCCGGTCGAGAGCGTGGCCGGCCAGCAGATCCTGACCATCGAGGCAATGGCCGACCATCCCGTGGGGAAGAAGGTCGTCGAGGCCTGGGTCGCCGCGCAGGCGCCGCAATGCGGCTACTGCCAGTCCGGCCAGGTGATCGCCGCGACGGGGATGCTGCTGCAGACCCCGAAGCCGACCGAGGACGACATCGCCGGCGCGATGACCAACCTCTGCCGCTGCGGCACCTATCTCGACATCGCCGCCGCGGTGAAGCGCGCGGCCGAGACGGCCTGAGGGGGACGCGGCATGAACAGCATCACCCGTCCCTCGCTGCCGCCCGGCGGTATCGCCAACCTTTCGCGCCGCGGCCTGCTCGGCGCCGCCGGGATCGGCACCCTGCTGCTCGGCTTCGGCCTGCCGACCGCCGCGCGCGCCCAGAAGGGGCCGCCGATGTCGCGGCACGCGACCGCGGTCGCCGCCTACCTGCAGATCCGCCCGGATGGCACGATCCGCCTGCTCTCGCCCTTCGTGGAAGGCGGCCAGGGCATCGCCACCTCCTCGGCCCAGATCATTGCCGAGGAGCTGGACGCCGACCCGGCGCAGTTCGTGGTCGAATGCGCCCCGGCCGGGGCCGAGTACCAGATCATGTTCGGCGACCAGGTCCGCTTCACCGGCGGCAGCTTCTCGACCCGCGCCAGCTACACGACCTTCCGCAAGCTCGGCGCCACGGCGCGCGCCATGCTGGTGCAGGCCGCGGCGCAACGCTGGGGCGTGCCGACCGCGGAGGTGACGACCTCCCCCGGCCGCGTGCTGCATGCTGCCAGCAGCCGTAGCCTGGGTTATGGCGAGCTGGCCGAGGCGGCGGCGAAGCTGCCGGTGCCGGCCGATGCCTCGCTGAAGGACGCGGCGCAGTTCCGCGTCATCGGCAAGCCCACCCCGCGGCTCGACGTGCGGGCGAAGTCCACGGGCGCGGCGAAGTACGGCATCGATTCCGCCGCGCCGGGGATGCTGCAGGCGGCGATCGCGCATGCGCCGCGGCTCGGGCAGGAGCCGGCGACGCTCGGCAACGAGGCGGCGGTGCGCGCCATGCCGGGCGTGCACTCGGTCCACAGGCTGCCCGGCGCCGTCGCGGTGCTGGCGGATCGCTGGTGGAGGGCGCGGCAGGCGGTCGAGGCGCTGGAGATCGGCTGGACCGGCGGCACCCTGCCCGAGGATTTCTCCTCCGCCAGCCAGCTCGCCGGCTTCAAGGCGGCGGCCGGCGGCGCGGCCCAGGTGGCCGAGACCCGCGGCGACCTCGAGGCCGGGATGCGCGGCGCGGCGAAGGTGGTCGAGGCCGAGTACGACGCGCCCTACCTGGCGCATGCGCAGCTCGAGCCGCCCTCGGCGCTCGCCGTCTTCGCCGCCGACGGCACGCTCGACCTGACCATGCCGAACCAGGCGCCGGAGATGTACCGCGAGGTCGCGGCGAAGCTGGCGGGGCTGCAGCCGGGGCAGGTGCGGATCCACTCGCCGCTGCTCGGCGGCTTCTTCGGCCGGCACTTCCTCTATGACACCGCGAACGTCTTCCCGCAGGCGATCGCCCTGGCCAAGGCCGTGGGCCGGCCGGTGAAGGTGATCTGGAGCCGGGAGGAGGAGTTCCGCCGCGACGCCTACCGGCCGCTCTCCTACACGAAGCTCCGCGCCGGGCTCGACGCGCAGGGGATGCCGGTGGCGCTGCAGGCGGTCGCCGTCGGCGAAGGCCCGCTCGGCCGGCACATGGCCGGCTTCCTGGCCAACCCCAAGGTCGACGACAGCGTGGTCGAGGGGCTGACCGAGAAGCCCTACGGCATCGCCCACCACCGGGTCGACTACGTCCACTCGAAGCAGCCGGTGAACATCGGCTTCTGGCGCTCGGTCGCGCATTCGATGAACGACTTCTTCTACGAGTCCTTCCTCGACGAGCTGGCGGTGACGGCGGGGCGCGATCCCTTCGAATACCGCATGGCGCTGCTGGCCGGCAGCCCGCGGCACGCGACGCTGCTCAAGGCCGCGGCCGAGCTGTCCGGCGGCTGGCAGCGCGGCCCCTATGACGCGGCGGACGGGACGAAGCGGGCGCGCGGCTGCGCCATGGCCTCGCCCTTCGGGTCGGAGGTGGCGACCATCGCCGAGGTTTCGCTGAAGGACGGCGAGGTCGTGGTGCACCATCTCTGGGTGGCGATCGACCCGGGGCAGATCGTGAACCCGGCGATCGTCGCGGCGCAGGTGCGCTCGGCCGCCGCCATCGGCCTCTCCTCGGCCTTGCTCGAGGAAGTGGTCTTCGAGAAGGGAGAGCCGCAGGCGCTGAACTTCGACGCCTACCCGATCCTGCCGCCCGCCCGCATGCCGCAGATCAGCGTCCGCATCGTCGAGAGCGGCGCGCCGATGGGCGGCGTCGGCGAGCCGGGGACGCCGGGCGTGCCGCCGGCGGTGGCGAATGCGGTGGCGGCGCTGACTGGCCAGCGCATCCGCAGCCTGCCGCTGGCCAAGGCGCGGCTGGGCACGACCTGAGGGCGAGGGGCCGGGGAAGGGTCATGCCTTTCCCCGCCACCGCGTCAGCGCACCACGTCGATGGTCACGCTCTCGACCACCGCCACCTGCACCTGGTCGCCGGCGCGCAGGCGGCGGGCGAAGTCGCGCATCTTCGGGTCGCGCAGCGCGACCGTGCGCTGGTTGCCCTGCGGGCCGGTGAAGGTGACGGTATTGGCGCGGCGATCCACCGCGTCGATCGTCACCAGCGCGCGCAGGCCGCGCACATAGGCCGCACCGGGCATGCTGCCGGGCGGGGCGGCGCCGGCCGCTTCGCCCGCCGCGACCGGCGCTCGGCCGTCCGGCCGGTTCATCGCCACGGCGACCGCCTCGGTCACCCGCATCACCACGCGGTCGCCGGCCTTCACCTGCGGCAGGTTCCTCACCTGGTTGCCGAGGAACAATGTCGTCAGCGCGCCGTCCTCGCCGCGCAGGATGACGGAGCGCTCGCGCTGGTCCACCGCCTCGATGATCGCCACCGCTTCCGCACTGCGGGCAACGGCGGCGGGCTGCGGCTGGGCGGAGGCGGCGAGCGGCAGGCCGAGACCTGCGGCAGCCGCGAGCAGAATCACGGTACGGGTGAAATGCATGGCGGGTCCCTCCATTCTTGCGGCAGGCGGCGCGCCGTTGTGCGCGGTGCCGTTCCGACAGTCTCGCAGCCCGCCGGCGGGAGCGCCAGCGCCGGCTGCCCCGCAGCTCAACGCTGCGCTTGACCGCGCCGGCACCCGCAGCCGAGTTTCACGCCTCCCCCGGAAAGGCCAAAGCATGCCCCAGCGCATCCTCGTGCTGATCGCCCATCCCGCGCATCGGCGGTCCCGCGCCAATGCCGCGCTGCGCGCCGCGGCCAAGACGGTGGAGGGGGTGACGCTGCACGACCTTTACGAGGCCTACCCGGACTTCCTGATCGACGTGGACCATGAGCAGGCGCTGCTGCAGCAGCACGACGTCGTCGTCTTCCAGCACCCGGTCTACTGGTATTCCTCGCCCGCCATCCTAAAGGAATGGCAGGACCTGGTGCTGGAACACGGCTTCGCCTATGGCCGCGCCGGCACCGCGCTGGCGGGCAAGGCGCTGCTCTCGGCGGTGACCGCCGGCGGCACCGAGACGGCCTATGGGCCGGAAGGGCTGAACCGCCATTCCATCCCTGAATTCCTGCGCCCCTACGAGGCGACGGCGCGGCTCTGCCGGATGCGCTGGCTGCCGCCCTTCATCCTGCACGGCACGCATCTGCTGGATGCCCCGGCGCTGGCCCGGCATGCGGCGGAGTACCGCGCGCTGCTGGAAGGGCTGCGCGACGCGCCGGCGGAGGTGGCGCATCCGCCGCACCACGCACACGCGCCCGGAGGGCACTGAGCCATGGAGGGCGGCTTCCTGGCGCAGGCCTTCGTTTACCTGGCGGCCGCGGTGCTGGCGGTGCCGATCGCCAAGCGGCTCGGCCTGGGGTCGGTGCTCGGCTACCTGCTGGCGGGCGTCGCCATCGGCCCCTTCGGCCTGCACCTGGCGGGCGATGCCGAGGCGGCGATGCATTTCGCCGAGTTCGGCGTGGTGATGATGCTGTTCCTGGTCGGGCTCGAATTGCAGCCGGCCAGGCTCTGGGCCATGCGCGGGCCGGTGCTGGGCGCCGGCGGGCTGCAGGTCGGGCTGACCGCGGCCGCGGTGGCCGCGATCGGCCTGCTCTTCGGCTTCGACTGGCGCATGGCGCTGGCCGCCGGGCTGATCCTGGCGATGTCCTCCACCGCCATCGCCCTGCAGATCCTGGCGGAACGGGGCTTGCTCAAGACCGGCGGCGGCGAGACCTCCTTCGCCGTGCTGCTGTTCCAGGATGTCGCGGTCATCCCGATCCTGACCGTGCTGCCGCTGCTGGCCCTGGCGCCGGCGAGCGGCCATGGCGGCGGCGCGCACGGTGCGAGCCCGATGGAGGCGCTGCCGCCCTGGGCGCAGGCGCTCGCGGTGCTGGCCGCGGTCGCCGCCGTGGTGCTCGGCGGGCGGCTGCTGACCCGGCCGGTCTTCCGCATGATCGCCGAGACGCGGCTGCGGGAGATCTTCACCGCCTCCGCCCTGCTGCTGGTGATCGGCATCGCGCTGCTGATGCAGGCGGTGGGACTCTCCCCCGCGCTCGGCGCCTTCCTGGCCGGCGTGGTGCTGGCGGACAGCGAGTTCCGGCACGAGCTCGAGGGCGACATCGAGCCGTTCAAGGGATTGCTGCTCGGCCTCTTCTTTCTCTCGGTCGGCGCGGGGATCGACTTCGCCCAGGTGGCCGGGGCGCCGCTGACGGTGGCCGGGCTGGTCGTGCTGCTGGTGGCGGTGAAGGCGGCGGTGCTGGTCGGCCTTGGCCTTGCGGCGCGCCGGCCGCGGCCGGAGATCCTGCTGACCGCCATGGTGCTGTCGCAGGGCGGCGAGTTCTGCTTCGTGCTGCTGGCCTTCTCCGTGCAGAACGGCGTGCTGCCGCAGGCCGAGGCGGGGCTGCTGGTCTCGGTCGTGGCGCTGTCCATGCCGATCACGCCGCTGCTGATGATGGCCTATGGCCGCCTCTCGAACCGGCTGGCGACCGCCGACCTGCCGCCCGAGCCGGATGCGATCGAGCCGCAGGGCAGCGTGGTGATCGCCGGCTTCGGCCGCTTCGGCCAGATCGTCGGCCGGCTGCTGCTGGCGCACGGCCATGCGGTGACCGTGCTGGACCACGACATGGAGACGATCGAGCAGCTCCGCCGCTACGGCTTCCGGGTCTTCTACGGCGACGCCTCGCGCATCGACCTGCTGCAGGCGGCGGGCGCGGCGGAGGCGGCGATCATCGTGGTGGCGACCGATGCGCGGGAAACGACGGACGGCATCGTCGAGACGGTGCGGCGGCATTTCCCGCAGGCCCAGGTGCTGGCGCGCGCCACCGACCGCAGCCATGCCTACGAGCTGATGGAGACAGGCGCGCATCTGGTGGTGCGCGAAACCTTCGCCTCGGCGCTCGAGACCGGGGTGGAGGCGCTGCGCCGGCTCGGCATGCCGGCCTATGAGGCCGAGCGCGCCGGCCGGCTGTTCCGCCGGCACGATGCCCGGATGATGCAGCGCCTGGCGCCGATGCGCGGCGACGACGGGCGCTACAGCAGGGCGGTGCGGGAGGCCTCGGCGCAGCTGCTGCAGGTGCTGGAGCGCGACCGGGAACGCGGCCGCGCCGTCTTCGACGAGGGCTGGGACACCAGCGGCCTGATGGAGGAGGTGCGCCGCGCGGCGCTGGAGCGGGACACGGCGGCCTCGGGCTGAGCGCCGCGGTGGAAGGCCGGGTGGCCGTCGCTGGCGCGGGCACATACGCTGCCGACGCAGCGCCGCTGGGCAGGCGCCGACCTGCACGACCTGGTGCGCGGCGATTTGCGCCCGGTCCTGCCGCCCGGCGAGGCCTATCGGTTGCGGGTCGAGGGCCCCGCGGTGCTGCTGTCGGCGCAGGCGGCGCAGCCGCTGGCGACCGCGCTGCGCGAGCTGGCGACCAATGCGGCGCGGCATGGCGCGCTGTTCGGGCCCGCCGGGCAGGTCGCGGTGACCTGGTCGGGCGGGCGGGAGCACGTGGCACTGCACCTGACCTGGTGCGCGTCGGGCGGGTCGCCGGCGCGCCGCCGCGCCTCGGCTTCGGCTGGCGGGTCCTGCGCGCCTCCTTCACGGTGCAGCCGGGCGGCCGGCTGGCACGCCATTGGCCCGCGACCGGCCTGGTCTGCGAGGCGACGCTGCCGGCAGCGCGGGTGTTGGCGGATACGGCACGGCCGCCCGCCCGCGATCCGGTCTAGAGCGTCACCCGATCAGGCGGGATCACCTGATCGGGTGACGATGCTCTTGACACAATGACCTAGAGCATTGGCCGTGAACGCATGTGAGCGGAAATGCTCTAGCTTCGCTGAGCCAGCGATTCACGTCCTGCGTGTTTCCACTCAGGACGATTGCAGGCTAGCCCCTCCGCCGCGCCGCGACCTGCGCCCGGTAGTCGAGGATCCGCTGCCGCAGCCCCGGCCGCGCCGCGCTGCGCACCAGGGCGGCGAGGTCGGCATCCTCCTCGGCGCGCCCGGCCGCCGGCCCGGTGCGGCGGTGCAGGGCGGCGACCGTCTCCGGGTCGAGCCGGGCCGCGGCCGCCGCGGCCCGGGCGATCTCGGCCGGGATCGCCTCCTCCCCCAGCACCGCGGTGGCGAGGCCGGCCATGGCCGCGGCTTCCGCCGTCACCTCGCGGCCGGCCAACAGGATCTCCCGCGCCCGGTCGCGGCCGACCATGGCCGCCAGCCGGGCGGTGCCGAACACCAGGCCGAAGGCCGGGCCAGGGAAGGCGAAGCTGGCGCCGGGGGTGGCGACGCGGCGGTCGCAGGCGGCGAAGAGGTCGGCGCCGGCGCCGAAGGTGCGGCCGGTGGCGACGGCCAGGGTGGTCACCGGCGCGGCATGGATGCGCTGCAGCAGCTGCTCGATCCGCACCGCCCGCAGCAGCAGGTCGCCGTCGGACAATGCCTCGAGGTCGGTCAGGTCGAAGCCGGTGCAGAAATGCCGCCCCTCGCCGCGCAGGACGACCAGCCGCGCGCCATGGCCGACGGCGCGGTCGAAGGCTTCCTCCAGCGCCTCGACCAGTTCGGGGCCGAGGGCATTGCCGCGGTCCGGCCGGTTGAGGCTGAGCGTCGCCACGCCCTCGGCGCGGCTGGCAAGCACCAGGGTCATACTGGGATGTCGACGTCCAGCAGCGGCGCGTGCTGCTGCGCGCCATAGACATCGGTGTCGCCGATCTCCCCGGCCGGGACGAGCCGCGGCAGCGTCGCCTTGAAGGCGCGGCCGGCGGGATAGGGCGTGAAGAGCACGTCGGCCTCGGCGACGCCGTAAAGCCGGGCGAACAGCGCCGGGCAGAGCACGCCTGTGGCCCGCACGCGCTCGAACATCGCGTCGTCGTCGAAGACGACGTCGATGGTCAGGTCGAAGGGACCGGCGTTCTTGCTCTTGCACACCTTGGCAATGTGCTTGATCAGTGCCATCGCGTTCTCCTTGCAGGACGACCGATTCAGACCTTCGGGCTGCGCCCTCCGGTCATCGGGAACTCAGCAGGACGACCGAATCAGACCTCCGGGCTGCGCTCCTCGATCATCGGACGTCAGACCCTCTCATGCTCGATCGGGAACATCTCGTAGGGATCCTCCGGCATGACGACATGCGACATGCTGAAGCGAAAGACCTCCCCCGCCGAGAGGTCGCTCGGCGAGAAGGGGATGGCCATGTTGCCCTCCTTGCAGAGCCGGCCGGGGAAGTCGCTGTGCAGCATGGAAGTCCGCGCCAGCGCGACGACGGCGGAGGCGATCTCCTGGTCCTTGCCGACGACGTCGATCAGGAAGCCGATCTCGTGACTGCGGGCATCCCGCAGCGGCTCCCGCGCCGCCATCACGCCGTTCGCGCCGTAGCTGTGGATGGTCAGCACGAAGTCCTCCGGACCGATGTCGAGGTCGCGCGCCTTGTCCACCACCAGCCGCCGCACCAGGCCGAGGAAATGGTCGAGCTGCCCGATCAGCACCGGGTCGCGCGTGCCGGCGAAGCTGATGGCCCGGTGGCCGAGCCGCTCCGCCGCCTCGATCTTCACCGTGTAGGTCTCGGCCGGGGTCCAGCGCATGCCGGTGACCAGCGTCGCCTTGGGCGAGAGGGCCTCGAACCGGCACTCCGAGGTATCGAGCACGCCGCCCGGCTCGACATGACGGACCGGCGAGGGGTTCTCGTGCAAGGAATGGTTGGCGACCGACATCGGCGTGCAGGCGCGCTCGCCCATCGGCTCGCAGATCACGCCGTCCTCGCGTACCGTGACGTAGAGGCAGTCCGGGCCCTTGGGCAGCGCGGGCGCCGCGCCGCATTCCAGCATCTTGCCGGCATACCAGGCCTGGGCGGGCGGCAGCTGCGCCCGCATGGCATGCGCGGCGAAGGGCGCGGGGTCGCTGCTGCGGCCGCCGAGCACCACCTGCGCGCCCTGGTCGAGCGCGCGCATGTAGGGCTCCGGTCCGCACATCCCGACGATGCGGCTGGCGCGGTCCACCGTGCCCTCGTCGAGCGGCGCCATGCGGCCGAGCGGCTGGGTGCGTCCTTCCCGGAGGCGGCGGCGGATCAGGCCCTTCTCCTGTTCCGCATGGATCAGCGCCATCGGGAAGTGCAGGCCTTCCTCCCGCGCGATGTCGCGGACCATCTGCGCCACCAGCTGCAGATGCGGCTCCCCGCCGGCACCGCCGCAGGTGCCGACCACCATCGGCACCCGGCGCTTCACCGCCGCCAGCAGCATCAGCCGCAGGTCGCGCTTCATGGCGCGCAGCGAGACGAAGGGCTTGCCGCTGCCGAGGTAGTAGGGGCCGGGATCGGTGCTGCCGCCGTCGCAGCCGATCATGTCGACGCCGCGCTCGAGCGCCGCGTTCAGCGAGCTTTCGGGGTAGCCGTAGCCGAGGATGCCGGCCACCGAGACCATGCGGTATTCGCGCATCGCTTGTCCTCCCTGGATGACCGCCAGGCGCCGGGACCATCCGGGCAGCCCTGCCACCTGGCGGAAGGCGACCGGGGTCATGTCCCCGCGCCAGCGCCCGGCCATGCCGATGCCCCTGCCCTTCGCCGGGTCACTCCCCGCGCAGGATGCGTCCGCCCGGCCCGCGGCGGTAGCCCCCGGCGGGCCAAAATATCTAGCTTCCTCATTATTCGGGGGCGCCCTAGTCTCCCCCCATGCGGGACGGCTCCACCCTCGCCCATACCCAGTGGCGCATCGGCATCACCATCGCCCAGATCGCCCGGCGCTGGCGCGCGCGGCTCGACCAGCGGATCGCCGAATACGGGCTGACCGAGGCGCGCTGGCTGGCCCTGCTGGCGATCTCCCGCGGCGGCGAGGGCATGACCCAGAAGGACCTCGCCGGCCGGCTGCTGATCGAGGGCCCGACCCTGGTCCGGACGCTGGACTGGCTGGAGGGCGAGGGCCTGGTCGAGCGCCGCGAGGCGCCGCACGACCGCCGTGCCAAGACCCTGCACCTGACCGCGAAGGCGCGCCCGCTGATCCACCGGATCGAGGCGGCGGCAACGGGGGTGCGGGCGGAGATCCTGGCCGGCATCCCGGAAGCCGAGCTGGCGCATTGCCTGGCGGTGCTGGAACGCGTGGCGGTCGGTCTGGCCGCGCCGGCACCGCCCCCACCGGTCGCGGAGGCCGAGGATGGATGTCGGCCAGGCTAGCGGCCCCGCCCGCATCCTGGCCCCGCCGCGGAACCCGGCGCGGCGGCTGCGGCTGCTCGGCCTGGCCGGGCTGCTGACCGCGGTCCTGGCCGCCGGCGGCTGGTTCACCCACCGTTTCCTGACCCTGCTGGTCGTCGACGATGCCCGCGTCGCGGCGGACATGATCACCGTCTCCTCCCGCGTGCCGGGCTGGGTCGCCGAGGTGAAGGTCATCGCCGGCGACGGGCTCGCGGCCGGCGGGCTGCTGGTGCAGATCGACGACCGCGATCAGGCGCTGGCGCTGCGCGAGATCGAGGCGCGGCTCGCCAGCCTCGGCGCCCGGCGGGCGGAGCTGGAGGCGCGGCTCGAGATGGTCGACCGGCAGACCGCCAGCCTGCAGGCCGTCAGCCGCGCCAAGCTGGACGTGGCCCGCGCCGCGCTGCCGGCGGCCGAGGCCGAGCGGGTCTTCGCCGAGGCCGAGTTCGGCCGCGCCATGCAGCTGATGACGAGCGGCAGCGGCACGCGGCAGCGGCACGACCAGGCGCGAAGCCTGCTGGACGGCGCGCGACAGCGGGTGCTGGGCGCGGTGGCGGAGATCCAGACCGCCGAGGCGCAGATCATCGCCGCCGAGGCGGCCCGCGCCGAGCTGACGGTGCTGCGCCGCCAAGTCGATGCGCTGGAGCCGCTGGAGCGGGAGCTGGCGGCGCAACGCGACCGCGCCGCGCTCGACCTGCGCGACCGCAGCATCCTGATGCCCTTCGACGGCGTGGTGGACCGGGTCTTCATAGATCCCGGCGAATACGTGGCGGCCGGACAGCGCGTGCTGATGCTGCACGACCCCGCGCGCGTCAGGGTCGAGGGCAACGTGAAGGAAACGGAGATCCGCTTCCTGCGCCCCGGCACGAAGGTCGAGGTGGTGGTGGACGCCCTGCCCGGCCAGCGCTTCGCCGGCGTGGTGGAACGCGTCGGCAGCGCCGCCACGAGCGAATTCGCCCTGCTGCCGAGCCCGAATCCCTCCGGCAACTTCACCAAGATCACCCAGCGCCTGCCGGTCCGCGTGGCGCTTCAGCCGCCGCCTGCCCCCGGCCTGCTGCGGCCGGGGATGATGGTGGAGATCGAGGCCGCCCGTGACTGAACGGACGCTCGAAGCGCTCGGGCAGCGCTTCGGCCCGTCCTACCGCTGGCTGGTGACGATCACCGCGATCATCGGCACCGTCGCCTCCATCCTGTCCTCCACCATCGTCAATGTCGCGCTGCCCGACATCATGGGGGCCTTCGGCATCGGCCAGGACCATGCTCAACTGCTCTCGACCGGCTTCCTCGCGGCGGTCACCGGCACCATGCTGATGAATGCCTGGCTGGTGGAGAGCTTCGGCTTCCGCGCCACCTATGCGGCGGCGGTCGGGCTGTTCCTGTTCGGCTCGGTCGTCGCAGGCGTCGCGCCGAACGAGGGGCTGCTGATCCTCGGCCGCATCCTGCAGGGCGCCTCGGCGGGGATGCTGCAGCCGCTGATGACGCAGATCGTCTTCCAGGTCTTCCCGGCGGAGAAGCGCGGCAGCGCCATGGGCATCGCCGCGATCGGCGTGGTGCTGGCCCCCGCCCTGGGCCCGACCGTGGGCGGGCTGCTGGTCGACAATTACGGCTGGCGCAGCGTCTTCTTCCTGGCGATGCCGGTCGCGCTGCTCGGCCTGGCGATGGGCCTGGTCTTCATGCCGAGCGCCGTCTCGCCGCAGCGCCGGCGCTTCGACCTGGCCGGCTTCCTGCTGCTGGTCACCGGGCTGCTGGCGCTGTTCATGGGCCTGTCGAGCGGCCAGCGCGAGGGCTGGGGCGCCGGCCGGGTGGATGCCGAGCTCGGCCTCGCCGCGCTGGCCGCCACCGGCTTCGTGCTGTGGGAGTTGCACACCCCGGCGCCGCTGCTGAACCCGCGCGTCTTCGGCAATATCGGCTTCGCCGGCGCCTTCTGCGTGGCGCTGATCTATGGCGCCAGCATCTTCGGCAGCACCTACCTGATCCCGCTCTTCGTGCAGACCATCCAGGGCTACACCGCGACGCGGGCCGGGCTGGTGCTGATGCCGGCGGGGCTGGTCATGGTGGTGGTCTTCCCGATCGCCGGAAGGCTGGCGGACCGGCTGCCGGCCTGGCAGCCGATGGTCGCCGGGCTGCTGCTGTTTGCCTGCTCCACCTGGCTGCTGCGCGGCGTCGATACCGACGTGCCCTTCTGGACCCTGGCGCTCTGGATCATGGTCGGCCGGGTCGGGCTCGGCCTCACCATGCCCAGCATGAATGCCGGGGCGCTGCGGGCGCTGCCGCCGCGCTTCCTCGGCCAGGGCGCCGGGGCGATCAACTTCGCCCGGCAATTCGGCGGTGCGCTCGGGGTCAACCTGCTGTCGATCCTGCTGGAGCAGAAGACCGAGTTGCACGCGCAGACCCTGACGCCGACCCAGGACGGCAGCAGCGCGGCGACGCTGGAATTCCTCCGGCTGACACAGAGCCTGCTGCGGCAGGACGGCGTGCCGGAGACGGAGCTCCTCGGCGGGTCCTACGACTACCTCGCGCGGGTGCTGGCGGCGCAGGCCGGGATGCTCGGCTTCCGCGACAGCTTCCTGGCGGTGACCATCGCCTGCCTGGTCGCGTTGCTGCCGGCCATGGCGCTGCGGCGGCGCAGGATCAGCGCGGCGTGACGGGAACCACCGCTTCGTTCCGCCTGAGCGGCGGCAGGGTCCAAGGCGGGTCGTAGAACCAGTCCTCCACCGCGCCAACGGGCCGCCAGGGGCCATCCTGCAGCGCGGCCAGCAGTGCGGCGCGCTGGGTGGCGGCCGCGCCAGCACCCGGGGCGCCGCTGTACCGCAGCACGGCCATCGTCGCGCCCGGCACCTCGATGATCGTGACCCGCGGATCCTCGGGCTGCGGCAGGGTCGCCCGCGTGTAGCGGGCCGGCATGAAGAAGCGGATGGTCCAGCCCTGCGCCGCGGCCTCCTGCACCACCGGGGCGGTCATGGCGATGCGCTCCGAGGCCTGCGCCACGGGTGCCGTCATGGCGATCTTCGCCTGGCCGCGATTGGCCCCGAAGATGAAGCCGGCAAGGCGGCGAAACCCCTCGCTGCGCGCCGCTTCCTCGGTGGCGGCGGCGACGGTTGTCTCGGCGGCCAGGCGCGGGGCGTAGCGGCGGATCTCCACCGCGCCCTGCTGGCCGATGGTCTCGAAGCGCGGCTCCTCCGTTCCCGACCGCACCCCGATCACCGAACAGGCGCCGAGCACCAGGGCCGAGGCGGCGGAGAGCATCCGGGCGAGCATGCGCGGCATTCCTTCATCGCCGCCAGAGATGGGCCGTTGCGCCCGCAGGTCCAGGGATCAGCGGCGGAGGGTGACGGCCGCGCTGCGCAGGCCGGAGGCCGAGACGGCGCGCAGCCGGTATTCCAGCGGCCCGGCCGGCGGCGCCGTGTCCACCCATTCGGCGCCGCGCAACGGCATGGGGGCGATGCGGCGCCACGGCCCGGCACCGGCCCGGCGCCGGAGTTCGTAGGCGTAGAAGCCGGGGGACCGGTCCGGCTGCCAGCGCAGCAGCAGGTCGCCGCCGCGCGGCTCGGCGCCAAGGCCCGCCGGCGCCGCGGGCGGCGCCGGGTCGAAGGGCGTCAGCCAGACCAGCAGCGTCGCATGCGGCGATAGATCGAGGTCGAGCGCCACCCGCCCGCCGCGCGGCACGAGGCCTGGGCGCAGCGGCGCCTGCACGCCGAGTTCCGCCACCCGGCGCAGCCGCCGGGCGGCTGCGGCGTCGACGCGCCCGGGCATCTCCCGCCCCGCGGCGGCGAAGGCGTTCGAGCGCCGGCCGTCGATGCGGAAGACGGCGAGGTTTGCCCGCGGCCAGGGAATGTCGCTGGCTTCCCAGCGCAGCCGCCGCGCCGTGCCCTCCTGCAGGGTCAGCAGCGCGGCGATGCCGGCCTCGCCGGCGGTGGTCATCGCGTAGAATGCAGGCCCCGGCTCGATCGACAGCACCCGGTCGCCCAGCAGCCGCAGCATCTCGTAGAAGCCGAAGACCGGCAGCTTCAGCAGGTCCTCCGGCCCGGCAGCGGTCCGGGTGAACAGCGCGCGGCGGCCGTCGAAGGGCGCGCGCACCAGGTGCTGGTTGGCATTGTCCGCCGCCGCCAGGAAGCGCTGCCCGTGCCGCAGCGACAGCGCCGCATGGGCGATGGCGGAGGCCGCGAGCCAGGAGGGGAACCGCTCGTCCAGCCGCGGCGCATAGGGCGCGTCGAAGCCGACCTTCATGTCGGCCTCGTCGTTCACCAGCGCCAGGCGCCGCCCGGGCACCAGCGCGCGGGCCATGGCCGCCGTCGCCTCGGCGGCCTCGACCAGCCGGGCGATGCGCGGCGCGCCCTCCGCCTCGACCCAGACGCCCTTGCGGTGGTAGCTGAGGAAGTCG
The DNA here is from genome assembly GCF_004355005.1 of Dankookia rubra. Taxonomy (GTDB): domain Bacteria; phylum Pseudomonadota; class Alphaproteobacteria; order Acetobacterales; family Acetobacteraceae; genus Paracraurococcus; species Paracraurococcus ruber_A. The sequence continues at coordinate 18,827 of NZ_SMSJ01000071.1, forward strand.
CATGGCAGGCCCGGCTCGTCGCGCAGGAATTCGAGGAAGCGGCGCATCAGCGCAGGGCCTTCGTCCGGCATCCAGGCGATCACCGGGCCGCCGAGCCGCACCGCATGGCCGGCATCGCGCACCGCCGCCGCGGTCGCGCGATAGAACTCGAGGTAGCGGTCGAAACCGCCGCCCCAGAAGGGCGGCATGTTCGGCTCGTTCCAGACCTCCAGCCACCAGCGGGCGACCTCGGCCGCGCCGAACCGTGCCACGGCGGCATCGAGGAAGCCGCGGATCAGCACCTGCCAGCGGCCGAAGTCGGCCGGCGGGTCGATCGGCCGGGGCGAGACCGCAGCGGGGAAGAAGGCCAGCGGCAGGAAGGGCACCAGGCCGCGCGAGACCAGCGCCTCCAGCGCCGCGAGCGGCGCCGCGAAATCCATCGGCGCGTCCGGCGCCGGCCAGGTGCTGCCGCTGCTGACCGGGAAGGTCGCCTCCCGCTCCCCCGCATTCAGCACGCCGAAGACCCGCACCGCGCCGAAGGCCCCGGGCGAGGCCGCCATGGCGTCCAGCATCCGGACCATGCGCGGCTCGACCAGCCAGTCGATGTCGAAGACCCCGACCATGTCGAAATCGCCGCGGCGGAAGGTGCCGAGCGAGCCCTTGGCCGAGACGCTGCCAGGCGCCAGCCCCGCCGCCGCCAGCCCTGCCAGCACCGCCCGCCGTCCCGGCATGATCCCCTCCTTTCCCGGCTTGACGCCGGCCGCGCGGCGCGCAGGACTGCGCCCGGAAAGCCCGACTGGAAACGCCATGACCGCCGCCGCGACCATCGCACGCATCCTCGCCGACCCGCGTTTCCGCGACGCCGTCGCCACCATGGAACGCGAGCATGACCGCACCGTCGCCGACATCGTCGCCCTGACCGAGATCCCCTCCCCGCCCTTCGCCGAGGAACGCCGCGCGGCCGCCTACCTGGAGATGCTCCGCGGCCACGGGCTGGAGGAGGTGGAGCAGGACGCGATCGGCAACGTGATGGGCCGCCGCCGCGGCAGCGGGAACGGCCAGACCGTGGTGGTCGCCGCGCATCTCGACACCGTCTTCCCCGCCGGCACCGACGTGCGGGTGCGGCGAGAGGGGACGAAGCTGTATGCTCCCGGGGTCGGCGACGACACCCGGAGCCTCGCGGTCAACCTGGCCTTCCTGCGTGCCATGGACGCCGCCGGCATCCGCACCCGCAGCGACATCCTCTTCCTCGGCGACGTGGGGGAGGAAGGCCTCGGCGACCTGCGCGGCGTGCGGCACTTCTTCCTCAAGGGCCGCCACCGCGACAAGGTCGAGGCCTTCTTCACCGTGGACAGCCCGGATGTCGACCGCATCGTCACCGGCGGCATCGGCAGCAAGCGCTACCGGGTCACCTTCCGCGGCCCGGGCGGCCACAGCTTTGCCGCCTTCGGTCTGGTCAACCCGGCCTATGCCATGGCCCGCGCCATGCTGACGCTGTCGGCGCTGGCCGCGCCCGACGCGCCGCAGACAACCCATTGCGCCAGCGTCATGGGCGGCGGCACCTCGGTCAACGCCATCCCGAACGAGGTCTGGATGGAGGTCGACCTGCGCAGCCAGTCGGCCGCCGAGCTCGCCCGGTTGGAAGCCGAGTTCCTCGCCGGGGTCGAGGCCGCGGCCGCGGCGGAGAATGCCGCGCGCTCGACCCGCGAAGGCGCGGTGGTCGCAGAAATCCGGCCGATCGGCGACCGCCCCGCCGGCCATACCGCACCCGATGCCGGCATCGTCCAGCTCGCCACCGCCGCCGTCGCCGCGCATGGTTTCACCCCGCGGCACGAGTATTCCTCGACGGACGCGAACATCCCGATGAGCCTCGGCATCCCGGCGGTCAAGATCGGCTCCGGCGGCCGTGGTGGCCGGGGCCATTCGCTGGAGGAGTGGATCGATGTCGAGCCGGTGGAAAGCCTGCGCGGCATGTCGGCCAGCCTGGCGACGATCCTGGCCGTGGCGGGGATGGAGGAGGCGTAGGGGAACGACCGGGGAGGGAAAAAGGTATTCCCTTCCCGGACCCCTCCCTTCCCTTTCTGAGTCGGATGCCGTCGCGCGGCAGATGCAAGACTCAGAGAAATGGATGCGGGGTCCGGGGAGAATACCTTCTTCCCGCACTTGCTTCCTGCCGTGCCGCGGCGCCCCTCAGGGCGCGGCGTCCCAGACCAGCACCGTCAGCATCGCCTGCCGGCGGTCGAGCCGCGGCGCCTGCCCCGGCACCAGCCCCATTGCCCGCTGCGTCAGCAGTTCCCCGTCCCGCGGGTTCAGCACCAGCCAGACCCGCTTGCCCTGCCGCACCCAGTCGGCAATCCGCGCATCCGGCACCCGCTCGGCTTCCGTCATGCCCTGCGGCGCGAAGGGCGCCAGCGGGATCAGCGGCGCGCCGTCCGGCTGCCAGCGGTCCTGCTTCAGCCCATCGAGGTAGTAGCCGAGGCCGAGCATGTTGGTCCGCGGCCCGATCGCCACGACATCCCGTGCGCCGAGTTGCGGCCCCAGCACGGCGGCAAGCCCGCGCCAATTCTCCTTGATCTGTGGCGTCACCGTCAGGATGCCGTGCAGGCCGAGCGCGGTCGCCACCACCAGCGCCAGCGCAAAGCCGCCGCGCAGCCAAGCCGGCGGCCGGGCCGAGGCCAGCGCCATCGCCGCGAGGATGGCGAAGGGGACCGGGACGAAGATCGCGATCCGCGGGATGAAGAAGGGCGATGCGGCCAGGCTCATCCCCAGCGTCATCGCCAGGAACAGCGCCGCCGGCGTCGCCAGGAAGACCCAGGCCAGCCGCCCCGGCCGCGCCCGCCAGAGCACCAGGGCAAACAGCGCCAGCACGGCGACGGAGACGATGCTGGCGATGCGGAAGCGCAGCGCGAAGATCGGGTCGACCAGCAGCGTATTGGCGAGGTTGAACAGGCCGATGAGGTCCGGCTTCTCGATCCAGGCGATGTCGTAGCGGCCGGCCTGCGCCAGTATGGCGCGGATCTCGGGGATCGCCAGCACCACCACCACCGCATCCACCACGGCCAGCCGCAGCAGCGGAGCCCAGGCGAAGGCCGATCCGGCGCGCGCCCGCAGCAGCCAGAGCCCGGCGCAGATGTTCAGCGCCGCCAGAGTGAAGGCCGAGGTGGCATGCGCGTAGACCAGCCCGAGGGCGGCCACGCCATACAGCGCCAGCGCCCCGTCCCGCCGTGCCGGCGCGGCGCGGCAGAACCGCATCAGCCCGAGCAGCGCGAGGACGTAGAGCGGCGGCATCAGCGCATAAGCCCGGGCTTCCTGCGCGAACTGCATCTGCATCGGATTGAGCGCGAAGATCGCCGCCGCGAGCAGCGCCGTGCCCGGCCCGGTGAACTCCCTCGCCAGCCGCCAGACCAACGGGATCGTCGCTGCCGAGAGCAGGGCGGAGAAGGATCGGATCGCCAGCTCGCTCGACCCGAAGGCCGCGGCCCATGGCTTCAGCAGCGTGTAGTAGAGCGGCGGCGTGGTCTCGATCTCGAAGGCCTGCGCGCTCCAGAGGAAGCCGAGGCTCTCGCGCACCCAGAAGACGCTGAACAGCTCATCGGCCCAGTACGACGCGGCATCGATGCGGTACAGCTTCAGCCCCAGCGCCGCCAGGGTCAGCAGCGCCAGCGCGGCATAGGTGCTGCGGGTGCCGAAGGCAGGCGTCGCCGCCGCGGCATAGCCGCCGCGCTCCATCACCCGCCCGCTCATCGCGCCACCATGCGTCGTGCCATGCCACCATGTCGCCAAGGCTTGCCAGCCATGCCGCTCCGCTCCGCTTGCCGGGCGCACCATGCCGTGGCAGGGAGGCGCCGGCGAATGAACGGATCGTCGGCGCGGCGGTGCTCGCGCAACGGTGTCATGTCCCTGGTTGCAGGCTTCGCGTTCGCAATCGGGATGGCGACATCACGTTTCGCCTATTCCGGCAATTTCATCTGCCGCATCCACGCCTTCGTGTCCCATGCCATGATGCGAAGAGCGACATATTGCCAAGACCGAATCGGAGAGCCGCGTGTCACCCGCCAACCCGGAAGCACCCGCTGCCCAGCACTGGGCGGCACTGCTGATCGCCATCATCGCGTCCCAGGCGGGGCAGGTGTTGCTGAAGCTCGGCGCCAGCGGCCTGCCGCCGATGGAACACGACCTGATCGCCAGCCTGCTGGCGCAAATGCTGCGCTGGCAGACGCTGATCGGGCTCTGCTGCTACGGCAGCGGCACGATGTTCTACGTGGTGGCGCTGCGTCGCATCCCGATGTCGGTCGCCGCCCCCTGCACCGCCGTGTCCTACGTCTCCGCCACGCTGTTCGGCATGCTGCTGTTCCATGAGACATTGTCGCTGACGATGCTCGCCGGCCTGGCGCTGGTTTGTCTTGGCGTGGTGCTGCTGGCCGAGATCGGCGGCAAGCGCGGCGCGGCGAAGCGGGAAGCGGCCGAAGCCGGGCTCAGCGCACCAGGTCGAGCAGTCTCCGCATCACCGTAGGCAGCGCGCCGGCGGCCTCGGCCAGCGGGCGCGCCTCCATCCCCTCGGGCGGCGCGAGCCGCGGCACGCTAGCCGCCAGCAGCAGCATCTCCAGCTCGAAATGGGTGAAGCCGTGCCGGGCAATGCCCGGCACCCGGCGCCAGGGCAGGCCGGGCACGGGGGCGAATTCCGCCGCTTCCGCCGCTGCCCAGGGCGCATCCCGCCAGGGCGTACCGGGGATCTCCAGCATGCCGCCCAGCAGCCCGCGCGGCGGCCGGCGCCGCAGCAGCACCTGGCCGGCGGCATCGGTCAGCAGGAAGTGCATTCCGTGCCGCAGCGGCCGGGCGCGCTTGGCGGCCTTTGCGGGCAGCGATTCCTGGATCCCCTGCCGCTGCGCCAGGCACCCCTCCCGCCAGGGGCACAGCGCGCAGGCCGGCGCCCGTGGGGTGCAGATCGTGGCGCCGAGGTCGAACAGTGCCTGGGCGAAGTCGCCAGGCCGGGCCCGGGCATCGGCATCCGCCATGAAGCCTGCCGCCAGCGCCGCGAGCCGCGGCTTCGAGCCCGGCAGCGGCGCCGCCTCGGCCGCGAGCCGCGCCACCACGCGCTCCACGTTGCCATCCACCGGCACCACCGGCTGATCGAAGGCGATCGCCGCGACCGCCGCGGCGGTATAGGCGCCGATCCCCGGCAGCGCCCGCAGCCCATCCGCATCCTCGGGGAAGCCGCCGCGGGCGGCGACCAGCCGGGCGCAGGCATGCAGGTTGCGCGCGCGAGCGTAGTAGCCAAGCCCGGCCCATTCCTCCATCACCGCCGCCTCGGGGGCCGACGCCAACGCCTCCACCGTCGGGAAGCGCGCCAGGAAGCGATCGAAGCGCGGCCCGACCGCGGCGACGGTGGTCTGCTGCAGCATCACCTCGGACAGCCAGACCTGATATGGATCGGGGCGGTTGCCCCGGCTGCGGAAGGGCAGCACGCGGCGGTGGCGGTCGTACCAGGCGAGCAGCGAAGCGGCGGGAGGAAGTGCGGGCATATGGCCAAGGATAGCGACAAAGCCGGCGGCTTCACCCCCGCCCGCTCGCCTTACGGCCCGCGCCCGCTCGGCGCCCTCATCCCGGCCCTGACCCGGCCGGTCTTCCGCAAGCGCAGCCCGGCCGGGGCCCAGCTGATGGCCGATTGGGCCGGGGTGGTCGGGCCGGCGCTCTCGGGCGTGACCACGCCGCTGCGCTTCGCCGCCGGCACGCTGACCATCGGCTGCGCCGGCCCGGTGGCGATGGAGCTGACCCACCTGGCGCCGCAACTCATCGGCCGGATCAACGCGCATCTGGGCAAGCCGATGGTGGAGCGCCTGCGCTTCGTGCAGCAGGCCCAGCCCCGCCCCGCGCCCGCCGCCCGGCCGGCCGCCGATGCCCCGCTGCCCGCCCCGGTCGAGCAGGCCGTGGCCAAGGTTCCGGGCGAGGAATTGCGCGCGGCGCTGGCAAAGCTGGGCCGGGGCGTCTATCGGAATCGTCCCTGACCGCCCGCAGCGGGCGGAGTCGATGCCAGACCCCGATGGAGGCCGCATGCGCCTGCCCCGCCGAACCCTGCTCGCCGCCCCCGGCCTCCTGGCCACCGGCCTCGCCGCGGCGCCCCCCGGGGCGCGCGCCCAGAATGCCGATCCACGCCTGTCGGAACGCGGCATCGGCAATCCGGACGCCCCGGTGAAGGTGATGGAATTCTTCTCGCTCACCTGCAGCCATTGCGCCGCCTTCCACAAGGAAACCTTCCCGCGGGTGAAGCGGGATCTGGTGGAGCGGGGCGCCATCCGCCTGATCTGGCGCGATTTCCCGCTCGACCAGATCGCGCTCACTGCCGCCGCGGTGGCCCGCAGCCTGCCGGCCGAACGTTATGAGGGCTTCATCGGCGCGCTGTTGTCGAGCCAGGACCGCTGGGCCTTCACACGCGGCGACCCGCTGGTCGAGCTCGGCAAGATGGCGGCGCTGGCCGGGATGCAGAAGGCGCAATACGACCAGGTCGTGGCCGATGAAGGGCTGAAGCGCGCCATCCTCGAGCAGCGCATGACCGCGGAGAAGGAGTTCAGCGTGCAGGCCACGCCAAGCTTCTCGTTCCAGGGCGGCGGCACCATCCGCAACCAGTCCGGCAACATGCCCTTCGAGAAGTTCCAGCAGCTTGTCCTGGAAGTGCGGCCGGTTTGAGCGACGCCCCCGCCGCAGGCCCGGAGGCCGAAGCCGAGGCGGCGGCCGTGCCGGAGGCGGCACGCACCACGCCCGAGGAGCAGCAGGCGGCACGGACCGCCGCCCTGCGCGCGACCCTCGCGCGGCTGCGGATCGCCGGCTTCAAGAGCTTCGCCGAGACCACGGTGGTCGAGGTCCTGCCCGGCCTGACCGGCATCGTCGGCCCGAACGGCTGCGGCAAGTCGAACGTGGTCGAGGCGCTGCGCTGGGCGATGGGCGAGACCTCCGCCCGGTCGATGCGCGGCGGCGAGATGGAGGACGTGATCTTCGCCGGAACCGCAACCCGGCCGGGCCGCAACCTGGCCGAGGTGACGCTCTACCTGGAGGAAGCCGCCGGCCTCGCGCCGCCGCCGCATGCCGAGGCGGAGGACCTTGAGATCAGCCGCAAGATCGCCCGCGGCGAGGGATCCTCCTTCCGGGTGAACGGCCGCGAGGTCCGGGCGCGCGACGTCCAGACCATGTTCGCCGATATCGGCTCGGGCGCCCGGGCCTCGGCCATGGTCAGCCAGGGCAAGGTCGCCGCCATGATCGGCGCCAAGCCCGAGGAGCGCCGGCAGGTGCTCGAGGAAGCGGCCGGCATCAGCGGCCTCCGCGCCCGCCGGCACGAGGCCGAGCTCAAGCTGCGCCAGGCCGAGTCCAACCTGACCCGGGCCGAGGACCTGCTCGGCCAGTTGGACGTGCAGCGGGGCTCGCTGCAGCGCCAGGCCCGGCAAGCCAACCGCTACCGCAACCTCTCCGGCCTGGTCCGCGCCGCCGAGGCCGAGTGGCTATCGCTGCTGCGCGCCCGGGCGGGGGCGGCGCTCACGGTCGCCCGCGCCGCCTTCGACGCCGCCGCCGCAACCACCCGCCGGGCCGAGGCCGAGGCCGAGGCCGCCGCAATCCGCAGCTTCGAGGCCGAGAAGGCCCTGGCCCCGGGCCCGACGGGGCTGCGCGAGGCCGAGGCCCGCACCCGCACCGCGCTGGAGCGCCGGCGGGTCGAATCGGAGGGGCTGGAAGCCGAGGAGCGCCGCGCGCGGGACGCGCTGGAGGCCGCCGCGGCGCGGCTCGCCCAGATCGAGCGCGACCTGGCGCATGCCCAGGGGGTCGAGGCCGATGCCGCCGCCGCCGAGCGCCGGCTGGCGGCCGAGCAGGCCGGACTGGACGCGGCGACGGCCAGCCTGCCCGCCAGGCTGGAAGCCGCCGAGGCGGCGCTGCAGGAGGCGGCCGAGGCCGCCCGCACTGCCGAGCGCGCCGCCAACCTGGCGACCGAGGAGGCGGCCGCGCTGGCTGCCCGGGTCAATGCCGCCGGGGCTGAGCTGGAGGCGGCCGGGCAGCGCGCCCGGCGGCTCGGCGGGCAAAGGACGGCGCTGGCGGCCGAGCACGAAGCGGCACTGGCGACCCGGGTCGCGCCGGAACGCCTCACCGCCGCGGCGGCGGCGACCGCTGCGGCCGAACAGGATTTCACCGCCGCCCGCGCGGCGCTGGCCGAGGCCGAGGCGGCCCGTGCCGCCGCGCAGGACGCCCATGCCGCTGCCCGGCGCGAGGCCAGCGGCGCCGAGGCCGAGGCCGGCCGTGCCG
>NZ_SMSJ01000072.1 GCF_004355005.1 Dankookia rubra
CCATCGCCGCGCGCTGTCGTCAGCTCGATCCGGCTACCCTCCAGCCGCACACCGACTTCCACTGGTGGCCCAGGCCGGTTCAGCCGAGCTGATCACCCGGAGACGGTATGAGAAGGCCGACTGGAGCAGCGGTGGGAACTGGGAAATGAAATTCTCTGGGCCGCTCGGCTGACCGATGATCTGGCAGCGCGAATTGCCGCCGAGGTTGAAGAACTTTGCGGCGGCAGCGCCCGCACGCTGCGCTTCGAGTGGCGAAGTACTTGGGAGCAAGGCGCGTCGCTGGGCCGACTGCTCAGAGCTCCCAACGCGGGCTCCGCACCAGCACCTTTGCGCTGATGGGAGCCATGCTGCACTTCAGCCGCCGCCGCCTTGCACCAGCGGGCAGCCACCCTGAGCGATGGGCCGATAGGCCTCCGCCAGCGGCACCTCGCGAAGCAGGCTGTAGACATCGTAGCGGTTCGCAGAGTCGGCCGGCGCCTTAACCTGGAAGACGTATACCGGGCTAATCCGGCGACCGTCCGGCCGGATCTCGCCACGGCCGAAGATCATATCCTCGGTCGGCGTTGCCTTCATGCGGGCGACCACGGCCCGGCCGTCGGTCGAGGAGCCGAGCGCCGCCACCGCCTTCAGGTAATGCGTCACGGCGGCGTAGACATTGGCCTGCAGGTCGGTTGGCATCCGCCCGCCCATCCGCTCGGCGAAGCGCCGGCCGAAGCTGCGCGTCCCGTCGTTCAGGTCCCAATACCAATTGCCGACCACGACGGCGCCCTGCGTCGCTTCCAGGCCGAGCGACACGATATCCGAGATGTAGACCGCCAGGCCAACCACGCGCTGGCCGCGGCGGACCAGGCCAAATTCGGAGGCCTGCTTCATGCTGTTGATGAAGTCAGCCTGGGAATTCGCCAGGGCCACCACCGCGGCACGCGAGGCCTGCGCCTGCAGCAGTACGGCGGAGAAATCCGTCGTGCCGAGCGGATGGCGGACAGAACCGACGATCCGTCCGCCCGCTCGCGTCACCGCATCGGCGGACTGCTTCTCCAGGTCGTGCCCGAAGGCATAGTCGGCGGTGACGTAGAACCATGTGGCGCCGCCCTGCTGCACCAGTGCGCGGCTCGGCACATTCGACATCGACCAGGTGTCGAGCGAGTAGTGCACTAGGTTCGGCGAGCAGAGGTCGCCGGATAGCCGGCTGGATACCGCGGCTGTGGGTAGCGCCACGCGGTTGGCGTTGCGCGCCACCTCGCCGACCGCCAGCGCCACCGCGGAATTGGGCAGGTCGATGATAGCGTCAACGCCCTCCGTGTCGAACCAGCGGCGGGCGATGGCGGAGCCGGTATCGGCGCGGTTCTGGTGATCGCCGGAGACGATCTGCACGGGCAGGTCCGCCGCACGGCCGCCGAAATCCTCCGCCGCCAGCTGCGCCGCGACGATCGAACCCGGCCCGGCGACATCGGCAAAGCTGCCGGAGAGATCACTCAGGATGCCGATGCGGATGGCCTCACGCCGTGGTCCGGGTTGCGGTTGCGCTTCGGCCGGCAGTCCGGTTGCCATGACCGCCGCCAGCGCGGCAGCCCTCAGGATTGAGCGTCGCATAGTATATTTCCCTATGGTCCAGCCGGTTCGATCAGCGGCGGTCGTTGCCGCCGGAGAAGCTGCCTTCCGCCATCTCCGTAGCCCCGGCCGATGCCCGTGCCTGCGCCAGCATCGCCGCCGGTGGCCGGGCGTAGTGGCCGGCGCGGCTGACCTGGAGCCCGAGCGCGGCGCGCGCGCCAGCCATGAACCGGGCGTAGCGGAACAGCGTGCCCAGCGCGTCCATCACCACGGCCCCGTGGCTCGCCCGCAGCCCGTGGCGCCAGACGAATTCGTTGAGGAAGCCGTCGCCAGGGATCACCACCTCGGCGCCCATCGCCACCAGCCGGCCGCAGGCCGCATCGAATGCGCCGAGCAGCGGTCGGGCGACCTCATCGCCGTTCTCCAGGCTGTATTCGTCGATCGGCGGCTGCATCGCCACCACCCCAGCTAGGCGTTCGCGCATGCCGTAGGCGCGGGCCAAATCTTCGTGCTGGGCACGCTGGCTGGCTTCCAGCGAAACCAGGCCGAAGCGCTGGCCGAGCGAGCAGGCGACCAGCATGCAGGTCTCCGACAGGCCGACGCAGGGGATGTCTACCAGCGACCGCACGGCGCGCAGCGCCGGGTCGTAGAAGCAACCGAGGGCGAAGGCATCATACCCCTCGCGCTCCGCCGCCAGCGCCGCCTCGACCACCTGCGCCTCGTTCAGGTATTCCAGGTAGCGGTGACGGATGGCGTGGATCGGCGCGAAGTCGCTGCCATAGGTGCCGGGGCGGAGGCCATGCAGCACCACTTCATCGCCAGCCGGCATGACCGCCTCGGCATGGCGGGCCAGCGTGACGCGGTAGATTGGGGCGCGGTCTAGGTCGCTGAAGCTCTGATGCCAGATGCGCATCTCAGCATCCTTCGCGGTTAGCCGGCATTGCCGCGTCGTGCCGCATGACTTCCCGCCAGCCGGCCGAAGACCAGCCCCTTCAGCACCGAAGTCGCGCCGGTATAGGTGCGGTAGTAGGTGCCAATGATCTCGCCGGCGGCGTAGAGCCCTTCGATCGGCCGGCCGTCGCCGTCGACCACGCGCCCGTCGTTGTCCACCTTCACCCCGCCGAAGGTGAAGACATTAGCCGAGATGATGGGATAGGCATGGAACGGCGGCTCGTCCACCGGCAGCGCCCAGTTGGACTTGGGGGGGGCCAGGCCGCGGGTCGCCAGCCCATCCAGCTCCAACGGGCGCCAGTCGCCCGGCAGGCAGGCAGCGTTGTAGTCCCGCACCGTCGCCGCCAGGGCTGCGGCCGGCACCGCTAGCCGCGCCGCCAGCGCATCCAAGCTGTCGGCGACGACTGGCGGCTGGTCCGTGCGGATGGCGAGGCGGACGTTCGGCACGCGCTGGTGCTTGGCATCCAGCACCACCCAAGCAAGGCCGTCGCGCTGCGCGAAGATCCGCCGGGTGACGCTTTCATAATGTGCATCCACCGTGCCCGGCGCCTCGTCGGTGAAGCGTCTGCCGTCCTTGTTCACCAGGATGCCATAGGGGAAGACGAAGACCGAGGGCTCAGAGACGCCGGAGCGCGGGTCAATCGGCTCCGCATGGTAGCTGCCGAAGTCGCCCGCAGTGGCCGCGCCGACATCCAGCGCCATGCGGATACCGTCGCCGCGGTTGAAATTCGCGCCCTTGCAGATGGGCCGCAGAAAGGCGGCGCGCGGGCCGATATAGCGGGCCAGCATCTCGGCATTGCCTTCGAAGCCGCCGCAGGCCAGCACCACTTGGCCGCCCAACCGCAGGCGCCCATCCTGACCGCTGCGGGCGAGCAGGCCTGTGACCCGGCCATCCCCGTCCTGCTCCAGGCGCTCCGCCGTGGTCTCGTACAGGAACTCGACGCCGAGCGCCTCGGCGCGCGCCGCCAGCCCTTCCACCAGCGCTAGCCCGCCGCCCACAGGCAGCAGGCGTGGCTGAGACTTGGTGAGGAATTGCGTCGGCAGGAAATCGAAGCGCAGACCAAAGCCCTGGAGCCAGGCGATGGTCGGGCCGGCCTGGTCGGCGAAAGTGGCGATGAATGCCGGCTCAGCCATCGAGAGAGCCGCGGCATAGGCGGCGCGCTGTCCCGGCGGGCGGGCGCTTTCGGCGATCAGGTCTGGGTCGAGGGTTCCGCTGCTATTCTCGGCAAGGTGGCTCTCGAAATCGTCTGTGACCTCGGCCTTGCTCTTCATGCGCAGATAAGCTTCGGTATAGCGGCTCTGGCCGCCGCGCTCCGCGGGCGGGGCGCGTTCCAGCACCGCGACGCTCGCACCGGCCTCAGCAGCAGCGACGGCGGCAGACAGGCCGGCAACGCCGCAGCCAGCAACGAGCACTTCGAAACGCTTTTCGCGCATTCGGCGTTCTCCCTTGAGCCGGAGCATGCCACGGCGGCGGTGGAGGTCAAATGCACCGGCGCAGGCCCGCGAAGCGGGAGGCGCATCGGATGGTCGCGCGCTCATCGGCCAAGTCAGCACGCCTCCGCCCAGGTCGTTGGGTAGCCTGTGCCCTGTTCCCCCGGGTGAGCGCATGGACGCTGGTCGGACGACCTGATTATAAGTCCAAGGTGAGGCGGCTTCGAGAACAACGCCTCGGGGCGAGGCGACGATGGACGATTTCGATCAATCCCTCCAGGAGTTCCAGCTTGCGGCACAGGCCCGGCGCTCCGCCGCGGGCTGGCTCGACGCCTTCGAGGCGGCGCTTGCATCTCGCGACCCCACGCGGATCGGCGCTCTGTTTCATGCGGACTCCCATTGGCGGGACATCCTGGCCTTCACTTGGCACCTGACCTCCGTCGCCGGCCGGGACAGCATCGCCGTGCGCCTCGCAGCGGAACAGGCGCGCACGGCTGCGCAGGGCTTCCACTTGCTTGAGGGCCGGAAACCGCCCCGCCAGGTGAAGCGCCTGGGCGTCGACAGCATCGAGGCGATCTTCGAGTTCACCACGGCGGATGGTCGTGGCGCCGGCCTAATCCGCCTGTCACCGGCGCCGGATGGCGACGGCGCAATGAAGGCATGGCTCATCTCGACGACGCTCGAGGCGCTGCATGGCCACGAGGAGAGGATCGGTGCCAACCGGCCGACCGGGGCCGCCTATTCGCGAAATTTCGGCGGTGACAATTGGGCCGACATGCGCCGCAAGGCTGCTGCCTATGCCGACCGGGAACCGGCGGTGCTGGTGATCGGCGCCGCCCAGGCGGGTCTCTCGATCGCGGCGCGGCTGAACCAGCTGGGCGTCGATACCCTTGTCGTCGAGCAATTGCCGCGCATCGGTGACAGTTGGCGGAAGCGATACCATTCGCTGGCGCTGCACAACTCGATCCACCTAAACCATCTGCCCTACATGGAATTTCCGCCGACCTGGCCGAAATACATCCCGAAGGACATGCTAGGAAACTGGTTTGAATTCTACGCTGACGCCATGGGAATCAACTGCTGGACGGGGACCGAATTCGTCGGCGGAACCTGGGACGACACGGCGAAATGCTGGACGGCCCGGCTGAAGTGCGCCGACGGCAGCGAACGCGTCGTCCGGCCCCGGCACCTCGTTTTCGCTAACGGCGTCAGCAGCTACCCCATGGTGCCGGACCTGCCAGGCCTTGAAGATTTCAAGGGACAGATCCTCCATTCCGAAGGCTTTGACAGCGGCGCGGGCTGGGAGGGAAAGAACGCACTCATCCTTGGCACCGGCAGCAGCGCCAACGATATCGCGCTCGACCTGCACAGTCACGGCGTGAATACAACGCTCGTCCAACGAGGTTCGACGACCGTCGTGTCAATCGACCCGAGCGCCAGGCTCAACGAGGCGATCTGGGATGAGGGCGGGCCGCTTGAGGATTGCGACCTGATTGTCTCATCTGCCACGCCCCCGCTGATCATCAAGGCCTATCAATCCGTCACGAAACGCATGCTCGAGCTCGACCGCGAGATGATCTAGGGCCTCAAGGGCATCGGCTTCAAGCACGATGTTGGCGAGGATGAGACCGGTCACCAAATGAAATACTTCCGGCGCGGCGGTGGCTACAACCTGGATGCCGGCAGCTCCGATCTTATGATCAAGGGCCAGCTCGGCCTGCTGCAATACGACCGGATCGAACGCTTCACCGCCGCCGGTGCACTCCTCAAAGATGGCCCAACGGTGCCAGCCGACCTCATCATTCTGGCGACCGGCTACTACCCGCAGGAGGAGCTCGTCCGGCGTGCACTTGGCGACGCGATGCTGGAACGCATCGGGCCGGTTTGGGGCATCGGTGAGGATGGCGAGCTGAACAACATGTTCAAGCGCACGCCGCAGCAAGGGTTGTGGTTCATCGCCGGCGGCCTCGCGCAGTGCCGCATCAACTCGAAGTATCTCGCACTGCAGATCAAGGCGATGGAACTCGGGAAACTCGGCCCGCTCTGAGGCATCCGGCCTGCCGGCCCATCGGGTGGACACCTTCAGGCCCAAACCTGGGGTTGGCCGGCGCCGGTAGCTTAGTGAAGTGGCAGGGCGGCTGCTGGCCAGTCGCTGGTGATCGGCAACCGCGCGGGCGGCGGCCCCTGTTGAGAAGCGCCAACTCGGCCCCCCTCTCGTCCGAAGGGTGCGCGGCCCGCTTCGCCCAACCCCATTGCTACGCGATGCCAGGCAGCCGGTCGGCATTAACCCCGTCACTGTCCCTAGCATAAAGTTGGGGGTGGAGGCGCTTGTCGGTCCGATGCCGGGGGCGCGGTGACGCCAGCCCTTGCCGCGCCCCGGCACACCTCTAGGATGATGGCAGGGAAGCCAGCCACCGCGTGCCATGATCCAGGGGATTGCCTGCATGCAGCGACGCGCTTTGCTTGCCGCCACCGCGGCCCTCGCCGCGCCGCGCTCAGCGCGCGCGCAGCATCAGTATGTACTGCGCTTCGTGCCCTACGCAGATTTGGCGGTCACCGACCCGGTGTGGTCCAGCACGCTTTCCACCCGCACCCATGCTCTGGCGGTGTTCGATACGCTGTATGGTACCGCCGCCGACACCTCGGTCCAACCGCAGATGGTCGCCGGCCATGTGGTGGAGGCGGATGGGCTCCGCTGGCGGCTGACCCTGCGGGACGGGCTGCGTTTCCACGACGGTACGCCGGTGCTGGCGCGCGATTGCGCGGCTTCCATCCGCCGCTGGGGCAGGCGCGACGTGTTCGGCCAGTTGTTGGCCGAAGCGACCGAGGAGATCGCCGCGCTGGATGACCGCACCATCCTGTTTCAGCTCAAGCGGCGCTTCCCGCTCCTACCAGCGGCGCTCGGCCGGGCTAGCACCCAGGTGCCCGTCATCATGCCTGAACGCCTGGCGCTAACCGACCCCTTCACCCAGGTACCCGAAGTGATCGGCAGCGGCCCGTACCGGTTTCTGCCGGAGGAGCGGGTTGCTGGGGCGCGCGTCGGCTATGCCCGCCATGCCGGCTACGTACCACGGCCAGATGGCAGGCCGGATCAGACGGCCGGGCCTCGCATTGCTCATTTCGAGCGTATCGAGTTCCACGTCATCCCTGACGCAGCCACTGCCGCCGCGGCGCTTCAATCCGGCGCGGTGGATTGGGTGGAGCAGCCGCTGATCGACCTGCTGCCGGTGCTGCGCCGTTCGCGCGACATTGCTGTGGAGGTGAAGGACTCTACCGGGATGGTCGGCCACCTCAGGCTGAACCATCTACATCCGCCCTTTGACAGACCAGCGGTGCGCCGCGTGCTGCTGCAAGCGATTAGTCAGGCGGATTGCATGATCGCCGTTGCCGGCAACGAGAGGACGATGTGGAGTGACCGTGTTGGCATCTTTGCCCCCGGCACGCCGATGGCAACCGACGCTGGCCTGCCACCCAGCGGCACCCGGCCGGACCTGCCGTCGCTTCGGCGCGCTCTGGCCGAGGCCGGCTATGCCGGCGAACGCGTGGTGATGCTGGCCGCAGCCGACGTGCCGCGCATCAGTGCTGTGTGCGAGGTGACTGCCGAGGTGATGCGTCGCCTTGGGATGAACATCGACTACGTAGCGATGGATTTCGGCACCCTGAACCAGCGCATCACCAATCGCCGACCGCCCGCCGAGGGCGGCTGGAACTGTTACTGCACCTATGTAGTCGGACCGGATATCACCATTCCGGCGACACAGACCGGGCTGCGCGCTAATGGCTCAGCCTTCTCGGTCGGCTGGGCTAACATCCCGGCGCTGGATGTGCTGCGAAACCGCTGGCTGGAGGCCGAAAAGCTGGCGGCGCAGCAGGTGATCTGCCGTGAGATCCAACTCCTGTGCCGGGAGGAGGTGCCCTTCATCCCGCTCGGCCAGTACATCCAGCCCGTCGCCTTCCGCCGTAACCTCACTGGCATGATGGCAGGCGTGCCGGTCTTCACCGGTCTCCGCAAGGAGGCCTGACAGCATGAGCAACACTACCTCACCCTGCCCACCTTCGCCGCTTGGGCCGCCGCACTACCCCGGCTGGCGCTAACCACACAGGTCGTGGCGTCCAAGCCACCGCCGAACTAGAATTCGCAGCGGACCACCTTGGGGTGCCGATCAGGGCTGTACGCGATGGGCGCGCACGTACTTACTCCAGCGTGCCATGGCACGGTCGTTGCAGGAGGAAACAGCCATCATGTCGGCTGACCGGCGCAGTATCGCGGCTGATGACATGGATACACTCCGCCGTGCACTACTGCTCGGTGCGATTGTCGGTCCTGCAGCGTTCGGCAGGGCACGCGCCCAGGGGACATTCCCTGAGCGGCCGCTACGTCTGATAGTACCTTACCCGCCAGGCGGTGGCACCGATGCCTTCGGCCGCCGCGTCGCCGCCCGCCTCGGCCAGGAACTGGGCCAGCGCGTGGTGGTGGAGAACAAAACCGGCGCTGCTGGCGTGGTGGGCATGCTGGAGCTGCTGCGCGCACGCCCGGACGGATATTCGATGGTGTTCGGCGGTGCCTCTACCCACGCGCTCTACCCGCTGATCTTCGCCAAGCCGCAATACGATCCGGTGGAGGATTTCGTGCCGGTGGCGCTGGTCGGCGCCAACACCGTTTGCTTCATGGCCCGCAACGGAGTGGCCACCGATCTGCCGGGCTTGCTCGCCGAGGCACGACGCCTGCCGGGCCAGCTACGCTTCGGCTCCCCGGGCGCCGGCACTTTCGTGCATCTGGCGGGAGAGTACCTACTTCACGCCGCCGGCAGGGTGGAGATGCTGCATGTGCCCTATCGCGGCAACGGCCCAGCGATGGTGGATCTGCTGGCGGGCAACATCGACGCGGTGGCAGACACCATCGTGAGCGGCCTCCCGCATCACCAGGAGGGCCGGGTGCGAATGCTCGCGGTGGCGTCGCTGCGCCGCTCGCCGCTGGCGCCGGATGTGCCGACCGTGGCCGAGGTGCTGGGCCTGCCTAATTTCGAGACCTCCTTGTGGAGCCTGTTAGCGGTGAGACGAGACACGCCGGCGGCCTTGGTCGCCGCGCTGCACGCTGCGGCGCGCAAGGCACTGGAGGCGACGGATTTCCAGGCCGAATTGCGCGCCGCGGGGATCGAGCCGGCGCCGGTAATGTCTCCCGAGGAGGTGGGAGCCTATGTCCGGGCCGAGCAGGCGAAGTGGCGACCCATTGTGGAGGCGACGGGTGTGCGCATGGAATAGGACCTGTGGCGTCGTCAGTGCTGACAAACACGTCGGTCACACCCAGAATATTTGTGCTCGTCGGGAGGAGAGTTGGTGGCGTGCCTTTGGCCGACCGTAAGCCGGAATTCGGTGCTCGGCACGTTTCCACAGGCGGAGGCTGCCAACCTAGGAGCCAAGGTTCGTAAACAAAGCCGCGTGCCTTCGCCGGCCCGTTTTGCCGGAAGGAATTTCCATGAAGATCGTCGACGCGCAGATCCACATCTGGTCGAGCGGCAGTCCCTCAGGGCTGCATCGGAAGGTCCCATCCTTCACGGCCGAGGAGGCGCTGAGGGAAATGGATGAAGCGGGTGTCGATGCAGCCCTCATCCACCCGCCGGGAAGCTGGGATCCCAGCTCGAATACCCTAGCAGTGGAAGCGGCGAGGAAATACCCCGACCGCTTCGCGGTGATGGGACAGTTTCCGCCTAACCAGCTGGAGAACCGCAAGCTGATCCACGGCTGGAAGAACCAGCCCGGCATGATGGGTCTGCGCTGGGCGTTGCTATCGCCCGCAGAGCAGGTGTGGCTGCGGGATGGCACGCTCGATTGGCTGTGGCCCGCCGCCGAGCGCGAGGGCCTGCCCATCGCCACCATGGGTGGGCTGTTTCTGCCGGAGTTTCGCAAGATCGCCGAAGCGCATCCGCACTTGAAGCTGATCCTCGACCATTGCGGGCTGGTGCGCACTGGGCAAGATGCGGCGGCATTCGCGAAACTTGACGAATTGTTAGCACTTGCAAAGCTGCCGAATGTCGCCGTTAAGGCGACCGGCGCCCCCCACTACTCCACTCAGCCCTACCCGTACCGGAACATGCATGACGGTCTGCAGCGCATTTTCGACGCCTTTGGCCCGCATCGTTTCTTCTGGGGCACTGACATCACCCGCATGCCATGCAGCTACCGGCAATGCGTCACCTTCTTTACCGAGGAGCTGTCGTGGCTACGCGGCCACGACCTGGAGCTCGTCATGGGCAAGGCACTATGCGAGTGGCTCGGCTGGGATCTGGCCCTGGATGACTGAACGTTTTGATGGCCGCGCTCACTCCGCACGAATGTTGTTGGCGGCGATGACTGCCTTCCATTTAGCGCGGTCACGCAGGATGGTCTCACGCATTGCTTCGATGCTGCCACCGCGCGGCTGGTAGCCGAGCCCGACTAACTGCTCGGCCACATTCGGCGTTGCGACAATCCGGTTGATCTCGACGTTCAGGCGCTCGACGATCTCCTGCGGCGTACGACCAGGGGCGGCTATGCCAAACCAGTTGTCGGCGCGGAACTCTGGAAGTCCGGACTCCGCGATTATTGGCACGCCAGGCAGCACTGGCGATGGCGGCGTGCTGGTGAAGGCGATTGGGCGGACGGCGCCGGAGCGAATATGCGGAAGGATCTCGGCAAGGTTGCCGAACATCATGTCGACGCGCCCGGCAATGATCTCGGCGATAGCAGGCGGCCCACCGCGGAAGGGGACGTGCAGCATTCGGATGCCTGCCATACTCGTGAACTGCGCCGCCCAAAGCTGATACGAGCTACCCACGCCTGAGGAGCCGTAGGTCAGTGTGTCAGGATTGGCCCTCGCATAATCGACGATGTCACGTACTGTCCGGAACGGCGTCTTGTTTGCAACGTAGAGCAGATTGTCGAGGCCCGCGATGATCACCGCAGGTGCCAAGTCCTTATCCGGATCAAAGGTCAGGGTCACACCGGGCATGACTGGCGCAGTGCTGGCCATGCTCATGGTGTATAGCAGGATGGTATAACCATCGGGTCGGGCGGCAGCCACTGCGGCTGCAGCAATCAGGCCATTTGCGCCAGTTCGGTTGTCGACGCTGACTGCCTGTCCGAGATTCTGGCTCAGCCGTGCCGCGACCAGGCGGGCGAGAATGTCGGCGCCCCCGCCAGGCGGAAACCCGTTCACCAACATAATCGGCTGGGTCGGCCAGCGTTGCGCCTTCGCCGGGATGCTGCTCACCAACAGCGCTGCCAGAACTATGCTGCCCTTCAGGCAAATCCTCATGCTGTTCCTTCCCTGCAGGATGCCGACGATCTGCGTTAGTTGACGCCAGAGTCGACCGCAGCGTGCCGCAACGAGGAGCCGTAGCAAAGCGGTGGACCGGATGTCCGGTGTCAGTCCTTCTTAGCCCTCCGCTTCGCCTTCTTCAGCCCGGCGAGGGCAGTCTCCTTCAGAGAAGGGCTCGCTTTGAACTTGACGGTCGCGCCGGCCTTTACCGCCACCTTCTCGCCCGTCCGCGGATTTAGCGCGGTGCGCTTCGGCGTCTCGCGGACGATGAACGCCCCGAAGTCGGGCAGGGTAAAGCGCCCGGTCTCAATGATCTCGGACTTGACGGCCGAGATGATATCCGCCGCGAGCCGGTTGGCTGCATTGGCGGGCATCTCAGCGGACTGGACGATAACGTCGGTCAGGAACTTCTTGGACATGCATACGGACCTCTGTAGCGCAGGCCCGTTTATGTGGCGTGAGTGATTTTGTCACGAGGGCAGTGCACATGGGGAGCGAGCTCCGTCCGGCCTACGGATGAAACGTGCCGCCATCCCGGCCTGCAGCCGCACCTGGAATATCCCCAAAATCGGGGATATGTCTGTGGGCAACCGCTGGACGACTCCGGCCTGTTTGGCAGCAAACCTTAGGTTTTTGCAGCTGCCCCTGATGCCAGCGCTCCAAGATCGGACATGTGGGCAGATTCACGCTGTGTTCTGGCCTCGGCGCCTGAATGAGCGCCAGTTGGTCCTTTTGCGCTTCACTTCAGGCCGGCGTGGAGCGACTGGTCGGGGGCGCGCAAGAGGCTTGGCTAGCGAGCGCCCCGACCAGCTCCTCGGCGAGGCTCTGGGCGGCGGCGCCCAGCTGGTCGGGTGCCACACAGAAGCCGAGACAATGACCATTCCCAGTACTTTCGGCGTCTATCGCCGACGCTGAAAGATCATCGACGACCTACGAGTATGCCAAGGGCGAAGCCGAGCGCGCCCACAGCTGCCAGCGTAATCAGCGGCTCACTCCTGACTACACCACCCATATATGAACCGGCCTGGGCGCTCTGCCGATACGCCTGCCGGCCTGCGTGCGAGATACCTTCCTGCGCCGTCGTGGCCAGACGGGAAGCCTCCTCACCTGCTCGACCAGCCGCGGACAACATCGCATCGGAGGCACTGCGAACGGATGCCTCGAGACCCTCCGCTTCACCCGAGTTGCCCGAGACGGCATGCTCGGGTGTCGCCGATCCCGATCGCCCCTGATCCGACGGTGTGCGACTGCTTGGGCCTTGCATGGCGTCCTTGCTGTGGGCTCCCACTGCCGCCGCGGCGCTGCCCTCGCTCCGATCGCTCATGATTTTTTCCTCCTGGTTGCGAAGGGACAACGCTTCGGATGGTTCGGTGGCGGCGTTCTAACGAATAAGTCAGCCTGGCGAGCAACTCTGAGACCACTCAGCCGGCCGCCGGAGATGTGAGAGGGCGCGCTGGGTGTGCTGCTTCACTTCCGGCTGCGACAGAGCGAATGGTCGGTTACGCGCCGCGGTAAACGCCTGCGCGTGCCCCTGACCAGCTGCCACGGCGGGGCTCGGGCTCGTAGCACCCGGCTGGTCGTGTGCTGCACCAGGAGCCTTGAACATGGCCCTTTCCGATACCGCCCTCCGCGTCCTCTTCGATGGCGGCCGGCATGCCCTCCGGCTGGCAACGCCGCCCAAGCACCTCCCCGCCGCCGCCTGCAATGCGGTGCTCCGCAGCCTGCTCAAAGGCGGCTACGTCGAGGAGTGCGCAGCGCCTTTCGAGTACATCGGCCTGGGCTGGCGCCAGCAGGACGGCGCCTGGATCGCGCTGCGGGTGACCGATGCCGGGCTGCTGGCAATCGGCGCCGCTCCCTCGGAGGCGCCCGCAGGGGCCCACAGCGCGCTGCCGACGGCATCGGCCTTCCGGGAAGGGGCAGCCGGCGCCGAACTCCGCGGACGCCACCTGTGAGGCCGCCATGGCGGCGCCAGCCCCGACCACGCGCCAGCCTCCGCCATACCGCCCAGCGGGTCCTCAGCGCCTGGGACGACGAGGCCGAGGCGCGACCCGGCTTACCGGCGGCCATCAACGCTCCGCGCGTGTCTGGCTGCTCTGGCGCTATCAACATAACCAGCACGGAAATCGCGCCCGAGCTCAAACGGGACCCCGGAGTGGCGTCGAACACAGACAAGTTGCAGCCTGCGCTGCTCCGCCAATGTGCGATAATGCTGCTCCAATGCGCCCATCACTGCCGTGGTGCTTAGGCGGGCGTCAGAGATCGTGTGGGAGGAATTGATACCAGATGAACGCCATCAAGGACGCCATCAAGTCTGGTAAGACGGTAGTCGGGACTGCCGGATCTCCGAGCGTAGACGTATCACTGCTGGCCGATGCAGGATTCGACTTCGTGCTGTTCGACACACAGCACTCGGCATGGGAGATCAAGCAGCTTCAGCCTCCGATCCAGGCGATGCGGGGCAAGCAGACGGCGCCGGTGGTACGAGTCGCCGCAAACGAAGCCCACCAGATTTGTTTTGCGCTCGACGCTGGGGCGCGCGGCGTCATCATTCCGATGGTGAACACCCGAGCGGAGGCAGAGGCCGCTGTACGCGCCTGCCGCTATTATCCCGACGGCAACCGCAGCAATGCCGGAGTGCGCGGCGAGTGGGGCGAGTTCAAGACCTACCGCGACTATATGGATGCCGTTAACAAAGAGCTTCTTATCGTGCCGATGATCGAGACCAACCAGGCGCTCGGGAATCTCGATGCCATTGCCTCAGTGCCGGGGGTGGACGTTCTGCTGATCGGTCCGTCCGACCTGTCGATCGAACTGGGGGTGCCGCTGGACTACGCGTGCGATACCTATCAGCGTGCGCTCGACAAAATCGCGGCCGCTGCTGCGAAGCACGGCATCGCCGCGGGGATGTATTTCATCCCGCTCGGGATGGACCCGAATTTCTTCGTCCAGAAGGGCTTCAAGTTCTTCACCATGCCCTGGGGTCCCTGGGCTCAGGCTGGTATTCGGAACGCCCTGGCTGAGATCAAGCGCTAGGTGTTGTGGTCCAGCCTCTGCGCCGAAATGAGCGTCAGGTGGTCCTGTTGCGCTTCACTTCGGGCCGGCGTGGAGCGACCGGTCTGACGCGCGCCGCGGCAAACGCCAGCACGCTGCCCCGACCAGTTCCATGGCGGGGCTCGGGCTCGTAGCACCCGGCTCCTCGGGTGCTGCAACAGGAGCCGCGAGATGGCCCTTTCCGACACCGCCCGCCGCATCCTCGCCGAGGCCGCCCAGCACCTGCTGCGGCTGGCTGCGCCGCCCGACAACCTGCCGACCGCCGCTGCCCGGGCGGTGCTGAACAACCTGCTCAAGCAGGGCTACGTTGAAGAATGCGAGGCGCCGGACGAGTTCGCTGACCTGCGCTGGCACCAGCAGGGCGGCACTCGGCCCACGGTGCGCGTCACCGAGGCGGGGATGGCGGCCATCGGCGCCGCGCCAGTCACTATCGAACAGGCGTCAGGCGCAGCCTCCTCCGATGCGGCACAGGAGCCTAGCAGCGCGCCGCTAGTGGCGCCTGCGGTTGCGGGGGCCCTGAATGCGCCCAGCGGCGCTGAGGCTGCTAACACACCCGCCCAGTCGCCTTCCACGCGCCCCAGCCTGCGCGACGCCGCCCACCGCGTCCTCGCGGCCTGGGACGATCAGGCCGGCGAGCGCGCTGGCATGCCCGGCGCCATCGCCGCCCTTCGCGCCATCCTGGTGAAGCCTGCCTCGGCACCCCGCCCCGCCGGCATCCAAAAGCCCCGCGAGGGCACCAAGCAGCAGCAGGTACTCGCCCTGCTGCGCCGACCCGAGGGCGCCACCGTCGCCCAGATCGCCGAGGCGACCGGCTGGCAGGCCCACACGGTCCGCGGCTTCTTCGCTGGACTGAAGAAGCGCCAGGGCCTTGTGGTCGAGGCGGCCGAGCGGGTCCGCCAGGTTGGCCCCGGCAAGGAGGGCGCAAAGGGCAGCTACACCGTCTACCGCATCGCCGAGGCGCGCTGATGCTGCCGCCTGTCGTCCGGACTCACCGACTCTGGGAGGCTTGGGGTGACACCGTCGCCGGATATGTCGTCCCCTTACCGCCTGCGGGCATCGCCATGCCGGCGTGCACGGCGTAGGTCGGCAGCGCCGCCGGGACGGCGAGCACCAGACCGCCGTAGGCGACGAGGACGACGGCCGCAGCCCTTGCCGCCAAGCGCCCCCAAGGCAGCGTCTTCTCGGCGAACACCAGCGCGGTGAGCGCGGCCATCGCGGCGATGTTCATTAGACCCAGCGGGAACAGCACCGCGAATAGCAGCCAACAGCAGCCCAGACACCACAGCCCGTGCTGCGCTCCCATCCGGAGTGCGCCGAGCCTGCCCTCGCGCCAGGAGGTCATGATAAAACCGACCGGCGTGCGGCACTTCGACAGGCACCGGTCCTTCAGCGGTGTAAGCTGGTACAGGCCTGCGGCGACGAGCACCGCGCCACCGATCCGTGCCGCCCCGGCGGGGCCGAGCCCGGTGCGCACGGCGACTGCCTCGGCCGCCAGCGCCGCCGCGTAGGCGGCCGCGCCGGCAGCAGTCCAGACCAGCATGTAGCCCGCCACGAACACCCAGGTCGGCACGAAGGCCCCGCTGCCGTGGCGGCCCGCCTGTATGCGGTGGAAGGCGAGGACCATCGGCGCAACGGCGGGGAACATCATGGCCGCCATCATCACAACCCAGATCGCAAGGAACACCGGTGCGCGCAGGCCCATGGTGGGCGAGGCACCCACCATCTCTGCGCCGCCCATCGCACCGTCGCGGGCGTGCTGGGCCATCAGTATCCAGGCCGCGGCGGCCAGCGCGAGCAACAAGCCCAGGATTAGGTTACGCTGGACTGCGAGGGGCGCCTGGCCCGCCGTGGCAGGGCGGCGCCCCGCCGCGCCCTGGGCGGGTGACGGCAACTGGGTCACTAACCGCCGGACCAGCTGATTGGAGCGTAGTGGCCGTTGCGGCCCGAATTGTCCCAGCGCATGCCGTGGTCGGCGTAGGTGCTGCCCGCGCCGCCTACTGCGAGGGCGAGCCGGTCCGGCGCCACGGGGTGGCCTGCCGAGGCCCAGATCTCCCCGCCCGGGTGCATCGTCGGCAGCGGGTCGACCGACATCTGCAAGACGTTGGGGATTTCCGCCGAGCGAGTCTTGCCCTGGACCGTGTAGGTGATCGGCGCCCTACGCACGCCAAGGTGGGTACCCACCAGGGGCGCGAAGGCTGCCATCGGCCCACCCTCTGCGCCGCCGAAGATCGCCTCGAGGGCGGCGGCTTGCCGGTCGTCGGCGCGCTGGTCGATGTAGGCGGCCAGGGTCCAGTTGCCGTCCGCCATGGGCCCCGGCACATGGGCGGCGACCACGACGTTGAGTCCGTCGAGAGGCGCGCCGTCGTACTCGCCGCGCTCGATGTGGAAAGCAAGCGCCACGTCGCAGCTGCCCTGCGTCGGCACTCCGGTGAGTGGCGCGGCGGCGGAGATGAGACAGGGGCAGACCACGTCGCAGTTGCAGTTCTCGAAGTAATCCCCTGTCAGCCTCCATTTCGCTGCCATCTGTGGGTCCTCCGCGGCTGGCTCTTCGCCCCTCTAGGCTGCGCCTCCCACGCGCGCCCCGCGGTCACGTCCCGCGGAGCGGGCGGGACAGCAGGGGCTCAGCAGCCCCAGCCTGGCAGGGCAGCGCCAGCAAGCGAATGAACCAGCAGGCGCACCGCGCCGGATGTCGAGCGCGTTGAGGGTCGGGGCGGTCCTGGTCCACTCCTTCGCGCGGGCACTGGCCCGGGGGACCGATGCCGAGCGGCGGGAGCGGTTGGCACACACGACGCTTGCGCGGGTGGTAGTCTCGGGCGAGATCCTGATCCTTCGGCAGTTGCCTCAGCGTACCGCGAAATGTGATCGTGTCTGGAGCCGACGCGAAGCAACCGTGAGGCACCATGCGCAGGCCATTGTTCGTCATCATACTCCTTGCCGGACTACTACCCGGAATGGCTTTGTCTCAGGACCAGCAGTCACGGCCTGTGCCATCGGCGCCAGGCAGCGCCGAACCCACCTGGCAGCGGACGGTTCGGTTGAGCGACGGTCGAACCTTCGTCACCGACGGCGGATTGGCAATCGACGCCGCTCTAGCGAAGCCCGCGACACTGCCTGCTGATGTCCTGCCATCGGCGAGCGGCAGTTTCATCGAACGCCACATGTCGTCCCAGTCACCCGACGAGGTCGGGCTCCCGCAACTCGTTCTAGGCCCTGACGGCCGGACCTATACGACCCCGAACGGGATTCGCCTGAACCAAACCTACATCGACTTTCTGCGGCGTATCCTACCATCTGCGCAGGTGCGCCTGCGGACACAGGGCGGCCGCGAACCCGTCGTCATCCTGCTGAAAGGCGAACCCGTCGGGGTCTTCATGCCTGTCGCGCGGTAATCTGGTCGGCTAGCGACCTGCACCCTGCCCGCACGGCTGACGGTCAGCAGCGACCGGAACCACCCGTTCCCTGTGGGGCCTTCACTGCCGCAGCGGCCAAGGCCCAGCACCGGCGCATGCGGCGCACCGGTTCGGCCTGGAGATGGAGCAGCTGCGGGCCGAGGGCGTGACCGGTCAGGCGGCGATCGCGCGGGCTCTGAACAAGCGGGGAGTGTCGACGCTGCGGGGTAGTGGTGCCTGGACGCACACGACGGTGGCGAGGGTGATCGCACGAGCAGCGACCAAATCCTCCGCCCCAGTCAGTACCCCAGCGTCTTGTCGATCTCCTGCAGCAAGCCACCGCCGGTCTCAAGACTCCTGATATTTGCGGCGATCTCGGCCACGAGCTGACGCACGGTCGGCCGTCGCGCGACGTGCGGCATCACGGTTACCCTCGGATGCGCCCACAACGGGCTGTCCGGCGGCAACGGCTCGGGATGCAGCGCGTCGAGCGCGGCATAGGAGAGCTGACCTGAATCGAGCGCGGCTACCAAGTCTGAGCCAACGACGTGCCTGCCGCGACCGATGTTGATCACCATTCCGCCCCTTGGCATCATGTCGAAGGTGCGGGCGCATAGGATGCCCTCGGTCTCGTGCGTCAGCGGCAGCAGGCACACCGCAATGTCGGTTTGGTGCAGGAATGGCTCCAGCTGGTCCGGGCCGTGAAAGACCGGGATCTCCGGCTCCGGTCTTGGATTGCGCACCCATGCCGACACCGGAAAGCCGAGCGACTTCAGCACCAGCGCCGGCGCCTTTGCCATCAGCCCGAGGCCGAGAAAGCCGATGCGGCGTTGATCGGGTCGAACAATGGGTCGGCGCAGCCATTCGCGGTTAGCCTGCGCCTCCTGGTAGTGAGGCATCTCGCGGTGGAGGCGCAGCACGTGCATGATGACGTACTCGGTCATCATCGGGTCACCGCCCGTGGGCTCGATCTTCCCGAGCGGCACCTTCGGCAATTTGGGGTGATTGATGAAGGACTCGACCCCGGCCGAGCGACTGAACATCGCCCGGAGATTGGGCAACGGTGGGATCGCGTCGAAGTCGGGCCGCATGAAGGCGAGGTAGGTAATTTCTGAAGTGTCCCCGACATCGGGGAAGATGCGGACCTCCATGTCGGGCAGCAGCTCGGCGAGCGTGTCGCGCCAGCTCTGCGCTGTGCCGATTTCGTCCGTATCGAGCCCATAGATCAGCAGTGCCATGGTGGTTTCCCCTTCTCACATCAGCAATGAAGCGCGTTGCTGTCGTCATCGACCAAGAATGGGGACCGCACGGAGCTCCCGCCGGACTCGTCCGACAGTGCTAGACCGCCGGATCCGACGGGCATGGATCAGCCCTTCGCGGCAATGGCTATGAGCTCCTCGAGGTCGAGGTCGCGCTCCAGGTCGTGGAGCGTCTCGTCGTCGATCTGCCGCGCCCGATGCAGGCGGACGAGCTCGGCGCGTCCGGCCGCAATGGCGGCCAGGATGACATCGTAGTGGGCCGCAATGCTTTGGGCGCGTTCCTCGGGGCTGCCGAGGAACTCCGCCGAGAGCGTGGCCCGGCGTCGGTAGCTGTCGAGCAGACGCGGATGGAGGAGCGAGCCGTCGGCGGCGTAGGCCTTCCGCTCGACCTCGGCGAACTGGGCCTTGATCATGGCGACCTCCGCGGCGAAGAGGTCGAGCGACGGCCTGCTGCGCTCGCCCTCCCGAAGCCCAGCGAGGCGTATGACGAGACCGAGCGTCATGCCCTGCACGAGCACCGTCAGCAGGATGACGGCGAAGGCCGTCACCAGCATCAGGTCGCGTCCCGGTATGGTCTCGGGCAGGCTCAGTGCCACCGCGAGCGTTACTACGCCGCGCATGCCCGCCCAGCTCATCACGCAGGCGGCCCTCGGGCCAAGCGGCTCCGCCCCTCGCCAGCCCGCCCCGTGCAGGAAGGTCAGGACGGCGTCCGAGCCGAAGATCCAAGCGAAGCGGGCGAGCGTCATGGCCGCAACGATTGCCGCGACCGACCAGGCCATGTCCTCGAGGACGACGCCGAACCCGCCGACGCGGTCGATCACGCCCCGCAGCGACAGGCCGATCAGGATGAACACGGCAGCCTCAAGCAGGGAGATCATCACCTGCCAGAACGAGAGCGCGCGGATCCGCACGCTCGCCGTCAGGATGACGTGCTGGTACCAGCCGCAGACTAGGCCCGCCGTCACCGTTGCGATGACGCCCGACGCGTGCAGCGCCTCGCCAGCGAGATAGCTTGCCCAGCACACCAGTACGGAGGCGGCAATCATCAGCTGGTCGTCGCCGAGCCGGCGGAGCAGCAGGACCCAGGCCGCCCCGATTGCACTGCCGACCGCGATGCCGCCGCCTACGAGGACGGCGAAGCTGCCGACCGCCTCGCCGAGGCTGAATGCCCCGGTGGCCGCGGCCGCCACCGCGAAGCGGAACAGCACGAGCCCGGTCGCGTCGTTGAGGAGGCTCTCGCCTTCTAGCAGGGTGCCGAGCCGGCGCGGCAGCTTGACGCGTTGCAGAACCGCTCTGGCTGAAACGGCGTCAGGCGGCGAGACGATGGCGCCCAAGGCGACGCATGCCGCCCAAGGAAGCTCGGGCAGGATCAACTTCGCAGCTACTGCGACGACGGCCGCCGTGAACAGCACCGCGCCGACCGCGAGCGAGGTTATGCCGCCGAGGTGGCGGCGGAAGGGAGCCAGTGCCGTGAACCAAGCGCCATCCATCAAGAGCGGCGGCAGGAAGATGACTAGCACCAGTTCCGGATCGAGTTCGACAGTTGGCAGTCCCGGAACGAAGGCCAGTGCGCCGCCTCCCAGCAGAAGAGCAACTGCTGGCGGCATTCGGAGGCGGAGGGCCGCGTATCGCAGGACCAAAACCGCCAGGAACATGCCGACGATCAGTTCAAATAGCTCTACCGAGTGCATATTGCGCCGAACCGTTTGAGCGATGAGGTCAAGCTCTCTCTGAGGATCGGTGCCCAGTCAATCGCCACCGTACGCTCTCAGTGATCTCACGGGGAGGTCGAGGCGACGGTATTGGACGGCCGCACACATTGCTGATCTGGACTATCCTCGAGGTCCGCATCGCTGTCTGGCCGAGAGCACTCGACCTGAATACCGTCGTTCCCTCGAGCACGTGCTCGATGCCGTCAAGGAGCTCACCCCGACCGTGCATCCCTCGACTTAAGCAGACCACCCCGGCAATCCCGCCCGTCCGGTCGATTGACCTTGTCGTGCGAGGCACCTTCGTCACATCCTTGGCAGGGCGCGCCTGACGCCGAACAAAATCCGGGGGAACATGATCCATGAAGCGACGCAATGTCCTGCGGGCCGCAACTGCATTGGGCGGCGCAGCGAGCCTCGGCCCACCGGCCGTCTTCGCTCAATCCGCGCGCGAGCGGACCCTGCGTGTCGCACCCCTGACCGCGTTGTCCTCGGTCGACACTGTCTTCAATACCTCGCTGGTCACCACGAACCACGGCTACGCGGCATACGACACGCTGTTCGGCTTCACCGGCAAGCGCGAAATCACGCCGCAAATGGCCGAGGGCCACATCGTCGAGGACGATGGCCGTACCTACGTCATCAAGCTGCGTGAGGGCCTGAAATTCCACAATGGAGAACCAGTCCGCGCCCAGGATGCGATCCAGAGCCTGAAACGCTGGGCCGGCCGCGAGACCTTCGGCCAGACCGTCGCGAAGTTCGTGGAAGACTGGGGTGTCGCCAACGACCGCACCCTGCGCATCAAGCTGACCCAGCCCATCCCCATTTTCCTGGAGGCGATTGCCCGCGGCAGCGCCTCGGTCCCCTTCATCATCCCTGAGCATATCGCCAGAACCGACCCCTTCACCCAGATCACCGACGCCACCGGCAGCGGCCCTTACCGCTTCGTCAAGGAGGAGTTCGTCCCCGGTCAGCTCGCCGTCTATGTTCGCAATAAGGACTACATCCCAGCCTCCGGCCCAGCCGACTGGACCTCCGGCGCCAAGATCGCCCATTTCGAGCGGCTGGAATGGCAGGCCTTACCAGAACAGGCGACTGCCGCGGCCGCCCTGCGGTCCGGCCAGATCGACTGGTACGAACAGGTCCAGCCCGACCTGGTGCCCAGCTTGCGCGCCCATCCTCAGATCCGCATCGGCAACGCCAATCCCGCCGGCTTCAACGGCATCCTGCGCTTCAACCACCTCCAGGCTCCGTTCAACAACCAAGCCATCCGCCGTGCCGTCCTGCTCGCCGTCAACCAACAGGATTACATGCAGGCCCTCACCGGCGGGGATCCCACCTCCTACTCCAACTGCCGGTCGATGTTTCCCTGCGGCACTCCCTACGGCGCAGACACGGCGCTGCGGCACATGCCGGCCGACCTTTCCCGCGCCCGCGCAGCCCTCAAGGCTGCCGGCTACGACGGTACCAAAGTCGTGGTGCTCAGTCCCGCCGACGTTCCCACCATCCACCCGATGGGCGAAGTCACGGCTGATCTGCTGAAGCGCCTGGGCATGAATGTCGAATTCGCCGCCATGGATTGGTCCACGCTGGTCGCCCGCCGCGCCAACCGCGAGGCAACTGACAAGGGCGGCTGGTCGATCTTCCACACCTGGGCAGCCTCCTCGATCCTTGGCTCTCCGGTCGAGCACTTTCCTCTGCGCGGCCTCGGCAGCAAAGGCTGGGCCGGCTGGTTTGGTGACGAGCAGATCGAGGCGCTCACCGCGCACTGGACTACCGCTGCCAACGATGCCGCCCGCGCTGAGGTCGCCGACGCCATCCAGCAGCGTGCCTTCGAGACGGTGCCCTTCATCCATTGCGGCCAGTTCCAGATCCGCACCGCCTATCGTCGCTCCCTGACTGGAATGGTCGAGGGCGGCGCCGCTTTCATGTGGAACCTGCGCCGCGCCTGACTGGTTCTATCAGCGTCGTGCCAAAGGTCCTCGGCTTGGGGACTCGGCCGACGGCGGGGGAAGGCACAGTCGGATAGCTGACACGCGTCGCGCTACTCGTCAGCCGAAGACTGGATTGCGCAGAAAGTCCAGAATGTCCGCCTGGCCATCGTCGGCCGTCATCGCTCGGCCGGCCGCCATTATGGACGCGACCGCAGCGTTGACGTTCTGCACCAGCTGCTGCATCAGGGATAAAGATTGCTTCGCCGCCTTGGCATTGCCGAGCGGCTCATAGCCCCCTCAGTCACCGCGCCGGTGTCTCCGAGCCCGATGAAGCCACGGGCCGGGTGCAGCAGAGTCGTCTCTACCGGCTAGCGCGTCTACGGCGGCCGCGGTGTGGAAACTTGGCCCTGTGATTGCTCGCAAGGCGCAGACAGAGATATTGTTTGCAACACCTCGCTGGGAGAAACGTCATGCGGGTCATCGCGCTCGAGGAGCACTTCACCGCACCGCATCTGGTCGCGCGCATCAATCCTGCGGTGGTGCGTGCGCGCGGCTACCATCCGCGGCGCGTTGCGCCGGGCGCGGTCAACCCGATGGAGCTTGCCGCCGAAATCAGCGAGCGGCGCCTGCGGCTGATGGATGAGGCGGGCATCACCATGCAGGTGCTGTCCAACACCGGCCCAGGCCCGGACCTGCTGCCGGGGCTGGAGGGCGCGGCGCTCGCCGCCTCGATGAACGACTACTTGGCCGAGGCGGTGGCCCGAGCACCCGACCGCTTTGCCGGCTTCGCGGTGCTTCCGATGGCCAGCCCCGAGGCCTGTGCAGCGGAACTGACCCGCGCGGTTCGGGTGCTCGGCTTCAAAGGCGCGCTGGTCAATGGCACGACTGAAGGGCGCTTTCTCGACCACCCTGCCTATGAAGGGCTACTGGCTGAAGCGGTGGCGCTCGACGTGCCGATCTACATTCATCCGCACCTCGCGCCGGAGCCTGTGCGCCAGGCCTATTTCGGGGGGCTGGAACCCGGCGCCGGGCGGGTGCTGGAGGCCGCTGGCTGGGGTTGGCACCAGGAAACCGCGCTGCAGGTGCTGCGCCTGGTTCTGGCCGGGACACTGGATAAGCTCCCCAGGCTGAAGCTGATCATCGGCCATATGGGGGAAATGCTGCCGATGATGCTGGCGCGAGCTGACGAAGTCTTCGCCAATGACATCGCGCATCTACAACGGCCAATCGGCCAAGCGATCCGGGAGCAGGTCTGGATCACCACCAGCGGCATCTTCACTGCGCCGCCTTTCCTGGCGGCGCTGCAGACCTTCGGCATCGACCGCATCATGTTCTCGGTCGACTACCCCTATGCGGCGAATGCCAAAGGCCGCGCCTTTCTCGACCGCATCCCGCTGGCGCCGGCCGACATGGAAAAGCTCACTTGGCGGAACGCGGCGGCGCTACTGCGGCTGGACGGCTGAGATGCCATGGACCGCATAAGCTGGCCTCGGCTTGCCTATACCAGGCGAGGACGCCGACAATCCGACCGTAAGCGCCGTACGGGCGCGTGCGGGGGAAAGCGCGATGGCATTCTTTGATAAAGGTGACGTTCGCATCCATTACGAGGAAGCCGGCTCGGGCTTTCCTTTACTGATCATCCCCGGCGGCGGGTTGAACTCGGCCATTTCCTTTGTCACCGAGAAGGGACCCTTCAACGCGATGGAGGTGTTCAGCAATGAGTACCGCTGCATCACCATGGACCTGCGCAATGCCAGCGGCGGCGAGTCCTCCGGCCCGCTCGAGGTCGAGCGGCCCTGGGATGCCTATGCAGACGACCAGCTCGGCCTGATGGACCATCTGGGAATCAGGGACTTTCTGGTGATGGGCTTCTGCATCGGCGGCCCTTTCATCTGGAACCTGTTGCAGCGGGCACCTAGCCGGATCGTCGCGGCCGTTCTGGCGCAGCCCAGTGGGTTTCGCCCCGAGATGCCCGACCTGTTCTTCGATAATAACATGGCAGGGTGGGGCCCCGACCTTTGTGCACGCCGGCCAGAAATCTCGATTTCCATGGTCGAGGCTTTTCTGACCAGAATGTACCGGGCCAGGGCGGATTTCGTTTTCACCGCGACGCGTGACTTCGTGCGCGACTGCAAAACGCCTGTCCTAATCCTGCCGGACGACATTCCCGCCCATCCCTATGCCGTGGCCATGGAGAGCGCGCTGCTCGCGCCAAACAGCCAGGTGAGCCTTTATCCTTGGAAGGAGCCGAAGGAACGGCTGCCCCTGGTGCTTCGCCACATCCGCACCTTCCTTCTGGCTCATCGTCCTGCAGCGGTGCCCGGGTGAAGCGCCCGTACGATGCGGGAGCTACTAAGCTTTTCGCGCTCAGTGGGCCGGCCAATGTCGGTCGCTAGAATGACCGCGCTTGGCGCCAGCATTGACGTTTACCAAGGCTGGAGTGAGGCGATAGCCTGCCAAGGTTCACGCGCCTGTCGCGGGGGGCCAACAGAAATCTGGGGGAACGATTACGGACGCAGTTTCGAGGCGTGACGCATTAGCTGCGTCCGCGACTGTCGCCCTGCTGGCCGGCACTGCGGGCGCCCTGGCCCAGAGTGCTTCCCCGGCAACGCCCGGTGCCACGGATCCTAACGTACTCCGCGCGTTAATCGAGGCGGCGCGGTCCGCGGCACCCGGGCTAGCGGAACTGATGACCCGCTACCTGCCGGGCCTACAAGCGGGCGGTGCCGCCGCCGTGCCAGCAAGGACGGCGGTTCCGATGGGCGGTACCACTACGGTGGGGACCCTGGCCTCCGGCAATGTCGCGGCGGTCTGGGGCCAGGATTTTCTCTTCGCATTGGCGTCCGAGGAGCCGGCGACGATCGCCATCGACGGCCGCGCGCCGGTGCCGATGACGCGAGTCGCTGGCACAGCCTACTGGTACCGGCTGGAGACGTTGCGCATCGGCGCAACACATACCTTCACGCTCTTCTCCGGCGGGCGCGACGTGGGGACCAACTCGGTCGCCGGCTATACGCCTGACAGCTACCCAGTCCCCGGGGCAACGCGCGGCACGCTGTCGGAGAAGCGTAGCATCACCAGCCGTATCTATGGCGGCGCGACGGCGGATTACTGGATCTACGCCAATGCCGATATCGACGCAGCTCGCGGCGCGCCGTTGATGGTCTGGCAGGACGGACAGAACTGCGTTGGCGTGCGCGATTTGATTAACTTTCGCTTGCAGACCGTCACCGACAACTTGGTGCACCAGAAGCGCATCCCGCCCATGGTGCACCTGCTCATCGCTCCCGGCACCGGCGGCGAGACACGGCCGCTGCGCTTTCCTGGTGAGAGTCAGGACAATGTCATGCGTAGCCTGCAATACGACACGGTGTCGGACCGCTACGGCCGATATCTACAGGAGGAAGTCCTCCCGGAGGTGGAGAGGACGGTAAAGCTGCGTCAAGATGCCTACTCGCGCGGGGTGGCAGGTCAATCCTCCGGCGGCATCTGTTCCTTCACTCTTGGCTGGTTCCAGCCCGATCGCTTCAGCCGCGTGCATTCCACCATCGGCAGCTTCACCGGCCTGCAATGGCTGCCTGAGGAGCATCTCGAGGGCGGCTACATTCTGTCCAACCTCGTTCGGCGTGAAGCGAAGCGCAATATCCGCGTCTGGATGTCGGATGGCTTGAACGACATCGAGGTCGACAGCAACGGGCGGCAGGACCTGTATGTAGCTGGGAGCTGGCCCCTGAACAATATCCAGATGGCCAATACCCTGAAGACACGCGGCTACGACTTCCACTTCCGCTATGGCATTGCAACGCACTCCAGCGCACAGGGCGCCATGGACCTTCCAGAGTCGCTCAGCTGGCTTTGGCGGGGCTATGACCCCGAAAAAACCACCGAAACTTTCGAGCAGGAGGAAGTCGAGCGCGCCAAGCCAATCTTCCGGGTGCAGATCGCCAACCGCGACGCCTGGTAGGTCGTGGTGACTACGCGCCGGATGGCCC
This sequence comes from Dankookia rubra, assembly GCF_004355005.1. GTDB lineage: Bacteria > Pseudomonadota > Alphaproteobacteria > Acetobacterales > Acetobacteraceae > Paracraurococcus > Paracraurococcus ruber_A. The sequence continues at coordinate 26,565 of NZ_SMSJ01000072.1, forward strand.
GTTGCGGAACTAGGGCCTGTCAGTCCCTGAGTATTGCCCCATCTACCTGGGATGATTGAAGAAAGCAGGCCACGAGTTCTGACGGATGCGCAATGGGAGGTGCTGGCGCCACTCATTGAGGCGTGCCGTCCACCGCACAAGACGGAGCATCACGACCTGCGCCGCACCATCGAGGCGATCATCTGGCGGCACGACAGCGGCGCGAAGTGGCGCCAAATCCCAGCCGCGCTGGGGCCTTGGTGGATGGCGGCGCAGACCTTCAGCCGCTGGTCGCGGCTGGGCGTCTGGGAGCGGTTGCTGGACTTGGCGCAGCGGCGGGGCGGGGTCGAGGCCGGGATGGCTTTCCTCGACGGCACCAGCATCCGGGCGCACCACAAGGCCGCGGGCGCGGCGAAAAAAGGGGATCCTCGGCGGAGCGCGACGAGCGCGAGGCGCTCGGCCGGTCGCGCGGCGGCTACGGGACCAAGGCGTGCGTGATCGCCGATGCCTCCGGCCGCGCCATC
>NZ_SMSJ01000073.1 GCF_004355005.1 Dankookia rubra
GCTGCCGCGCCCCTCGGGCCGCGCGGCGCTGTCCGTGCTGGTGGCGCCGCTGCGGCGCGCGGCCTCGGCCGGCGCCTGGGGGGAGCCGGCCGCCGCGGCGGCCCTGCTCGTCCTGACCGATCCGGAACGGCGGCACGAGCCACCGGCGGCGCTGGTCGCGCGGCTGCACAACCTGCCGCGCGCCGAGGCCGAGCTGGTGCTGGGCCTGCTGGCCGGCCGCGACCTGAAGGCGGCGGCGGAGGGCATGGGCATCACGCTCAACACCGCCAAGACCCTGCTGCAGCGTGCCTTCGAGCGCACCGGCACGCACCGCCAGGCGGAGCTGCTCACGCTCGTGCTGCGCGGCCCGGCCGGCGCCGCCCTGCCGGGGCCGACAGGCTGAGGGATGCCGCGCGCCGGCCGGGTGCCGGCAGGGCGACCGACCTCGACCCCGCCGGCCCCGGCATGGGCGGCGGCGGCGGCCCCGGGCCCGGACCGACCCGGGTCGGCGACGCTTCCCCGCCTGGCGCGTTCGACCCGGCTGCCACCGAGGGTTCCCGATGCCGGATGCAGCAGGCGCGACGCGATCAGCCGGAGCCTGGCGATGACCGGCCGGTTCCGGGAATGGCTGGAGGCGCTCGGCGACATCTTCTGGATCCGGCCGTCCCTGCTCGTGCTGGCGGGGGTCGTGCTCGGCGAGGTCGCCGTCCTGACCGAGCAGGCCGGGCTGACCCTGCCCGGGGTACCGCGCGCCTGGATCTACAGCGGCGGCGAGGCCGGCGCCCGGGCGCTGCTGAGCGCCGTCGCCTCCTCGACCATCGGCGTCGCGGGCACCACCTTCTCGATCACCGTCGCCGCCCTGTCGCTGGCCTCCGGCCAGATGGGGCCGCGCCTGCTGCGGAACTTCGTGCGCGACCGCGGCAACCAGCTGGCGCTCGGCATCTTCCTCGGCACCTTTGCCTACTCCCTCGTGGTGCTGCGGACCGTCCGCTCGGTCGACGAGACGGCCTTCGTGCCGCATCTCGGCGTCACCGGCGCGCTGCTGCTGGCGCTGGCCTGCGTCGGCACCCTGGTCTGGTTCGTCCACCACGTCGCCACCGGGATCAACGTCGAGACGGTCATCGACCTGGTGCATGCAGAGCTGTCGGCGGCGGTCGAGCGGCTGTCCCGCGGGGATGGCGAGGTCGCCGACGATCCTCCCGCCGATCCTCCCTTCGGCGCCGCGCCGGCCGGGCGTCCCGTGACCCTGGCCGGGCAGGGCTATCTCCGCGCCGTGGACCAGGCCGCGCTGGCCGACTGGGCGGCCGGGCAGGGCGCCGTCGTGGTGCTGCTGGCCCGCCCCGGCGCGTACATCTTCCCCGGCGCCGCGGTGGCCGAGGTGGCCGGCGCGCCGGCCGGCGAGGCCGCCGAGGCGGCGATCCGGGCCGCCTTCACCCTCGGTGCCCGGCAGGCGGCGGCGCAGGACCTGGAATTCGCGGTGCGGCAACTGGTGGAGGTGGCGACGCGGGCGCTCTCCCCCGGCATCAACGACCCCTTCACCGCGATCGCCGTGCTCGACCGGCTGGGCGCCACGCTCTGCCTGGTCGCGCCGCGCCGCCTGCCGCGCCCCACGGTCGTGCGCGAGGGCCGGGTCGTGCTGCATCGCCAGGTGACCGACTATGCCGGGCTCTGCGACGCGATGTTCCACATGATCCGGCAGAGTGCCGCGGCGTCGCCGGCGGTGCTGATCCACCTGCTGGAGACGCTGGGGCGGGTGATGGCGGTCGAGCGGCGGGCGGAGCGCCAGGCGGAGCTGCTGCGCCATGCCGGGCTGGTCGTCGCGGCCGGGCGGATCGGCATCGCCGACCCCGGCGACCTCGCCGCCCTGGAGGCGCGCCGGCCGGTGCCGCCGCGGCCGGGCCGGTGACGCCGGCGCGCCCGCCCGCTGCCGGTCCGCCCGGGCGTCGCGCGTGCGGCGGGGACGGCAAGCCGCCCCCGCCGCGGTGGTCCGGGTTCAGGCGAAGACGAAATCGCCAGCCGTGAACCCGGCCGTCCGCAGCTGGTCGAGCGCGGTGATGTCGGTGAAGCGAGCGATCGACGCCGCCGTGTCGGGCGCCGACACCACCAGCAGGCTGGCGACGCCCACGGTGCTGTTGAAGTAGATCACCATGTCGCCGGCCTGCTCCCCCTGCGCCGCCTGCACCGCGAGCGCCCCGGAGGCGAAGGCCTGGTCGGTGAGGACCATGACGCCCTCGCCGGCCGAATCGGCCGCGGCGCCGCTGAAGAAGCTGGCGACCTGGCCGCCCGCGCCGCCGCTGCCGTCGAGGAAGTCGGCGCCGGCCGCGTCCTCGCCGAGGCCGGCGGCGTCGAAGACCAGCCTGTCCTCGGCGGCGCTGAAGTCGGTGAGGCTGGCGAAGGCCGGCGCCGTGCCGGCCGCCGCGGGCGAGACCGGGGCCATGTACCTGAAGATGAAGGCGTCCTGGCCGGCACCGCCGGTCAGCACGTCCAGCCCGTCGCCGACATGCAGCCGGTCGTCGCCGGCGCCGCCGTCGAGCCGGTCGGCGCCGAGATCCGCGCCGCGCGCGACGCCCGGCCCGGCATCGCCGTGCAGCTCGTCGTCCCCCGCGCCGCCCCGCAGCACGTCGTTCTGCGTGCCGCCGAACAGCGAATCCGCGCCCGCCCCGCCGTCGAGCAGGTCGAAGCCGGCATCCCCGAGGAGCATGTCGCCGCCGCCGCCGCCGCGCAGGATGTCGTCGCCGCCGCCGCCGCGGGCCATGTCATGGCCGGCGCCGCCGGCCAGGGTATCCGCCCCGCCGGCACCGGTCAGCGTATCGGCGCCGCCGCCGCCCGAGAGCCGCGAGCCGACCGCCGCGATCTCGCCGGAGGCGACCGGCAGCACCAGCTTGTAGCCGGCCTGGCCGTCGATCTCGCCCGGCGTGCCCGCGCCGGCCGCGCCGTCCACGCTGAGGCCGTGGATGACCATCTCGCGCAGCTCGAGCGGCAGCAGGTTGCCCGCACCCACCCCGTCGCCGAAGCCGGCCATGCGCGTCAGGTCGAAGCTCTGCTCGTAGCGGATGCTGCCGTCCGGGGCGGTCGGGAAGCCGTCCAGCCCGGCACCCTGCGGCGTCGCCAGGTTGAGCAGGATGGGCCCGTATTGCGGCAGCCCCTCGGCCAGCTCGACGAAGCCGTCGCCGTCCTGGTCCGAGGCGGGGCCCGGCGTATTCGAGTCCACGGCCGTGCCATCCTCGGCGATCCGGCCGTGGATGTGCTGGATATGCGTCTGGCCGGGCTCGAGCCCGTCCGCGACGACCCGGACCGTCAGCCGGTCGCCGTCGCGGGCCAGCTCCGCATGCCCGGTAACGCCGGAATGGTTGAGGGCGGTGAATTCGACCCGGCCGAGATCGGTGGCGGCCAGCGCATCGGCGCCCTTGCCGCCCTGCATCCGGGTGGCGAAGGGCACCGCGTCGGGCGCGGCGGGTATCATCTGGTCGTCGCCGCCGGCCGCGTGGTCATGCGCGGCCTGGTCGTGTTGGTCGTGGTCCAAGAGGCGTCTCCCGTCGGGATTGGCCGGCAGCGGGCTGCGCCGGCATGGGCGGTACCGGCGGGCAGCGCGTTCCGGATGCGAAACTCACGGCTGTGTCAGGCGTGCAGGACGGATGCTGCGGAGAAACCGGGCGGGGCGGCGGGGTGCGAGGCCGGCGCCGAGGGGAGCCGGCCGGGTGCCCGTTCCCTGCCTTCCAGCCGGCCGAAACCGGCCGGGACGGCCGATTTCGGTTGAGAAAAAGAATATAATCCTATATCCTGCTGCCTCCTTCCGCCGGCCAGGGAGCCCCGCCGATGTCCCCCGCAGCCGAAGCCGCCCGCGCCCGCCTCCGCGCCGACCATCCTTCCCACCGCCGCTACACCCCGAAGCGCGCCTGGGCACCGCTGACGGACGCCGAATGGGCCGCGCTCCTGCCCCACCTGAAGGTCGTGGCGACGGGCGAGGGGCGGCCGCTGCGCGACGCCCGGCAGCGCCTGGACGGCATCTTCCGCGTCGCCGTTTCCGGCCGGCCCTGGCATACGCTGCCGGCGGACTACGGCAAGCCGGACACCGTCAGCCGGCATTTCCGCCGGCTCGCCAGGATGGGGCTCTGGATGCGGCTGGTCGGCGCCTGCGCCAGCCCGGCCGCCCCGCCGGCACTCCGCCGGATCGAGTACTTCATCTGCCGCGCCGCGCGGCGGGCGATGCGGATCCTCGGCCTGGATGCCGCCGTCATGGCGGAAAAGCTGGGGCTGCTGACCGCGATGCCGGTGCTGCCGGTCTACCTGGCCCGGCCGCTGTTCTTCGAGCAGGTGCGGGCCTCGATGGTGACCATGATGCGGGAATACCGCAGCTGCCCGCTGCGGCTGCCAATGGCCGAGCTGCGCGACTGGCTCCGGCTGCAGCGCCACTTCGCGGGCAAGCCCTGGCACCGCCGCTGGGCCCCGCCGTGACGGCGCGGGTTGCCCTTCGGTGTGTCCGAAGGCGGCCGAGCGCCCCCTGGTGGAAGGGGCTGGGGCGGGCAGCGCCCTTTCCGGGGCGCGCCGCGGCGCGCCCCGGGGCTTTGTCCGAAACCCGCGATTCCGCGGCTTCAAGAACGGTAAAATTCGCCGCCGCCCCGCCCGGATGGACGCCCCGCGCATCGCGCTCCATGCTCCCGCACCCCTGCGCCAGGAGCCTGCCCCGCCATGCCGTCCGTGCCCGACATCTCCCCCGCCGAGACCTGGGAGGCGCTGCGCGCCGACCCCGATGCCGTGCTGATCGACGTGCGGACGGATGCCGAGTGGAACTTCGTCGGCCTGCCCGACCTGGCGGAGGCGGGCAAGCAGCCGCTGCTGGTGCCCTGGCAGGTCTATCCCTCCATGCAGGTCAACGGCGCCTTCGCCGAGCACCTGCGCCGGGCCGGGCTGACGCCGGAGAACAAGCTGTTCTTCATCTGCCGCTCCGGCGTCCGCAGCCTCTCGGCCGGGATGGCGGCGCAGGCGGAGGGCTTCCCGCACGCCTTCAACGTCGCCGACGGCTTCGAGGGCCCGGTGGATGCCGAGGGGCATCGCGGCAAGGTCGCGGGCTGGAAGGCCGACGGGCTGCCCTGGCGGCAGCGCTGAACGACGGAAAAAGGAACGAGACACATGGCCACCACGCCGCTGCCGCTGAACAGCGAATTCCTCTTCCGCATGGTCCTGCATGCCGGCGCGCCGCAGATGGCGGCGACCTCCGGGGGCAAGGAGCTGCGCGTCATCCCGGTCACCGGCGGGAGCTTCGAGGGCCCGTCCCTGCGCGGCGAGCTGGTCCCCGGCACCACCGCCGACTGGCTGCGCTCGGAGCCGGACGGGACCTCGCACATGGATGTCCGGCTGGTGATGCGGACCGACCGCGGCCAGCATTTCTTCATGCAGTACAGCGGGGTGCGGCACGGCCCGCCGGAGGTGCTGGCGCGGCTCGGCCGCGGCGAGGCGGTGGACCCGGCGGACTACTACTTCCGCATCGCCATCCGCTTCGAGACGAGCGACCCGGACCTCGCCTGGCTGAACCGGGTGCTCGCGGTCGGCGTCGGCCAGCGCCCGCCGGCCGGGCCGACCTACGACGTCTACGTGGTGCGGTAGGACGTCCCGCGCGGCGCGCGGTCCGGCCGGCGGGAAGGTCTGCCCGCCGGCGCCGCGCGCCGGTCCCGCGGCGCGGCGTCACGCCTCCGGGCCATGGCCCCGCGGCGATCCGCTGGAGTTCAACGGCGCGGCGCCACGCCTTCGGGTCCTGCGGCCCTGCGGCGATCCGCGTCCGTTCAGGACGCGCGGAGCGCCGGCGCCCGCCAGTTCGGGTCGACCCAGGACAGGCCGGGGACGGCCATCGGATCGGGCCCGCCGCGATCGACCACGACGCGATCGCGGCCGGCGGCCTTGGCGCGGTACAGCGCCCGGTCGGCATCGCGGATCGCCTGGGACAATGCCGCCTCCGCCCCGTCGCCGCCGATCGGGGCGAGGCCGAAGCTGGCGGTGATCACGGCATCGCCGCCGGCCGGGTGCGGCACCTCGGCGCGCAGCGCCAGGCGCAGCCGCTCCGCCAGGCTGGCCGCCTCGGCCGGGGTGGTGAAGGGGAGGAGGACGGCGAATTCCTCGCCGCCCCAACGCACCGGCAGGTCGCCGGCGCGCAGCACCCCGCGCAGCACGGCGGCGGCATGGCGCAGCACCTCGTCCCCCGCCGGATGCCCGCAGGCATCGTTGATCGCCTTGAAGCGGTCGAGGTCGAGCAGCATCAGGCTGGCCGCCTGGCCCCGGCGACGCGCCGCGGCCAGCGGCGCCGGGACCTGGGCGAAGAAGCCGCGGCGATTGGCGAGGCCCGTGAGCGGGTCGGTCGAGGCCAGCCTCCGCAGCGCCTCCTGCGCCGCGTTGCGCTCATCGAGGGTGCGCAGCAGGAGCAGGCAGAAGATCGGCGCCAGCCCGTCGAAGACCAGCCAGATCCAGCTGCCCGGGCCGACCGGGTCGAGCGGCCGCGCCACGGCATTGTCCCAGATGTCGTAGGCCGACATCGCCGCCGGCAGCACCAGCAGCACGGTCCCGCAGAGCGCCAGGCGGCGCGGCCGGGCGTCGAGCTGGCGGGTGAAGCGGGCGGTGGCCAGCGCGGCGGTCAGCCACAGCCCGACCAGCACCACCCGCATGCCGATATACAGGAGCTCGCCGGAGCCGAGCATGCGCGTCAATCCGTGGCTGGGTCACCGATCTATACAGCAAACGGTTCGCAAAAGGATAATCATCTACCATTGATTGACGATCTTGCCGCTTATCCGCGGATGATCCAGAAATTACGACGCCGATCCGGCCCGGGCCGCTCAGCCATGGTCGTGCGGGTGGTCGTGCGTCCCGGCCGGCAGCTCCACCCCGAAATGGGTGACCAGGTCCTGCACCTGCGCCGGCGAGAGATAACGGGGGTTGAGGTTGCGGAGCAGCAGGTAGAGCTTCGCCGTCTCCTCCAACTCCTCGGTGGCGAAGACCGCAGCCTCCAGCGTGTCGCCGGCCACCACCGGCCCGTGGTTGGCCAGCAGGACCGAGCTGTAGCGGCCGGCGAGCCCGCGGATCGCATCGGCCACCGCCGGGTCGCCCGGGCGGTAGTAGGGCAGCAGCGCGGTCTGCCCGGCCTTCATGAGGTAGTAGGGCGTCATCGGCGGCAGCGCCGCGCGCGGGTCGATCTCCGGCAGCATGGTCAGCGCCACCGCATGGGTCGAGTGCAGGTGGACGATCGCCTGCGCCGCCCCGCGCGTCTCGTAGACCGCCGTGTGTAGCGGGATCTCCTTGGTCGGCTTGTCGCCGGAAACCAGCCGCCCGGCGGCATCGAGCTTCGACAGCCGCGCCGGGTCGAGCCAGCCGAGCGAGGCATTGGTCGGCGTCACCAGCCAGCCGCCGTCCTCCGTCCGGACCGAGATGTTGCCGGAGGAGCCGGGGGTCAGCCCGCGCTCGAACAGCGAACGGCCGAAGCGGCAGATCGCCTCGCGCAGCCTGGTCCCGGACATCCTCGCCTCCATTCCCCGTCGGCCGACCTTACCGCCCGCCGCGGCCCGGCCCCAAGACGCTGGCGCGCCGATCCGCTATCGAGGACCAGGCCGGGCGGCGCGGACCGCCCGCCGCCCAGGGAGGACCACGCCCAGATGACCACCAACCTGCCCCGCGTCGCCGTCATCGGCCTCGGCTCCATGGGCGCCGGCATGGCCGGGAGCTGCCTCCGCGCCGGGCTCGAGACCACCGGCACCGACGTGAACCCCGACGCCGTCGCCCGCTTCACGGAGGCCGGCGGCCGCGGCGCCCCGGATGCCGCGGCGGCGGCGGCGGCGGCCGACATCGTCGTCTCCGTCGTCGTCAACGCGCAGCAGACCGAGGCCGTGCTGTTCGGGGAAGGCGGCATCGCCGGGGCCATGCGGCCCGGCGCGGTCTTCGTCTCCTCCGCCACCATGGACCCGGCGGTCGCCCGGCGGCTCGCCGCGCGGCTGGAGGCGACGGGGCGGCACTACCTCGACGCGCCGATCTCGGGCGGCGCGGCGCGCGCGGCGAAGGGGGAGCTGACCATCATGGCCTCCGGCACCCCGGAGGCCTTCTCGGCGGCCCGCCCGGCGCTCGAGGCCATGGCGGTGAAGGTCTACGAGCTCGGCGAGGCCGCGGGCACCGGCGCCGCCTTCAAGATGATCAACCAGCTGCTGGCCGGCGTCCACATCGCCGCGGCCTGCGAGGCGATGACCCTGGCGGCCAAGCAGGGGCTCGACCTGCGCCGCGTCTACGAGGTCATCACGGCCTCGGCCGGCAATTCCTGGATGTTCGAGAACCGCATGCCGCACGTGCTGGACGGCGACTACCGGCCGGCCAGCGCGGTCGAGATCTTCGTCAAGGACCTCGGCATCGTGCAGGACATGGCGCGGAGCGAACGCTTCCCCGCGCCGCTCGCCGCGGCCTCGCTGCAGATGTACCTGGCGGCGGCCGGGGCGGGGATGGGGCGGGACGACGACAGCTCGCTGGCGCGGGTCTACGCGATGCTGTCGGGGGCGGAGCTGCCGGAGCGGAAGCAGTAAGGCTGGGGGAGAAGGTATTCTCCCCCAGGCCCCCTCATCTATTTTTCCGAGTCTGGCCGCCGTCTATTCGGGGCGGACGCCGAGGCGGGCGAACAGCGCCAGTTGGCGGGCGCTCTCGGCGGCCATGTGGGCCAGCAGGGGCGGGCCTTCGAGGTCCAGGGGCAGGCAGCCTGCCGCTTGCAGGCGGGCGCGGGTCTCCGGCAGGGCGCGGACGCGGGTCACCGCCTCGGCGATGCGGGCCTGGATCGCCGGCGGCGTCGCGCGCGGGACCGCCACCGCCCACCAGGCGCCGATCCGCACCGCGGGATGGCCGAGCTCGGCGAATGTGGGCACCTCCGGCAGCAGCGCGGCCCGCCCTTCCGTGGTGATGCCGAGGCCGCGCAGCCGGCCCGCGCCGACCTGCGCGCTGGCGCCGGCGAGGAAGCCGAAGCCGCATTGCACCGCGCCGGTCAGCAACCCGTTCAGCACCTCCGGCTCCCCCTTGTAGGCGACCGCGAGGGGGGCGATGCCGGCGCTCTCGGCGAGCAGCGCCATCGAGAGGTTGGGCGCGCTGGCCAGGCCCGAATGGCCATAGGCCAGGCCCTCGCCGCGCGCCTTGGCGAGCGCGACGAAGCCGGCGAGGTCGGCGACGCCGAGCCCGGGCGGCACCAGCAGGACCAGCGGCGCCTGGGCGGTGCCGGCGAGCGGCAGGACCTCCGCCACCTCGAACGGGACGTTGCGCTGCACCGCGGGCAGGACGGGCAGGTACTGGGCCATCATCATCCACGTCTGGCCATCGGCCGGGGCGCGCAGCAGCGCCTCGGCGGCCAGGGCGCCGCCGGCGCCGGGGCGGTTCTCGACCAGGACGGGCTGACCGAGGGCTTCCGTCAGTGCGGGGGCGAAGATGCGGGAGACGAGGTCAGGGATGGCGGAGGGCGGGAAGCCGACGAGGAGGCGGATGGGGCGGGAGGGTTGGGCGAGAGCCGGGGTGGCGAGGGGGAGGGCGAGGAGGGTGCGACGGGGGAGAGGCATGGGGCACAGCCTGAAAGCACTTACTTTCTCACGTCTGCCACCAGTTAACTCACGCAATTTTAGTGACAAAATGATCAAGCGTCCAAACTTCAAAATGAACGCCCAAAACTGCTTTTAATTCAGCATGCAAAATCGGATGTGCGGTGAAGCCGCGACACCAGTCAATCTTCTTGTCGTTAGTCAACAAGATGACGTCGCTGAACACTGCTCCGTCCCGCCTCGCCTTGCTAAGACCCCATAGCGCATCGACCCATACTAGAAAATCTCCATCACCTTCGTCTTTAAAACCAGGGGGAGTTTTTGCGAGTTTGCGTTGTAACGCAAGTTCTTGGAGCCCTGTACGTGGAGCATGGGGTACCAAAACAGATGATTGCAGTCGCTCTAAAAAAGAAGACGTTTTTTGAACCAACTCTGGATCGAATGAATGTTCATTTTCTCTTCTGAATTCATCAACTGCGGCTCCAATACGCTCTACAGAAATCACCCCAATTTCGGCGGCTTTCGTAATCTCCTTGTTTAATTCTATGGTTTTCGCCTGAATGTTTTTGTAAACGGTATTCGCAACGCTGAGTTGATTATTCCAGAATTCCTGGATAACTTGTCCCGGCAGTATAACTGGTTTGGTGTGCACACCACCGAGATAATCTATTATATCTGCGCTCTTGCGGTGCCCAGGAATGCGTAAGACCGCATTTGCATCAATCACGATTGCCGCAGTCGTCAGATCTGCCGTTGCCGAAACGGCCTTCACTGCTTGAATCAATGCGGGCAAAACTGCAACATCTACCTGGCGCTTCAATATGGATACGATCCTCAAAAAATCCAGATCGTCGGCGGATAGCGCATTGTTTTCAGCCATACCAAATCTCTGCCGCAATTTCAGCCGCAATTTTTCCAGAAGTACGAATCGCATTTGCGTCCCAATCGCCATACTGGTCCAACAACTCGACATATTCTCCTGGCGCTGCTGTGGGTAGCATTACGTTCTTGAAGTCGCTCCACTCAGCCGCACCCAAACGCTTGTCCGATGTGCTTAGGAACGTGTTGCCAATTGTATTGCCCCAGTAAGACAGCTCACCCTCAAAAAAGCTTGGGTGATGCTGCATAGTTTTTGGGATTATAAAGTGCAGAGGATAATATACTTTAGGTAAAAGGCATTTGGAACATATTGCATTTTTAAGATAGAATAATACGTCTTTGTTTAGAGTCCGTTTTTGCAGAATTTCTCTAAAGGTATCTTTTTCGGGACTTAAGTCTAGGAGATCTAATAGGGGTTCCTGCCAAGAACCGATTTGGTGAACGCGCCGCGCTGTCTCGGCAAATCGCCGCTCGATATTGCCAGTGCCTAAATTGCCAACCACGATGCGTCTTGTGACCAGGCGGAGAAGTTGTTCCAGACCTTTCTCTCTGTCAGGCACATCAAAAATGGCCATCATCAATGGCCTTACCGTTATGACGTTCAGCCGATTAAGTGCGCCAAAAACCCCAAGAGCCGCGGATCCTGCTGGGCCCGGCAAGCTCGTGTCGATCATTTGTAGGTACAAAGGAAGGCGCTGTTCAAGCAATTCAAGAAGTTGAATGCTTGTCGGGGGCGATCGAGATACGCGAGGCTTCCTTGCTGCCAAAAAAGAAAATAGGTCTTTGGGAAGTATATGTCCGCTTCCAACTGTGACCGCATGCCGGATATACTGAACAAAATTCGCGCCATCACTCTGGAAATTCTCTGCGATGTTCTTCCATCTCTCATACACCGACCCCCGCATTGCTGGCGGAGATTGACTTATTGTAAAGTTCTTCAGTAAATCCGCGGTAGTGAGGTCTCGGCCTCGTGTGTTAATAACCTCAAATACTTGATACGCAGATGCTGGTGTGGGATGGATAAAAACAGCAAAATAAAGCTTATGCGTGATAAATTCCGTCCATTTGCCTAGTCTTTTAAATGGATCTTGATTGAGGTCTTCTCGAAGTTCTTTTCGAAGAAAAGAAAACGATTTTATAAGTTCAGCGCTGACGGAGGCGGCATCAGTGTCGGCTGGCACTGATCCATTTGCGATGATGTATTGTAAAGTCGTATTGTCTGCCGCATCAGTCAGTGCGACTCGAGGATTAATTTCATCGGTCTCGTAGTTAATTGAATATAAGAAATTTGCAGAAAGCCGGTCGGCGAGGGCGCCGCGTTTTCGCGCTTTAGCTTCGTGATAAAGTGCAGCCGAAAGTAACGTAAGAGTAACTATTCGTTGCTGGCCGTCGACAATCTTCTTCTTCCCTTGTTCATCTGTAAGGATTATAAGGCCAGGAAATATGTCTCGTCATCAAGACTTCGCTGTAGGTCGTGGAAAAACTCTCGTACCTCATCCTCCTGCCATGAATATTCCCGCTGGTAAGGTGGGACCTCAAATTCTGATGCCGAAAAGATGGATCCAGCTGTGCTCGCTGCTGCGTTTAGCGGGGTGTCCACTACTAATCTCCAGGCCCGTCTAGGATGGCCCTAGATCGTAGCTGCCTTGAAGCGTTAGGCAAAGCGCCTTCGAACATCTGAGGCTGATCTGGCTAGGCGTTTTTAGCGATAAGATCATCGATACAAACAATCTAGGTCGAAGCCGGCCCATCCGGCGACCAGGGGTTAGCACACCGACAAGAGCAGTCGGTTGGATCTCGCAACAAAGCTGCGCGTTGAGCATCAGACCAAGACCATGCGATGGCGTTGGGCAATCGGCTTTATTCCCCCATTTCGACCACCTTCTTCCACGCCCCCATCCCCCCCTCCACATGGCACGCGTCCCTCAACCCCGCATCCTGCGCCGCCTGCACCGCCATCGCCGACCGCTCCCCGAAGGCGCAGAAGAACACCAGCCGCTTCCCCGTCGCGTTCGCCAGCTCGAACAGCATCCCGCCCGGCGCCAGGCTCTCCATCAGCCCGGGATAGGGCGCATGCAGCGCGCCGGGGATGCAGCCATGCCGCTCCCGCTCGCCGCGCTCCCGCAGGTCCACCAGCACCACGTCGCGCCGGCCGAGCATCGCCTGCGCCGCCCGCGCATCCACCGCCCAGCCGCGCTTCGCCACCTCCTCCTGGTGCAGGCCCTGGCGCATGTTCGCCGGCACCGCCACGTCCATCATCTTCGGGTTCGCCAGCTTGAGGCCCGCCATCAGCGCCTCGTATTCCTCCACGCTCTTCACCTGCAGCCGCGGGTTGTGCGCCCGCTCCTCGGCGATGGTGCTGACGCTGTCGCCCTTGTAGTCATGCGCCGGGAAGACCAGCGTCTCGTCCGGCAGCCGCAGCAGCCGGTTGAAGATGCTCTCGTACTGCGCCCGGGCGCTGCCGTTCTGGAAGTCGCAGCGGCCGGTGCCGCGGATCAGCAGCGTGTCCCCGGTGAAGACGCGGTCGGCCAGGGTGAAGCAGTAGCTATCGTCGGTATGCCCGGGCGTGTAGATGACGCCGAGGCTCATCCCCTCGATCGACAGCCGGTCGCCGTCGCCGACCCGCATGGAGACGACGTCGACCCCGCTCTGCTCGCCCATCACGGTGATGCACTTCGTATGGTCGCGCAGCGCGCCGAGCCCGGTGATGTGGTCGGCATGCAGGTGGGTATCGACCGCCTTGACCAGCCGCAGGTCCAGCTCCTCGATCAGCTTGAGGTAGCGGTCCACCCGGTCGAGCACCGGGTCGATGATCAGCGCTTCCCCGCCATGCCGGCTGGCGAGCAGGTAGGTATAGGTGGACGACGTGCTGTCGAAGAGCTGGCGGAAGATCATCGGGCAGCGCTCCCCTTGGGGCTCGGGCGGGGCGATGATGGCACGTCGGCGCGCGGCGGTCGCGCCTTCCGTCCTTGCGCCGGCGCTTCGCCTCGCCAAGACTCCGGGATCCGCCGGAGGAGCCCGCCCATGACCGTCGCCTGGCAGCACCAGCTCCGCCTCCACCTGCCCGAGGGCATGGCCGGGGCCGGCTTCGAGGCCCCGGCGCTGCGGCCGCTGGCGGCGGTGCTGGCGGCGCATGGAGCGGTGCCGGTCAGCCAGCTCGCGGCCTTCGAAGCCTACCTGGCCGAGGCCACCGACCCCGCCGACCCGCTGGCCCGCTGGACCCGTGCCGCGCTGGCCGACCCGGCGAAGCGGCGCAGGCACGCCGCGGCCTTCGCGCTGCGGATCGGCGGGCGGGAGGTCTACGCCGAGGCCGAGGCCGATGCGCTCGAGGCGGCGCTGCTGCCGCTGCTGGAAGGGCTGCCGGTGCGGCTCACGCGGCACGACACCAACCCGGCCAGCAACCTGCCCATTCCGCCGGAGCACCGCGGCCGATAGGTGGCCGGGGGAGGCGGCCGTCCGCGCGGCGGGACCCGGCTTCCAGGCGGGGCGGCTCGTCCCGCCCGGCCTTCCGGATGGCCCGCCTCAGCGCCCGCCGGCGAGTTGCCGGTTCTCCAGCCGGCTCAGCAGCCGCACCACCGGCCAGAGCAGGATGAAGTAGATCACCGCGGCGGCCATGATCGGCGTCGCGTTGTAGGTCACGCTCTGCGCCTGGCGGGCCTGGAACAGCAGTTCGGGCAGCGCGACGACGGAGGCGATGGAGGTCAGCTTCACCACCTCCAGCGTGTTGCTGATCAGGTCCGGCAGCACGTTCCGCACCGCCTGGGGCAGGACGATGTAGGCCATGGTCTGCCACCGCGTCAGGCCGGTGCTGCGGGCGGCCTCCTGCTGGCCGCGCGGCACGCTCTCGATCCCGGCCCGCAGGATCTCCCCGTAATAGGCGCCGGTATTGAGGAAGAAGCCGATGGCGACCGCGCCGATGGCCGAGACCTCGAAGCCGGCGAAGGGCAGGCCGGCATAGACGAAGATCAGCAGGACGAGCGGGGGCAGGGCGCGGAACAGGTCGACCCAGGCCATCAGCGGCCAGCGCACCAGCGGGTGCCGCACGGTGGACAGCAGCGCCAGGATGATGCCCCCTGCCAGCCCCAGCGGGACCACGATGGCCGAGAGCAGCAGGGTCATCTTGAAGCCCTGCCAAAGGATGGGCCAGGCCTGCTCGAGAATCTCGAGCGAGAAGAAGGCCAGCAGGAAGTCGTCGAGGGTCATGGGTCAGCCCTCATCTTTTCCACGCGAAGCGCGTCTCGATCCAGCGGCCGAGGATGACCACCGGGACGAAGAGCACGACATAGGCCGCGGCACCCAGGGTCAGCGGCGTCGGGTTGAAGCTGAAGGACACGCCGGCCTGCGCCGCGCCCAGGATCTCCGACACCGCGACGACCGAGCCCAGCGCCGTCCCCTTGGTGATGGCGATGGTGCGGTTGGTCAGCGGCGGGATCACCATCCGCACCGCCTGCGGCAGCACCACCCAGCCGAGGGTCGCCAGGAACCCTAGCCCGGTCGAGCGCGCCGCCTCCCACTGCCCCTTCGGCGTCGCGGTGATGCCGGCCCAGAAGATCTCCTCGGAAAACGCCATCAGCACGCAGGACAGCGACAGCCAGGTGGCGGCGAAGCCGGACAGCGACAGCCCCGCCGCCGGTAGGCCGAAATAGAGCAGCGCGATGATCACCAGCGGCGGCAGGGCGCGGAAGAGGTCGACCACGAAGATGATCAGCCAGTTCAGCGGGCGCACCCCAAGCGCCCGCACCACCGCCAGCGCCAGCCCCGCCGCCAGCCCGGTGGCGATGACGCAGAGCGCCAGCACCACCGTCAGCACGAAGCCGTCGGCGATCTTCGGCAGGTAGTCCCAGGCAACCCGGGCGTTGAAGAAGGAGTTGAGGAAGCGGTCCCAGTTGCTCATGCCGCGCCCCTCGCCACGCCATGCTTGCCGGGCGGCTCGCCGCGGGTGCAGACCGGGACGTATCGCCGAAGGATCGTGCCTCGATGCCGCCAGCCTCCCGCCCCGCCCTCGCGCTGCTCGCCCTGCTGCTCGGCGCCGCCGCGCCGCCCCCGCCGGAGGCCGAGCGCGCCGTCCCGGGCGGCCGCGACGGCTTCGTCAGCGACGGCGCCGGTGGCTGCTGGCTCTGGATCGGTGGCCTCGGCGCCGAGACCCGCGACCTCACCGCCACCTGGACCGGCTCCTGCCCGGACGGCCCCGCCGAGGGCGAGGGCCGCGCCGTCACCTCCTGGCGGGAGGCAGGGCGGGAGAAGCAGATGATCTACGAAGGCCCGCTCCGCCGCGGCAAGGCGGAGGGCACCGGCCGCCTCTCGCACTACGAGGCCGGCGAGCTGCGGGTGCAGGAGGAGGGCGCCTACCGCGAGGACCGCTTCACCGGCGGCCGCTTCTCGGTTCCCGCCGCCGGCCTGGTCTACGAGGGCGGCTGGTTCCTCAGCGGCCCGCACGGCCAGGGCCGGCTGAGCATCAACGGCAAGACCTTCGAGGGGAAATGGGAGCTCGGGTGCCTCCGCGCCGGCAATGCCTGGATCGCCTTCACCCGCGCGCCGCAGAGCTGCGACAGCCCTGCCACCTGACTCTTCGGCACCCGACCGCATCAGTGCCGCGCGATCTGGCCGATGAAGGCCCGCGTCCGTTCGTGCTGCGGGCTGCCGAAGATGGCCGCGGGCGGGCCCTGCTCGACGATCAGCCCATCCGCTATGAAGACCACGCGGTCGGCGGCAGCCTTGGCGAAGGCCATCTCGTGGCTGACCACGACCATGGTCATGCCGTCCTTCCGCAACTCCCGCATCGCCTGCAGCACGCCGCCGACCAGCTCGGGGTCGAGCGCCGAGGTCGGCTCGTCGAACAGCATCACCCGCGGCTCGAGCGCGATGGCGCGGGCGATGGCGACCCGCTGCTGCTGGCCGCCGGATAGCTGGCCGGGATAGTGGTCGGCCCGGTCGCCGAGGTCGACGCGGGCCAGCGCCGCGCGGGCCCGCTCGGCGGCCTCGGCGCGCGGCTTGCCCTGCACCTTCCGCAAGGCGAGGGCCACGTTCCCCAGCGCGGTCATGTGCGGGTAGAGGTTGAAGGACTGGAAGACCATCCCGATCCGCTGCCGCGCCGCGTTGATGTCGGTGCGGCGGTCCAGCATGTCGATGCCGTCCACCGTGATGATGCCGGCGGAGGGTTCCTCCAGCCGGTTCAGGCAGCGCAGCAGGGTCGACTTGCCGGATCCGGACGGGCCGATGACGAAGACCAGCTCGCGCTCTGCCACCACCAGGTCGACGCCCCTCAGGACATGAAGGTGGCCGAAATGCTTGTGGATGCCGCGCGCCTCGACGATCGGCCGCGCGGCGAGGGGGGCCGGGGCCGGCTGCGGCGCGGCCTCCGCCGGGTTTTCCGGCGGCCGATGCAGGCCCTCGCCCCCTGCGGCGCTCCGGCCATCCGGCGCCATCACGAGCAGGCGGCGGTGTTCGGCGTCGCGTCGTAGCCGGGCAGGCCGGGCGGGCCGAAGCCGGGGAAGACCACCCGCTCGGCGTCGTCCTCCTTCGGCTCGGCGCCGAACCACTTCTTCGACAGGCCGGCG
Source organism: Dankookia rubra (assembly GCF_004355005.1). Lineage (GTDB taxonomy): Bacteria > Pseudomonadota > Alphaproteobacteria > Acetobacterales > Acetobacteraceae > Paracraurococcus > Paracraurococcus ruber_A. The sequence continues at coordinate 16,955 of NZ_SMSJ01000073.1, forward strand.
ATGGTGCCGTCCCGCTTCAGGCACTCGATCGCCTTCTCCATCTCGTTCCGCGCCGCGGCGCTGTCCTGGCGGAAGGGCGTCGCCCAGTGGAAGCGGGTGCCGGGCAGGCTGAAATCGGCGACGTATTGCGGCGTGCGGCTGGCCGAGTACTTGATGACCGTATTGCCCGAGAGGTTGGCAAAGGCCCGGCCCTGGATGACGGCCTGCGCCGCATCCGCCTGGCTGTCGAAGGCGAGCAGTGTCAGGTTCAGCCGCTCGGCATTCTTCGTGACCCATTGCTCGTAGGGCGTGCCCTTGTTCACGCTGATCGCCTTGCCGCGCAGGTCCTCCTCCGACTTGATCGGCGGGGTGCCGCGCTTGATGCCGAATTGCAGCTCGGTCCAGAGATAACCCTCGGTGAAAAGCAGGTTCGCCGCGCGCTCCGGCGTCACCGTGGTCGGCGCGCAGAGGAAGTCGTAGCGCCCGGCATTCAGCGCCGGGATCAGGCCGGAGAAGCTGGCCGAGGTGATCTCCACCGGACGGCCCAGCTTCTTGCCGATGGCGTCGAAGAGGTCGATCTGGAAGCCCTGCACGCCGCCGCCCATGGTCGGGAAGGCATGCGGCGCGAAGGTGCCGTCGACGCCGCAGCGCAGCGGCGGCTGGCCGTTGCCCGCAGCCCCCATGGTGACGGTCTGCGCCATCGCCGCCGAGGCGAGGCCGGCAGAGAGCGAGAGGGTGGCAAGCAGCAGGCGCATGGGGTCGTGGCTCCGGCGGGACGGTGGTCGGCGGCAGCCTCCCGCATCCGTCGCGGGGGCGCAATCGGGCCCGGGGCCGGCTTCGGCGCCTCCGGTGCCGCGGACTGGCTGCCGCTTGGGCGCCGGTGCGGCCGGATGCCCATGCCTTGCGCAGGGTGGTCGCGGCGCACCTGCGGTCGCGACCCACGTGCCACAGAAACGCCCCACTGCCGGCTCCTTCGTGCCAAGCCGCGGGTGTTGAAAGGTGCCGAGGGGCGCTTCGCCCGCACCGGAATGCCGAAGGACACACAGGATGCAACGCTTCGCCTGCGCGCTGATCGGGAGCGCCATGATGATGATCACCGCGCTCGTCGCGCTGCTGCTGAGCGACGCGCTGTCGCCCGGCCGGGTGCCGCCCATGCTCGCCTTCTGGGCCGCCTGCGGCGCGGGCTTGCTGCTGATCGGCGGCCTGGTGCTGCTGGAAAGCGGCAGCGCCGCGGCCGACCCGCTGCGCCAGGGCGGCGGGCTGCGGAGCACCGGGATGCGCGCCAACGGGTTGGGCTAGGGCGGACTGCGGAACCGCTGGGGCCCGCTTCAGCCCAGCCTCTCCCGCATGAGGGCGAGCCGCAGGCCCTCGCCGATCAGGTCATTCCTGGGGGGGCGGCGATGAAGCGCGCCGGACCCTCGAACCGCATCTCCCGCAGCTGCTCCGCCAGCGGGTCGGGGCTGGCCGCGGCATCCGTCGCGGCAGCGATTTCCGCCCCGTCGAAGCGACAGTTTCCGGTCTAGGACGGCAGCGGCCGCGAGGCTGCGCCCGTCGGCAAGGCCGGTCACGCGTCCGTCACCGCCACCGGGATGCGGTCCCCGGTGAACATCACGAAGCCCGTGGGATGCCGCCCGATCGGCGAGGGCACGTCCTGCCCCGCCGCGTTGCCGGCCCCGACCCCGACGAGCTTCCACATGGTTCCAGCGAGCGAGTCCATGCCCCGCTCCGCGTCCGCCCGCTGCACGGAGCGCGCGCCGGGAGGACGGGTGCCGCGGGTCCGGTGCAAGCGGGCGACGGCCATAATGGACTGCCGGGGGCGCACCACGCGGGCCGCGCGCCCGCCCTCAGAAGGCCAGCTGCGAGCGCAGCGCGATGCTGTGGAAGCGCTGGCCGATCTGCTGCGTCCCCGCCGCGTTCAGCCGGTCCACGTTGACGATGTCCCAGTTCAGCATGAAGCGCAGGTAGTTGTTCGGGTACCACGACAGGCCGGTGCCGATCACCTCCTGCCGCCCGCCATAGACCCCGCCCGTGGCCGCCTGGGCCCGGCCGCGGGTCACGTGGTCGTTCAGGTCGGCGACGCTCCAGCGCGCCATCGCCTCCCAGGCGCCCCAGCCGCCGCCGTCCAGGGTAAAGGGCTCGGCCGGCACCGGCCTGGCGAAGGCGGCGCCGGAGGTGGTGTACTTCCGCGGCTCCCCGGTGATGACCCAGCTCGCCTCGACATAGCCGCCGTCGAATTCAAGGTCGGGCCGCGGCGCCGCGCCGCTGCGGGCCTGGTCCACGCCGATCCGGATGTATTCGCCCTGCAGCAGGAAATTGCGCCAGCGCAGGCCGAATTCCGGCCCGTAGGTATAGGCCTTCTCCGCCGGCAGCGCGCCGGTGTCGATCAGCCGGGTCTGGTCGATCCGCAGCTCCGGCCGGTCGCGGAGCTGCAGGCTCTGGCCGGAGCCGGTGCGGCGGATGTCGAAGGCATAGGATCCGGAAAGGCCGAGATGCAGGTCGGCATCGGCATCCGTCCAGGGCCGCCCGGCGATCCGCGCGACGCCGCCGGTCTGGCCGCTGGTGGCCTGCGTCGTGTTGTTGCCGCCATAGCTGTCGCCGGTCAGGTAGGCGGAGGCGAACCAGCGGTCCTGCGTCCAGCGGCCGCCGACCACGGACCGGCCGTCGCCGGCGGCGATGCTGCGGGCGATCTCGACGATGCTCGGCCGCTCGAGGAACAGGAAGTCGTTCGAGCTCATCGAGTCCTGCAAGGTGATCCAGGGCTTGAAGTAGCCGAGGGTCAGGGTCAGCGGCTTGACCGGGGTCCAGTTCAGGTTGGCCTCGTAGAGCCCGACCGAGCCGTCCGGCGAGCCGCCGAAATCGGGCGTCACGTTGAGCTGCAGGTCGTCGTACCGGAAGCCGAAGAAGAGCCGCCCGCGCCGCAGGTTCTGCCCGAAGCTGTCGAGCCGCGAGGCGCCGGGATTGAGGTTGCCCTGCACCGCCCCGCCGACATCGTACTGGAACTGCCCGCCGAGGAAGGCCTGGAAGCGGCCGTCGCCCGAGGTGACGGTCGGCCGGCCCGAGGGGAAGCCGAGCCGGACCTGCTCGGCCGGCGGCGCCTGCGCGGGCTGCCCCGCGGCGGCTGGGGCGGGCGGCGGCACGGTATCCAGACGGCGCTGCGCGGTGGCCTGCGCCTGCCGCGCCTCGCCGCGGGCCTGCGCCGCCTCCTGCTTGGCGGCGCGGGTCTCCGCCTCGCGCGCCTGCATTTCGCGGCGCATCTTGCCGAGTTCGGACTGCAGGGAGCGGATCTGCCGCTCGATCGCCTCCATCCGGGCGGCGTCCTGCGCCCGGGCGGGAGCGGCGCCCAGCGCGAGCAGCAGGCCCAGCCCCATGGTGCCGGCGACCAGCCGGGCTTCGGTGTGGCGCGTGGTAGCGGCCATCGGTCGTCGTCTCCGCAACTTTGCTGAGAAGACGCTGTGCCCGCTCCCGGTTGCCGGGGCGCGCGGGTGATCCGGTCGTTTCCGTGACCTTGCGGCAGCGGGGCGACATGCCGCCCCGGGTCAGCCGGCTTCGGGATACAGCCCGCGCAGCCCGGCCGCGCTCGCCTCGCAGCGGCCGCGTTCGGTGATCAGCCCGGTCACCAGCCGGGCCGGGGTCACGTCGAAGGCCGGGTTGGCGGCGGGGCTGCCCTCGGCGGCGACGCGGATGGTCTCGAGCCGCCCGTCGGCGGTGCGGCCGGTCAGGTCGGTGACCTCGGCCTCCGCCCGCTCCTCGATCGGGATCTCGGCGACGCCGTCGCCGACCCGCCAGTCGATGGTCGAATGCGGCGTCGCCACCCAGAAGGGGATGCCGTTGTCGCGCGCCGCCAGTGCCTTCAGGTAGGTGCCGATCTTGTTGGCGACGTCGCCCTGGCGGGTGACGCGGTCGGTGCCGGTGATGCAGATGTCGACCTCGGCATGCTGCATCAGGTGGCCGCCGGCATTGTCGGCGATGACGGTGTGCCGCACCCCGTGCTTGCCGAGCTCGAAGGCGGTCAGCGCGGCGCCCTGGTTGCGCGGCCGGGTCTCGTCCACCCAGACATGGACGGGGATGCCGGCGTCGTGCGCCTGGTAGATCGGGGACAGGGCGGTGCCGTAGTCCACCGTCGCCAGCCAGCCGGCATTGCAATGCGTCAGGACGTTAACCGTCTCGCCCGGCTTGCGGGCGGCGATCTCCTGCAGCAGCGGCAGGCCGTTCAGGCCGATCCGGCGGCAGGTCTCGGCGTCATCGTCGGCGATCGCTTGCGCCTCGGCATAGGCCGCGGCCACGCGGTCGCCTTCGGGCAGGTTGTGCAGCCGGGCGCGCATGCGGTCGAGCGCCCAGCGCAGGTTGATCGCGGTCGGCCGGGTCTCGCCCAGCATCGCCACCGCGCGGTCGAGCGCGGCGGTCGAGGCATCGGCGCGCAAGGCCAGCGCCACGCCGTAGGCGGCGACCGCGCCGATCAGCGGCGCGCCGCGCACCTGCATCGAACGGATGGCATGCGCCACCTGGTCCGCCTCGGTCAGCTGCAGGATGTCGAGCTGCCAGGGCAGCTTCGTCTGGTCGAGGATGCGGACGGACCAGCCATCCGCATCCACCCAGACGCTGCGATAGGGGGTGCCGTCGATCTTCATGGCGGTCAGATGCGACGGCGATGCCCGAAAGTAAACCCGCGCCTCGCGGGGTGGACCGGCCGGGGCCCGGCGACCCCTCCCGGTTCGCCTGGCCGTTCAGGTCAGCAGCAGCGGCATCCCCGGGTCGCCCTTGGCCATGGCGCGCTGATAGCCTTCCCGCGCCGCGATCCTCTGCAGGTAGGCGAGAATGCCCGGATAGGGCGAGAGGTCGAGCGGCGCGAAGTACCGCATCGTCGTCAGCGGGAAGCCCATCATGACGTCGGCGGCGGTGAATTCCTCGCCCGCCAGCCAGGGCACCGCCGCCACGCGGGCATCGAGGAAGCGCAGCGCGCGGTCCAGCCGCTCCTCCGCCGCCTGCCGCACCGGGTTCTCGGACGGAACCTGCAGCCGCCCGATCAGCATCCGCCGGCCCATCGCCGGCTGCAGCGATCCGTTGGCCTCGTGCAGCCAGTAGAGGAAGTCGGGATAGCCGGGGTGGCCCGGCGGCAGCGACAGCCGGCCGCCGCCATGCCGGGCGATGATGTACTCCATGCAGGCGCCCGATTCGGCCAGCACCATGGCTCCCTCGGTGATCACCGGGGCGGAGCCGATCGGGTGCAGCGCCCTCAGCTCCGGCGGCGAGAGCATGGTCCGGGCGTCGCGGACATGGTGCTTCAGGTCGTAGTCGAGCCCGAGTTCCTCGCAGAGCCAGACGATGCGTTCCGATTGCGACTTGCCCAGGTGGTGCACGGTCAGCATGGCATTTCCTCCGGCTTCGTTGATCCGGCTTGCACCGCCGGGGCCGGTGGAGGCAAGCCTTGGGATGAGGGCCTGCCCGATTCGGGGCGTCCGATTGCCGCGGCCCATCCTTACGGAAGCGAGAGATTGTCATGAAGTTCGCCCCTGTTGCGGCCCTGGCGCTCGGCCTGCTGGCCGCCGCCTGCTCGGACAGCGCCAATACCGCCAGCACCGGCAATGCCGCCGTCGATCCGAACGGCGCCGCGGGTTCCGCCCTCGGCGGCACCGCCGGCGGGATGCGGGCCGGCGCCGGCCAGCCCGGCAGCCAGGAGGACCTCGCCGCGACCGCCGGCGACCGGGTCTATTTCGCCACCGACAGCGCCTCGGTCGGCGCCGACCAGCGGCCGGTGCTGCAACGCCAGGCGCAATGGCTGGCGCAGTACCGCCAGGTCCAGGCGGTGATCGAGGGCCATGCCGACGAACGCGGCACCCGCGAGTACAACCTGGCGCTCGGCCAGCGCCGGGCGAATGCCGCGCGCGACCTGCTGGTCAGCGGCGGCGTCGCCGGGTCGCGGCTGCGGACGATCAGCTACGGCAAGGACCGGCCGGCGGAGCTCGGCTCGGATGAGCAGGCCTGGGCGCGCAACCGGCGGGCGGTGACGACGGTCCAGTAGCGCCGCGCCGCGGCTGCGGGCGGGTCGGTTCAGATCCGCTGGTGCAGCGCGCAGACCAGGGTGAAGAGCCGCCGGGCCGTCTCGAAGTCGAGGCCGATCCGGCCCTCGAGCCGCGCGGTCAGCAGCTCCGCCCCCTCGTTGTGGAGGCCGCGGCGGCCCATGTCGATCGCCTGGATCCGCGCCTCGTGCCCGCCCTCGGCCACCACCTGCTCATGGCTGGCGACGATCATGTGGTAGTCCTTGATCAGCCGCCGGAAGGGCCCGAGCGCGAGGACCACCGCCCGCACCGGCACGTCCAGGACGTCGCGGATGTCGAAGATCAGCCGGCCGTCGCGGACGCAGAGGTACAGCGCGAAGGGCCCGCCGGGCACGCCGGTCGGGTCGAACCGGTTCTCGCCCAGCAGGTCGGCCACCGCCTGGCGCCGGTCCGCCTCGGCATAGGCCGAGAGGAGCGCCGTCGCGTCCGGCAGCACGATGTTCTCGAGACGCCGCAGCGCCGGGTCTTCCTCGGGCAGCGCGATGGCGCCGCCGGCCGCTGCGGGCCGCGTCCGGTCAGGCATGCGGGGCGCGCGCCGCGGCCTCCCGCGCTGCCTCGGCCTCCTGTTCCTGCGCGACGAATCCGAGCGTGCTCATCCACCCCACCACCGCGCCCTTGATGGGGCGCAACAGCAGTGTGCAGATGATTGCGAAAAGCGGCAACCAGACCACCATGTGCAGCCACATCGGCGGCTCGTAGGTCTTCTCCACCCAGAGCACGCCGGGCACCAGGATGTGGCCGGCGAGGAAGATGGTGAAATAGGGCGGTGCGTCGTCCGCCCGCAGCAGGCCGAGCGGCGCATGGCAATTGCTGCATTCCCGCGTCACCGTGAGGTAGCCGGAAAACACCTTGCCGACGCCGCAGAAGGGGCAGCGATTGGCGAGGCCGCGCCGCACCGCGACCCAGAGCGGCGGCGTGCCGAGGTCCTTGGCCGGGCCGGGCAGCGTACCCATGGCGGACATGCCGTCGCCCGGACTCGTGGCGGCGCTCTCGGGGGTCCAGGGCATGATGTGGTCTCCTGGCCGGTAGGCCGGCCTGTCGGGATGATGCATTGGTCACTGGCGTCTTGTGCGATGCAATATCGGCCCGCGACCCATGCCGGTTCAAGCGCTGCGGCGCCGCCCCGCGTTCCCTGGCTGCGCGTTCCCTGGACGACGCCCCGCCGCGCGGCCGGGCCCCGGGCAGGGCCGCCGCGGGACTTGCGCGCCTGCGGGCGGGACGGCAAGGCTCGGCCATGTCCCGCCGCATCCTGGTCATCAACCCGAACGCTTCCCTGGCCTGCACCCGCGGCATCGCCGCGGCCCTGGCGCCGCTGCCACTGCCGCCGGGCCTGGCGCTGGAGGTGACCCGCCTGGCCGAAGGCCCCCCAGCCATCGCCAGCTGGGAGGACTGGCACAGCGTCGCCCTGCCGCTCTGCGGCCTGGTCGAGCGCGAACCCGCCGCGGCCTACGTCATCGCCTGCGTCTCCGACCCCGGGCTGGAGGCGGTGCGGGCGGCGACCCGCCGGCCGGTGCTCGGGATGTTCCGCTGCGCCGTCGCCGCCGCGGTCACCCGGGCCGAGCGCTTCGGCATCATCGGCTTTGTCGCCGCCAGCCAGCCCCGGCAGCGCCGCGCCTTGCAGGCCATGGGGCTCGAGGCCCGGCTCGCGGCCTGGGAGCCGCTCGACCTGCCGATGGAGGTGCTCTGCGAGCCGGAGGCGCCCCGCGGGCGGATCGCCGCCGCCGCCCGCCGCCTGGCGGAGCAGGGGGCGGAGACGATCATCCTCGGCTGCACCGGCCTGGCCGGCCATGCCGCGCTGGTCGCCGAGGCCTCCGGTCTGCCGGTGATCGAGCCCTGCGAGGCCGCCGGCGCCATGGCGCTGCTCGCCGCCATGCGGCCCTGACCGCCGGGGCGGGGGCCAGGCCGAGCGCCCAGGCTGCGGGCGGCGATCGCCGCGGGGCAGGGGGGCCGCGGGACGGGGCCGCGGCCGGGGGATTCAGCGCTGCGGGTTGCGGCCGCCGCCCGTTGCGGCGCGCTCGCCGCCGGTGATCGGCGCGCCGGCTTCCTCCGGCCGGCCGACATCGGGCTGGAGCGAACGGCGGTCGGCCTCGATCGCGCTGGTGGTGGGGGTGGCGGCCGGGGGGCGCGGCGCCGCCGCCTCGCCCGCCTCGGCGGCCCGGTCCTGGCGGATCTCCTGCTGCAACTGGCGGGAGGCCTGTTCAGCCGGCGTCTCGGCCCGGCCGGGGCCGGCGGGGAGGATGAGCGGCAGGGCGAGGAGAAGGCAGGCGGGCAACGGGTGTCGGCGCATGGCGGGCGGGTCTCCCGGCGCCGGAGGCGGCGCCCGGAAGGCGCAGCGCGCCGGCCCCCTTGCGGTTGCCGGCGCGTCGTGCGGTCGCTGGATCAGACGATCTTCACCCAGCTGGTCAGGTGCGACAGGAAATCGTCCTTGCCGACCCCATCCAGGCGGATGCTGTCGTCGCCGATCTTGATCGTGGTGTGGCCGGCATCGC
>NZ_SMSJ01000074.1 GCF_004355005.1 Dankookia rubra
CTGGTGTCGATCCCGGGACCCCAGTTGCGGGAGAGCATGCCCGTGCCGTTGTCGAAGCTTTCGTCCCAGACGGTGTTGAACTGGGTCAGGTCAAGGGTAGCGGCCATGGTCGGTCGTCCTGCGTTGCGTGGGATGTGCGAGCTGCGGCCGCCGGAAATCGCGCCTTGGGGGTTAGTCTGCTCAGAAACAAAACCATAGGTTGAGTATCTAAGCGCGACTGACCTGAGGCCGTACCGGAGCCCTGAGCCCGTTTCCCACGATCGTGTGAAGCACGAATAAGTGATCAGCGTTGGTGGGACCGATATGCCGGATTCAACTTAAGCGCGCAATCACGGCCGTGTGATTCACCGATCACGTTTTTATTGCGCGTTAGAGAAGCAAACCTTGGCCGTCGCGGCGCTGGCCAAGCGCGTCGCTGCCGCTTCTGCCGGCTCGCGCTGACCGTGCTGGTCGCGCGGCATGTGGTAGCTGGACACTGGCTAGAGGGCCGGAGGTCACGCCCTTGCTGGGCCCTCCCGGGCCGCTTCCGCCGGTCACGGTAGACCGCAGCCGTTCCGCGGCTACGGTCAGCGTGTCACGCTCCGACGGCGTTCCAAGCGACTGCTTCAGCCGCGCAACACAGGCCGCGAAGGTGGGGTAAAGACCAAATCCTTCTGTCCCGGCCTGATACTCGGCAGAGCGCCGCGGGCAAGCACGGTCCAGAAAGCCGCACCGGAGCAGCGTGCCGGGCGGCGCAAGCACCGCGCATGCTTGTGTGGTCGCCGGTGCAGGGTTCGGCAAGCCGCAGCACGATACCCCGACCCACCATCGGGCTCTTTGGCGGGCAGGAAGATTTATCGCGATGGGCCTGGGTACCTTGCACGGCCCTGATGCGGATCTCGGCCTTGAGCCAGGTTTCTTTTATAGTTCCACGCGTGATTCAGTTGCTATACTAAAATCACGTATCCGTGTTATCAGATTTCCCCGTTTTTGCGCAATAAGGTCATTCAAGACAACTTATGGGTTATTGGAATGGCTGATTTTTCTGGCTCTGCATCGAACAACAGCCTGCTGGGCACCAGCCTCGGCGACGTCATGCACGGCAACGCCGGTCATGACACGCTGAATGGAGGCGACGGCAAAGATCTTCTATATGGTGACGCAGGAAATGATCGCCTGCGGGGTGGGATCGGAAATGACACGCTGTCCGGTGGCGAGGGCGCAGATAACTTCGTGTTCTACAGAGCCGACGGGTACGACCGGATCGAAGACTTTGTTCGAGGCGTTGACCACTTAGAATTCCGTGCCATTTCTATCCGTGAGATCAGCTTCACCGCGGTCGATGGCGGGGTAGCCGTTCGCTACGGCGGGATCAGCGGGCAAGCCTCGAACCACGGGGAAATCTTCGTTGCCGGCGTCTCTGCTCTCGGAGTCAACGATTTCATCTTCAGCTGACCGAGTGGCCCTTAGTAAACCCGGCACGATGGCGCTGTAAGCGGACACCGGGTTTTCTCTGCAGCGCTCCCATTCTAGTCGCTCGCCCAGCCCATCTGCTTCGGATGAACTGTTAATCCGGAGGTTGGCCTACTCGCTGCCGCTGTCCGATGACTATAAGGACGAACTGCTGCCGGTGACCCAGCGGTCTGGGTCGTCACAGGATGATGCCGACCACAGCCGAGCGACCATCGCAACAGCGCTGCTTGCATTCTCTTACTCAGGTATGAGCCTGTTCCCCGACCAGCCGCCGCCAGCCTTGCCACCCGAGAAGCCGAAGATGTCAGCCGAGGAACGGCGGCTCCGGTACGAAGACCGGCTGAAGATCATTCGCCTGCGGATGGTGGACTTCCCCCCTGGGGCTGGAGGGTTTGCTAACGAACCCAGGCACCCCGGGAGGGAAGGATGGCAGAGAGGCGAACCCGACGGAGCTTCACGAGGGAGTTCAAGGCGCAGGCGGTGAAGCGGCTGCTAGAGGGCGGCAAGGGGTTGTCGGAGGTGGCGACGGAACTCGGCATCGGCACCGGGCAGCTCAGCCAATGGCGCACCGAGCATCTGGCGGCCGGCTCGGCCGCGGCGTTGGCCGCCCGCAAGGCGGAGCAGGCAGAAACGCAACGCCTGAAGCACGAGGTGAAGCGGCTCAGGAGGAGGTGGAGATCCTCCGCAAGGCGGCGGCTTTTTTCGCCAAGGGGGTCGCGTGACGAAGTTCGCCTTCGTATCGGTCGAGCGGGCGAACCACGCCGTGGCCACGCTGTGCCGGATGGTCGGCGCGAGCGTGAGCGGCTTCTACGCCTGGCTGCGCGCGATCCCCGCCGTCCAAAGCCGCGCCGAAGCGGAAGCCGAGCTGCGTGAGCGGATCGGCCGCATCTTCGCCGCCCGCCGGCGGGTCTACGGCTCGCCACGTGTCCACGCCGAGCTCCGCCGAGAAGGGCTGCGGCATTCGCGCCGGCGCGTTGAACGGCTGATGCGCGGTCCAACGCACTGCGTTGGACGGGCTCTCGGCCCGGCGGGGCCGCCCCGCACACCTCGCACCACGGACAGCTGCCACGACCTGCCGGTCGCCCCCAACCTGCTGGCGCGGAACTTCACCGCAGAGAGGCCGGACCAGGTCTGGCTGGCCGACATCTCCTACATTCCGACTGACGAGGGCTTCCTGTATCTGGCCGCGATCAAGGACATGGCCACGCGCGAGATCGTCGGCTGGTCCATGGCCATCCAGCGGCATCGCCCGCCACGTGGGCTGGTCCACCACGGCGACCGCGGCGTGCAATACGCCTCCGAGCCGTATCGCGCGGTGCTGGAGCGGCACGGCATCACGCAGTCCATGAGCCGCCACGGCAACTGCCTCGACAACGCGCCCATGGAGAGCTTCTTCGCCTCGCTCAAGACGGAGCACGTCCACCAGGTCCGCTATTGCACCCGCGAGGAGGCGAGGACGGCCGTGTTCGAGTACATTGAAGTCTTCTACAATCGGCAGCGTTTGCATTCGGGCGTCGGCTACCGCACCCCGGCCGAGGCGCGAGCCAGCATGGAAGGGATTACCATGCGCTCAGCTGCATGACGCTCTGATCTCACCCCTCGACTCCGCGGGGGGAAGTCCAGATTCAAATCGGTATCAGATACGCACAGCGTGGCGAGGGCCGATCACCACGAGCGGCGCTAGACGACAGCGCCTAGCGGCTGGACCGTCACAGGCGAGTTGCAGGGCTGGCAATTCCGGGTCGAGGTCATCGACGCTGGTCTCCGCATCAACGCCAGCGCGCAAGGCGGCGATGACCCCGCGGTGTGGGTCGTCACACGGTGATCGGCCAGTGCGGCGGGCCGGGGTGACGCCGGCCACCAGCCGCGACCACGCCAAGGCTGCTTGGGTGGACGCCACCAGCGGATAGCCGCGCCGCTGCAATTAAGCCGTCGCGAGGACCTTGAACGACGCCTCAGCAATCCCTGAATCATGGCCGCCGGACGCCCGGATGGGGTTCGGTGGGAGCTGCCGGAGATCCGGCGCCGCCCGTGTCCATGTTGCTTCGCAAGGAGGATGTGGAGATGAGGACCGAGTACGACTTCAGCCCGCTGTTCCGCTCGACCGTTGGCTTCGACCGGATGTTCGACCTGCTGCAGCACGCGGCGCACGGCGGAGTGGACGAGAACTATCCGCCCTATGACATCGAGCGGACCGGCGAAGACAGCTACCGCGTCACGCTCGCGGTGGCCGGCTTCAAGCCCGACGACCTGAACGTGGTGGCCCAGCAGAATATGCTGATCGTCACTGGCGAGCGGCGGAGCCGCACCGAGGCAAACGGTGGTGAGCAGCAGCGCCAGGTGCTCCATCGCGGCATCGCCGGCCGCTCCTTCGAGCGCCGCTTCGAGCTGGCTGACCATGTGAAGGTGGCAAGCGCCGATCTCGCCGACGGCCTGCTCACGATCGAGCTCAAGCGCGAGATACCCGAGGCGATGCGGCCGCGCCGGATCGAGGTCGGCAGTGCCGGAAACAACGTGCTCCGCGGCCCGCAGCCGCAGCGTCAGGTCGAAGGTCAGTCACAAGTCGCGTGAGCCGGACGAGCAACAGGCTCGAGCCGCAGCAGACATTGCCCCGCCGCTGCCGAGCGGCGGGGCTGCCCCAGCCGTACGCAGGATGACGATGACCACAATCGCGGCCACTCTGCCGGCATGAGCCTGCCACCTGCCAAGCCGAGGCTTACGTCCGAGGAACGCCACACCCGGCAGGCTGACCAGATGGCGCCAATGCGCCTCCGGATGGCGATTAACTACGAACTGGACAAGTGAGGCATCACCACGCCCAAGGCGATCGGCGAGATATTGGGCATGGCGCGAGCCGAAGCGGTCATCCTGCTGACCCGGAAGTATTTGCGTGAGGGCGATGTGGCGCTGCTCGAGGCCCTAGCAGCCCGGCTGGAGGTGCAGGCGCCGGGCGCGCCCAGCGACGCCGGGGGTCAGGACTAGCGGTGGTATCGGCAGATCCAGTTGCCTTGCCGGATGCGAGCGCCACGCAGCACCACCTCGGTGCCGCAGTTGCAGCTGCAGCGCCACCAACCGTCAGCTGTTTGGCTCGGGCTGTTGGTGGGCGGCTTCTCAACTTGTTCGATCACCAGCAGACGGCCGAACCGCATGCCGGCGAGGTCGGTTAGCGGCCGCCGCGAGTGGTGATTATTCACGATCAGCCCTCATTTTCGATAGTGCCGAGATTACTGCACAGCGCCTTATCGTGCCGAATTGGAAATGGTTGGAGTTGGGCAAAGCCGATCATTCCTCGCTGAGCAACTGGTCAAGGCGGACCGACAAATAGAAACCGCCCGGCGCCGAAGGCACCGGGCGGCTCCGCGCCTAGACGTGTCGGTCCGGCTTCCGACCGGGCAAGGGATACGCCCTTGCCATACGGCCGGCTTCGCGCCGGCAGCGCCGCGGAGAAGATGAGGCCCCCGCGGGTACCTCGAATTAAACGTGCCGAATATCTAATGACCCCTACTATGCACACCGAAGCGAGGGCCGATCACCTCAAGCGGCGACCGTGGTGCGGATCATCACCACGCGGCACCCAGCGCCACGATGTCGGTCACGAGCGACGCCGCGTACTCCGAGTTTGGTGAAACACCCATCGCTGTGTCCATGTAGTCCAGCACGCCGGCCTTGGCCTTCAGCCCGGCCAGGGTCGCGGCCTCAGTGTCGAAAATGCGCCGCTCGAGCCCGAACACCTCGCCCTCCACCTCCTTATTCAATACGCGGTCGGCGGCGGACCAGTCGCGGTCCAACATGCCGGCGAGACGGTCCGCGATTGGGATGAAGCGATCGACGGCCTGGCGCCATGCGGCGCAGAGTTCGAGCAGCTCAGTGTCAGTGCTGGTCATGCGGCGATCTCCTGTGAGGTGTTCAAGCCAGAAAGCCGCGCATCCGCCGCAGCAGCTGCGCCCGTCACGTCGAGCACCGCGTCCACGGCGCCATGCTCGAGCAGCGCCCGGAACGTGCCGGCATTCGCGGCCAGCATCCGTTTCAGGCCTTCGCGCCGAAGCTCGGCGGGACGGTCCGCAGTCTCGAGCGCGCGGATCCGGTGCCGCCACTCGGCCAGCCAGTCGACCCGCGTAGTGTGCTCTGTCGTGCCGCCGGCGCGGTCCATGATGATCCAGGGGGAGGGGGCGTTCATGGCCGCGCCCTCCATCCACAAAGCCGCGTCACGCCCATCGGCAGAGGATCAGACACCCGCAAATGCGGCGGCACAGCCACATCCTCCTGCTGGTGCAGATGACGCGCCAGCACCGCGAGCCGGGCAGCGATGGCCAGCACCCGCGCGGGCCGATCGGCAGCTTCGACCAGTTCGAGGGCGAGGACGTCGACGTCATGGGCGGCGCTCATATGGCCTGCTCCAACACCGCGGCATCAACCTCGCGGGCCCGCCGCACCTGGTCGGCCTCGATGGCATCAAGCGCATCAGCCATACGCGTGAACCGCCCCAGATTACGTAGGTAAGCGATGCGGCAAACCGTCGGCGCCAGCAGGGCCCGGCGGAGTTCAGCGGCCGGGCGGGGGTCGCGCAGCAGCATGTCGTCAGGGATCAAAGTCATGGTGCTGCCCCCTCACGCCGCGATCGACAGGCGGGAGGCGAAGGCCGCATAGACCTCCGCCGCGGCGGCACGCTCGACGGCGTCGTTCGCCGGGCTGTATTCCTGCGGGACGCTCGAGACCAGGGAGATGAAGGCGAGGACGGCAGCGAAGACCGCTTCCTCGGTCACGCCGTCGGCCAGTGGCAGCCATTCGCCCAGGCGGAGATGAAGGTCGGCGCGGAAGGCATTGCCCTCGGCGCGAACGTCCATGCAGCGGACGCCCGCCATGACCATCGCCACCAGCGTCTGGTCATGGTGGAGAGGGCGGTCGAGGATCGAAACGCGTCGCATAGCCGCGAGACGCGCGCGCAGATTCGTCTACAGAGATGAAAGCCATGATCCGGGCTCCGGTGGCCAGGGTTGTGGTCAGGGCTGAGCGGGGTGTTGCCAGTACCTCGTTCGGCCCGCCTTCGAGGGTGCCCCCTTCGACAAGAGTAATATGAGCATGTTTAGTATATGGAGCAAGTCCCTTATTGCGCTTGTTGCTCATGTTGCCTATGTTGCGGGTATGGTAGATGAACTAAAATCTGAGCGGATACAGATGTTTATGACCCCGTCCGAGGTTCGGGCGATCGACGACTGGTCCTTTGCGAACCGGGTTCGAGGCCGTTCAGAGGCCATTCGGCAGCTTGTCGCCATGGGCCTTGCGACACAGGAAGTGCATGCGCACACCGAGCCGGCCGTCACTGCGGCACCGAAGTCGCGGAAGAAGCCGACGAGCAGAACATGACCATCCCAGCCGAGCCCGAAGCAGCAGGCCGGCTACAGCGGGCGCTGGAGACTTTCCAGAAAGGGCAGGGCATGCTGCTGGCTGCGCATCGCAAACTGCAGGGGCTAGCGCCGGAGGAGGTCGGTCGCTTCTGGCTGTCGGCGGGAGCTCGGCTTGAGGCGCACATGAGCACCACCGCAGTGGAGGTGCTGGCCGCGTTCAAGGCGTTCTCGGCCGCGGGGCTAGTCGCCAGCGCCAACGACCGCCACCTAGTCAGCGAGGCACAGCGACATCTCGCTCAAGGTGGTCGATGACACGAGACAAGCCGAAGCTCACTCCCGCCGAACAACTGCGCCGGCGCGACGAGCGTACCGCGGCAATCCGCTTGCGGTTCATGATCCGCAGAAGCCTGGACGAACGCGGGGTCACAACCCCGTCCAGGATTGGCGAGGCTTTTGGGATACCAGCGGACGAGGCCATCAAGTTGTTATAGAGCCGGCTTGGGCCATCTTGAGGCCGGCGCCGGGTCGCACGGGGATAATACCTGTAAAACCGGCAAACTCATCCAAGTGCACCCAAGCCGGCTCTATAGATCGGCACCAGTGGCGGGAAGGGGATGTGGAGCGGCTCCAGGCCGCGGCGGCAAGGCTGGGGTCTAAGGTAGCCGAGGCGGGGCAATGATTGCACAAGTTACTCGGGCCACGCTCGCTACCGCCTGCTTGCTGGTAGCCATCAGCCCGGCGCAAAGTCAGTCTAAGCAAAGCCGACGGCCAGCGCCGCCGCAGCCTGAAGTCGAGATGACAGCCCTATACCTGCGCAAAGGCGAGCCGTATCGGGTGTTGTCAGCGTCTCAGTGTCCATCCGGGATCATGCTGTGTCATCTGAATCGGTTGTGACTGGCGCGCGGTGGCTGGTGGTGCGCGATGTGGCGGGATGTGGACGCCGGAGAACCGCGCTCGGTATGACCGCAGCAAGCTGCGCTACCCAAGTGATCTGACCGATGCGGAGTGGGCGCTGGTCGAGCCGCTGATCCCGCCCGCGAAGCCGGGCGGCAACAAGCGCACGGTGGCGGAGCGGGCTGTGGTGGACGGGGTGATGTACGTCCTGACCACCGGCTGCCAGTGGGCGGCGCTGCCGAAGGACTTGCCGCCGAAAAGCACGGTGCACGATTACCTGCGGCGCTGGGACGAGGACGGGACGCTCGAGCGCATCCACCACGCGCTCTACGTGCTGTGCCGCGAGCAGGCCGGACGCGAGGCCAGCCCGACGGCGGCGATCATCGACAGCCAGAGCGTCAAGGGTGCGGAAAAGGGGGGCGCTGCATCGACCCGCCGGGCTACGACGCGGGCAAGAAGATCAAGGGCAAGAAGCGCCATGTGCTGGTCGACACCCAGGGCCTGCTGATGCAGGCGATGGTGCACGCCGCCGACATCCAGGACCGCGATGGCGGCGTGCTGCTGATGGGTGCGCTGTTCGGCCTCTACCCCTTCCTGCTCAAGCTCTACGCCGACAGCGGGTACCAGGGCGCCAAGTTTCAGGACGGCCTGAAGGGCGTCTGCGGCCAGATCAACCTCGAGATCGTCCGGCGCTGCGACCGGCACCGCTTCGTCGTGCTGCCGAAGCGCTGGATCGTTGAACGGACCATCGCCTGGCTGAACCGCTGTCGTCGCCTCGCCAAGGATTGGAAGTGCCTGAACCGGTCAGGCCTGTGCTTCCTGCGATGGGCCTCCGTCCGCCTTATGCTTCGAAGGCTCTGCCAAACCACCAAATGATCCCGGATGGACTCTGACGCTTATAGCCTCCTGCTTTGCCTTCGTCAGATACCGTTTGGACCGGCCATCGCCACCGTAATCCCTACCTGCGCCCAGACCTCGGCTGCCCTGGCGCCGCCTGCACGATCGAGCCATCCGACATGACCACGTTTGTGGCACCGCCGCCCCGCGTGCTGCCGCGCGATGTGGTGCCGCCGACAGTCGCCACCTGCTGCTGCGCCGTCGCACCGCTGCCACCATTGCCCTGCTGCTGCACCAAGTTGTTGTCGCCGACCGTCACCGCGACCGGTGCCTCAAATCGGTTCACCACCTTGGTTCGCTGATCGACGAAGATTGGCGCAAAGACCGGCTCCACAGGCGGTAGTGGCCGTCGGCGGCTCGCGGCGTTGGGCTGGCTGAAGGAGAAGCCATCCAGGAACCCACCATCGCCCCGCACGCGCGCGATCATCGCCTGGTGCCGCTGCCGCCGCTCGGCGGGGGTGGGCATCGCCTGCAGGTCGGCCGCAGTGAAGCCGGGGAAGGTCACCCGCATTGGTCGAGCTAGGCCGCGCGGCCCGCCTACCGCCAGTGCCTCCGGCGAGAGGCCAAGGCCACCGCTGTCCTGCGCCACTGCCGGCAGAGTGCTGGCCAGCAATAGAAGGCCGGGGATCAGGAAGCGGCGCATCGGGTGTCTCCTTCTGAATTGCGGGGAGTCTGCGCGGCCTGACCCGAATTCGCTGTGGAGCGGACCACAGTCGGACCTTAATCGCGGTCGATCGACAGTTGCTCGGTGCGCAGCCGCAGCCGAGTGCCGTCACGCTCTATCGAGAGAAAGCCAACGGGCCCGCGCCGCTCAATAGCGAGCTGACGAGCACGCGGCTGCGGACGTTCCCCTAGCCGCTCCTCTGGCGACTCATCGGCTTCGGGGGGCATGCGGCGGCCTGGCGCGCTGTCGAACTCCTGCACGATGCTGCCGCCACTGCCGATGCAGACGGTGCGACCGTTCACCGTCTGACAACTCACTGCGCCATTGCCGGCGCAGGTGATATTGCCGTTAATCGAGCGACATTGCAGCGTCTCCGCCGTGGCTGGCGTGCAGCCGAGGAGGAGGAAGACCATCAAGCGTCGGCTGGGGCGGGTCATTCGATTATCCTTGTACCCTTACACGTGGTGCGGCCGATGGCTGGAGACGGTTATGTCGCCCGGGGCCGAGACCCGTGGACGGCGTGCCTCACTGGCCGGTCCGCGACAGGATGCGCTGGCCGGCCGCACTGCGGTTGCCGGTGGCGAAGTTCACGCCGCGGGCAAGGTTTGTCGCCGCCAGCAACCCCCGCGGGCCACTCGCCTCGATTGACTGATCGGCGACCGAGCGCGGCCCGAGCGCCAAGTTCACCCCGGCGGTCACCTGCGTGCTGACTAGCGGCCGGCAGCCGCCGGAGCCGTCGGTGCCGAGTTGTTGCCGGGCCTGTGACCCGGCGGCGAGCGCCCGATTGACGCCGACGGTCACGTTAGTCGAGGACAGCCGGCAGCCGCTCTGGCCGACGCTCTCGACCCGGTCGAGCACCGAGGCGGGGCCACGCAACCGAACCCCGCCAAAATCCTGCGCCGAAGCTGGCAGGGCGGCGCCGAGGGCGAGCACGCCAAGTGCCAGCGTGGCCCCGGCGAGGATGGAACGTGTCATGACGCACTCCTCATGGCTGCGCGGTGGGACGCCTGGCCCGGGGATCGGGCCAGGCTGCCGCTATCTCTGGATTACTGCCCGCCGACGGTGACGACCTGCTGGGAGGCGAAGGAGCCACGGGCGAGCGCCGCGTTGCGGTTGTTGCCGCCGGAGACCCGGTCGAGCGAACCACGGCCGATCGCCGAGCCACCCATGGTCAGCACCTGCTGGTCGGCCTGGCTGAAGCGGCCGGCGGCGAGGTTGGAGTTAAACCCGCCAGAGACCTGGCTCTGCGCACCGCGGCCGAAGGCCTGCCCGCCGAGCGTGGTGGTCGACTGGGTGGCCAAGCTGCCGAAGCCACGGGCGTTGTTGCTGTTCAGCCCGCCGAAGGTGTTCGCCTGGGCGCCGCGGCCGAATGCGGTGCCACCGACCGTCGTGGTGTCCTGCAGCGCGGTGCTATTGCGGCCGCTGGCGAGGTTGCGGTTGAGCCCCCCGAAGGTCTCGACCCGGCCGCCGTTGCGCGCCATGCCACCGATCGTCGTCGCCGCCTGGCCAGCGAAGCTGTTCTTGGCGGCGGCGGTGTTCACGTTGCCACCACCGCGGGTGATCGAAATGCCGCCGGTCTCAAGCCCCTGGGCCGCGGCGGGATGGGACAGGCTGGCCGCACCGGCGAGCAGCAGGGCAGCGACGGGGAGGATCATGGCACGCATCGGGGTGGTCCTTTTTCTTTGGTTGCCCGGGACCTGTGCGGCCCGGCGTGTCGTCCATCGACAAGCCGGAACCTACGAGACCACCCCAACACCCGCTGTGAACCAGTCCACAATGACGGCTACATTCAGAATGTAGTCCGCCGGAGGGAGGCGATGGGATGGGACAGCCGGGCTTCCGGCCACTAATCGGCCCGGCCGCCCTGGCGCTGACGGGCTTCTTGCTGCGTGCCGTTCTGCCTGTGCTGCCGGAGGATGGCGTTGAGGCCCAACTGCTCGTCGCAGTGCGGGCCGTCGCTGGGATCGCCGGCTGGCTGGCGCTCGCCTGGGCCGCGGCGCGCTTGTTCGATATCCTGCTGCTGCGTGCCGCGCTGGTTGCCCGCCGGCCGCCCTATTCGCGGCTGCTGGGCGACATGGCGCGCGGCGTGCTGTTCATCTCCGCCGTCCTGGCTATCGCGGCCCAGATTTTTGAGCAGCCGGCGCTCGGCATCATCACCACCTCGGGTGTCGCGGTTGCGGTTATCGGCTTCGCATTGCGCAACATCATCAGCGACCTCTTCTCCGGCATCGCGCTCAGTGTTGAGGCGCCCTACCGCATCGGCGACTGGATCGAGACCGCGGAGGGCTGCGCCGGCCGCGTCGTGGAGGTAAGCTGGCGGGCGACACGCCTGATAACGCGGGACGGTGTTACCCAGGTGGTGCCGAACGGGCTGGTCGCGGCGCACCGGCTGAACAATTATGGCGCTGCCGGCAGCTACCGTATCGCGCTGCGCCTGCTACTGCCGGCCACTCTGGCGCCGGAGCGGGCACGACGGGTACTGCTGGCGGCGGCATTCGATGCGGGACGTGACTACCCAAGCCTGGCGCCCGACGTGATCCTTTGGGAGATGACCGACGGCGCCGCGCTGTGGCTCGTGCGCTTCCATGTGCCTAATTACGGCCGCGAGGCCGCCTGCCGTGACGCCGTCGCCGCCGCGGTACTGCGGGCGTTGCAGCATGCTGGGCTCGAAGTCGCCCGACCGGGCCGCACGCTGCAGGTTGAACGGCCGACGCTCCCGGCCGCGCGACCGCGACGGGAGGCGCTGCTGCGCCAGGTGCCGCTCTTCCGTGATTTCCTACCAGCAGAGCGGGCGGAACTCGCGCAACACCTGCAGGAACGCCTGCTGCCGCGCGACACGACCATAGTTCGCCAGGGCGAGGCGGCTGATTCTCTCTTCATCCTGGCGGAGGGAGCGCTTGATGTGCGGATAGAGCGCGGCGGGACCGAGCTGGCGCTCGACCGCATGGTGCCGGGCGACATCTTCGGCGAGATGTCGCTGCTGACTGGTCAGCCGCGCAGCGCGACCGTCGCCGCGGCGACCGAGGCGGTGGTGTTCGAGATCAGCAAGCAACACCTCGATCCCATCCTGCAGCGGCGCCCGGAGCTGGCCGAGGCCCTAGCCGCCATGATGGTGCGCCGCCAGGCCCGCAACGCCGAGGGCGACCGGCACCTGGTCCCGCCCGAAGCCGCGGACCCGCATCGGGAGGCGGACCTGCTTGGCCGCCTTCGAGCCTTCTTTCGGCTGGGCTCGCATTGATAAGGGCCGGTTGTGTGGACTGGTTCACAGCCGTACCCAGGGCCGCGCCCTAGCCTTCCTGCATCGGCATCCAACGCCATCCGCAGCAAGAAAGGGTCGCCCCCATGTTCCAGCCGCTCCACCATCGCCTCGCCGGCCTCGCCACCCTTGCTGCGCTGCTCTCGGCTGGTAGCGCCCTGGCCCAGAGCGTCCCGGCAGCCAGTGTGCGGATCTTCGAGGAGCCGCCGCCGATGGAACTGCTGCGCAGCATCATGGTGCCGGAGTCCCGCTCCGGCCTGACCCGCCGCATTGTCCTTGGTGCGCCCGACCAGCCGGCCCCGCTGGCCAGCCCGAGCGCCGCACCCGAACGTAGCGCCGAAGCCGCACCCATTGTCCCAGCCCCGCGCCGTACCCGTCCGCAGGGCAATGCCTCGAGTGCCATGGTGGCTGCAGCCGGCTTGGTTTCGCCGCTTCCCGCGCCCGTGCCGGAGCTGGCCCCGCCGGCCCCCGCTACGTCGGGAAGCATCGGCTTCCGCATCAACTTCGCTTTGAATTCTGATGTCGTGCCGCAGAGCGCCTTCCCTTTCATCGATCGAATTGCCGAGTTGCTGCGCGAGCAATCGCAGGTGAAACTGCAGGTCGAGGGCCACACCGACGCGCTTGGTTCTGATACCTACAACCTGGAACTGTCGCAGCGCCGCGCTGCCGCGGTGGCCAACTACTTGGTTGACCGCCAGGGAATCGAGGCGACGCGACTGGTGGTCCTCGGAATGGGCGAGGGAACGCCGTTGGTTGAGAACGGCTTTGACCCGCGTAACCGCCGCGTCCAGTTCGCCCGGGTGGACTAGGGCTATGCCTCGCCTTCCTTCCACCGGGACGGCGCTCCTGCTGAGTGGCCTGCTGCTTGCCTCGCTTCCCGCCGCAGCGCGGATCGTGCCGCCCGCCGCACCCGACCCGGCGCAGCGTGGCGGGGAAGCCCTGCCGCCTGCCAACAAGCAGGGCTGCCCCGAGCCAAACTTCTGCAGTGGGGCGCCGCTACCCTCCACTTATATCGCTTGGTTCCTCTTGCCCCAACTGGAGGCGCTGACCCGATTGAACGCCCAAGATCGCTTCTTCATCGCCGCCCGGCGTGGCGACTGGCGGGCACCCCGGGTAGGCGGCCGGGCCCTGCTGCTGCGACGACCGCTGCTGGCGCGGCAGCGGGCCGGGCGCTGACCCCGGATCATGCCGGGTTGAAGCGCCGGGCAGGTCCGGAACCATTGCCCCCGGGGCCAGCCTGACCCGAGAGTGACCTTCCTTGAACGGCGCATAGGGCGATGTCCCGACAACGGATGATGGAAGCGGCGGGCGCAGTCCTCATCCTGCTTGCGGCAACGGGGATTGCGCTGCTTTCGGTGCAGCCGCCTTTTCCGCTGGCTGCTGCAGAACGGCTGTTCGCGGCGACTGCCTTCCGACTATTCGCCCCCCTGCGGCCACCCGATCCACGCGTGGTCCTGATCGGCATCACCGAGGATACTCTGGCCGCCTTCCCTTACCGTTCGCCAATTGATCGCGGCTTCCTGGCCCGGCTACTGGACAGCCTAGAGGCAGCCGGCGTCACTGCGATCGGGCTCGATATCCTGCTCGACCGACCGACCGAGCCAGTCAAAGACGCGGCACTGCGGGCGACGATTCGGCGGGAGGATGTGCCGGTCGTTGTCATCTCGCTTGCTCCCGAGACACCGCTGCCACCGGTGCAGTCCAAGGTGCTGGCGGGGTTCCTGGACGGCGTGCGGACCGGCACCGCGAACCTCGCGCGCGACCGCTTCGATGGCCAAGTACGGGTGCATGTGCCGCGGCACCCGGCGACCGGGGCGCCGAGCTTCGCATCGGCGTTGGTGGCGGCTGTCGGACGGACGCCGCCACAGAAGGAATTCCCGATCCGCTGGCGGCGCACCGCGACCGGCCCGGTGGCGCCGAGCTACCCGGCCGAGGCGGTGTCGCTGCTGCCTCAGGAGTGGCTGCGCGGCCGGATCGCGTTGGTGGGTGCTCTGCTGCCAGGGAGCGACGAGCACCGCAGCCTGCCAGCCACCTTCGGTCGACCGAGCTTCGGCCTCGAGATCCACGCCCAGATTCTCGCACAGATGCTGGATGGTCGCGCCATAGCGGCTGGCAGCGGCTGGATGAGCGCACTGCCGGTGGTGTTCTTTGCAGCGCTAGGGCTCGCGGCTGGTGCCCGGCTGGCCGGGCGGGTGCTGATCCTCAGTCTCGGCGGGGTGGTGCTGGCTTGGCTTGTGGCGGTGATGGTCGCGCAGGTGCTGGATGCCGCGCCCTTAGCGACGGTCGCGCCGATGCTGGCCTGCCTGCTCGCCGGCGGTGTCACGCGAGCCTGGCGCGGCCGAGGCGAGCGGCGTGATCGTGCAGCGCTGCATAGCATGTTCGCCCGCTTCCTCAGCCCACAGGTTGCAGAGGCTCTGCTGCGCGACCGCGCGCTGTACTTCTCCGGCGGCCGGCCGAAGCCGCAGGAGCTGACAGCGACGGTGCTGTTCTCTGACATCGCCGGCTTCACCACCATCTGCGAAACCATGTCGGCGGAGCCTTTGATCGCCTGGCTCGACCGCTACATCGAAGTCATGGTGCGCATCGTCGTCGCACATGAGGGGGTGGTATTGCGCTTCATCGGTGACGGTATGCTGGTCGTCTTCGGCGCGCCGATTGCCCGCCGCGATGACGCCGGCATCGCCGCCGATGCACAGGCTGCGGCGCGCTGCGCACAGGCGATGGAGGCGGCGATGGCGGAACTGAACGCCGAGTGGTGCGCGGCCGGGATGCCGGAGGGCGGCCTACGCATTGGCATCCACACCGGACCGATGGTGGCGGGCAGCCTAGGGCAGGGTGAGCGAATGGAGTACTGCTTGCTGGGCGATAACGCCAATGTCGGCGCGCGGCTGGAGCAGCTTGGCAAACAACATGGTGGCGAGGGACCGCGCAGTTGTACAATCATGATCAGCGATGTGACCTGGGCGCTGCTTGGCGGCGCCTTCTCAGGGCGGCGCGTGGGCGAGCTCGTGCTGCGGAATCGACGATCACCGATGGGGGCGTGGCGCATCGACGCGGCGGCTCTGCATACGGAATCTACGGTGCACAATTCTCAGGTTGCTTGAGCGGTCCGCGCCAGCATCACTGGACCTGAGCCGGCCATCCACCTGATCGTTTTTGGGGCCGTCCTGTGCATGGCACGGCCGGGTAGACGATCCACGCTTCGGGACCCGCGTTATAGGAGATTGTGTCCAGGCTTCAGCGCGATCCGCTTTGACGCGTTTTTCACAAGAACCGCTCACGCTTCGCTGGAAGATGCTCTACCCGTCCGCCTCTATGATTCGCTCCAGCGTCACCCGGTCGAGGATGACGATGAAGCCGCCTTCTGCCGCCAGGTAGCCCGCCCGGGTCCATTCGCCGAGATGCTTATTGATACTCTCACGCGAGGCACCGATCAGGCTACCGATCTGCTGCTGCGACATCTTGATGGTCAGCTGGATGCCGCCCGGCACCGGCTTACCGAAGGTTTCGGCAAGGCGCAGCAGTCCGCGTGCCAAGCGCGAAGGCGCCTCGCGCAGCAATGCATCCTCGAGATCCTCGCTGGTCTGCCGCAGGCGCTGGCACAGCACCGCTAGCAGGCGTGACAAGGCTTCCGGATTGCTGGTGAGGAAGGGCAGCAGATGCGCGCGTTCGAGCACCAGCAGGTCGGTTTCCTCCAGCGTCACCGCATCAGCGGAGCGTGGCTGGCCATCGAGGACCGCAATCTCGCCGAACATGCCGCCCTGGCCGACAATGTTGAGCACTACCTCGCGCCCATCATTAGAGAAGGTACACAGCTTCACCCGGCCGCGGGTGACCGCCATCATGCTGTTGCCTGGGTCACCTTTCTGAAACAGCGTTGCGTGGCGCGGATGGCGGACAATCTGCGCCACCATGGCGAGCTGCCGCAGGTCCTCAGGCTTGAGGTGCCGCAGTAGCGGATGGCTGGCGAGCACGGCCTCCTTGTGGCTGTCCGCGAGCGCCATTGCATCTCCTTCCCTGGGTGGCCCAGGCGCGGAGCTTGCTGAGCTTCGAGGCATGCAGCAAGTCAACGTAGAGAGCAAATGACCTTTAACGACTCTCGCCCGCCAATCGTTGGCGGGCGAGGCTTGCTGTTCAGCTGAGCCGCTATCTCTGGATTACTGCCCGCCGACGGTGACGACCTGCTGGGAGGCGAAGGAGCCACGGGCGAGCGCCGCGTTGCGGTTGTTGCCGCCGGAGACCCGGTCGAGCGAACCACGGCCGATCGCCGAGCCACCCATGGTCAGCACCTGCTGGTCGGCCTGGCTGAAGCGGCCGGCGGCGAGGTTGGAGTTAAACCCGCCAGAGACCTGGCTCTGCGCACCGCGGCCGAAGGCCTGCCCGCCGAGCGTGGTGGTCGACTGGGTGGCCAAGCTGCCGAAGCCACGGGCGTTGTTGCTGTTCAGCCCGCCGAAGGTGTTCGCCTGGGCGCCGCGGCCGA
Source organism: Dankookia rubra (assembly GCF_004355005.1). Taxonomy (GTDB): domain Bacteria; phylum Pseudomonadota; class Alphaproteobacteria; order Acetobacterales; family Acetobacteraceae; genus Paracraurococcus; species Paracraurococcus ruber_A. Next base: position 16,989 of record NZ_SMSJ01000074.1, read on the forward strand.
ATGCGGTGCCACCGACCGTCGTGGTGTCCTGCAGCGCGGTGCTATTGCGGCCGCTGGCGAGGTTGCGGTTGAGCCCCCCGAAGGTCTCGACCCGGCCGCCGTTGCGCGCCATGCCACCGATCGTCGTCGCCGCCTGGCCAGCGAAGCTGTTCTTGGCGGCGGCGGTGTTCACGTTGCCACCACCGCGGGTGATCGAAATGCCGCCGGTCTCAAGCCCCTGGGCCGCGGCGGGATGGGACAGGCTGGCCGCACCGGCGAGCAGCAGGGCAGCGACGGGGAGGATCATGGCACGCATCGGGGTGGTCCTTTTTCTTTGGTTGCCCGGGACCTGTGCGGCCCGGCGTGTCGTCCATCGACAAGCCGGAACCTACGAGACCACCCCAACACCCGCTGTGAACCAGTCCACAATGACGGTGGCTTTCAACACGTAGGTTCAGTTGTGCTTTTTACTTAAATTGCACGCTACGCGTCCGCGCCTGTCGATGCGCCGCGTTCTATGTCGCCAGCACTAGCCTCACCTGGATTTGCAACGCCAACTGCAATTCGGTTCACAGCCTTTCGTATCGCCGCTCTGCCATTCTGGTATCGCTTTCGGAAGCAGGCTGCATTGCATGCGGCGGCGTTGGCGCCACGGCTCGCGCCACTCCGGGAGGGAGGAAGCGTGCCATGGTATGCATTAGGTTGGGCAGCTTGTGGATGCCGCTCAGATTGGTGGCAGCAGCGGGACTACTGCTGCTGAACGCATGTCACCCACGGCCGGAGACGAGCTTCGATGCGCAGCAGCCGCGCACAGCGGCGGTTCGCAATATCGGTAGTTTCTCCGAAGCGCTACGCTGCATGGACACGCTGCTCGAAGCTAACGGTAAGCGCGATATTTACATCACTACCGCTGGCATTCCCGATGCCACCGGGCTGATCGCAGCCGGCACGAAGGAAATGTTTATCAGTGCCGTCTCTCGCATGTCGGCTCGCAGCGGCGCCTTCCGGTTCGTCGATTACGATATCACCCAGCTCGATGTGCAGGTGCTATCCGAGCTCGTGGGACTGCGCAACGACTTTGTGGCGCCGAGCTACTACATCCGCGGCGCTATCACCCAACTCGATAGCAGCGTGCTTGCATCCTCGCAGAGCGCAGGAATTTCGCTGGCCAAAATCGATATCGGCGTCTCCAGCGACCAGGTCGTCTCAGTCATTTCGATGGATCTCAATGTCGGGCGGCTGGTGACGCGGCAGATCCTGCCGGGAATGTCCGCCAACAATTCCATCGCCGTGGTGCGATCCGGGCGCGGCGCCGATGTCGGCGGGCTGATCGGCAAAGCCGGGTTGTCCTTCAGCGTCTCGCTCGACAAGTCGGAGGGCTTCGCCCAAGCGGTGCGCAACCTGGTCGAGCTCTCGACCATCGAGGTGCTGGGCAAGCTCGCGCAGGTTCCCTACTGGGAATGCCTGTCGATTGAACCGACTAACCCGGCTTTCCGCGCCGAGGCGCGGCAATGGTTCGACCTGATGGGCCCACAGAAGCGCAATCGCTTTGTCGAAGCGGGGCTGCAGCGCGCCGGCTACCTGGCGGACGGTCGGCGAGACATATCGGCCGCAGTGGCGCGCTACCAGGCGGAGAACGACCTGGTGCCGAGCGGGCGGATCGATTTCGAGCTGTACTATCGGCTGCTTGCCAGTGAACCCAGCCGTGCACGGGGTCGCAGCGCCGCGGCGCCGGCCGTGGCGCCCGGGGCGGTAGTAGCGCCACTGGCGGCCGTGGCGACGGTGCCGGTCGCGCCCGCCGCCGCGCCGCCTCGGGCTCTACTGAGCACCAGCCGCGGTGGGCGGGCCCGGTACCGCGTCGGCGAGAGCATGGTGTTGCGTATCCAGCCGACGGAGGACGCCTATCTCTATTGCTACTACCAGGATGGATCCGGCGACATCTCCCGCATCTTCCCTAACCGCTTCCAACCGGACGCCTTCGTCCCCGCACGTACCCAAGTGGAGGTTCCGCCCGGTGGTGGCGCCTTCAGCATCCGCTTCGAGCAGCCCGGCGCGTCGGAACAGGTCGCTTGTCTCGCCGCTAACCGAGAAGTCGGGCTGCTGCTGCCGCCGGAACTGAAGCGGCAAGACCTGGAACCCTTGCCGGTACGCGGGCTAGATGAGGTCGCGCAACGTTTCCGCGGTATCGCCGGCGTGCAGGTCGACGATGCCAGATTACCCATCGAGGTGACCCGATGACGCGCTCATGGTCTGGTCGCTTTACCGTCCTGCTGCTCATCCTGCTCGTGCCGGTTCTGGGACCGGCACAGCCGATTCCGCCGGAGCGGCGCATTGCGCTGGTGATCGGCATCGGTGCCTACCAGAACGCGCCGTCGCTCGCCAATCCGGTAGCCGACGCCCGCGACATCGGGGAGGCGCTGCGACGCCTGAACTTCGAGGTGGACGAGGTCTACGAGCCGGACTTTCGGGGTCTCAGCCGTGCGGTGCGGGAGTTCGGCATCAGGGCGCAGCGCGCCGACGCAGCGGTGATCTACTACGCCGGCCATGGCGTGCAGGTGGGCCGTGAGAACTACCTGCTGCCCGCCGATGCGCGGTTGGAGCGCGAGCGGGACCTGCTCTACGAGGCACTGCCGCTCGAGCTGCTAATGGGCGAGGCGTCGCAGGCGCGCAAGCTCGGCATCGTCCTGCTCGATGCTTGCCGCAACAATCCCTTCGTCGACCGCATGTCACGCTCCATGACCATTGCGGGCCGCGGCACCACCGCGCCGGGGCTCGCACGCGTCGACAATGTACCGCGCAACACTATGGTTGTCATGGCGACCAAGGCCGACCAGATCGCCGAGGATGGCAGCGCCGACCACAGCCCCTTCGCGCAGGCACTGCTGGCACATTTCCAGGTTCCCGGTCTGGAGCTCAGCCTGTTCTTCCGCAGCGTGCGCGACACCGTGTTGCGGGCCACTGGCAATCGCCAGGAACCCTTCATCTTTAGCTCGCTCGGGGCCGAGCCCTTCTATTTCTACCCCCGGCCGCCGAACCGGCCGCCTGTGCTCGCCGCGATTCCGGCACTGGAGCTGCGCGACAGCGCCGGGCCGACGCCGCTGCCGATCACTCGGCCGGCCGATCCAGACCAAGACCCGCTGTCAGTGCGCATCACCGGGCTGCCGCGTTCCGGTGAGGTGCGGGTTGAGGGCCGGCCGGTCACGCCGGGCGCGGTCTTTGCCGCCGATCGCTTCGCAACCGCGACCTACAAGCCGGATGGTCGCGCGACCGGCCCGGTCGGCACGCTGGATATCCTGGTGGAGGATGGCCGCGGCGGCAGCGTCATGGGCAGCTTGGCGATCACCGTGCTACCGTCGAACCGGCCGCCGGTGGTCGAGGCGCCGCGGCGCCTGCGGATCTACACAGGCGCGCTGGAAATCCAGCGGCCCGACGACCCAGATGGCGATGCGCTGAGCGTGACGATCCTCGCTCTGCCGCGCGGCATCCTGCGCAACGGCACCGCGACCTTGCGTGGTGGCGAGCGGCTACAGCCAGAGGAACTCGTCCGTCTGGTCTACCTGCCCGAGCCAGGCTTCACCGGCCCTGCCGGCAGCCTGCAGTACAGCGTCGATGACGGCCGCGGCGGCCGGGTGACGGGCACGCTCGAACTCGACGTGATGGATGCCGCCGAGGGCGCAGCGCAAATGGCCGAGGCGGCGTTGTGGGAGCGGCTTCGGCCGACCGGCAAGGCGGAGGACATAGACGCCTTCCTGCGCTTCTACCCGGACAGCCGCTTTGCTGCCGCGGCGCGGCGGCGGCGGGACGAATTGCTAGGCCGTGCCACCCCGCCGCCGGTCGCGGCGATCAGGCAGCCTTCACCCACCGCGGATGCCGGACCGTCGCAGCCGCCGCTGGCCGCGGGGCGTCTAGCGGCGTTGGAGCCCACCGCGCCGACTCTTCCGGCGTCGCCGCCCAACCCTCACCTGCCAGAATCGAAAGTGCCGGAGCCTCGGGCTATGGCTGCGCTCCCGCAGCCGGTCGCGCCACCGACCGCACCGACGAGCGGGGAGCGCTATTTCCAGGATTGCCCGACCTGCCCATGGATGGTGCGGCTGCCGGCCGGCACCTTCATAATGGGGCAGGGTTCGCGTGATTCCGCCGCCATTCCAGTGCACCGCGTGACGCTCCGCAGCTTCGCGCTCGGCCAGTATCCGGTAACGGTTGACGAGTGGCGGGCCTGCAATATCGATGGTGGCTGCAGCCCCCTGCCGCGCATGACCGCGGTTGAGGACCGGACGCCAGTCCACAACGTCGCCTGGGATGACGCGCAGCAATACATCGCATGGCTTACGCGTAAGACCGGCCGCGCCTACCGGCTGCCAAGCGAGGCGGAGTGGGAATACGCCGCGCGCGCCGGGACGCAGACGCGCTATTGGTGGGGCGACCAGATCGGCGTGGCGCAGGCGAACTGCGCCGATTGCGGCGGCACCCAGGACCCGCGCGTGCCGCTGCCGGTGGACGCCTTCCCGCCCAACGCCTTCGGCCTGCACGGCATGGCCGGCGGCGTCGCACAATGGACCGCGGATTGCTGGGTCGCGAACTATCACGGCGCGCCGGCCGATGGCACGGCGCGCGATGCGCGGGGCTGCCAGAAGCGCGTGCTGCGGGGGGGATCCTTCCGCTCCGGCCGCGACGATATCCTGCCGGTCGCGCGAAATTTCTATGACGCGCCGGTGCGTTACCAGGCGAATGGCTTCCGGGTGGCGCGCAACCTGGACTGAGCCGTTTGCAGTCCTACTATTACGGCGCCGCAGCCGCTACGGCAGGCGCGCGTGCGGCGCGGACCTCGATGGTGATGCGCTTCGACACCACCGGCGGGTCGTGCTGCACATGCTCCGCATCACCCATCACCAACTGCAGCGTATGCGTCCCCGGCGGCAGCTCCAACATCGTCTCGGTCTGGCCGAGGCCGAAATGTAGGTGGTTGCGGTCGTTGGGGATCGGCTCGGCGGGCGGTGGCAGAGGCGCATCGATGATCAGGTGGTGGTGCCCGGTATTCACCTTGGTGACGCCGGCAGGCGCCACGCCGAAATTGCGCGTGCCAAACCAGACCTTGAAGCGAGTGCCAACAACCGTCTGCTTGTCCTGCGGCCAGCCGATGTAGACGTAGGCGTCGCGCGGCGCCGGCTGCCGCGGCGCCGGTGCAGCAGGCGCCGGATGTGCGTGGTCCTGGGTGCCCTGCTGCGTGCCTTGGGCGGTGCCGTGCCGCCCGGGCCAAGCAGCGGCAGCGGCAGCGGCAGAGCCAAGCAGCAGCAGGCGGCGGGTGGCAATCATCGGAGCCTCCATGACGGCGTTAGGGCGTGCCGGCCGGCAGGACGGTGACGGTGATGCGCTTCGAGTAGAGCGGCGGTCGGTGCGGCACATGGTTCTCGTCGCCTAGTAGCAGCTGGATTGTGTGCTTGCCCGGCGGCAGGTCCAGCCGCGCCTCGGTCTGGCCAAGACCGAAATGCAGGTGGTTGCGATCGTTCGGGATCTCCTGGTCGAGCGGTGGCAGGTCCACATCCACCAGCAGGTGGTGGTGGCCGGTATTCGCCTTTTCCACGCCAGCCGGAGCTACGCCCGCATCGGCAAGGCCCATGCGGACCCAGAAGCCCCCGCGCACTACCTGCCCATCCGATGGCCATAGAATGTAGACCCGGGCATTCTCAGGCATCGTGTGCTGCTGCGCGCTGGACATGGGTGCTACGGACAACAGGCTGATCGCCAGGGCGAGGTGACGCATGGGCTTCATCCGTTTCCCCTTTGAGGCGTGCCGGCGACGCAACTGCACGCCGCGGTCCTTCCGCCATCAAGAAACTTTTGCGGCATCGCTCGAAATGACTGGCGCTATGAGCCATTCCACAGCTTGGCGGCGATGATTGGCAAACAGTGTGGCGATGAAGATCGGGAGGTGACCATGCGTCGGTATCTGCGAGACACGACATTCGTGGCCGTCGTGCTGTGCCAAGCGGTGGCGACGCTCTTACTCGGTGGCGTGGCGCTGGCGGCGGAGGATGCGGTGCTGCTGGCCTCGACCACGCCCGGTTATGCGCCCGGCATGGTGGTCGCAGCTGGCGACAGGCTGCGCCTGCCGGAGGGCGCTAGCGTCACGCTGCTGCTGCGCTCGGGCGAGATGCTACGACTGCGCGGTCCGCTGGAAACCGCCCTCGAAACCGCGGTACCGGCGCGCAGTGCCGGCTCTGCCGTCGCGCTGGCCAACGTGTTCCGCGCGCGCGGCATTGATGCAAGCGTTATCGGCGGCGCGCGGGCGAGCACCGTCGCGCGCCACCGGCTCCCGGAGGATGTCATGCTCGATGTGCAGCGGTCGGGGACTTGGTGCATCGGGCCATCCGACACGCTGTGGCTGACCCGCCCCGCCGAGGATGTCTCCGCACTGGCGCTGCGGCGCCGTGGTAACGTGCGCAGCATCGCTTGGCCGCCCGGCGCGAGCCGCGTCGAGTGGCCTTCCGACGTGCAGGTAGAGGATGGTGATCGTTTCGGAGTAGTGGTCAACGGGAAGGCGACGGCGACGTTAACCATCCGTCTGGTGTCAGCAACCGACCGGTCTGAGGCGGCACTGCTGGCCGAGGCTATGCTGCTCGGCTGCCATGAGCAGTACCAGACTGCTCTAAGCCGCTTGGCGCGTACTGCGGTTCCGCCGGAGCTCTGGCTGACTACCGACCGTGGCCGCAACAGCGCTGCCTATCGCAGCGGTGAGCCGGTCGAGTTGATCGTCATGGCGAACATGCCCGGCTTTCTCTACTGCGTGGTAGAACAAGCTGACAATACCACTACCGCGGTGTTCCCCGCCGGCGCCATCGACGGTGCGCGGTTGCCCGAGGCGGTGCCGGTCTCACTGCAGGGTCATCGCCACAGCCTTGCACTGCAAGCCGGGCCGCGCGGCACGGCACGTGTGCGGTGCTGGCTGGCCGACCGTGATGTTGCGCCAGAACTGCCGCATGCGCTGCTCGACGCGTCGGGCTCGCGCCTGCCAGACCAGCTGGCGGCTGAACTGGACACAATTTTTGCTCGCGTTCATGGCAGCCGTATGGCCAAAGCGACAGTCGAGTTGCGGATCGACTGATTCGCGGCTTGAAGGTCGCTTGTGATCGCTTCTCTTTGTTCGCGGTAAGCCGTAAAAGCGTGTGTCAGTAAAAAGCAGCAGGATGCTCCCCAGTGTCCGCCAACGGCGCGGCTGATTAGACGGGAGGACCACGAAAGATTGCTCGGTTGGCAGGCGGATCCAGCGCAGGGGAGTCGCACCCTGGCCCGGTATCGTCGCGATCCGGTCTTTTGTGCGATCTTAATGCCGCTCTAGGGTCAGCGGCGTTGGATGTATGTATGAGCGGCTGATTCGGGAGCGGCCCTGTGTTGGATGACGCTCGGCACGAGAGGATCTGCCCATGACAACCGCCGGCATGAAGCAACGGATCCGCAATGGCGAGACCCTCGCTGGCTACGTCGCCACCATCCCTTCTGCAGTTTCCGTACAAGCCATAGCGGCGGCCGGTGCAGATTGGGTCGTCATTGACCAGGAGCATGGTGCAGTTGGGCCCGAGAGCCTGCACGCCATGATCACGGCGACCGCTGGAACACGGTGCGCCCCGCTGGTACGGGTACCCCGCTGCGATGAAGCCTGGGTAAAGCCGGCACTAGATCTCGGCGCCGAAGGCATCGTCTTCCCGCAAGTCCGCACTGCCGCGGACGTGGCCGAATGCGTGTCCTTGCTGCACTACCCACCACAGGGCCGTCGTGGTTGGGGACCCTTCGTCGCACACGCCCGCTGGGGCGTTGGCTTATTCGACTACCTGCCGCAGCGCGGCGACCAGACCGTTTGCCTGCTGCTCATCGAGACCCGCGCCGCGGTGGAAAACATCGAGGCGATCTGCCAGGTCGAAGGCGTCGACGGCATGATTATCGCCCAGTTTGACCTCTCGACCGAACTCGGCGTCTCCGGCCAGTTCGATGCGCCTGAGTTCCGCGATGCCTTCGCCCACCTGGAGCGGGTGATCCTAGATGCCAACATCCCGCTCGGCGCCGCCGCGTTGACTCGTGAGCAGACGCGCGATTTGCTGCAACGCGGCCACCGCCTGCCGGTGCACGGCTTCGACGTGTTGATGCTCGGCAGCCTGGTGCGCCAGACCGCGGAATGGCGGCAGCGCGGAGCCTGAGCCGTGCTAAGCACACATACTCGGATTTAGGGGCATGTTCTTGGATACAGGCCCATGCCAACTGTAACTTGGGCCTGTCCCGCTTTCACGGACACCTTTGATAGGCTGAGGAGCCTGGGAGGTGTCGATGGCGGAGAGCAATAGACAGCGGCGGTTATTTCCGGACGCGTTCAAGCTCGA
>NZ_SMSJ01000075.1 GCF_004355005.1 Dankookia rubra
ACCTCCAACGCCGCCCGTCAGGCCCAACCACCCCGCCGCAAGCGGATGCAGCCGCGTGCCGAACGCTCAAGTCAGCCTGCCAGGACGCCCTACGCTCCAACCCGGTGAATACGACGGGCTAGGTCGGCTGCGGTTCATCTGACGAACGGCTGCACTGAGCGACACAGTTGGGGGATAGGCGGAGCGTCGCCGTCTCTGCATGCTGGTATCACGACAGAAAAGGAAACGACCATGATCAATCGCCGTCGCCTGACCAGGGGTCTCCTCGCAGGAGGTGTTCTCGGGGCCGCAGCGCGGCCGGCCCTGGCCGCATATCCGGATCGGGTCATCACCATTGTCGTGCCCTTCGCGGCCGGCGGTGCGACCGATCTCGCCGGGCGCCTCCTGGCCGACAAACTCGGGCCGTTGCTCGCCGAGGGCAGCCGGGCCGTGGTGGACAACAGGCCCGGGGCCGGCAGTGCGCTTGGGGCCGACACCGTTCGCCGCGCCAAGCCGGACGGCTATACGCTCCTGGTCGGATCGGCCTCTACCCTGGCGGTCGCGCCGGCTGCCGGCGCCTCGGCCGCCCGCTATCATCCGACCCGGGATTTCACGCCGCTCGCCTTCTTCGGCATCAGCACCATGGGCCTGCTGGTGTCGCGCGACAGTGGAATCGATACGGTAGCGGCCTTGCTTGATCGACTGCGCGCGAACCCCGGCAAGCTTGCCTTCGCCAGTTCTGGGGTTGGCGGCGTCGCCCACCTCGCCAGCGAGCACTTCACCAGGTCCGCAGGCGTCGAAGTGGTGCATGTCCCGTACCGCGGCGGCTCGCAGACGGCGGAGGCCATCATGAAGGGCGAATGCATCTTCGCCATCGACACAATCGGCTCCAACATCGGGCAGATCCGCGACGGCTCACTTCGCCTGCTCGCCGTCAGCACGGCGAAGCGCGACCCGAATTTCCCGGATGTGCCTACCATCGCCGAGGCCGGCGTGCCGGGCTACGAGATGGCCAGCTGGACGGTGCTCGCAGGTCCGGCCGGCATGCCACCCGAGATCGTCGAGGCCATCGGCCGCGCGGCCAGCCGGGCGATCGCCGATCCCGCGGTGCGCAGCAGGCTGGAAGCGACGGGCACCGTGCCGGAGCTGGACAGCAGCCCCGCCATGACCCGGGCTTTTCTCGATCAGCAGTTCGAATTCTATCGCGAGGTCGTCCAGCGGATCGGCCTGCGGCTGGAGTGATTTGGCCGGCGCGATGCGCGATCGGGTGGCTGGACAAAGGCACTTGGTTGGCGCCTGAAGCGCCATTGCCGCGGCCCGGCCGAGCGGTGCGACCTGGCCCGGCACGCCAAGGCCGGGCGCCGCTCACCGGCAGCCGGACCGCGCGCGAGATGATCGAGCGATTGGCGCTGCTTTCCGTCGTCGAAGTGGAGATGCATGGTCGACCGTCGAGGCGCCCGGCTCTGGTGACGGCCGCTGCGCAGGTCCGGCTGGATGCTTCGGCCGATCTCCAGCAAAGCGAACTTAACGACGGCGGTCCACCACGTGCCGGCCTGGCAGGTCGCGCGGACGACAATGCTGCCGCGAGAACTGGGCGGACTTGGCCACCGCTGCCGGCGCGGACGATCAGCATATTGGGCCGAACATCCGGCGATCCCGTTAATCTTTCATAATGAAATCGTTGCCGGAAAACCTATCCGGAGATATCGGTCGAACATGAAAAGCAGCGTGGGGTAAGCCGGTCGGGGATTGCCTCTCGCCTTGGTCATGCAGAGGGGGGGAAGGTCAATCCCCAGCCGCTCCACGGGACCAAGCGGCCCGGACAAATGGTACCGGCCGCAGCAACGTAGCAGGCACTCGCATGTTACGGATGCAATGTCATCATCCGCTAAGCCTTCCCTTGGCCTCGCAAACCTCGCCGGCTGCCCCGACTGCGGCCTGCTGCAGCGGGTGCCCGGACATTTGGTGGCCGGCACGACTGTGGCTTGCCGACGTTGCGATGCCGTGCTGCACCGGCACCAATTGGATCCCCTGGGCAGACCGCTTGCGCTCGCGCTCGCGGCGCTCTGCCTATACCTCGCGGCCGTCAGCCTGCCGCTGCTCAGCATCGACCTCCGCGGGCGGGAAACCAGTTCCACGCTCCTCGGCCTGCCCGGCGGCTTCGATCGTTTCGACCATTGGGAGCTCACCGCGGTGACAGCCACGACGGTCCTGCTGCTGCCGCTGCTGCGCATTGCGATGCTCGCCGCGGTGCTGGCCGGCCTGCGGCTGCGCCGCCCGCCACGCCGGCTTTACCGCCTCTATCGCTGGCAGGCGAAGTTGCGGCCCTGGGCGATGGTCGAGGTTTTCCTGCTCGGCGTCTTCGTCGCCTATACGCGATTGACTGCGCTGGCCGACGTGGATGTGGGACCGGCCCTCTGGGCACTCGGCGGCCTCATGCTGGTCATGGTGGCAACCGATGCAGCACAGGATGAGCACGCGGTCTGGGCGGCCCTGGAGCAGCGGGGCGCGACGTCCGGCGACACGCCGCTGCAAGGACCGAACGTCATCGCCTGCGACGGATGCGGGCTGGTCAGTCAGGCCGCGGACGGCGCCTCATGCCCCCGCTGCGCTGCGCAGCTACGTCTGCGCCGGCCGGGCAGTGTGGCGCGGGGCTGGGCGCTGATCATCGCGGCGACCATTCTCTACCTGCCGGCAAATGCCTATCCGGTCATGATCATCACCACGCTTGGCCGAGAGACGCCGCACACCATCCTGGGCGGCGCGGAAGACTTGGTCGGTGCCGGGCTCTGGCCACTCGCCCTGCTGGTCTTCTGCGCCAGCATCCTGGTGCCAGTGCTGAAGCTCCTCGGCCTCGGCGTGCTGCTGGTGGCCGCACGGCGCGGCGCGAGCCGGCGGCTGCGCGATCTGACGCGGCTGCACCGCCTGGTGAATGCGGTCGGGCGCTGGTCCATGATCGATGTCTTCATGCTGGCGACGCTGGTCGCTCTGGTACAGGCGGGGCTGATCGCCAGCATCGCCCCAGGCCTCGGCGCCCCCGCCTTCGCCGCCGTCGTCGTGCTCACCATGCTCGCGGCCGAGGGGTTCGATGCACGACTGATCTGGGACGCGGCGGAACGGCGGGACACGGCATGAGCGACGTGGAGCCCCTTTTGCCAGAGGCGCGGCTCACGCCGCGTGGCCGCTGGTCGCTGATCTGGCTGGTGCCGCTGGTGGCAGCATTGGTCGCCGGCTGGCTGGCGTGGCGCACGCTGTCCGCGCGCGGGCCGGAGATCATCCTGACCTTCCAGACCGGCGACGGGCTCTCCGCCGGCCAGACCAAGGTGCGGCACAAGGCCGTCGACCTCGGCACCGTGGAGGCGGTGCAGCTCTCCGACAAGCTCGACCATGTCATCGTCCGGCTGCGCATGGCGCGCGAGGCCGAACCCTTCCTGACCGACCATGCGCGCTTCTGGGTGGTGCGCCCGCGCGTCGCGGCGCGCGGCATCTCCGGGCTCGAGACGCTGGTCTCGGGAGCCTATATCGAACTCGATCCCGGCACGGGCGGCGGCAAGGGGCAGCGGCAGTTCATCGGGCTGGAGGAGCCGCCGAGCATCCGCTCCGGCGAGCCGGGGCGGACCGTGCGGCTGACCGCCAACCGGGTCGGCTCCCTGGGCACCGGCTCGCCGGTCTTCTACCGCGACATTGCGGTCGGCGAGGTGCTGGGCTTCGACTTGACGGAGGGCGGCCGCGGACCGGTCGCGCTCAATGCCTTTATCCGCGCCCCTTATGACCGCCTGATCGGTGCAGGAACACGCTTCTGGAACGCTTCGGGCGTCTCGGTGCGTGTGGGCGCCGAGGGCGTGCGGGTCGAACTGGAATCGATCCAGGCCGTGCTGTCGGGCGGGATCGCCTTTGCGGCGACGACCGAGGGGGAGACAGGGCCCGCCCCCGCCGATGCCATATTCCCGCTGCACGCGACGGAAGATGAAGCGCGTGCTGCCGGCTACCGGCGGCGAATCCCGGTGGTTGCCTACTTCGACCGCTCGGCTCGCGGTCTGGCCCCGGGCGCGCCGGTCGAGATGCTCGGGATCCAGATCGGCAATGTCACCGAGGTCGGGTTGACGCCGGGCATTGATCAAGGCGAGCGGCCGCGGGTGCGGGTGCGGCTGGAGGTGCAGCCCGAGCGCATCATGGGCGCGCATACACTGGCGCCGCGCGACGTGACCGAGGTTACGCGCCGGCTGGTCGAGGCCGGCCTGCGCGCCCAGCTCCGCAGCGCCAGCCTGATTACCGGCCAGCTTCTCGTTGCCCTCGATATCATCCCCGGCGCCCCGCCGGCGGAGGTGGGCCAGGAGGGGGATACGATGGTGCTGCCGACCCAGGGCGGCGGCCTCGACGACCTGACCAGCACGCTGAGCGGCATCGCCGACAAGGTGAACGCTCTGCCACTGGACCGGATCGCAGAGGATCTCGGCCAAGCGTTGCGCACGGTTTCCGGCACGATGGAGGAGGCACAGGCCCTGGTGAAGCAAGCCAATGCCGGGATTGGCCCTGTCCTGCGTGAGCTGCCGGCCACGGTGCAGCGACTGAACGATGCGCTCGGTCGCGCCAATGGGCTGATCGCCTCGACCGAGCGCGGCTATGGTGGAGATTCTGCCGTCCGTCGACAGGCGCAGCGAACACTCGAGCAGTTTGACGATGCGGCGCGTTCGATACGGCTGCTGGCCGACTACCTGAACCGCCATCCGGAGGCGTTGCTGCGCGGCCGCGCCGGCGAGGCCGCGAGATGAGCTGGCCGCGCCGTGCCCTTCTGCTGGCCCCGCTTGGTGCCTGCGCGCGCTCGCCCGACCCGGCCCTTTTCACCCTGGCTGCGCTGCCGGGCGAGGCGCGCCCGGGCGGGCCGAAGACGGTGGAACTGCGTCGCCCCGGCTTGGCTGGCTACCTGGACCGGCCGGAGATCGTCCGTGCTGCCGGTCCCTATCGTGTCGACCTCTCGGGTGGCGCGCGCTGGGCGGAACCGCTGGGCGACATGCTAGGCCGTGTGCTGGCCGAGACCCTGACGCAGCGCCTGCCGGGCAGCACCGTCTTCACCGAGGCGGGCGGACTCTCGGCCGATGGGGACGCCGTAGTGGAGATCGACGTGCAGCGCTTCGATGCCGATGCGGAGGGGCGGGTGACGCTGCTGGCACAGATCGCAGTGCGTCGGCCGGGAAATCGACGTGTCGGACAGACCCGGGCCGTGCGTCTGGAGGTACCGGCGCGCTCGACGGCCATCACGGATATCGTCGCGGCCATGAGCGCCACGCTGGGCCAACTCGCCAATACCGTCGCGGCCATGCTGCGCACCCTTTGACGTCGGGCTGCACGTGCTCACGAGCACGACGACCGGCAAGGTTGCCGATCACGCCGGTCCAGCCAATGACTGCGACTCCTGCCGCATCATGATCCATGACCGGCAGCGGGGCCCGGGGGCGTGCGCGCCGACACGGCGTACCGGCGCCGCATCACCTCGACTTATGGCAACCAGCAATGCGCTGTGACAGGCCACCGGCGGCCACCGCCCGGATCAACCCGATCATGGATGCCTCGTGGTGCGCACTGCGCCGCAGCATGAGAAAACCGTTGCGCGGTATCGGCGTGCATACTTAGGCTGCTTACTAATCGAGCCCGCCGAACGGGAATACCGCCCAATGGGGAAACATGTCGTGGCAGCCGTGTCCGAGCTGCCGCCCGGTAGTCGCCGCCTGGTCACTGTCCGTGGTCGACCGATCGCGGTGTTCAACCTCGAAGGTGAATTCTACGCGCTGATCAACCGCTGCCCGCACCAGGGCGCTGGTCTGTGCGAGGGTGACGTAACGGGGCTGATCACCGCCGACGGTCCCGGACGGTACCGGATCAGCCGCAAGGGCGAAATCATCCGTTGTCCCTGGCATGGCTGGGAGTTCGACATCCGCACCGGGCAGTCCTGGTGCGAACCCTCCAGAATCAGGACGCGGAAGTATCCAGTTGAAGTTGCGAACGGCGCGAGTTTGGTGAAGGGACCCTACCTCGCTGAGACGGTCGCGGTGTCGGTAGAGCAGGACTATGTCGTGGTCGAGGTCTGAGCAGGCATCAGAGGGAGGAAAGAGGTCGGGTTCCGCAAGCTGGCCAACCGGCGCATCGCGCAGGGTTCGTCCCGTGCGAGCCGGGCGGGAGCCCTGGCAGCGCAGCCGGCTGACGGGCCCGGAGCACGGCGTCGGACCCAGCAATCCGGGAGAGACCGATCCTCTCGCGCGGCGCAATGCGCCGAGCGCGGAGGCGCAAGGTGCCGCCGAGCAACGGTGCGCCAGCAGGAGGAACGTATGAGCGAGGCCAGCCTTGCACTTGGCACCGCGGCAAGGGCCACAGCGCCGCCGCGCGCGCGTTTGTCGGATCGGAATTTCGTGCCGGCAACGCTCCTGCCGACCTTCGTGCTGATGCTGGCGGTTTTCGGCCTGCCGCTGCTGTTTTCGCTCTATCTCTCCTTCACCGGCTGGGCGCAGGGCCGTGACCTGTTCAGCGGCACCTTCCTCGGCTTCGAGAATTACGAGGACCTGCTATCCGACCCGGTATTCCTGGCAAGCCTGTCCGTTACCTTCGGCTTCACCGCCGCCGCCGTCGTGGCGCAGCTCGCGGGCGGGCTCGGCATCGCGCTGCTGCTGAACGCTGAGCTGCCATACATGCGGGTCTTCCGCACCGCGCTGGTGCTGCCGATGATGGTTACGCCGATCGTCGGTGCGCTCTGCTGGAAGTTGATGCTCGATCCGAACTACGGGGTCATCAACTATTGGATCGGCGCGCGCATTCCCTGGCTGGGAAGGCCGGGCACGGCGCTGTTCTCCGTCTGGATCGTCAATGTCTGGCAGAGCATGCCCTATGTCGCGCTGATCCTGCTTGCCGGACTGCGGTCGCTGCCGAGCGAGCCGCGCGAGGCCGCGGCGATCGACGGTGCCAGCCGCTGGCAGATGTTCCGCCATGTCACCCTTCCGCTGTTGCAGCCATACATCCTCGTCGCCCTGCTGCTGCGCACGATCTTCGAGTTCCGCGCTTTCGACAACATCTACGCCATGACCGGCGGCGGCCCGGCGAATGCCACCATGGTGCTGTCAATGTTCACCTACCTGACCAGCTTCGTCCGCTTCGACTTTGCGCTCGGCGCGGCGGCGTCCTGGCTGATGCTGCTGATGTCCATGCTGATGTGCCTGGCCTTCATCTGGGCGCTACGCCGGCGGGAGGGACGCTGATGGCGACCGTCGTCGGATCGCGCCGCGCCAAGCGGCTGGAAACCCTGGCGATCTACGCCGCCCTGACGGCGCTGGTCTGCATCTTCTTGTTTCCGCTGCTATGGATCCTGGGCCTCTCGCTGAAGACAAGGGTGCAACTGCTGGCGCCGGAACCGCTGTTCATGTGGTGGCCAACCCTCGAGAACTACGCCGCCGTGCTCTGGCAGAAGGACTTCCTGAAAGCCTTCCTGAATACGCTGATTGTCTCGACCAGTGCAGTGCTGCTTTCGCTCGGCGTCGGGGTGCCGGCAGCCTATGCCTTCGCGCGCTTCGCCTTTCGCGGGCGGAATTTCCTGTTCTTCTCGCTGCTCGTGATGCGCATGCTGCCGCCGATCGCGGTGCTGGTGCCGATGTATGTACTTTTCAGCGCCATCGGTCTGACCACGACTCACCTGTCGGTGGTGCTGGCCTACACCACCTTCAGCCTGCCGCTGGTCGTCTGGATCATGCGTGGCTTCTTCGAAGATCTGCCGATCGAGTTGGAGGAGAGCGCCTGGATCGACGGCGCGACGCGCTATGTCGCCTTCTGGCGCGTGGTGCTGCCCCTGGCGCGACCCGGCATGGTGGCTTCGGCAATCCTGTGCCTGCAACTCGCCTGGAACGATTTCCTGTTCGCGGCGGTGCTGACCAACAACGCAACGCAGACCTTGCCGGTGCTGATGGCCGGCTTCACCGGTGGCGACAGCGGCGTCGATTGGGGGCCGATGACGGCCTCTGGCGTGTTGGTGATCCTGCCGGTGCTGCTGTTCTCCTTCGCCGCGCAGCGGCACCTGGTGGCCGGGCTGTCCTCCGGTGCCGTGAAGGGCTGAGACAACGACAAGGGGAGGCCATCCATGATCCGCATGTCCCGCCGCGCCGCACTGTCCGGCACCCTGGCGACCAGCCTGCTGGCGACGCCGCGGCTCCGGGCCCAGGGGAAGCCCGAGAAGCTGGTTTATATCGGCGACAACCAGGGCGGCTGGAAACGCGCCCTGGTCGAGGAGGTCGCCCCGGCCTTCGAGAAGGAGACCGGAATCCGGATTGAGTTCACCCTGTTGCCGACGGATGCCTGGCGCACCCGGCTGAAGGCGGAGATGGGTGCGCGCTCTACCGGCGTCGACATCGCGCAATGGTCGCCGCAGATGGGGGGCTGGATGGCGCCGCATCTGGTGGACCACGAGGAGGTTCTGGCGAAGATCCAGCAACGCGACCCGCAATTCAACTGGGACGACTTCCTGGCCGGCACCAAGAAGGCCGCAGCCTATGATGGCCGGTTGATCGGCATCCCTTACCGCATCACCACCGGCATCCTGCACTACCAAAGGCCGATTTTCGAGCGGGCCGGCGTCAGCCAGCCGCCGCAGACCTTTGCCGAGTTCCTCGAAGTCGCGCAGAAGGTCAACGGGCCGCCAGACCGATACGCCGTCGGTATTATGGGCAAGCAGGGCTCTGGCACCTATACCAGCTTCGCATCCTGGCTGTACTCCGCAGGCGGGCAACTGGTCGATTTCAAGACGGGTGAGGTCTTCATCAACCAGACGAAGGCGGTGGAGGCGCTGCGCTTCTATGCCGAGATGATGGCGAAGCACAAGGTAGTTGTGCCGGAGGCGACGACCTGGGAATACGACGAGATCATCGGCGGCGGTCAACGCGACCGTTATGCCATGGCCCAGACCTTCGCCCCCTATGGCTCGCTGATCAACGACCCCACCGTCTCGAAGACCGCTGGCAATTGGGCCTGGGCGATCGTGCCCGGCCATACAGACATCGAACAGAGCCGTACCTGGATCGACGGGCATTTCCTGTCGGTGCCGCGTTACGCGAAGAACCCCGATTGGTCGATCGAGTTCATCCGCATGGCCTGCAGCCAGCGCTGGCAACGCCGCTCCATGGAGCGAGGGAATGCGCCGCCGCGTGGCTCCGTGCTGCGTGACTCGGACATGGCGGCAAAGTACGGTTGGTCGCCGGTCGCCGCCAAGGCGATCGAGACCGGCGTCCCAACCCCGTCACATCCAGTCTTCGACAGCCTGGAGCTGACGCTTCGCCCGGCGATCTCGCAGTGTCTGATTGGCGAGAGGACGGCACAGCAGGCGCTAGACGAGGTCGCGGCAGACTGGCGCCGGACGCTTCGCCGCGCGGGGGTCGGCCGATGAACGCGATCACCGCGGGTGCGATCGATTGCGACATCCATCCGGGCGTACCGGGCATCAGGACCCTGCTGCCCTACATGAACGACCATTGGCAGGACGCCTTCGTCAGCCGGGGCGCCGATGATTTCGATTTGGCGAGTTACCCCACCGCAGCACCGATCACCTGTCGTGACGACTGGCGGCCAACGCAGGGCAAGCCGGGGACCGACTTCACACTGTTGCAGTCCCAGGCACTGGACGCCTTCGGCACCCGCTTTGCCATCTGCAATCCCCTGTACGGCGGTGCGGTGGCGGTCAGCGAGAGCATGGGAGCCGCGATCTGCTCGGCCATCAACGATTGGATGCGCGACCAATGGCTGTCGCGCGATCCACGCCTTCGCGCATCCATCGTCGTGCCCGCGCAGGCGCCGCATTTGGCGGTCGAGGAGATCGAACGGCTGGCAGGCGACCATAGATTCGTTCAGATCCTGCTGCCCGCCGCGGCCGAGCTGCTCTATGGCAAGAGCTACTACTGGCCGATCTGGCAGACTGCGGTGAAGCATGGCCTGCCGGTCGGGATTCACGCGGGGTCGATGTTCCGGTACGCACCGACCTCGAACGGATGGCCGTCGCACTACCTGCACGACTATGTCAGCCAATCGCAGGTTTTCGAGGACCAGTTGCTGTCGTTGGTCACCGAGGGCATTTTCGTCCGGTTTCCCGAATTGCGGATCGTTTTGCTGGAAAGCGGCGTAACCTGGCTGCCGGGCTTTCTCTGGCGGCACCGTAAGACCTGGCGCGGCGTGCGCGCCGAGGTGCCTTGGGTCGACCGGCCGCCGCCCGACATCATTCGCGATCACGTTCGCCTGACGATGCAGCCCTTCGACGCCCCGCCGGATCCTCAGGTGGTTGCCGAGATGTGCGACATGATCGGGAGCGACGACATGCTACTCTTTGCGACCGACTATCCGCATTGGCAGTTCGACGCGACGGATGCAGTACCGATCGGCTTCCCGCCCGATCTGCTCAGGAAAGCTATGTTTGACAACCCGATGAGTGCCTATCCGCGCCTGAAGGAGACTGTCGCATGAGCGAAATCCTCGAACGCACCTCGCCTGTGTCGCAACCGTCGAAGCTGCGCATCATCGACAGCGATATCCATCCGACGCTGCGATCGGAGAGCGACCTTGATCCGTTTCTGTCGTCGCGCTGGCGCCAGCACATCCGCGAATACGGCAAGCTCGCCCGCGGTCCCTATAGCAAGCGCAACACTTATCCGCGTTTCCAACCCATGCTATCGCGGCGGGACTCCTGGCCGCCCAACGGCGGCCCACCCGGCTCTGACCTCGACTTCATGCGCGAACAACTGCTCGACCTTTACGACATCGAGCTCGGCATCCTCGAGCCGCTGATGCCCTCCAACCTCGTGCGCAATGCAGGACTGGCCACGGCACTCTGCAGCGCCATCAACGACTGGCAAATCGAAGTGTTCGCGGCAAGGGAATCGCGGCTGCGCGCTTCGATCCTGATTCCCTTCGAGGACGCGAGTGCCGCTGTTGCTGAGATCGAGAAGCGCGTATCCGACAGACGCTTCGCTCAGATCCAGCTTACCTCCCGCAGCACGGAGCCGCTCGGCCGGCAGCGCTACTGGCCGATTTTCGAGGCAGCGATCGCACACGACCTGCCGATCGGGATGCATATCGGTGGCGAAGCCGGGCATGCGCCGAGCGCGTCAGGCTGGCCGTCCTTCTACATCGAGGACCATCACGGGCTGATCCACTCCATGCAATGCCAGGTGACGAGCATGATCCTGGAGGGCGTTTTCGAGCGTTTCCCTACGTTGAAGATCATCATGATCGAGGGCGGCTTCGCCTGGCTCCCGACGCTCGCCTGGCGCCTCGACGCGCATTTCGACAAGATGCGCAGCGAGGTGCCGCATTTGCCCCGCAAGCCCTCTGAGTACATGCGGCAGAACCTCTGGGTATCAACCCAGCCGATGGAGGAGCCGGAGAATCCGGCACACCTGCGCCGCATTATCGACTGGATTGGTTGGGACAAGGTCGTGTTCGCCACCGACTATCCGCACTGGGATTTCGACGACCCGCGCTATGCTTTCCCCTGCCCGCTGAATGAGGCGGAGAAACACCTCATCTTCCGTGACAATGCTGTGGGACTCTATCGCCTTTAGCACGACTTGAGCATATTTCGAGCTGACCTGGGTTGCCTGTGAACAGTAGGCGAGGCCCAAGGACCTATCCTGCTTACGCTTGACGGTGCGCTGTTCACCGTTGGCTCAGTGCCCTGGCAAGAGCTCGTCGATGCGGCTGTCCGGCCGCCCGTTGACGAGGCGGCTCAAGGCGCCTTCGAAATATCGCTGCAGGTCGACGTTGTTCAGCTTGCACGTCTCCACCGGCGAGGCCGCGGCTGCTCATCGTGCCCCGTCATCGTCACCGGAGGCGAATAGCGCATTCTTCCGGTTGCGGCAGATCGGGTGGACGGCGCGCTCAACGGCATTGGTATCGAACTCTATACTGCCGTACTCGCAGAGCCGAATCAAACCAGCTTGGTGGTTCAGCGCATAGCGGATCGCCTCGGTGGTCGAACTGCTGCCAGGTAAGCACGCGAACTTCGCCGAGCGCCAGGCAAACAGGTTTTCGGCGATGAAGCGGCTCCTCTCGCAGCGAGTGGCGCGGTGGAGGACTGGCGGCTTGCCGCGCACCTCCGCCTCTATCGCGGAGATGGAGACAATTCTCTTCAGCGTTTCGGCTGCGGTCGGCGCGGCCTTGGCCGTGGCCCGTTCGATGCACTGCCGGCGCAGATGGGGCCAGCAGAATGCCAGGGTGATGTCCAGGCTCCCCGTAGGCACCGTCCTGTCTGCGGTGCAACCGTCGCGCGAGCATGCCGTGGCAATCGGTTTGCCCGCGAGTTCGAACCCTCCGCCCAGACCATTCGGAACTGGGTCGCCACTGCTGACCTGCAGCAAGGCCGGTGTGAGGCGGAACCCGACCGTGTCGGGGCTGCGCTGAACGCGGTGGAGCGCGCGGAACTCGCCCGGGTGTGACGTGAAACAAGCAATTGCGACAGGAGCGCATCATTCAATCTCGAGCCGCGGTTTGGCTTGCCCAAGAAACTGGGACGATCCCGTCCGAGTCTTCGAGTTCATGAAGGCGGACCAGGCTACCTTCCCGATTGCGCGGATGGCCCGCCTGCTTGGCGTCTCGCGGGCCGGCTACAACGCACAGCTAAACCGGTCCCATCAGCCCGCACCGACACGGATGCGGCATCGCTGCGCCGGATCCGGACAGCGCACGTCACCTCGTGCCAGACCTGCGGTGCGCCGCGGGTGCATGCCGAACGCCGCGCCTGGGGCGCGACACGGCTGCAAACACATCAAGCGCTTTCTGCGCAGCGCCGGGCTGGTCGGTGCCTGCCATCGCCGAGGCGGGCCGGTGAAGATCCTCCGCGACGACAGCATCAGGTCGGCCCCGGACCTAGCGGACCGCAACATTACCGGCAATGTCCCAATCAACTGCGGGTCGCTAACATCGGGTTGCCGATCAACATCGTCTCCGATACGGTCTCCCTTCTGTGGCGGCTGCACCTCTACGGCCATGCGGTACCGGCGGGGCTTTGGAAGGCGACGGCGGCCTATGCCGAGCCGCTGTTCCCGAAGGCCGGCTTCGCCTTCGCCAATGTTCACAAGGCCATGCTCGCCGCCGCGACCGCCGACCGCCCGGCGGTGGAGGCGTGCGCTGCCGCGCTCACCGCCGTCGTGGAGGCCGGGACCCTGACCGCCGGCTCCGTGGTACCCGCCGTCTGTCGCGCTGCCCTCGCTTTCGCAGAAGAGAACTTTGACAAATGCGCCCGCCTCCTGGATTCGCCGGCGGACGAGGCCGTGCGCATCGGTGGCAGCCGTGCCCAGCGCGAGATCGTGGAGGCCATGCTGCTGGTCGCCCTGATGCGGAGCGGCCAGGCAGCCAAGGCCCGCGACCTGCTCGACCGCCGCCTGCATCGCCGCTTCTCGCCGCGTGACGACGCCTGGCGCTCAAAGCTCGCCGCCTGAGGAGCGCCCTAATGTCCAGCGCCACAGCCGCTCCGGACCACCTTCCGGCGGTCGAGCTGGCGCGCCATGGGTCCGGCAGTGTCGCCCGCCCGCCATCGCGCATGTGCGGGCGAGAGACAATGCCACGTTCGTCTACGCGGCCGGTATAGTGGTCGGGAACATAATTGACGCCCCATAGGGCGTTGATGACGCTGCCGGCCTCCATCTTCTTCGTCGGCATGGTTGCCTGCGCCCTGCCGGTCGGTGCCATCGCGCGGGGCTGGGGCCGGCACGCCGCTTTTCTGGCCGCCCGGCTGTGACTTGCTCACCCGGTTATTCTCGACCGTCGCCGTGCTGATGGACAGGTTTTGACTCTTCTACGTGGCGGCCTTCTTCGGCGCGGTCTATGCGGCGGTCGTGCTCTCCTTCCGGTTCGCCGTGGCGAACAGCGTGCCCTCCGACCGCCGGCCGCGCGCGTCTTTCGCAGTGATGGTGGGTGGAGTCTTTCCCGGAATGATCGAGCCGCAACTCGTCACCCACACCATGCATCATTGGCGGCCCCACGTCTTCGCTGCGCCCTGGTCCTAGACGGGCTCGGGCTGCCAGAGCCGACTTTCGCGGAGAAGGCGGGCGGCAGCCCGATCTGTGTCGTCCTGCGCAAGCCGCGTTTCATCACGGCGGTGATCTGCGGCGTCGTCTTCTACCCCATCATGAACTCCCTCATGATGGCGGCACTGCTGGAGATGCGGCTCTGCGTCCTGCTGCAGGACGCGGTCAATCTCGGCCTGAAATGGCATGTCCTGGCCATGTAGGCACCGAGCTTCGTCACGGGCCATCTGATCACCCGCTTCGGGACGCCGCCGCATCGAGCCGGCTCTCGGCACCCAAGCCAAGCGTTGCCGACGCCTGACCCGCAACCTGGAACAAGGCCAGAAGGCCGCGGAAGACACCGTCGAGATCACTGACTTCCACCATGTCCTTCCAGCCTACAACTCCGGCAAAGCTCTCCAGCCATGGTCAAACAGGTTACAAGGTCGGGCTCAACCGGCATCAAGCAACAGCAGGTGAGGATGGGTGCGCGCTGTGGCGCGCCAGCAGCCTCCCGAAACCAGGGACTTCTCGCTGCGTCAGACTGCTCTGGCGCTTGATCCCCAACAGCCTCTACCCTGTTCCTTTGAACCCTGACTCCGCTCCGGTTGAGCAACGGCAAGACACCTTGGCGTCCGCCATGGTGGGGAGGACAGCATGAAAAGACGCGACTTCTCGAGCCTCGTGGGTGGCGGCATGGCGCTCGGCCTGGCCGCGCCCGCCGCCGTGCGGGCGCAGCCGAAGCGAAGCCTCGCCTTCGTGGTCAACGTTTCCGCCGATTTCTGGACCATCGCCCGGCGCGGGATCGAGAAGGCAAACCGCGAACATCCCGAATTCGATATGGAGATGATCATCCCCGCGCAGGCCAGCGCCGCGGAACAGCGGCGTATCCTGGACGAGCTGCTGGCGCGCAAGGTCGCGGGCATCGCCATCTCCGCCATCAACCCGGCCAGCCAGACCGAGGTGCTGAACCGCGTCGCCGCGCAGTCGGTGCTCTTCACCACCGACAGCGACGCGCCGGCGAGTAACCGTATGGTCTATATCGGCACCGATAACGTCGCCGCCGGGCGCAAGGCGGGCGAGCAGATGAAGCAGGCGATGCCCGGTGGCGGCCGCGCCATGCTCTTCGTCGGCACCATGGATGCCGACAACGCGCGGGAGCGGGTGCAAGGCATCCGCGAGGCGCTGCAGGGCGGCAACATCGAGATTGCCGATGTGCGTACCGACGAGAGCGACTTTGCACGCGCCCGCCGCAATGCCGAGGACGCGCTGGCGCGCGAGCGCAATCTTGGCATGATGGTTGGCCTCTGGGCCTACAACACGCCGCAGATCTACCAAGCGGTGCGAGAGGCCGGGCGGCAGGGCCAAGTGAAGGTGGTCGGGTTCGATGAGGATGCGTTGACGCTGCGCGGCGTCGCCGACGGCACCATCCATTCGACTGTCGTGCAGCAACCCTACGAGTTCGGCTATCAGTCCATGAAGGGCTTGGTCCGGGTGCTGAGCAACGACCGCGGCTGGATCCCCGGCAACAAGCAGGTCATCGTGGATACCAAGATCATCGACAAGACTAATGTGGGCGAATTCCAGTCCTACATGCGGCAACTCCTGCGAGGCAGCTGAGGCCGGCACGCCGTGGAACATGGCCCGGGCACGCCGCTGCTCGCGCTCGAGAAGATCCGCAAGGCCTATCCGGGCGTCCTCGCCCTCGACGACGTATCGCTGCACCTCGCGCCGGGAGAGGTGCTGGGCCTGGTCGGCGAGAACGGCGCGGGCAAGAGCACGCTGATGAAGGTGCTGGGCGGCGTGGTGCGGCCGGATGCTGGCCGCATTCGCCTGCACGGGCGCGACCACCGCTATTTGACCGTCGCCGAGGCCGGGGCGCAGGGCATCGCCTTCGTCCACCAGGAACTCTCGGTCTTCGACAACCTCGACGTCGCCGCCAACATCCTGATCGGGCGGGAGCCGGTGCGAGGTGGCCTGTTGCGGCTGGTGGACCGCGCCGCCTGCCGCGCCCGCGCCGCGCCGCTGCTGGCGCGGCTCGGCGCCGATTTCGGCCCCGATGCGCCGCTCGCCGCGCTGTCCATCGCCCAGCGCCAGCTGGTCGAGATCGCCCGCGCCCTGTCGATGGCGGCGCG
This sequence comes from Dankookia rubra, assembly GCF_004355005.1. Lineage (GTDB taxonomy): Bacteria > Pseudomonadota > Alphaproteobacteria > Acetobacterales > Acetobacteraceae > Paracraurococcus > Paracraurococcus ruber_A. The sequence continues at coordinate 16,136 of NZ_SMSJ01000075.1, forward strand.
CATCATCATCCTGGACGAGCCGACCAGCAGCCTGACCCTGTCCGAGACCGACCGGTTGCTGGCTGCCGTCGCCGCGCTGCGCGCCTCCGGTACGGGGATCATCTACATCACCCACCGGCTCGGCGAGATCACCGCCTGTGCGGACCGCGTCACCTGTTTGCGGGACGGCCGCGTCGCCGGCGATCTGGCGCGGCAGGAGATCACCCATGCGGCGATGACCCGGCTGATGATCGGGCGCGACCTGAAGTCTCTGCACGTCCCGCCCGCCGCGCCGCTGCGGCCGGGCGGGCTGGCCGCAGCCGGGCTGGTGACGCAGGCCTTCCCAGACCGCGCCGCGGAGCTCGCCGTGCGGCCCGGCGAGATCCTCGGGCTCGCCGGGCTGGTCGGCGCCGGCCGCACCTCGCTCGCCCGCGCCCTGTTCGGGATCGAGCCGGCGCTGGCCGGGGAGGTCCGGCTGAATGGCGAATCGGTCACGCCGCGCAGCCCGCGCGAGGCGATCGCGCGGGGGATCTACCTGGTGCCGGAGGACCGCAAGCGCTCGGGCATCCTGCTCGACATGACGATCGCGGAGAACGTGACCCTGCCCGACCTGCCGCGCCACGCGCGCGCCGGGCTGCTGCACGGGGCGGCGGAGGCGCGCACCGCCGAGGCGCAGCGCCGCGCTCTCGGCATCCGCGCGCCCGCGGTCACCATCGGCGTCGGCACGCTCTCGGGCGGCAACCAGCAGAAGGTCGCGCTGGCGCGCTGGCTCGCCATGCGGCCGCGCGCGATCCTGCTGGACGAGCCGACGCGCGGCGTCGATGTCGGCGCCAAGGGCGAGATCTACGCGCTGATGCGGGGCCTCGCCGACCGCGGCGTCGCCGTGCTGATGATCAGCAGCGACATGGAGGAGGTGATCGGCGTGAGCGACCGCGTCGCGGTGATGCATGAGGGACGGATCGCCGGCATCCTGGACCGGGCCGCGATGAGCGAGGCCGCCATCCTGCGGCTGGCGACCGGCCAAAGGCCGGAGGAGAGCCTGGCCGGCCAGGCCGCGGCGGAGGCGGTGTGATGGGGCGCAAGGAACTCGGCCTGCTCGGGCTGATCGTCGTCATCGCCGGCGTCACCTCGGCGCTGAACCCGCAATTTCTCTCGGCGGTCAACCTGATGAACATGGCCAACCTGATCGGCCTGTTCGGCATCTTCTCGATCGGCCAGGGCCTGATCATCATCACTGGCGGCATCGACCTGGCGGTGGGTTCCATGCTGGCACTGCTCGGCGTGGTGTTCCTCGACCTCATCGCCAACCGCGAGGTCGCCTGGCCGCTGGCCATGCTGGTGGTGCTGGCGGGCGGGCTGCTGATGGGGCTGGCGCATGGCCTGCTGGTCGCGCGGCTCGGGCTGCAGTCCTTTGTCGTCACGCTCTGCGGGCTGCTGATCTACCGGGGCGCGGCGCGCTACTACACCGGCGATTCCACCATCAGCCTTGGCTTCGCCGAGGGGCTCGACACGGTCGCTTGGCTGGCCGGCGGCCGCAGCCTCGGCGTGCCGCACAGCTTCCTCGCGCTGCTGGTCGTGGCGCTGGTGGTCGGGGTGGTGCTGCACCGCTCGGTCTTCGGTCGCTATCTATACGCCGTCGGCCGCAACGAGGAAGCGACGCGCTATGCCGGCATCCGCACCGGCGTGGTGGTGGCAGGCGCCTATGTCGCGGGCGGGCTGCTGGCCGGCATCGCCACCATCCTGCTGGTCTTCTACACCAGTTCGGTCTCGCCCTCCTCCTTCGGCAATTTCTACGAGCTCTACGCGATCGCCGCGGCGGTGCTGGGCGGTTGCTCCTTGCGCGGTGGGGAGGGCACGGTGCCCGGCATCGTGCTCGGCACGGTGCTGCTGCAGGTGCTGCAGAACCTGGTGAACATCCTGGGCATTCCCTCCTCGCTCAACTTCGCGGTGATGGGCGGCGTGATCCTGCTGGGCGTTCTGGCCGACCAGACCCTGGCGCGGCGCCGGGTGGCGCGGGCCGGGGTCCCGGCCGGGGCGAAGGCGGCGGCCGCGGAGTAGGCCGCCTCATCCCGCCGCGCGCGCATGGCTGCGCAGCCGCTGGGCATAGACGTTGATGACCAGGGCGAGCAGCAGCACGAGGCCGCGGATCAGGATCTTCAGGAAGCTGTCCATGCGGACATGATCGAGCCCGTTGTTCAGCACGCCCAGCACCAGCAGGCCGATGATGGTGTTGCCGATGCCGCCCTGGCCGCCGAACAGGCTGGTGCCGCCGACCACAACGGCGGAGATCGCGTCGAGCAGGTAATTGTCGAACTGGTTCTGCTGCGCGCTGCCGAAATAGGCGACGCCCAGCATGCCGGCAAGGCCGGAGCAGGCCGCCGAAATCAGCATGGCCGCGCCGATGATGGCCCGGACACCGACGCCGGAATGCTCGGCCGCCTCGCGATTGCCGCCGACCATGTACACGTAGCGACCGAAGCGGGTGTAGGTCAGCACGAGGTGGCCGGTCAGCAGCACGGTGCTGGCCACCACCACGATCCAGGGTACCGGCCCGATGGAGCCGCTGCCGAGCGTCGTTACCAGATCCGGCACCGTATAGGCGATCTGCCCGCGCACCAGCAGGGCGCCGATGCCGTTGCCGATCTGCAGCATCGCCAGCGTCATGATGAAGGAGGGGATGCCGATGCGGGTCACGCCGAAGGCGGTGACCGCGCCCAGCATAAGGCATCCTGCGAGCGCCAGCGGGATAGAGAGGCCGCCAGGCAGGGGGAGGTTGGCGATGTTGACGCTGGCGTCCTGCACCGTGAGGAAGGCGAGCAGGATACCGGTGGCATTCGCCACGCTGGCGACGCTGAGGTCGATCTCGGCGCAGAGGATGACAAAGGTCAGTCCCACCGCGATGATCGCGGTGATGGAAACCTGCTGCAGGATGTTCGCCAGATTGCCCCAGGTGGCGAAGGACGGGCTGAGGCTGCTGAACAGCGCCACCAGCGCGATCAGCGTGGCGAATGGCGCCAGATTGCGCAGCTGGGCGCGCAGCCGCGACCACAGCGGATCGCGGTCCGGCATGACAGTGGTCACGGGCGTCGACATGCGCTCTCCTTCACGCCCCATCCTTCATGCCGCGGCCAATAGCCGGTCCTTGCCGACCGGTTCGTCCGCGAATTCCCGGGCCACCCGGCCGCGCCGCATCACCAGGATCCGGTCGGCGAGCGAGAGCACCGTCTCCGGCTCGGACGAGGTGACGAGGATGGCGATCCCCTGCGCCTGCAACCCGCGGACGATCCGCACCACGTCATCCTTGGCGCCGACATCCATGCCGCGGGTCGGCTCGCTCAGCAGCAGCACGCGCGGCAGGTGCGCGAGCCAGCGGGCCAGCGCGACCTTCTGCTGGTTGCCGCCCGAGAGCGCGCCGACCGGCAGGTCCACCCGAGCCGGGCGTATGCCGAGCTCGCGCACCTGCGCCTCGGCGATGCGGCGCTCGGCCGCCGGGCGCAGCAGGATCCGGTGGATGCGCTCCAGCAAGGCGATGGTGACGTTGCGGGTGACCGGCTCCGGAGCGAAGAGCATGGCGCGGCGGCTTTCGGGCACGAAGGCGATGCCGGCCCGCTTCGCCGCCGGCGTGCCGCCGCGCAGCCGCGCCGGGGTGCCGTCCACCCGCACCGTGCCGCGCTCGAGCGGCAGCTTGCCGGATAGCGCGCGCGCCAGCTCGAGCTGGCCGGAGCCCATGAAGCCGTAGAGTCCCAGAACTTCGCCAGCATGAATGCGGAAAGAGACATCGTCGAACAGCCCGGCGACGCCGAGCCCGCACGCCTCCAGCACCGCCGGCGCGGCGGGGCGGGGCGGCAGGGCCAGTTCCGCGGTGTAGCTCTCCTCCAGCCGCTCGTGCCCGGCGCCGATCATGTGCTCGATCAGCCAGGGCTTGCCGGTCTTCGCCGCCGCCGCGGTGGCGATCCGGCGGCCGTTGCGGAAGACCGTGACCGTGTCCGAGACGCGCAGGATGTCATCGAGGAAGTGCGAGATGAAGACCACGCCGGTTCCGCTCGTGCGCAGGCGGTCGAGCAGGGCAAAAAGCCGCTCTACCTCGGGCGGCGAGAGCGCCGAGGTCGGCTCGTCGAGGATCAGGATTCGGACGCCCGAGAGCACCACGCGTGCCAGCTCGACCATCTGCTGCAGGCCGAGCGGCAGGGATCCGGCCGGCACCGTCGGATCCACTGCGATCCCGAGGGCGGCAAGCTGTACCCGCGCCTGCCGCTGCATCGCGCCCCAGGAGACGAGACCGAGCCGGTTCACTGGCTGGGCGCCGAGCAGCACGTTCTCCGCGACCGAGAGCTCCGGCACGATCGAGAGCTCCTGGTGCACCATGCCGATGCCGGCATCGCGCGCATCGCGCGGGGAGCGGAAGCGCACGGGACGGCCTGCCAGGCGCATCTCGCCCTCGTATTCCGGATGCATGCCAGCGATGATCTTCATCAGCGTGCTCTTGCCGGCGCCATTCTCCCCCACCAGCCCGTGCAGCTCCCCGGTGCGGAGGGTGAAGTCGATGTCAGAGAGGGCGGTGACACCGGCGAAGCGCTTGGTGACGCCGCGCAATTCCAGCAGCGGCGGCCCCTCGGCCTGCATGTCCGGGGCTAGATCAGGAACTGCTTCTGCATCCAGGCCATGCCGTGCGCATTGTCCTTGGTCACCACCGGGCCGTCGGTGATGACGTGCTTCGGAATGCCGCCCTCGCCGGTCTTCTCGCCAGCCACGACGGCGGCGACGCCGGCCATGATGGCGCCGCCATGGATCCGGCAGGAGGGATTGCGCACCGTCGCGTGCATCCGCCCGTCCAGCACCGCCTGCAGTGCCGGCGGCATGGCATCACACCCGCCGATCTTGATGTCGGTGCGGCCCTTGGCGCGCATGACGTTGTAGGCCGCCAGCGCCATGTCGTCGTTATGGAAGTAAGCGGCGCTGATCTTCGGGTACTTGGTCAGGTGGGTGTCCCAGATGCGGGCCACCTTGGTCACGTCCCAGTCGCCCGGCGTGGTGTCCAGCACCTCCACCTTCGGGTAGCGCTTCACCACGGATTCGAAGCCGCGCGCGCGGCCCTGCGCCCCGGTATGGCCGAGCGCGCCCTGGGTCATGATGATGGTGCCCTCGCCGCGGATCGCCTGCATCAGCGCCTCCGTCACCGAGGCGCCCATGAACTCGTTGTCCGGCGCCAGAAAGCTGTGGACATTGAGCTGGTCCAGCGGTGCGATCAGTGTGTCCAGGTCGATCACCGGGATGCCGGCATCGATCATCTTCCGCACGGGCGCCGCCAGGGTGCCAATGCCGAAGGCCTGGATGGCGACGAAGTCCCAGCGCTGCGACGCCATGTTGTCGATCGCGCCGCGCTGACGGGTGGCGTTCAGCTCGCCGTCGAACCAGGTAACGTCGACGTTGAATAGCTTGCCCCAGTACTCCGCCGCGGACTTGCCCTGGGCGCACCAAGTGGCCTGCAGGCCGGCGTTGGAGAAGGCGGCGCGCAGCGGCTTGGCGGAGCGCCCCATCTCCGCCGCAAGTGCCGCAGGTGCGATGCCGATGCCGCCGAGCAGGGGGACGGTCGCGGCCGCCTGCAGCAGGCCGCGCCGGCCGGTGTCACGCGCTGCGGTATCGTCCATGACGTTTCTCCCCCTTGGTTGGGCGTGTTCGGCCACGCCTCGGCGGTTCGAAAGCTTGCGCCAGGATGCAGAAAGAATGCAATCCGTCGCCGCATCCCGTTTTTCGGGACTGAACATCGATGGGCGGAGGCTGAGAAGCCTTGGTCCCGCTGCGCGATTTCAACCAGCTCACCGCCGGCCGCGCTCAAAGCGACCACCGTCATGACAAATGTTTCCCCGGGGCTGGTGGGGCGGGGGTCTCCACATCGGCGGCCTTGACCGGCGTCAGACATCCTTCGACCGCTGCGGAGCGACGCCGCTCACTCGCCGAAAACCTACCCGGTTTGGTTCCAAGGCGGGCGTCGAGCGGCCATTCAGGTTCCGCCTACCAGATCTTGCGGAAGGGGAGGTGGGCGGCCACCGCCTTGGCGTTTTCCCGGAATGAGCGGCAGGGCTTAGGCGTCAGGTACGCCGGAAGTCGTAGAGCCGCGCTGGGTTGTCGACCAGCACCTCGTGGCGGCGATGGACGTCTGGTACCCAGGTTTGCAGCAAGTCGAAGAGTACGGCGTCGTCCGGCTTGTTGTCGGGCTTCTCGGTCGGATGTGGCCAATCGCTTCCCCAGACCATGCGGTCCGGGCGGAGCTGTGCGTAAGCCTTGGCTATCGCGCTACTATCGGCATAGGCCGGTGGGCCGGACTTCGTGTCAGCATAGGCGCCCGAGAGCTTCACCCAGGTACTGCCCTTCTCCAACAGCGACTTCATTTGGCCGAAAAGCGGGTGGTTCATGCCTTCCGGATGCGGCACATGCGCTAAGTGATCAAAGACCAAGGTGGCGTCGACGCGCTGGAACAACTCGCGCAACTCGACGATTTTCGCCGCAGGCGCGTTGATCTGGATATGCCAGCCCATCGGTTTGATGCGGTGCGCCAAAGGCTCCATCATCTCAGGCGTCGTCGCCCCCGCCTGTGCCAAGTTGAAGCGGATGCCACGCACACCCGCCTCATGCAGGCGCTTCAGCTCGGCATCCTCCACCTTGTCGTTCACCACCGCGACCGCGCGGAAATTCGGCCCGAGCTCACGCAAGCCTTCAAGCGTCGGCGCATTGTTGGTGCCATAGAGCGAGGGCTGCACGATCACGCCACGCGTGGTGCCGATGCGCGCCTGCAGCTTTCGGTAATCGGTCGGCGAGGCGTTTGGCGCCGGCAGGCCGCCGGGTGCGGGCGGATACTTGTCGCTGTAAATGTGGAAGTGACAGTCGGTGGCGTTGGGCGGGGCATGCAGTTTCGGCTTCTCGGTGCCGGCCGAGAAAGGCACGGACTGCGCCGCGGCCTGCCGCATCAGGACCGGTGCGACGAGCAGAGTGCCAGCAGTGCCGAGCAGCGCCCTGCGCCCGGTCGGGATATTGGTCATGGCGTTCTCCCTAGCGCTGCAGGGCGCCTGCGCGATTCTAGCGCCGCAGCCGGAGCAACGGCAAAACGAAATGCGCGGTCCCTGCGAAACGCGCCTGTCGAGACACTCGGCCAACAAATGGCATATTCACCGTCAGGCTTGGTGGTAGGGAAAGCAACGTGCCCTGTCCAGCCTGATGCCGAAGTGCCTGGCGAGGGCGTCGATGGCATTGCCATGCTCGGGATAGGGATCGCTGTTGACCTGACCAACGATGACGGGGCGGGATGTCAAATCGGTCTGCTTTGCCGGCGGGAGCATGGCAGTGACCAGCGGACGTCCTTCGTCATCCCTCAGGGTCAGGAACATCGGCATCGCCCGTTGAATATGGGTCGCCCGCCGGATCTCCTGTTCGATGTAGGGTACCCCGACAGGGTTGTAGGACTGAGACGCCGTCTCGTACGCGCGGCGAAAATGCTTCTCGACGGCGTGCCGCATAAGTTCGGATTCCTGGGCGGCTTCCGCTTCGGTTTCTATCTGAAACCAGGTCTGTCCGCCCGCAGCGTCGCATATGAACCGCATAAATCTATCCTCACGCGCTCTGCCGGCTTGCCCTGCCGGCTCGCAGAATTGGGATCGATGCAGCCGCCGTACACCCTCGAGAAACGCTTGCGATTTGGCTGCCCCGGAAGGGGGCTGCCGCGTAGCCGAGCCGTGCGCCGGACCTGATTTCAAGCAGTCGAGCTTCGGCCCATTGGCAAGCCGTTCACGATGAACACCTGCTAGGTCGAAGGTTCGGGCCTTGATTCCTTTACGAGCCACTCGCGCGGACCGCTTGCGCGAACTGCGCCTTCTTTGGCGCCCTGCCGGCATCAATATGTTTCGGTACGATCCGCCAGATTGCCGCTCCAGGTTCCTCGAAGCCATGAATTAGCTCGGGTTCGCCAGTGCCTGTTTCGTGCCCACGGAGAGCCGTAGGACTAATACTTCTGGTGGTACAGCAGGACCATAAATTGCGCCCTCAGGGATCATCTCGAAGTTCGGCAGGAATACCGTCACGGTTGGCAGGTCCGGCGCCGCCTGCGTGTATGGCTGGTCAATGGCAGCAGGCACCCGAATGCTGCCGTCATGTGTCCTTGGCGACAGGCCAGGAGAGTTGTCCATAATCAGCGACACACGTCCTAGTAATCAAGTCGCGCAATGCCGGTACGTGGCCGCGTCATGAGGCATGCAGAATGCCTGCCTGTCGTTTGCTCAGCGATTCGCGCGAGAGGTGCGGGGTCGTGTCCCTGTCAGAGAAGCCGTAAGCGGACCTGCCGGGATTGGCTTTCAGCAACGCAATCCGTTCTGCCACGTTGCCCGCCGCTCGATACCTGCTGATCACCAGCAACCTTGGATATTACTGCGAATACAATCCAAAAATGACGCCTCATGCCGCGTCGAGGCCTAGCAGGCTGCTGAAAAGCCTGCCTGCTGGGCGGGAGCGGGCTGCTGCTTGGTCTGGGTGGGCTCGTAAGGGGACGACGGCGCGGCGGGTAGGCCGCCCCTTTCCGGCC
>NZ_SMSJ01000076.1 GCF_004355005.1 Dankookia rubra
GGCGCAGGCCCCGCCGCCGAGGCCCGCCGCCCCGGCCGCGAAGCCCGCGGCGAAGCCGGCCATGGCGGCACCGCCGCCGAAGGCCGCCGCCAGCCGCAGCGCCGAAGCCGGCCGCGCCGCCCCCGCCATGACAAGCCCCAATTCGCCACCCCCGGCCCCGCCGGTGGCGGCGAAGCCCGCTTCCCCCGGCCTTGCCGAGGCGCAGGCACCCGCCCCTCTCCCCGCTCCCGTGCCGCCCGTCCATGCCCATGGCATGACGGTCCGGCGCGACGGGCCCCATTCACCTCCTCCGAGACAGCCGTCGAAACACGTGGAATTCAAAGCCGGCGACCATGTCGTCTACCCGACCCATGGGGTCGGGACCGTGCAGGGCATCGAATCGATGTCCGCCGCGGGTCATACCTTGCAGGTCATCGTCGTCACCTTCGATGAGAACCGGATGACGCTGCGCGTCCCGGTCGGCAAAGCATCCTCCTCCGGCCTCCGCAAGCTCGCCTCGGAGGAGGCGATGAAGGAAGCCCTCGACACGCTGAAGGGCCGGGCTCGCATCAAGCGCACCATGTGGTCCCGGCGCGCCCAGGAATACGAGGCGAAGATCAACTCCGGCGATCCGGTGGCGATCGCCGAGGTGGTCCGCGACCTTCACCGCAATGCCGGCCAGCCGGACCAGTCCTTCTCCGAGCGGCAGATCTACGAGCAGGCGATGGACCGCCTGGCCGCCGAACTCGCCGCCATCGACCGCACGGACAAGGCGGGCGCCACGGAGAAGCTGCTGCAGCACCTGAAGGCAGCCTGACCGCTCAACCCCGACCGCGAAGCGGCCGGCCCCGGGCAATCGGGCCGGCCGTTTCCAATTCTACCGCCGGCCCAGCCGCACGCTCAGCGCCAGGATCCCGGCCGCGGCCAGGGCGAAGGCCGCCGGCGCGCCGAAGCCGCCGATCGCCAGCCCGACCAGCACCGGCCCCAGCGACTGCCCGCCGAAGAAATGGAAGGCGTGCAGCGCCACGGCCGAGCCGCGCGCCTCGGGCGCCACCTCGGTCACCCGGGTCTGGATCGAGTTGTGGATCATGTAGAAGCCGGTACCGAGCAGCAGCCCGGCGGCGATGAAGACCGTCGCCAGCGGCGCGAAGGCGAAGCCCAGCAGCGCCGCCGCCGCGAGCGCCCCGCCGAGCCGCACCATGCGCGACTGGCCGATCCGCGCCAGCAGCGGCCGCGCCATCGCGGCATAGACGAAGCCGCCGGCGCCGAAGGCCGCCACCGCCAGGCCCGCTTCCAGGCTCGCCCCGCCGCCGCTGCCGAGCCCACGCGCCTGCAGCACCGGCGCCAGGTAGGGGAAGGTGCCGAAGACGAAAATGCCCTCGAGGAAGACCGCGAGATACAGGATGCGGGCCGCCGGCAGGCCGAGGATGAACCGGTAGCGCCGCAGCGCCTGCACCGGCTCGAACCGCCGGCGCGGCTCGGGCGGGCCGCCGAAGGGGATGAGGAAGAGCAGGATCGCCGCCAGCAGCGCGACGCCGCCGCACAAGCCCAGCACCCCGCGCCAGCCCATGATGGGCGCCAGCACGCCGGCCAGGGCGCCGCCGGCGATCTGCCCGGCGATGGCGAAGACCACGACGCGGCTGAGCGCCACCTGGCGGTCCTCGATCGGCACCGCATCGGCGACCGTGGCGAGGGTCAGCGGCATGATGCCGCCGGCGGCGATCCCGGTCAGCGCCCGCAGCAGCGTCAGCGTGCCGAGATCCGGCGAGAGCGGCGCCAGCAGCGCGAAGAAGGAGAGCAGCAGCAACGCCGCCCGGATGATCCGCCGCTTGCCCAGCGCATCGCCCACCGGCCCGAGGATCGGCTGGATCAGCGCGAAGGGCACCGCGAAGGCGGTCGCCAGCAGCGCCACCCGGTCGGTCGAGGTGGCGAATTCCGCGGCGATGGTCGGCACGAAGGGATCCGTCGCGCGCACGCTGAGCGCGCCGGCGAAGGAGGCGAGGCCGAGCAGGAGAATGAGGCGCCGGGTCGATCCGGGCGCGGCACCCGGCATCGTGCCGGCGTTGGGGGACGGCATCGGCCCGGTATGCGCCGCAGCGCAGCAACCGGCAATCGCCGCGACCCGTGCGGTGTCCGCGGGCCGGCCCCGAGGCATCGGCATGGCTGGCCCGCTTCCGAGCGGGCTAGCCGCGCGCCCCGGTCCTGTTCTAGAAAGCACGCATGAATGCTCGCAAGTACGACAATTTCAATGACCGGCTGACCACCCAGGCGAAGGCCAAGCAGGCCGTCCTGGAACGCTTCAAGGCCCGCCCCGGGCTGGACGACCCGAAGGTCCAGGAAAAGCTGGCCCAGCAGAAGGCGATCGCCGAGGCGCGCGACGCCCGCATCGCCGAACGGAAGGCCGCGCGCGAGGCCGAGGCCGCCCGCCTGGCCGCCGAGGCCAAGGCCCGTGCCGAGGCGGAGGCCGCCGAGGCCCGCGCCAAGGCGGCCCGCGAGGCCGAGGAGGCGGCGAATGCCGCCCGCAGCGAGGCCGAGCAGCGCGAGCGCGCGATCCAGCTCGACGCCGAGAAGAAGGCCCGTGCCCTGGCGCTGGCGGCCGAGCAGAAAGCGGCGCGCGACGCCCGCTACGCGGCCCGCAAGGCGCGCCAGCGCTGAATTCCTGCCGGGTGGGATGAGGCAGGGCCGGGGAGAGGGTTCTCTCCCCTTGAATGCCTTGCGTCCGATCCCGCATCTGTTTGCGTCGGCCGGCACCCGCCATGCGATGGGTGCCGGGGCCACGACGGGCGATGCAGCGGCTTGGGGAGGCATCGCCCTGTCCTCCCCGATCTTCGTCTTCGGCGGCCTATCGCCGCTTCGGCCCGCCGCCCATGCCGGCGAAGACCCTGGCATCCAGGTTCTCCCGCATCAGCATGGTGAAGCCGGGAATGGTATCGAGCCCGAGGCCGCGCGGCAGCCCGGTCTCCTCGTCGGCCTCGACCTTGGCATAGGCCGCGCCGGAGACCTTCTCCCACTTCCCGGCCGGCTTCTTCACCTCGATGTTCACCACCGTCGCCTTCAGGTCCATGCGGACGATGGCTTCCGTCGGCCGCGACGGCTTGGTGAGGCTGGGCTTGCCGGCGATCATCTGCCAGCCATTCGCCAGCGCCCAGGCTTTCAGCTCCTCGGCGGTCATCGGTCGAACTCCCCGGGGCAGGGCCTGATTGAGCCGGCGATTCACGCCCCGGGTGGTCCACCCAGGGCGATCGCGGGCTAGCGCCGCGCCTTGCCCTTCTGGATCTCGCGCTCGATCGCGCTGCGCTCGCTGGCGCCGGACCGGCGGATGATCTCGCGGATGATGGCCGGCGTCACGCGGTGGCGCTTGGCCAGGTAGGCGACCTCCTCCTCCATCTGGGCTGGGTCGATCGGCTGGGCGGAATCGGCTTTCGCCGGACTATGTGCCACGGGAATACGTCCTGTCGTCATGGCCCCGGCCTCCCGGGGCGATTCATCGCGCCGCGATCGGGCGATCGCGGCGTCCTCTGGTCAGGTATGGGTCCTATGTGGGACGCCCGCCTTGCCTTTGCCTGCCATCCGCCCCCGGCGCCGCCTGCGCCAGGCGCAGGGGTGGCTCCCGCTGGCACGATGGCTGGCGATCTTGCCCTGGCGGGCATGGCACACCTGGCCCGGTTTCGTCCTCCTGCGGCACTGCGGGGTCAACCCGCGGCGCTCAGGACCCTCCGGGTGCAGAATGCGACGGACGGGTCAGAATGTACACTGCCACGGCGGCCATGCAGCCCCCGGCGATGACCGAGGCCAGCAGGTCGCGGAAGATCGCGGCGACCATCAGCCAGCCCAGCGCCATCCCGCCGAGCGCCGCCCGCTTGGCGCGGGGGCCGATGCTGCCATGGTCCTCCCAGTGCCGGAGCGTGGCGCCGAAGCGGGGATGCGCCCGCAGCCGGGCCCGCAGGCGCGGGCTGGCGCGGCCGAAGGCCCAGGCGGCGACGATGAGGAAGACGGTGGTCGGCATCACCGGCAGCACCGCGCCGATGGCGGCCAGCACCAGGCACAGGTAGCCGAGGCCGAGCAGCAGGATCCGGTTCGGCCCGCGGGCGGCCGCGGCCCCGGCGGGCGGCTCGGCTGCCGCCGGCAGGTCGGGGGGCGCCTCGGCCAGGGTCAGGCCGCCAGCCGGGCGGCGACGCGGGCCACCAGCGCCTCTCGCTCCGCCCGCATCCCGGCGCCGCGGGCCTGCGCCGCCGCCAGCACCGCGGCGGGGGCGGTGGCCGGGTCGCCGGCCTGAAAGGGTGGGGCCGGGGCATATTCGATCTGCAGCTGGACCGCCTGCGCTGCCTCCGGCCCGGCGATCTCGGCCAGGATGGTGAGCGCGAAGTCGATCCCGGCGGTGACGCCGCCGCCGGTGACGAGGTTGCCGTCCCGCACCACCCGCGCCTGCACCGGCACGGCGCCCAACGCCGCGAGGAAGTCGTGGCTGGCCCAATGCGTGGTGGCGCGGCGGCCGCGCAGCAGCCCGGCCGCCCCCAGCACCAGCGCCCCGGTGCAGACCGAGGTCACCCAGCGCGCCCCCGGCGCCTGGGCCCGGAGGAAATCGAGCACCGCCTCGTCCTCCATCAGCGGCGCGACGCCGGGGCCGCCGGGGATGCAGATCAGGTCGAGCTGCGGGCAATCCGCCATGGCGGTATCGGCCAGCACGGTCAGCCCGGTATCCGAGCGCACCGGCCCGGCCTGCTTCCAGACGGTCCGCACCGTGGCGCCGGGCAGCCGCGACAGCACCTCGAAGGGCCCGGTGAAGTCGAGCTGGGTGAGCCGGGGGAAGAGCAGGAAGCCGATGGTCAGGGACTCAATCATGTGCGCTTTCCCCCGGGGTTCGCGGCCGAGTCTGGCACGGCCCGGCGGCGCGGCGAAGCCTTCCGGAACCGCGGCCAGGGGCCGGCGCCCCAGGGCCGCGCGAGGTTGTTGACCAGGAAGGCCGCGCCGAACAGCACCGCCAGGCCCGGCAGCAGCGGCGCGACGAGGAAGCCCGGCCCGGCCTGCTCGGCAAAGACGACGAGCGGGTTGGCGCCGGCCGGGGAATGGATGGTGCGCGTCGCCGTCATGGCGGTCAGCGCGGCGCCGACCGCCGCCGCCGCCCAGAGCTCGACCGGTCCGCCGAAGCCGAGATGGCCGGCGCGGAAGGCCAGCCCGACCAGCGTCGCCAGCAGGTGCCCGCCGAGGAAGCTGCGCGGCTGCGCCATGACCCCGCGCGCCATGCCGAAGAGGATGACGCAGGACCCGCCGAGCGAGGGCAGCAGCCAGGGATGGTCGGTGAGCCGCAGCAGCGCGACGCAGCCGAGCAGCGCGCCGGTGGTGCCGAGGAAGCCGGCCAGCAGGCGCTGCGGGGCGGGGCGGCGACGGCGCCCCGGCGGGCGCGGCGGATGATCGGCGGGCTGGCGCATGCCGTCCGATGCTGCGCCGGCGCTGCGCCGGCCGCCATCCCCCGGGATCCGTCGCCCGGCGGATGGGCGCGCCGCGGCGGTGTGCGCCGGAACACGGCGACGGCATGCAATATTCTTGTATCCCCAATTCCTCCGGAGCACGGTCCGGTCCTCGGACGTCGCCCGGGGCGGGCGGGGAGGGAGCCATGTCGAACATCGCCGGCAAGGCCTATGCGATGAACGTGCTGACGCCGATCCGGCCGGGCTTCCGGACCTGGCTGACGCGGCTGATCTTCTGGATCTCGCATTCGGCGCCGAGCCAGCTGGCCGGGCTGCTCGGGCTGAAGTTCATCCACTTCGCCCGCTGGGTGGTGATCCGCCGCGCCGACTGGCCGCATGTCAGCCCCGACCAGCCGAAGCCCGCCGCCGCGCTGCGGAACGACTACATGCTCTTCCTCAGCAACTTCAACGGCACCTGGGACCAGTACATCGACGCCTTCGCCGACGGCATCCCGACCGGGCTCGACTTCCTCTGGTACACCAGCACGAAGTACCCGCATTCGATCCCGATCGCCGCCTTCAAGGACTACATCGCGGCGAACCAGATCCAGACCGGCTACTACTACAACGCGACCCCCGGCGCGGCGCAGCGCGACATCGTCCAGGCGCTGCAGCTGCGCGACGCGCTGGTCGCGCTGGCGCGGGAGCACCCGGCCGCCGAGCCCGCCGCCTTCGCGATCAAGTACAACCAGATGCTCGCCGACCGGCAGAAGGCCTTCGGCGCCCATGGCATCGCGCCCGCCGCCTCGCCGGCGACCGAGCGCGCGGAGGCGGCCCGCCGCCGCTACTTCGACCGCAGCCAATGGCTGCCCGGCGCGCCGCGCCCCGACCAGGCGACGGGCTGAGGAGGCGGACCCATGCCGAACTACGATGGCGGCCACTATTTCCTGACGATGCTCGCGCCGGTGCGGCTCGGCACGACGGCGGGATCGCAGCGCTATTCCTGGCGTCAGACGCTGCTCGACACGCTGGCGACGCTGCCGAATTCGCAGGTGGGCGTGACCACCCGGGACGACGAGGCGCAGAGCCCCTTCACCCGCAACACCATGACCCACCTGGCGCGCTTCGTGCTGATCGACGCGCCGCCCTACAACGGCCGCATCTCCGGCGATTCGCTGCTGGCCAAGCTGCGCCGGGTCGACCCCACGGTGCACCAGCCGGTCGACGGGCTCGCCACGCCCTTCCTGCTCTTCGCCGCCGACTTCGACGCGGCGGACGGCTCGGAGGCCTCGCTGCGGGCCTTCACCGACCGGCTCTGGGCGACGATGCGGCCGGAGCTGACGCGGATCTTCGCCTGCTGCTACGGCTTCGACGCGGCGACCGTCACCTCCGCCGAGGCCTTCTTCCGCTACGTCAGGGCCTGCCAGGTCGAGACCACCTTCCCCTTCAACGACTACTGGCGGCCGGCCGACCT
Source organism: Dankookia rubra (assembly GCF_004355005.1). Lineage (GTDB taxonomy): Bacteria > Pseudomonadota > Alphaproteobacteria > Acetobacterales > Acetobacteraceae > Paracraurococcus > Paracraurococcus ruber_A. Next base: position 6,862 of record NZ_SMSJ01000076.1, read on the forward strand.
GGCGCGGATGCCGGCCGACCTGGCGCTGCCGACCGCGGCGCTCGGCGCGGTCGGACGTCATGCGAAGCCGATCCTGGCGGCGCTCGGCCTCTGGCTGGCCTGCTTCCTCTACGCCGCGCTCGGCCGCGACAGCCAGGCGCACGACGCGGCCGCCTGGGTGGCGCGCTGGGGCGGGCTGGCGGTGCTGCTCGTGCTGCTCGGGCTCGGCGGCTACCTGGCCTGGCTCTACAACGCCTTCAAACGGAAGGCGCGGGTGCCCTTCCCGCGCGGCGCGCAGCTGCCGGACGTGCTGAAGTCGATCTACCTGCAGCAGCGCTTCCTGGAGTTCGTCATCGAGAACCAGGGCCGCGACCCGGCCGCGCTGCATGCCGCCTTCGGCCGCTTCCTGCGCGACCACGACCCGGCGAGCGAGGCGGCGCCGACCCAGCCGCCCGGCCTCATCCGCAGCGGACCGCAGCCGGCCGCCGCGCCGGCCGCCCGCACGGTGCCGGCCGCCACCGAGGGAGCCGTGGCATGAGCACGCTCGACCTGCACGACATCCAGGGCAACATCCACCGCCCCTATGGCCGCTACGGCTTTCCCTATGCCCGCTACTTCCTGTTCCACGTCAACCGCGACCGGCATGATCCGCGGCGCTGGGACAGCGAGATCGGCCGCTGGCTGGTCGACCAGATCCGCCCGGCCGTCACCACCGCCGAGCCCTGGCGCAACGGCGACACGCCGGCGGACGCGCCGGTGCGCGACAAGCCGGCGGTGACGCTGAACATCGCCTTCACCTGGGCCGGGCTGACCGCGCTCGATCTGCCGGTCTCGACCCTCAGGCTGATGCCGGACGAGTTCATCGAGGGCATGGCGGCGCGCAACACGATCCTCGGCGACCTCGAGGCGAGCGCGCCGGGGAATTGGGACGCGGTCTGGCGCGACGCGACCCGCGCGGACGACAAGGCGGTCCATCTCTGGGTCTCGCTCAACGCCCAGGCCGATCCGGCGACCGGCCGGCCGGTGCCGGAGCTCGAGGTCTGGACGCGCTGGCTGGTCGGGCTGCCCGAGCATCCCTTCGCCCGCGGCCGCATCGCGCTGCTGCGCGGCCATGGCCGGCGGCCGGATGGCCGCGGCCCGGCGGAGGACCGCTGGCAGGACTCCGGCACCATCATGGAGGCCGGCCCGGACGGCGTGCTGCTGCCGACGCCGCGCGAGCCCTTCGGCTTCACCGACGGCATCTCCGACCCGGTCTTCGCCGGCCAGGACGTGCTGGACGACGACCCCGGCGCGGCCATCGGCTCGGGCAAGATCAGGCCCGGCCCCTTCGATCCGGCGAGGAGCTGGGCGCCGCTGGCGGCGGGCGAGTTCCTGCTCGGCCAGGCCAGCGAGGGGCAGGAGCTGCCGGTCGCCTCGGTGCCCGGCAACTTCATGCGGAACGGCACCTTCATGGCGCTCCGCAAGCTGCACCAGAACACCGCCAGCTTCGCCCGCGCCATGACGCAGCACGCGGCGGCCTTCGGCCGCACCGCCGGCATCGACGACCCGGACGAGGCGCGGGAGACGCTGATGGCGAAGATGGTCGGCCGCTGGCCGAGCGGCGTGCCGCTGGTGGTCGCCCCGACCAGGGATGCCGAGCGGAGCTTCATGGCGCCCTACCTGCCGGCGCTGCTGAAGGCCAGGGCGCGGCTGCCGCTCGATGCGGCGGAACGGGCGCTGGTCGCGGAGTTCGGGGCCAGGCTGCGGAACTACCGCTACGCCGAGGATCCGGCGGGGGTGCGATGCCCGCTCGGGGCGCATGTGCGGCGGGTCAATCCGCGCGACATGCTCGACCCCGACCCCAGGCCGGGCGAGGCCTCGACCCAGCTGACCAACCGGCGGCGGATCCTGCGCCGCGGCATGCCCTACGGCGACACCTCGCCGGCCGGCAGCGCGGACGACAGGGCGGAGCACGGCGTCTTCATCATGGCGCTCTGCACCAGCCTGTTCCGCCAGTTCGAGTTCATCCAGCAGCAATGGCTGCACTACGGGCTCGACCTCGACAGCGGCAACGACGCCTGCCCGATCACCGGACGGCGGGACCCCCGCAACCCGCTGGCCAACAAGTTCGTCGTGCAGTCGGACCCGCAGACCGGCCGGCCGCCCTACATCGCCGCCGACCTGCCGCTCTTCGTCGAGACGCATGGCGGCGAGTACTTCTTCGTCCCGAGCATCACCGCCCTGCGGATGATGGCCATGGGCTCGGTCGACCCGACCTGAGGGCAGGGCCGGCGGTCCGGCCCTGCCCACCGGCCCTTGCGCCCAGTGGCGGCCGCGGCGCCCCGGCCGGCGGTCGCCCGCCGCAAGTGACTTGCATGCTGATAGTGGCTTGGCCTAGGGTGCCGCCATGCGCCGCACCAGCTTCGATTCCATGCCCTGCCCCATCGCCCGCTCGCTCGAACGGGTCGGGGAGTGGTGGAGCATCCTGATCCTGCGGGACGCCTTCGCCGGCCTGACCCGGTTCGAGGAATTCCAGGACAGCCTCGGCATCGCCCCCAACATGCTGACCCGCCGGCTGACCGCCCTGGTCGAGGACGGGCTGCTCGAGCGCCGCCGCTACTCCGAGCGCCCGCCGCGGCACGAATACGTCCTGACCGAGCGCGGCCGCGACTTCCGCCCGGTGCTGCTGGCGATGATGGCCTGGGGCAACCGCCACTTCGCCCCGGAAGGCGCCAGCGTGCAGCTCGTCGATGCCCGGACCGGCACGCCGGCCGAGCCCGTGCTGGTCGACCGCGCCAGCGGCCGGCCGATCACCGGCCCCGACTTCGTCATCGCCCCCGGCCCCGCCGCGGGGGAGGCGACGCGCCGCCGCCTCGCCCGGCGCGGCTCCCCGGATTCCGCAAAGGACGCGTCATGACCGCCGTCACCGCCGCCGCGCCTGCGCCTGCCGCCGTCACGGCCCCCGCCGCGGCAATGAACCCGCGCACGCGGCTGCTGCTGCACGGGCCGGTGCTGCCGACCCTGCTGCGCCTGGCCTGGCCGAACACGCTGGTCATGCTCGCCCAGGCCTCGGTCGGGCTGATCGAGACCTGGTGGGTCGGCCATCTCGGCACCGCGGCGCTGGCCGGCATGGCGCTGGTCTTCCCCGGCTTCATGATGATGCAGATGCTCTCGGGCGGGGCGATGGGCGGCGGCATCGCCTCGGCCATCGCCCGCGCCCTCGGCGCCGGCCGGCGCGACGACGCCGACGCGCTGGTGCTGCACGCGCTGGTCATCAACGGCCTGCTCGGGCTGGCCTTCTCCGGCCTGGTCATCGGCTTCGGCCCGGCGATCTACCGGAGCCTGGGCGGGGAGGGCGCCTCGCTGGAGGCGGCGCTGGCCTATTCCGACGTGGTCTTCGCCGGCGCCGTGCTGGTCTGGCTCTACAACGCCTTCGCCAGCGTGCTGCGCGGCACCGGCAACATGATGCTGCCCTCGCTCGCCGTGGTGCTCGGCGTCGCGCTGCTGATCCCGCTCTCGCCGTTGCTGATCTTCGGCTGGGGGCCGGTGCCCGCGCTCGGCGTCGCCGGCGCCGGCTGGGCGGTGGTGATCACCTCGGCGCTGACCACGGCGCTGCTCGGCTGGGCGGTGGTCTCCGGCCGCAGCATCGCCCGCTTCCGCCTGGCGCCGCTGCGTGCCGCGATGTTCGCCGACATCCTGAAGGTCGGCGCCGTCGCCTCGCTCTCCACCTTCCAGACCACCGCGACGGTGGCGCTGACCACGGCGCTGGTCGCCGCCGCGGGCGGGCCGGACGCGATCGCCGGCTACGGCACGGGCAACCGGCTCGAGTACCTGCTGATCCCGCTGGTCTTCGGCCTCGGCGCGCCGCTGGTGGCGCTGGTCGGCACCAATATCGGCGCCGGGCAGGGCAGGCGGGCGCTGCGCATCGCGCTGACCGGCGGCGCCGTCGCCTTCCTGCTGACCGAGACGGTGGGGCTCGCCGCGGCGATCTGGCCGGAGGCCTGGCTCGGCCTCTTCGGCGACGACCCGGCGATGCTGGAGACGGGCGCGGCCTATCTGCGGGTGGTCGGGCCGACCTATGGCTTCTTCGGGCTCGGCCTCTCGCTCTATTTCGCCTCGCAGGGCGCCGGGCGGCTGCTCTGGCCGTTGCTGGCGGGGCTGCTGCGGCTGGTGATCGCGGTGGCCGGCGGCTACGCGGCGCTGGTGCTGACGGGGTCGCTCGCCTGGGTCTTCGCCGCGCTGGCGGTGGCGCTCGTCGCCTATGGCACGCTGATCGTCTCGGTCATCGCCTCCGGCGCCTGGTTCCGCGGCGGCGAGGGCCGCGGCTGACGCTTCCGCTTCCCCTTGGCGGTCCCGATGCCATAGCCTCCCCGGGACAGGCGGTGCGGCAGACACCGCCGCCGAGGGGGAGGTGACATCATGGCCGATCTGAACCGCAGGACCCTGTTGCAGGCGGCGGCCCTGCCGGCGCTGGGCGGGCTGCCCTTCCGCCGCGCCCGCGCCCAAGGGACGAACAATCCGGCGAACACCATCAAGCTCGGCCTGCCGGTCGACATGTCCGGCATGTACCGCGACGTCACCGGCCAGACCTCGGTCGCCGCGGCGCGCCAGGCGATCCAGGATTTCGGCCAGCGCGGGTTCAACGTGGAACTCGTCTTCGCCGACCACCAGAACAAGCCGGATGTCGGCGTCAACATCGCCCGCCAATGGTTCGACCGCGACGGCGTGGACTGCCTGGTGGACATCGCCACCTCCTCCGTCGCGCTCGCCGCCAACGACATCTGCCGGGAGAAGAACAAGGTCCACATCAACAGCTCGGCCGCGAGTTCGGACCTGACCGGCATCCGCTGCTCGCCCAACATGGTGCACTGGACCTACGACACCTGGATGCTGGCCAACTCGGTCGGCGGCGCGACGGTCCGGGCGGGCGGCGACAGCTGGTACTTCATCACCGCCGACTATGCCTTCGGCCATGCGCTGGAACGCGATACCGGCGGCTTCGTCAAGGCGGCGGGCGGCAAGATCCTCGGCAGCGTGCGGACGCCCTTCCCGGGAACGTCCGACTTCTCCTCCTTCCTGGTGCAGGCGCAGGCGAGCGGCGCCAAGGTGATCGGGCTGGCCAATGCCGGGACGGACACGACCAACTGCGTCAAGCAGGCGGCGGAGTTCGGCCTGACCCGGCGCGGCATCCGCCTCGCCTCCCTGCTGCTCTTCATCACCGAGGTGCATTCGCTCGGCCTCCGCACCGCGCAGGGGCTGATCGTGACCGAGAGCTTCTACTGGGACCTCAACGACCGGACGCGCGCGCTGACCGCGCGCGTCAGGCCGCAGATCGGCAATGCCGGCTTCGCCAGCACCCATGCCGGGACCTATGCCGGCACGCTGCACTACCTGAAGGCGGTGGCCGACATGGGCGTCGCCGCGGCCAAGGCCTCGGGCGCCGAGGCCGTCGCGCGGATGAAGGCGATGCCGACCGACGACGACGCCTTCGGCCCCGGCCGCATCCGCGAGGACGGCCGCAAGCTGCACCCCGCCTATCTCTTCGAGGTCAAGAAGCCGGAAGAGAGCAAGGCTCCCTGGGACTACTACAAGCTGCTGCAGACCACGCCGGCCGAAGACGCCTTCCGGCCCCTGGGCCAGGGGGGATGCCCGCTGGTCAAGGCCTGACCCGCTGGCAGCGCCGGCGACCCGCGCCCCGGGTGTTTTCACCCCGGGCGATCGCGGGGTAGACCGGCCGCCTTCCAAGGAACCGAGGCGGCATGAGGGGCACCAACTAGCGCATCGATGGCAAGCTGCTGTGGGACAGCCTGATGGCCATGGCGGAGATCGGCGCGACACCGAAGGGCGGCGTGAAGCGGCTGACCCTGACCGAGGTGGACAAGGCCGGCCGCGACCGCTTCCGCGGCTGGTGCGAGGCGCTCGGCCTGGCCGTCCGGGTGGATGCGATCGGCAACATGTTCGCCCGGCGGCCAGGGCGCAACCCGTCGCGGCTGCCCGTCCTCATGGGCAACCGCGGATGACGCGGCCGGGCCGCAGGGCCCATGTCAAGCCCGCGCCGCAACGACCATCGCTCGCCGCACCCGACCCGCCTAGCGTCCGAGGCGTACCAAGGTTCATCCTGCGTGCGCCTGGTATCAGACAAACCAGTCCGAGGCGACGAAGCCGCCCGAGCTCTGCATGGCCGCGCCGTGCCCGTGATCCGCGTCTTCGCGGTGCGGCGCATGGCCATGCCCGCCACGATGATCTTGATGCAGGACAACCGCGGCGAAGTGCGCCGGCAGCTCGGTGTCCCCCGCACTGATGCCCGGTACGAAGGGCGGGGTGGAGAAGAATTCAAGGTAGGTGGCAGGCGTTAGGAAATCGGCGAAGAAAGGGTTGGCGAAGGTGCCGTCCTCAAGCTCGTAGCCGAAGCCATTGCCCGTGAGCTGGGTGCCGTCCGCCCGGATCAGGTTGTCGACCGCAAAGGGTTCATTGCCCGGGATTGCCATGCCCGCGGGTTCGAGGGCGATGATCGCCTCGCCGTTGCGTTCGCCGGTGATGCCGGTGATCCGGTAGAACCCGTCCGCATCGGCCAGCGCTGTGGTGGTCAGTAGGCCACGGGCGGAAAAGCCATCGCCCGCATAGCTCCAGTGCCAAACCAGCGTCGCGTGGTCGGCCGGTCCGGCCGGGAGGTCGGGGCCGGCATCCGGCGGCGCATCCTTCTGCGGTCGCAGCATGGCCTCGCCACGATCGTGACCCTCCGAGGATGCGGCATTTTCACCGCGGCATGGGCCAGTCATTTGCTCCTCCCGCATTGTCGGTGCGCATCAAAAAGATAGGCTACTGGATGCGAGCCTAGAACGGATCGCCGGCGGAGGTGAACCCCGGTCGCGTCGACCCGCCCGGCCGCCCGCGCGCGGACCTTGCCAGCGGCACCATTCGATGGTGAGGGAACTGCGGCGCCGCGCGCGCCTGACGGATACGAGGCGGCATGAGCGGCACCAACCAGCGCATCGACGGCAAGCGGCTGTGGAACAGCCTGATGGCCATGGCCGAGATCGGCGCGACGCCGAAGGGCGGCGTGAAGCGGCTGACCCTGACCGAGGTGGACCGCGCCGGCCGCGACCGCTTCCGCGGCTGGTGCGAGGCGCTCGGCCTGGCCGTCCGCGTCGATGCCATCGGCAACATGTTCGCCCGGCGGGAGGGGCGCGACCCCGGCCGCCTGCCGGTGCTGCTGGGCAGCCACCTCGACAGCCAGCCTTCCGGCGGCAAGTTCGACGGCGCGCTCGGCGTCATCGCCGGGCTCGAGGTGATGCGCAGCATGGCCGACCTCGGCATCGTGACCGAGGCGCCGGTCGAGCTGGTCAACTGGACCGACGAGGAAGGCAGCCGCTTCGGCCATTCCCTGATGGGCAGCGGCGCCTGGGCCGGGGTCTATCCGCTGGAGAAGGTCTATGCCCTGCAGGACGTGGACGGCGTCACGGTCGACCAGGCGCTGACCGCCATCGGCTACAAGGGCGGGCACCCCGCGGCCCCGTTCCCGGCCGATGCCTATTTCGAGCTGCATATCGAGCAGGGGCCGATCCTCGAGAAGGAAGGCAAGGCGATCGGCATCGTCACCGGCGCCCAGGCGCAGGTCTGGTACGACGCGGTGGTCACCGGCCAGGACGCCCATGCCGGCACCACCCCGCCCGCCGCTCGGCGCGACGCGCTGGTCTGCGCCGCCCGGATCATCGACCTGGTCGACCGCATGATGCGCGCGCGCGGGGAGGATGGGCGCGGCACCGTCGGCCAGCTGCACGTCCTGCCCAATAGCCGCAACGTCGTCCCCGGGGAGGTCCGCTTCAGCGTCGAATTCCGCCACCCCGACTTTGCCGAGATCGAGCGGCTTGCCGCGCAATTCCCGCGCGAGGCCGGCTTCCTCGCGCGCGACTGCGGCACGCCGTTGCAGCTCACGGAACTGTTCCGCCTGCCCGCCCAGCCCTTCGATGCCGGCTGCGTCGAGCTGGTCCGCCAGGCCGCGGCGCGGCTGGGCCTGCCGGCGCGGGAGATCGTCTCGGGCGCCGGGCACGACGCGGTCTACGTGGCCCGGTCCGTGCCGACCGCGATGATCTTCACCCCCTGCAAGGACGGGCTCTCCCACAACGAGGCCGAGAGCATCGAGCCGGAGGAGGCGGAGGCCGGCTGCCAGGTGCTGTTCGAGGCGGTGCTGGCCCGCGCCAACCGGGCATTGTGAGCCGCGGCCCCCTCTCCATCGCCTGAATGTTCGGGCTTCGGCGAGGCAACCTCCGCTAGGCTCGGCCGCTTTCTCCTCCAGCAGGCGAGGCGGCGGATGGCGCGCGTGGAAAAGCCCCCGGTCATGAGGCCCCAGGTTTCCCGGCGCCACGGCCCCCTCGGCGGCTGGCCGGACGGACCTTTCTGGCTGCTCGCCGCGGCCGCGGCCGCGGCGCCGGCGGCGGTGCTCGGCCAGGGGGGCACCCTGCAGGTGGCGATCCTCGCCGCCCTGGCCTGCCTTGCCACCCCGGGCGCGGCGATCGAGGCCATGCTGGGCCTCGCCCGGCTGGCCCTGGCGGTGGCGCCGCCGCCGCGCTAGAGATCCTGCAACAGGACCGGCGCCTCGGCTTTCTAGACGGGTGGGGCGTTGCGGACCGTGCGGCGGGGCTTGCAGGGGGGGTTGCCTCCCCGGCAAACACCGCCTAGGCCCGCTCCGGGTTCCGTGTTAAGCCCCCCGGCTCTTTGGGGAGCCCCGTCCCGGGGCCGCCAGGGTGCTGTCACGCGCCGCTATCAGGAGAACACCAGGCGATGAGCGATACCGCCGAGAAGGTTAAGAAGATCGTTGTCGAGCACCTGGGCGTGGAAGAGGCCAAGGTGACGAACGACGCCTCCTTCATCGACGACCTGGGCGCCGACAGCCTCGACACCGTCGAGCTGGTCATGGCCTTCGAGGAGGCCTTCGGCGTGGAGATCCCCGACGACGCCGCCGAGAAGATCACGACCGTGAAGGACGCGATCGCCTATATCGACGAGCACAAGGCGGCCTGAGAACGGCACGACAGGGACGGAGAGGCCAAGCGTGTTCGCTAACGGAGCCGCGCCGCGGCGTGTCGTCATCACCGGGATGGGCATCGCCTGCCCGCTCGGTCTCGGCGTGGAGCATGTCTGGAAGCGGCTGATCGCGGGCGACAGCGGCATCTCCGCCATCCAGTCCTTCGATACCAAGGACCTGCCGGCAAAGATCGCCGGCCAGGTGCCTGTCGGGTCCAAGGCCGACGGGAAGCTCGACCTCGCCGAGTGGATCCCGGTCAAGGACCAGAAGAAGATGGACCGCTTCATCCAGCTCGCCCTGGTGGCGGCGGTCGAGGCGGTCGAGGACAGCGGCTGGAAGCCCGAGGACGAGGAAGGCCGCTGCGCCACCGGCGTCATGATCGGCTCCGGCATCGGCGGCCTGCAGACGATCCACGAGGCCTCGCAGCACGTCGCCGCGGGCCGCACCAAGCGGATCTCGCCCTTCTTCATCCCCTCGGCGCTGATCAACCTGGCCTCCGGCCACGTCTCGATCCGCTACGGCTTCAAGGGTCCGAACCACTCGGTGGTGACGGCCTGCGCCACCGGCGTGCATGCGCTGGGCGACGCGGCGCGGCTGATCGCCTTCGGCGATGCCGACGTCATGGTCGCCGGCGGGGCCGAGGCCGCGGTTTCCGAGATCGGCATGGCGGGCTTCTGCGCCTCGCGCGCGCTGTCGACCGGCTACAACGACACCCCGCAGCAGGCCTCCCGCCCTTGGGACGAGGGCCGCGACGGCTTCGTCATGGGCGAGGGCGCCGGCGTCATGGTGCTCGAGGCGCTCGACCACGCGAAGGCGCGCGGTGCCAAGATCTACGGCGAGGTCATCGGCTACGGCATGTCGGGCGACGCCTACCACATCACTGCCCCCTCCGAGACCGGCGACGGCGCCTACCGCTCGATGCGCGCCGCGCTCAAGAGCGCAGGCGTCGCGCCCGCGGACGTCCAGTACGTCAATGCTCACGGCACCTCGACGCCGCTCGGCGACGATCTCGAGCTCGGCGCGGTGGAGCGGCTCTGGGGCGAGGCCGGCCGCGGCCTGGCCATGTCGTCCACCAAGTCGGCGATCGGCCACCTGCTCGGCGCCGCCGGCGCGGTCGAGGGCATCTTCTCGGTCCTGGCGATCCGCGACCGCGTCGCGCCGCCGACCGTGAACCTCGAGAAGGCCTCGCGCGAAAGCGTCATCGACCGCGTCGCCAAGGTGGCGCAGGAACGGCCGATCGAGGTCGCGCTGTCCAACAGCTTCGGCTTCGGCGGCACCAACGCCAGCATCGTCTTCCGCGCCGCGCCCTGAAAGGGCGCGGCTTGTCCGGCACCCGTGGCCGGATTGCGCGTTCGCGCGGGATGACGATGCATCCGTTCCGGTCCCCTTCCCATGACTAGGGCGTTGCGCCGGCTCGGCGTGGCGGTCCTGGCCCTTGCGGTGCTTGCGGGCCTTGCCGGCTGGCAGGCGCTCCGGCTTTATCGCGCGCCCGGGCCGCTTGCGGCCGCGGCGCAGGTGGTGGTGCCGCGCGGCGGGACCGAGGTCATCGCCGGCACCCTGCAGCAGGCCGGCGTCATCGCCGATGCCCGCACCTTCGCCGCCGCCGCCTGGGCGACGCGCGGGGAAGGCCCGCTGCGCGCCGCCGAATTCGCCTTCCCCCCCGGCGCCTCGCTCGCGCAGGTGCTGGAGGTGCTGCGGGCCGGCCGGCCGGTGCAGCGGCGGCTCACCATCCCGGAAGGGCTGACCGCGCGGCAGATCGTCGCGGTGCTGCAGGAAACTCCCGGCCTGACCGGCGAGGTCACCGCGCCCGAGGAGGGCGCCGTGCTGCCGGAGACCTATGCCTACCAATGGGGCGACGACCGCGCCGCGCTGTTGCGCCGGGCCGAGGGCGCCATGCTGGTCGCGCTCAACACCGCCTGGACGGAGCGGGCCGAGGGCCTGCCGCTCGCCACCCCGCGCGAGGCGCTGGTGCTGGCCTCGATCGTCGAGCGCGAGACGGCGCTGCCCGAGGAACGCCCGCGCATCGCCGCCGCCTTCCTGAACCGGCTGAAGCGCGGCATGCCGCTGCAGTCCGACCCGACCGTCGCCTATGCCGCGGCGGCGGGCGGGGCGCTGGACCGGCCGCTGAGCCGGGCCGACCTCGACCGCGACCATCCCTTCAACACCTATCGTATCCGCGGCCTGCCGCCGGGGCCGATCGCGGCGCCGGGAACGGCCTCCCTGCGCGCGGTGACCCGGCCGGCGGCGACCGAGGACCTCTACTTCGTCGCCGATGGCAGCGGCGGCCATGCCTTCGCCAGGACGCTCGAGGAGCACAACCGCAACGTGGCGCGGTGGCGCGAGATCGAGCGGCGCCGGGCGGACGGCGCGGCGCCAGCCGCCCGGTAGTCCTCGACCGTCCGGGGTGGAGACGCCCGGGGGAGGGACCGCCGGCCCGAGGATGAGCGGGCGTCGCGCCCCGCCCTGCATCCGCGCGCATGATCGCACCGGCCGGCGTGCGCTGGCGCACATGCAGGCGCGCCGGCCTCCCGCACGATCCGGTGCCGGGCTTCGCCAGGGGTCCCAGCGCGGCCTCCGGCAGACCGAACTCTCATCGATAGCCGCGACGACCGTTATTCATTCCCTCGACGCAAGAATTGCCGAAAACAGGGAACAACGAACATGTTGAAAACATTGGACGTACTGATCGGCCTGGCTGTCACGATGCTTGTGGTCAGCGTGGTCGTGACGATGATTACGCAATTCCTGACGAATATATTCAATCTGCGTGGGAATTGTCTGGTTGGTGGGGTCGCCAAGCTCATTTCCCTGTTGGATTCAGGCATTGGCCCGGCGGATGCGAGGAAGATCGCCCGCGACATCCTGTGCGACCCCCTCGTCGCCGCGCCAAGCCTCTTCGGCTTCCGGCGGCCCGGAGCGACCATCCACCGGGAGGAGCTCACCAAGCTGCTCCTCGACTTCGCCGCGCGATCACAGGGCCCCGGCCAGCCCAGCCCTTTGAACGCGAAGCTGGCCGCGTCGCTCGAGCAGAACGGCATCCCGGACCCTTCCCAGGCACTGCAGGACATCCGCACCCAGGCTCTCGAACTCGAGAAGACAAACCCCGAGCTCTCCAACAGCACGCGGGTCAACCTGGCGATCCTGCACCTGGCCAGCAGCAACTTCGTCGGCAAGCTGAACCACTGGTTCGACCAGACCATAGACCGGGTGTCCGACGCCTTCACCCTGCGGGTGCGCCTCTGCACGCTGCTCGCCGCGACCTTGGTCGCGCTCTGGCTCCAGTTGGACACGCTCGCCCTGGTCAACCGGCTGTCGGCGGACGACGCCCTCCGCCAGGCGGTGGTCGAGCGGGTCCTGGCCGACCCCGGCAAATTCGCGCCGCCCACTCCCGATCAATCCGAAGCCAACCAGGCGTGGCAGGAGGTCGCCGAGGCCTCCAGGAAGTACGTCACCGATCAGCTCGGCGACACCGACCTCGTGCGGATTCCCGCCTCCTTCGATGCCTGGCTGCAGGGCTGGACGACCGGGGCCACGCCGCTCGATCCCTGGCGGTCGAGGTTTGCCGGCGTCGTCCTCTCGATCGCCCTGCTCAGCCTCGGCGCGCCGTTCTGGTACGAACTGCTCAAGAACATGGTCAGGCTGCGGTCGCTGGTCGCGGGCAAGGACGATGCGCAACGCGAGGAACGCCAGACCACCCAGGCCGCGCCGGCCGCCGCGCCGGCCGCGGCGACGCAGTACTCACCGCTGACCGCCAAGGGCGAGGCGGGCAACCTCAACGCCATCGGCTGACGGGAGGCGCGCATGAAGGTCACCTGGAAGGGCTGCGCCGCGTCCAACTTCCGCGCCGGCAGGCCGCCCGGCTTCAAGCCCGAAGCCATCGTCATCCACATCATGGACGGCACGCTCGCCGGCACCGACAGCTGGTTCAACAATCCGGCGGCGCAGGTCTCGGCCCATTACGGCGTCGGGGTGGCCGGGCAGGTCCACCAGTACGTCAACGAAACCGACACCGCCTTTCACGCCGGCAAGGTGATCAAGCCGAGCTGGCAGGGGCTGAAGCAGGGGGTGAACCCGAACTTCTACACGATCGGCATCGAGCACGAAGGGCGTGGCGACGCCGCCTATCCGTGGGGCGCCCCGCAACTCGATGCCAGCCTCGCCCTGGTGGCCGAGGTCGCCAGGCGCTGGGGCATCCCCCTCGATGACCAGCACATCGTCTCCCATCACCAGATCCGCGCCGACAAGCCCTGTCCCGGCCGCAACTTCGACCTCGCGGATTATGTCGGGCGCCTGCGGCTCGTGCGGCCGCCCGCGGGCCCGAAGGCGATCGCGCAGGCCGCCCCGAGCCTGACGGCGGTCGCCCTGGCGCGGGTCCGGCAAGAACCGCGGGCGGACGCCGCGGTCGTCCAGGTGCTGTCCGAAGGGGCGAGCTTCGTGCCGACCGCCGTCATCGACGACGGCGAGCCATTGGGCGGCAATCCGCTCTGGTACGCGGACCTCAGCGATCCGGCGAAACCCGCCTATCTCTGGGCCGGCGCGACGGATCGGCCCTCGGGGATCTGATGCGGCGGGGCTTCGCGCCGGCGGGTGGGTCCGCGCCAGGAACCCCCCGCACCCCCGGCCGTTGGCACTTGCTGCAACGCAGCATCAGCTGCCCGGAGGACTTGCCCGCTTGACCTTTTTCCGCGCCACCACCGTGTCCGCCGCCGCCCGCATCCCCCTGGTCGGCGCTGCCGTCCTCGGCGCCCTTGCCGTGTTGAACGGCCTCGCCGCGAAGCGCGCCGAGCGGCGCCACCCGCCGCAGGGCCGCTTCGTCGAGGTCGATGGCGTCCGGCTGCACTACACCGACCGCGGCGAGGGCCCGCCGGTGCTGCTGGTGCACGGCAACCTGGTCAGCGGCGGGGACTGGGACAGCAGCGGCGTCACCGCCCAGCTGCTGCAGTCGGGCCACCGCGTCATCGCCTTCGACCGGCCCGGCTTCGGCCATAGCGACCGGCCGCGCGGCAAGCTCTGGACCTCCGAGGCGCAGGCCGGATTGCTGTTCAAGGCGACCGGGCAGCTTGGCGTGGAGCGGCCGGTGGTGGTCGGGCATTCCTGGGGCGCCATCGTGGCGCTGGCCATGGCGCTGCGGCACCAGGCCGACATCGCCGGTGCCGTGCTGGTCTCCGGCTACTACTTCTGGACACTGCGGCCGGACGTGCTGCCGGTGACGCTGGCCGCCATCCCGGGCCTCGGCGACATCCTGCGCTACACCGTCTCGCCGCTGCTCGGCCGGCTGATGCTGCCGCTGGCGAAGCGGGCGATGTTCTCGCCGCGCGAGGTGCCGGAGCGGTTCAGCGAGACCTATTCGGACGGGATGGCGCTGCGGCCCTCGCAGCTGCGCGCCACGGCCGACGACGGCGCGCTGATGATCCCGGGCGCGCTGGAGTTCCGCGACGAGCTCGGCAGCCTCGCCACGCCGACGGTCATCCTGGCCGGGGCGGAAGACAAGGTGGTGTTCAGCGACATGGCGGAGCGCCTGCACGCGGCGCTGCCGCACAGCATCCTGCACGTCGTGCGGGGCGCCGGGCACATGGTGCACTATGCGGTGCCGCGGCAGCTCGCGGCGACCATCGCGGCGGTGGCGCGGAGCGGCGCGTTGCCGGAGGTGACCGCGCAGGCAGCCTGATCAGAGCAGGCTTGGGGAGGGACCGGTATTCCCTCCCCAAGCCCCGCCCTTCCTCCTTGTGAGTCGGCACGCGTCGCACGGCAGATGCCAGGCCCGGAAAAGGATGGGGGGCCTGGGGGAGAATACTTTCCCCCCCCGGCCTTTATCAGTCGATCGCGTCGCCCACCGCATGGATCGGCGCGCCGATCGGCTTGCCGATCACCGGCACGACTGAGATGACGTCGCCCGTCACCCGGAAGGGCAGGGCGACCAGCCCGCAGCCCGAGAGCGTCAGGGCAGCGAGCAGCAGCAGGGCCATGCGCATGGCGGGTTCCTTTGCCGTTGAATGCGGAACGCCGCGTCCCGCATGCCGTTCAGCGCGGCGCATCCTCCACCACCCGGCCATCCTCCATCCGCACCACCCGGCCGCAGCGCGCCGCCAGGTGCTCGTCATGGGTGATCAGCAGCAGCGTGGTGCCGAGCCGCGCCTGCAGCCCGAAGAGAAGGTCCATCACCGCGATGCCGGTCGCGCGGTCGAGGTTGCCGGTCGGCTCGTCCGCCAGCAGCAGCGGCGGCTCGGCCACCGTCGCGCGGGCCAGCGCCACCCGCTGCTGCTCGCCGCCCGAGAGCTGCCCGGGATAGTGGCCGGTGCGCTGCGACAGCCCGACCGCCTCGAGCGCCGCCCGGGCGCGCTCGAAGGCGTCGCGGCGGCCGGCGAACTCCAGCGGGATCGCCACGTTTTCCAGCGCCGTCATGGTCGGGACGAGGTGGAAGGCCTGGAAGACGATGCCGACCGTCTCCCGTCGGAAGCGCGCCAGCGCGTCCTCGTCCATCCCGGCAAGCTCGCGGCCGGCGACGCGCAGCGCCCCGCCCGTCGGCTTCTCCAGCCCCGCCAGCAGCATGAGGAGCGAGGTCTTGCCCGAGCCCGAAGGCCCTACCAGCCCGACCGCCTCGCCGCGCCGGATGGTCAGGTCCACCCCGCGGAGAATGTTGACCTCCCCGGCCGCCCCCGCCACCCTGAACCGCAGGTCCCTGGCCGCGATGAGCGAGTCGGCTGCGTCGTCTCCGGCCAAGGGGCGGGGCAGGGATCGGGAGTGGCTTGCGATGCTGTCCATGGCGCCTTCTGGTTTCCGGGCTGCCGCTGGATATGGCCGTCGCGCCGCGCTGGGAACAGGCCTCGCCAGCGCCATCGCCGGTATCGGAGTGTTTCGGGCGGGCGCCGCCGGGCCCATCCGTCTGCTGGCGCTCGGCGACAGCCTGACCGCCGGCTACGGCCTGCCGCCGGGCCAGGGCTTCGTGCCGCGGCTGCAGGCCGAGCTCGCGGCGCGCGGCCGGGCGGTGCAGGTGATCGATGCCGGCGTCTCCGGCGACACCACCGCGGGCGGCCTGGCGCGGCTCGACTGGTCGCTGGCCGAGACCCCGCAGGCGGCGATCGTCGGGCTCGGCGGCAATGACGGGCTGCGCGGCCTGCCGCCGGCGCAGAGCCGGGCCAACCTGACCTCGATCCTGGACAAGCTGAAGGCCCGCGGCATCCCGGTGCTGCTGGCGGGGATGCTGGCGCCGCCCAATCTCGGCGCCGAATACGGCCGGGAGTTCGCCGCCGTCTTCACCGATCTCGCGCGGCAGCGGCCGGAGCTGGTCTTCTATCCCTTCTTCCTGGAAGGCGTGGCGGGCGACCCGGCGCTGAACCAGCCGGACGGGATCCACCCGAACGAGCGGGGGCTGGCGGAGATCCTCCGCCGCATGCTCCCCGCGGTCGAGACCTTGCTGGAGCGGGTGGCGAACCCGCCCGCCTGATGAGGAGACAGGTTCGTGATACGCCTCTTCGTCGCGCTCGCCCTGCCGGCCGCCATCAAGGCGCAGCTGGCGCTGCTCTCCGGCGGGATCCCCGGCGCCAGATGGGTGCCGCCGGAGAACTACCACCTGACGCTCCGCTTCATCGGCGAGGTCGAGAGCTGGCGGGCCGAGGAGGTGGACGAGGCGCTGGCCAATATCCGCGCCAAGCCCTTCGCGCTGTCGCTGCGCGGCGTCGGCACCTTCGAGAAGGCCGGGCGGATCAGCAGCCTCTGGGTCGGGGTCGAGAAGACCGAGCAGCTCGGCTTCCTGCAGACCAAGGTGGAGACCGCCCTGCAGCGGATCGGCCTGGAGCCGGAGCGCAAGCGCTTCGCCCCGCACGTGACCCTGGCGCGCACCGACCGGGCGGCGCCGGAGAAGCTGGTCGCCTTCGTCCAGGCGCACAACCTGTTCCGCCTGCCGCCGATGGCGGTGGAGCACTTCACGCTGTATTCCTCCCGCCTCGGCAAGGAAGCGGCGGTCTATGTGCCGGAGGTGGAGTACGAGCTGGCCTGAGGCGCAAAGCTTCGCGGCACGGGGCATGACCGCGCGGCGGCAGCTGGCCGTCCGCTTGGCGCTCGCGCTGGCGCTGCTGCTCGCCCCGTTCGGTGCCTGGCGGGCGGCACCCGCCGCGACCATCGCGATCTGCGCCGCCGGGGGCGGGGCGAAGCAGGTGCCCGACCCGATGGCGCCGGCCGTCCCGGCGCATGTCCATTGCGATGCCTGCCTGGTCGCGCCGCCCGCCATGCCGGTGCGGTCGGCATGGTCTCGCTCTCGGTGCCGATAAACCGGCTGGAGCCGACCGGGCAGGGCTTGGCCTTGCTGATGGCCATGGCGGTGATTGCCACCATCAGCGTC
>NZ_SMSJ01000077.1 GCF_004355005.1 Dankookia rubra
CGCCCGGCATCGCCGCCGCTCCGCCCGCGGCCGGCAGGGCCCGGCCCCCGCCCCTCACCCCCTCGCCGGCGCCCGCAGCGCCACCCGGAAGGCCGCCTGCGCCAGCACCGCCGCCCCGGCCAGCACCACCGCGGCGGCCAGCGCCGGGTCGCCGCCGAGCCCGGCCAGCGAGGTGCAGATCGCGCCGATCCCCATCTGCGCGAAGCCGTAGAGGCCGGAGGCCGAGCCCGCCACCAGCGGGTTGACGCCCAGCGCCTCGGTCAGCGCGGCGGGGGAGGCGAGGCCGGCGCCGAAGGTGAAGGCCGCCATCGGCAGCACCACCAGCGGCACGCTCAGCCAGCCCGCCAGCGCCGCCGCCAGGAAGGCCGCGGCGCCGAGCCCGCTCACCAGGTTGCCGCCGACCATCAGCCGCCGCAGCGCCACCCGGCCCAGCAGCCGGCTGGCGGTCAGGCTGCCGAGCCAAAGGCCGAGGATGTTGAGCGCGAGGTAGAGCCCGACCTCGTGCGCGGGGCGGCCGAGCCGGTGGGTGAGGATGAAGGGCGCCGCGGCGATGTAGGCGTACATCGCCGTCGTCGCGCAGCCGCCGCCGATGGCGAAGCCGAGGAAGCGGCGGGAGACCAGCAGCTGGCGGTAGCCGCGCAGCACCGCGTGCAGCCCCTGGCCGCCGCCGCCGCTGGTTTCCGGCACCAGCCGCCAGCCGAGGCCGAGATTCGCCAGGCCCAGCAGGGCCAGCGCGAGGAAGATCGCGCGCCAGCCGGCGGTCTCGGCCAGCAGGGTGCCGATCAGCGGGGCGATCCCCGGGCCCACCGTCACCATCAGGTTCATCAGCGCCAGGCGCTTCGCCGCCTCGGCCGGCGCGGCGCCGTCCCGCACGATCGCCCGGCCCAACACCATCCCGGCGCAGCCGCCGAGCGCCTGGAAGGCCCGCGCCGCGATCAGCGCCTGGACCGTCGGCGCCAGCGCCGCCGCCAGCCCGGCCGCGGCATAGACCAGCATCCCCGCGATCAGCACCGGGCGGCGGCCGAAATGGTCGGAGAGCGGGCCGTAGAACAGCTGCCCGGCGGCGAGGCCGAGGATATAGACGCTCACGGTCTGCTGCATCGGCCCGGCCGCGGCGCCGAGCTCCGCCCCGGCCTGCGGCAGGGCGGGGACGAAGACATGCATCGCCATGGTGCCGCTGAAGGTGATGAGCGCCAGCAGCCAGAGCGGCGCCCGCGCGGCCCGGACCGGCGGCGGGGCGATGATGCGTCGCAGCATGGCAGCGAGGATTAGATAGCCTGCGATCTATTGGCAAGCCGGCTACTGCGCCGGGATGGTCACGATCGGCGTGGGCTGGCCCTGCCCGCTCTCGGCCAGCACCTGCAGCACGTGCACGAAGGTGAAGACCCCCTTCGAGGCATAGTCGCCCGCCTCGATCCAGAAGGCCCGGCCGCGATAGGTCACGGCGGCATAGGCATCCGCCGGCGCCCGGTCGCCCTGGCGGATGCGGAGCAGCCGCTCCCCCGGATCGTTCGGGCGGGTCTCGCCGCGGGCGACGTCGCCGGCCGAGACCTCGATCTGCCCGCCCAGCTCATAGAGCACCTGCAGCACCGACCGCGTCAGCACCGCCACCTGGCCGCGTCCCCGCGGGCTGCGGCCGTAGATCACCTCCGGCTCCGACATCCCCGGCGGCAGGCCGAGCAGCCGGCGCACCTGCCGCGCCGCCTCCCCGGCCGGGCCGCGGTCGTCGCCGAGCCGCAGGAAGACCCGGGCGCCGTCCTTGCCGCGCTCGAAGCGCAGGCTGACCGCGCCGGCCGCCTGGATGGCCCGCAGCGCATGCATCAGCGCCAGGAAGCCGCCCGAGGCTTCCTGCGCCCGGCCATCCTGCGTCGCGCCGTTCGGCAGCCCGTTCACCGATTGCACGCCGAGCCGGAACAGCAGGTCGACCGGCGCGCCGCTCTGCGCCAGCGACAGCAGCTCGGCCGGCGCCAGCGGCCGCAGGTAGGACTGGGCGAAGCGCTGGCCGGTCACCGGGGTAAAGGTGAAGGTCGGCCGGTTGGTGTACTGCACCGTGCCGCCGACGGTCGCGTAGTTGCCCGGCGCCGCGTTGGGATAGGCATTCAGCCCGAGTTGCCCGGTCGCCTGCACCTGGTAGCCGGCGATTAGCTGGCTGACCGAAAGGAAGGTCGGCACGTCGGCATAGCGCAGCCGCACCATGTTCAGCAGCATCTGCCGCTTCAGCCCCTCGCCCAGCGCATCGGCATAGCCCATCTGGTCGAGGTCAAGCTGGTGCGGCCCGACGCCCGCGGCGCAACCGGCCAGGCCGAGGGGAAGCAGCGCGAGCGCGCGGCGGCGCAGGCGGGGAGGCGGAACGAAGGGCATGCGCCGCCAACGCCGCAGCGGGAACGGGTTTCGCCGCGCTTGCCCCGCCGCCCCGCTCCCCCCAGGCTCGGGGGCGGGAGGGCTGCCGCCATGGACGACCCCGAGGATGACGACCACGCCGCCGGCCGCATCGATGTCCGGCCTTCCCCGCCGCGGCCCGATGCCGCCCGGCCGCTGCCGCCGGGCCTGCACCCGCTCGGCATGGGCGGGGGCCGGGACGGGCTGCTGCGGGTGCCCTCGGCCGCCGCGCCCGGCCCGCTGCCGCTGATCGTGATGCTGCACGGCGCAACCGGCGACGCCGCCCGCGCGCTGCGCCGCATCGCGCCGATCGCCGATGCCGCGCTGGTGGTGCTGCCGGACAGCATCGGGCAGAGCTGGGACGTGCTGGAAGGCGGCTACGGGCCCGACATCGCCCGGATCGAGGCGGCGCTGCGCCGCGTCCTGGCGGAATGGCCAGTCGACCCGAAGCGCCTTGCGGTGGCGGGATTTTCGGACGGCGCCTCCTACGCGCTGTCGCTGGCGCTGATGAACGGCGGGCTCTTCACCCATTGCCTGGCCTTTTCGCCCGGCTTCGTCGCGCCGATGCGGCTGGAGGGGAAGCCGCGGCTCTTCCTCGGCCACGGCACCGCCGACCCGGTGCTGAACTTCGACCTCTGCACCCGCCGCCTGGTGCCGAAGCTGCGCCGGGCCGGCTACCCGCTGATCGTCCGGGAGTTCGACGGCGGGCACGAGGTGCCGGAAGAGATCGCGGTGACCGCGCTGGCCTTCCTGATGGCGGATTGAGCCCGGCCCCGCCCGGTGCGACCCTGCCGCCCAAGCAAGCGGAGGGAACGGGCATGGACAGCATCGAGGAAGGCCTGGCCGGCAAGGTCGCCATCGTCACCGGCGCCGGGTCGCGCCCCGGGGAGGGCGTCGGCAACGGCCGCGCCGCCGCCATCCTGCTGGCCCGCGCCGGCGCCAGGCTGGTCTGCGCCGACGCCGTCCTGCCCTGGGCCGAGGACACCAGGCGGATGATCGAGGCCGAGGGCGGCGCGGCCATCACCGTCGAGGCCGATGTCACGAAGCCGGCCGACTGCCGGGCGGTCGTCGAGGCCGCGACCTCCCGCTGGGGCCGGCTCGACGCGCTGGTGAACAATGTCGGCATCAGCGGGCCGAAGGGCACGGCGGAAGACGTGGACCCGGAGGAATGGGCGCAGGGCCTGCTGGTGAACGTGACCTCCATGATGCTGATGGCGAAGTACGCGGTGCCGGCGATGCGCGCGGCGGGCGGCGGCGCCATCGTCAACATCGGCTCGGTCGCCGGGCTGAAGGGCGGGCATCCCTCGCTGCTCTATCCGACCTCGAAGGGCGCGGTGGTGAACATGACCCGCGCCATGGCGGTGCACCACGCCAAGGACGGCATCCGGGTGAACTGCATCTGCCCGGGCATGGTCTACACGCCGATGGTGCAGGCCAACGACATGACCCCGGCGAAGCGGGAGGCGCGGCGCAAGCGCAGCATTTTGCAGGTCGAGGGCAGCGGCTGGGACATCGGCGCGGCGGTGGCCTTCCTCTGCGGCGGGAAGTCGCGCTGGATGACCGGGGCGATCGTGCCGGTGGATGCCGGCGCGACGGCGATCGCCGCGCTGCCGGCCGGCGTCGGGTAAGGCCGCGGCGAGGGTTCTCCCCGATATCCCGCGGTGGCGTCCAGGCGTACTAGCTCCCCTGGCAGGGGACCAGGATGAACCGGATCAGCAGCGCGGCGGCGACCCGGCCCAGGGGCCGGCCGGACCAGGCCCCTCGCCGCGTCGCCGCCCTGCCGGTGGCGGCGCTGCTGCTGCCGCTGCTGATCCTCGGCGCCAATGCCTGGGTCGGCTGGAACGCCACCTGGCGGGCCGCGGCGGTCGAGATGGCCCGCACCGTCGATGCCGGGGCCGAATACGCCACCCGCGTGCTGGCGGGCTATGCCGTCGCGCTCGGCCGCATCGGCGACCTGGTGCAGGGCCTGTCGGATGCCGAGATCACCGCGCGGGAAGCCGAACTGCACGCATCGCTGCGCCGAATGCTCGGCGACCTGCCGCAGGCCGAGGCGGGCTTCGTCGTCGACCGCCGGGGCCATCCGCTGCTCGGCGCCAACATCTTCCCCATCCCGCGCGGCGTCGCCACCGCGGCCGACCGCAGCTTCTTCCTCGCCCTGTCGGGGCCGAACCCGCCCGCGCTGCATGTCAGCGAGATCTACCGCAACAGGTTCGACAACGTGCCGTTCTTCGCCCTGAGCCGGCGGCGCACCGGCGCCGGCAACGGGATCCCGGACGGGGAATTCGACGGGCTGGTCAACGTCTCGGTCTTCCCCGACACGATCGGCGCCGGCATGCGCCCTTTGCTGCGCAAGCCCGGCGACGCGCTGGCCCTGGCCACCGCCGAGGGAACCGTGATCGGCCGGACCGGCGGGCTTGCCGACCAGCCGAACCGCCAGGTGCGGCCGATGCCCGAGGGGGCCGGGCGGGACCTTTTGCCGGACGTGGTCTCGATCGTCGACGGCCAGCGGCAGATGCTCGCCCGCCGCCGGATCGAGGGCTTCCCCCTTTTCGTCGCGGCGCGGCGGCCGCATGCCGCGATCCGCGCCGACTGGCTGCGGGACCAGGTGCCGACGCTGCTCTTCGGCCTGCCGACCACGCTGGCGCTCTTTCTCCTCAGCCTGCGGGTCCAGCGCGCCCAGGCCCGGCTCGGCGTGGCGCTGCACGAGAGCGAGAACTGGCTGCGCCGCACCACCGAGGGCGCCGGCATCGGCACCTGGGAACAGCCGGCCGGCAGCATGGTCCTGCAGGGCTCGGCCCGGCTCAATGCGCTGCTGGGGATCGATCCGGCCAGCGGCCCGCTCTCCGTCGCCCGCCTGGAGGCGCTGATCCCGCCAGGCACCGAGGCGAGCCTGGCCCGCCTGCTGCAGACGGCGCGGCGCACCGGCCATGCCAGGGCCGAACTCCCCATCCTGCGGCGCCGGCGCGGCCTGCCGGCCGAGCAGGCCTGGCTGGCGATGGAGGCGCATTGCCCCGAGCCCGGCGGCGCCGCGCCGGGCCGCCTGGTCGGGATCGCCTACGACATCACCAGCCGCCGCGGCGCGGAGGAACGCGCGGCGCTGCTGCTGCGCCGCACGGTCGAGCAGCAGGAGGCGGAACGGCTGCGGATCGCCCGGGACCTGCACGACAGCCTCGGCCAGCACCTGACCCTGCTGCATCTCGAACTCGGCGGCCTGGCCACCGACCCGGTGCCCGCGGCCCGCATCGCCCGGCTGCAGGCGATCGCCCGCGCGATCAGCGAGGAAGCCAATCGCCTCGCCGTCGAGATTCGCCCGACCGCGATCGACGACCTCGGCCTGGACACCGCCTTGCGCCAATTGGTCGAGGACTGGGGCACCCGCACCGGACTGGAAAGCGAGATCCACATGCGGATGCATCCCGCCCGCCTGCCGCTGCCGGTCGAGACCACGCTCTACCGCATCCTGCAGGAGGCGCTGAGCAACGTGGTGAGGCATGCCGGGGCGACGCGGGTCGGCGTCACCATCGAAAGCACGAGGCACCAGCTCCGCATGGTGATCGAGGATGACGGGGTCGGCATGCAGCCGGGCGCGCGCCGGGCCGGACCGCCGCCGCTCGGCCTGCGCGGCATCCGGGAGCGCCTGGCGCTGCTCGGCGGCAGCCTGGAGATCGAGTCGGGCCCGGGCAGCGGCACCACGCTGCTGATCGGCGTGCCGCTGTGACCCGCCTGCGCATCCTGCTGGCCGACGACCATCCGGTGGTGCTGGCCGGCATCCGCGCCCTGGTCGAGGGGGAGCCGGACATGCAGGTGGTCGCCGCCGCGGTCAATGGCGCCGAGGCGATCCGGCTGGCCGACCTGCAATGTCCCGACGTCGCGGTGCTCGACATGTCGATGCCGGACGTCAACGGCGCCGAGGTGGCGGACCGGATCGGCCGCCGCTGCCAGCAATGCCGGATCGTCATGCTGACGGTGCATGACGACCGCGCCTATGTGCGGCGGCTGCTGGAGGTCGGCGTTGCCGGCTATGTGCTGAAGCGGTCCGCCCCGGCCGAGCTGGTGCGGGCGATCCGGACGGCGGCCGGCGGCGGCCTGTACCTGGACCCGGCGATCGCCGCCCTGGCGGTCGGCCGCGCCGCGCCGCGGTCCCTCCCCTCGGCGGCGGCCGAGGTGGCGGACCTGACGGAGCGGGAAACGGCGGTGCTGCGGCTGACCGCGGCCGGCCACGGCAACAAGGCGATCGCGCTCGCGCTCGGCATCGCGGTGAAGACGGTGGAGGCGCACAAGGCGAACGGCATGGACCGGCTCGGCTTCCACAGCCGGGTGGAGCTGGTGCGCTACGCCGCCAGCCGGGGCTGGCTCGAGCCCCTCTAGCCCCGGCGCTTGCACAACCCTGGCGTTTGAGGGTTGTCCCTGGATGCAATTCAGGGAAATGCCAAATAGTTAATGAAGCCAAATCAGCGCTTTCTTCCGCGATGACATGCGCGGGTGGTGTCTTGGCAGGGCTGCACTGCTTCTACCTTCGCCCGACCGTCCGGGGGCTGCGCGACCCGGCCTGGTCGCGCAGCCGCTACCGTGGGGACTGCCGCGTGGTGGCGGAGAACCCGGTCCAGGCGAGGCTTTTCGCCGACATCGCCTTCCTCGCGCCGATCGCCGCCGCCACCATGGCGCAGCCGTCCCGCTCGCCCTGGCAGCAGCCCTCGCTGGTCGAGGTCTCCAGGCTGCCCGCCGCCGGGGCCGGCCGCCCGCAGCGCGGCGAGGTGTGGTGCATCCTGCCCAGCCTGCTCCGGGGCGCCGTCGCCGCCGATGGCCGCCGGAGTGCCTGAGATGGGCCTGGCAATGCCGGCCGAGATCCTGGACCCGCAGCGGACGGCGCGCGAGGCAACCGAGCGGCTGCGTGCCGCCGCCTGGGCCATGGTGGGGCTCGAAGCCGACACCCTCCGCCTGACCTCCGAGAAGACAAGGCTGGAAAGCGCCGCCGAGGGCTGGCGGGCCCTGGTGGACATCAGCGGGGTGGTCGCCTTCGCGATCGACCGCCAGGGGATGATCCACTGGCTGACCCCGGCCGCCACGGCCATCCTCGCGGCGGTGCCCGGGCCGGGCCAGCGGCTCGCCGAGGTTGCCTGCCATCTCGATGGAATCGACCTGGAAGCCGAGGTCCGCCGGGCCTTCGACCTGGGCGAGCCGCTGGAGCGACGGGTCACCGCGCATGGCGGCGCTGAGGCCTGGCTGATGCGGCTGGTGCCCTATGCGGCGCCGGACGGCGCGGCGGCCGGCGTGGTGGCCTGCTTCCGCAACGCCTGCCATCTGGCCCTCGCCGAGGCGCAGGTCACGCTGGTCGAGGAATTGCGGCACCGCATCCGCAACATGACCCAGGTGGTGCTGTCGGTCGCCAACAGCACGCGGCGGCATGCGACCTCGCTCGAGGATTTCGGCCGCAGCTTCACCGCGCGCATCCTGGCCATGGGCCGCGCCCAGGACCTGCTGGCGCAGTCCGGCCCGGCCGGGGTGCCGCTGCGGGACCTGGCGCTGCGGCAGTTGGAACCCTTTGCGGCCGACGCGGCCTGCCTGGCGGTGGAAGGTCCGGCGCTGCGGCTGACCGCGCAGGCGGCGCTCGCCTTCGACCTGGTGCTGCATGAACTCGCGACGAATGCCGCCAAGCACGGCGCGCTCTCGGCCGCGGGCGGCCAGGTCCGGCTGGCCTGGTCGGAGGAGGCGGGGCCCGACGGGGCCGGCCTGGTGCTGCGCTGGACCGAGACGGGCGGCCCCGCGGTGGCCCCGCAGCCGGCACGGCGCGGCTTCGGCACGGACCTGATCGGCCGGCAGGTCCGTGCCGCCCTCGGCGGCTCGGTCACGGTGGAGTTCGCCGCCGGCGGGCTGCGGGTGGTGGTCGGCCTGCCGCGCGGCGTGCTGGCGCAGGCGGCCCCGCCCGCCGCGGATTGAGCCGGGCCGCCCATACCGAGCGCACGAAGGTCATGCCTTCGTGCCCCTCGGACGCCGGGCGGCGTGCCTCCGCAGGGCCTGGCTGCGCCGCACCGGCGGCGGGCGCCGTCCGGCGCCCCGGCCCTGCGGGCCGCAGGTCGGAACGTCCTGCGTCAGGTATCAGGCGGCGGGCGCCTCCGGCCCGGCCGGCGCCACGTCCCGCGCGACGCCCAGGATGAGGCGGCGCAGCCAGGCATGGCCGGGATCGGCCTCGTGCCGCCGGTGGAAGACCAGCGACAACCTCGTGTGCTCGACCGAGACGGGCGGGTCGCGCAGCACCAGGCGGTGCTCGACCGCGAATTGGCAGGCGAGGCGCGCGGAGAGGGTGATGATCATGTCGGTCCGCCGCAGGATCTCAGGCACCGCGGTCAGGTGCGCGACCACCGCGCCGAGGCGGCGCGGATGCCCGGCCTCCCGCATCACCTCGTCCAGCGCGCCGCCGCGCGAGCCGTTCGGCGAGTGCAGGACATGCGGCACGCTGGCGAAGCGCTCGAGCGTGAGATCGCCCTCGGCCAGCGGGTGGCCCGGCCGCATCAGGGTGCAGAAGGCCTCCGGCAGCAGCCGCAGCCGGGTGTAAAGCGCGGGGGGTTCGGGCAGCACGCCGACCGCGAGGCCGGCCTGGCCGCCTTCCAGCAGCGCCTCCCAGTTCGTGCGGTCGGCATGGGCGATCGCCAGCATGCAGCCCGGTGCCTCCCGGCCCATGCGGGCCAGCAGCGGCGGCGCCAGCACGGCCTCGGCGTATTCGCTGCAGCCGATCGGGAAGACCCGGTCGCTGGTCGCGGGGTCGAAGGGCGCCCGGGCCGCCAGCGTGTCGCGCAGCCGGTCGAGCGCCTCGGCGACCGGCCCGGCCAGCGCCTGGGCGAGTTCGGTCGGCTCCACCCCGCCGGGGCGGCGCAGGAAGAGCTCGTCCCCGAGGGCCGCGCGCAGCCGGGACAGCGCGTTGGAGACGGCGGGCTGCGACAGGTGCAGCAGCTCCGCCGCGCGGGTGACGTGGCGCTCGCGCGCCACCGCGTCGAAGACCCGCAGCAGGTTGAGGTCGAGGCTGCCGAGATCGGCCAAGGATCCATTCCCGCATCATTCATCCCCGTGATGATGGCCGTTCCGACCCTGCGTTGGAAGCGGGCCGGATCGTGGCGGCATCCTGCGGCCCGTCGCGGCGCCCCCGCCGCCCGCATCGATGGAGGCCACCATGCTCGACGAGAAGACCACGACCCAAGCCACGGCCCCCTGGGCCGCCCTGCTGCTGCGGGTCGGGATGGGCACGATGTTCCTGGCGCATGGCGCGCTGCTGAAGCTCGGCACCTTCGGGGTGGCGGGGACGATGGGGTATTTCGGCTCGATTGGTTACCCACCCGCGCTCGGCGTCGTCGTGATCGCCGCCGAGATCCTGGGCGGGCTGGCGCTGATCCTCGGCATCGGCGTCCGCGCGGTCAGCCTGGCGCTGGTGCCGCTGATGCTCGGCGCGCTGCTGCAGCACGCCGGCAATGGCTGGATGTTCGCGGGCAAGGGCGGCGGCTGGGAATTCCCCGCCTTCTGGACGCTGGCGCTGCTGGCGCAGGCTGGGCTGGGCGCCGGGGCGCTGGCGCTGCGGCCGGGGCGGCCGGGCCTCCGCGGCTCAGCGGCGGGCCGGCCTGCGGTTTCCGTCCGGCCCGGCAAGCTTGTTCCGAATCGGTGACCTTCTTGGCGATCCACCATGCCGATTGCGGAACGCGGCATGTCAGGGGCCCGTGACCCTGCGCCGGCCGGTTGGGCCGGCGCATCCTCCTTCCAGGCGGCCCCATACGCTTAGATTATAGGCATCATGATCCGCGACGCCGGCGCTGGAGGCATCATCGATCGATCATTTTCCTCGCTTCACGGCAGTTCAAGCATGCCTAATGTAGGGAATTGTCCGACATATAACTTTGACGCGAACGCGGTTTCATCTACTGACGTTGTGGTTTCGACGTGATTCCAGGAACCTGATTTTGATGCACCTCGCGAGCGGTCCGGGGGACCAGTCCCCTGCCAGCGAAGCCCCGGACCTGTCCGTGCTCGTCGTCGACGACGAGCCGATGCTCGCCGAGGAACTGGCCGACGGCCTGCGCGAGGAAGGCTTCGTGGTCGCGACGGCGAATTCCGCCATCCACGCGCTCGCCGCGCTGCGCGCCGATCCCCGCATCGCCGTCCTCGTCTCCGACATCCGCATGCCCGGCGGCACCGGCCTCTCGCTCGCCGCCGAGGTGCTCGGCAAGGAGCCCGAGGCAAGCGCCCGCAGCGTCATCCTGATCACCGGGCATGGCTCGATGGACCAGGCGGTCGAGGCGATGCGCCACGGCGTCTCCGACTTCCTCACCAAGCCCTTCAGCCTCGAGGACGCGGTCCGCGCCGTGCGGGCCGCGATGCAGCGCACCCGCGCCCGCCGCGCCGCCGCCGCCGACCGCGCCGCCGCCGACATCCGCCTGCAGCGGGCCGAGGCGACCCATATCGAGCTCTCCAACCGGCTGACCGAGGCGCTGGGGCGGCTGCAGGCCGCCCGGCCCTCGCTGCCGCCCGAGGTGGACGAGACCGAGAACCGGCTGCGCCTGCTGGCGCACGAGCTGCGCACCCCGCTGGTCCCGGTGATCGGCTTCGCCGAGCTGCTGGAAGGCGGTCATGCCAAGACCCCGCAGGATGCCCGGAGCTACGGCCACCACCTGCGCGAGGCCGGCGAGCGCATGCTGGAGACGGTCGACAAGCTGCTGACCTGGGAAAGGCTGCGCGGCGACCAGCGCCGGCCGGCCGAGACGGTGGATGCCCATGGCCTGCTGGCGGAGGCGGCGTCCCGTACCCGGCGCCTGGCCGAGGCGCAGGGCGTCCGCGTCGCGCTCGGCCCGCTGGCCGGGCCGGACCTCCGGGTCGAGGTCGAGGTCGAGGTCATCGCCGCTGCCCTGGCCGGGCTGCTGGACAATGCCATCCGCGCCACCCCGGACCATGGCACGGTCGAGCTCGGCGCCGAACAGGCGGGCAACCGGGTCCGGCTGGTGGTGCGCGACCGCGGGCCGGGCATCTCCCCCGAGATCCTGGCCGATCCCGGACGGCCCTTCGCGGTGCAGGGCCCGTCGCTGAGCCGCAAGCGGGACGGCCTCGGCCTCGGCCTCGCCATCGCCCGGCTGGCGGCGGAACGCCATGGCGGGCGGCTCAGCCTGCGGGCGCGGCCGGAAGGCGGGGTCGAAGCGGCGCTCGACCTGCCGTCCGCGTGAGTCCCGCGGCATGTCGCTAGACAGCTTGCCGCGGCCGCGGCACGGCCTGCTGCTCGGCCTCGCCCTCGTGCTCCTGCTGATCGGCGCGGCCCACCTGGCGGTCGAGGTCTTCCTCGACCACGAGCGCCGCCAGGCCGAGGACGCCGGCTTCGACGATGCCGGGCGTACCGCCGAGGCGGCACGGCTGACGCTGCTGCGGACGCTCGACGTGGTGCAGGTGCTGTCCCGGATGTCGCAGGAACGCGCCACGCTGGCCGCCGAGGGCAATGCCGCGGCGGTCGCCGCCATGGAGGCGCTGGCCCGCCAGGTGGCGCGCCGCCGCGCCTTCGGCATCCTGCAGGTCGCGCTGGTCGGCCCCGAAGGCCGGGTCGCCTGGTCCTCCGAGGAACGCTGGCAGACGCCGGTCGACCTCTCGGACCGGGCGCATTTCCGCGCCCACCTGCCCGGCCCCGACGGCATCCCGCCCGACCGGCTCTATATCAGCGAGCCGCTGGTCGGCCGGGTGACGAAGCTGCCGACCATCCAGGCCAGCCGCGTCGTGCTCGACGAGGTCGGCCGCTTCGCCGGCGTGGCCGTCATCTCGCTCGACCCCTTCGACCTGTCGCGCCTGCTGCGGGAATTGCTGCCGGACGAGGCCGGGGTGATCTCGGTCATCCGCGAGGACGGCATCGTCCTTGCCCGCAGCCAGGGCGCCGCGGCCACGGGCGGCGACCGCCTGGAGCCGGACAGCCCTGCCATGGCGCTGCTGCGGAGCGGCCGGGAGGGGAATTTCCACGCCATCGGCTCGCCCGGCGGCCGCACCACCTACTCCGCCATCCGCCGGGTGCCGGACTCGCCGGTCTATGTCGCGGCCGGTATCGCCGTGGCCCAGGCCGCTGCCGTCGCCAACCGGCTGCGGACCATGCTGCGGGCGGGCGAGGTGGCGCTGGCCTTGCTGGCCTTCGGCACCCTCGGGCTGTTCCACCAGCGGCGGCAGCGCCACGCCAACCAGGCGGCGCTGGCAACAGCGAAGACGTTGCAGCGGCAGCTCGCGCGGGTGCTGGAAGGCCTGCCCGGCAGCGCCTACCGCGCCGAGCTGGATGCCGCCGGCCAGCTGCGCTTCCTTTACGGCAGTTCCTCGATCACCGGGCTGACCGGGCTGTCGCTCGCGGAGGCGCGGGACCTGCCGGCCTGGCTGGCGCGGATCGAGGCGGCCGAGCCGCCGGACGCCCTCCAGGGCCTGCACCGCCGCGCGGCGCGGGAGGGCCGGCAGATGGTCGACGTGCTGTTCCGCCGTCCCGACGGGACGCGGTGCTGGCTGCGGATCACCGTCCAGCCGGTGCGGCGGCACCCGGACGGCCGGGTCGAGCTGGTCGGCTACGTCGCCGACGTCACCGAGCAGCGCGAGGCCTTCTCGGCCGTGGTGAACAGCGCCAAGCTGGCGACGCTCGGGGAGATGGCGACCGGCCTGGCGCACGAGCTGAACCAGCCGGTCGCGATCATGGCGCTGGCCGCCGAGAATACCATCCGCGCCCTGCGCCGCCGCGGCCCGGAGGCGATCCCCGACGCGCTGCGGCGGATGGAGCGGATCGGCGCCCTGGCGCAGCGGGCCAAGGCCATCATCGACCACCTGCGCGCCTTCGGCCGGACCGATCCCGGGCCGCTGGACGCGGTGTCGGTCGCGGAGGCCGCGCGCGGCGCCGCCATGCTGGTCGGCGCCGCGCTGCGCGAGGCGGCGGTCACCCTGGTGCTCGACCTGCCGCCCGACCTGCCGCGGGTGCGCGGCCGGCAGCTCCTGCTCGAACAGGTGCTGATCAACCTGCTGCTGAACGCCCGCGACGCGCTGCTGGAAGGCCCTTCCGCGGTGCGGCGGATCACCCTCGCGGCGCGGCCGGCCGAGACTCCGGCGGCGGGGGCGGCCGTCGTGCTGACGGTCGCCGATACCGGTCCGGGGATCCCGGCCGCGGCGCTGCCGCGGCTCTTCGACCCCTTCTTCACCACCAAGCCGACCGGCCAGGGCACCGGGCTCGGCCTCACGCTCTGCCACGGCATCATGCGCTCGCTCGGCGGCGAGATCGGCGCGGCGAACCGGCCGGCCGGCGGGGCGGAGTTCCGGCTGCTGCTGCAGGCGGCGGGGGCAGCGGCGGCGGAGCCAGCCGCGCCGGCCGCGCCGGCCGCGGCCGTGCCGTGACGGGATCCCTGCCGTCCATGCCAGCGCGAAGCGTCTTCGAATGTGCCGCGCATCCCGCGCCGGGCATGGGGGGCCGATGCCCCGACGGGTCGCCCTGGTGGACGACGCGCCGGGTTTCGCCGCCGGGCTCGCCGCCTTCCCCGGGGCGAATGGCTGCACGGTCCGCCTGCACGGCAGCAGGGCCGGCTTCCCCGGCGCCCTGACGGCCGAGCGGCCGGAGCTCGTCATCCTCGACCACCGGCTGCGCGGCGGGACCGGGCCCGGCGTGCGGCGCCGGCGGCGCGAGGCCAGCGACCTGCCCTGCAGCAGGCTGACCGGCGCGGCCGGCGAGGTCGACCGCGTCCCGTCGCTGGAGCCCGGCGCCGGCCACCATGTCGGGAAGACCGCCTCGCGCGCGAGCTGCCGGCGCGGACCGGCGCGGCCGAGGGGCCGTGGCGGCTGGACGAGGGGCTGCGCGACGCGCTCCGCCCGGAGGGCCGGGGCATCGGCCTGACCGCGGCGGATTACCGCGCCGCGGCGGTGCTGGCGGCGCGCGCGGGCCAGGCAGTGGAGCGCGCGACCACCTGCCGGGAGGCGCTGGGCCGCCCCTGGCAGGCCGGCGACCGCGCGCGCGACGGGCTGGCGGCGAAGCCGCGGCGGAAGCTGGAGGCGCGGGACGGCATCCGCCCGCTGCGCGGGCGCGGCTACCTTTTCGTCGGGTTCGCGGCCGCTGGCCGGGCCGTGACCGGCCGGGCCGCCCATGCCACCCTGCCGCCACGGGTGGGGGAGGCGCTGCGGGATGACGCTCGGGACGGCCGCCGCGGCGCCGCGCCATGCCGCGCCGGTCATCGGCCTCGCGGTCGCCGCGGTCGGGCTCTCCACCACCCTGCCGCTGCCGCTCTACGGCGCCTATGCCGCGGCCGGCGGGCATGGCGCGGGGGCGCTGGCCCTGGCCTTCGCCTGCTATGCCGCCATGGTGATCGCCACCGCGCCGCTGCTCGGGCCGCTGCCCGACCGGATCGGCCGGAAGCCCTGCGTGCTGCTCGGCCTCGGCTTCGCCGCGCTCTCGACCCTGGTGCTCGGCCTGCAGCCGGGGCTCGGGGCGCTGGCCCTGGCGCGGGCGGCGCAGGGCCTGGGGATGGGCTGCGTCGCCGGCGCGGCGGCGGCCTGGGCGGCGGAGCTGGCCGGGGGGGGCCCGGATGGCGGGTCGGGCGGCGCCGGGCAGGCGGCGCGGATCGTCGCCGCGGCGACCATCGGCAGCTTCGCCACCGGCGGGGTGCTGACCCTGCTGGCCTTGTGGGTCGCGCCGGCCACCTATCCGCCGGCGACCTTCGCGCTGCATCTCGGCTTCGCCGCCCTGCTGCTGGTGCTGGTGTGGCGGCTGCCGGAAACGCTGCCCCCCGGCGTCCCGCGCGGCGCCTGGCTGCGCCGCCCGGCCTTCCCGCGCGGCACCTGGCCGACCACCCTGGCGATCCTGCCGGGCTGGGGCGTGACCGGGACGGTGCTGACCAGCGTGCCCGCCGCGCTCGCCGCGGCCGGGCTGCCGGGGGCCGGGCCGCTGGCGGCCTGCGCCATGATGGGGTTCGGCGTGCTGGCGCAACTGGCGCTGCGCCGCCTCGCGCCGCGCCGGGCGGTGGGCTGGGGGCTCGGGCTGCTGGTGGCGGGGGCGGCGGCCTGCTTCTGGGGCGCGGCGGTGCAGGCCCTTTGGCCGCTGCTGCTGGGCGGCGTCGCGGTCGGCGTCGCGGTCTATGCGCTGGTCTATCCGGGCGGGCTGGCGGCGGTGGCCGAGGCCGCCACCGGCGAGGAGCGGGCGCGGGCGGTGGCCGGCTATTTCGTGGTGGCGCATGCCGGGTTCAGCGCTGGGCCGCTGGCCGTCGGGCTGGCTGTCGATGCGCTCGGGGTGCCGCTGGCGCTGGGCGGCACCTGGGTGCTGGTGGCCCTGGCGGCGGCGGGACTGGGGCGGCGGCTGCGGCGGGGGTGAGGGCCTTCGCGCCCGGCAGCCGCGTGCCGGCGCAACCGGCGGGCGGCAGGCCGGGTTATCCGGCCTCAACGATCCGGGATGACGACATGCTTGCCTCCTTCCTGATGGGCCTGGTCGGCGGACAGCGCGGGATCACGCCCCTGGCCGCGGTCTCCGTCGCGGCCGCGCGCGGCGAGCTGCCGCGGGACAACGGGGCGCCGCGGATCCTGTTCCACCCGCTGGTCGCGGCGGCGACGGTGGCGCTCGCGGCGGCCGAGCTGGCGGGCGACAAGATGAAATCCGCGCCCGACCGCATCGTGCCGATCGGGCTGGCGACGCGGTTCGTCTCCACCGCCATCGCGGGTGCCTCGCTGGCGCCGCGCTCGCAGCGCTGGCTGGGCGGGATGCTGGGCGGCACCACCGCGGTGCTCGCCGCCTTTCCCGGCTGGCGCGCGCGGGTCGCCGCCATGCCGCGCCATGGCCAGACGCCGACCGGCCTGGTCGAGGATGCGATCGTCGTCCTCGGCGCGGTGGCGATCCTGCGGGGCTTCGGCCGGACCGCCGCCGGATAGGGCGGCGCGCGGCCGGACGCGTGGAAGCGCGCGCGGTGGTCCGGCGCGAGGCCGCCGGGACGGCCACCCCTTCCGCCTCCCCGCATAAGCCCAGCCGCGGGCAGGATGCCGTTGCGGTCCCGGCCGCCTGGGTGTAATAGGAATATTGTCAAGAGGGTCCACCGCGCCCGGGCGGCGCGGTGGACCCGCTTCAAATGCTCAATTCCTCAATTGCTGAAGCCGGACGGGCCGCAACCCGCGCCCCGCCCGGCTTCCGCCGCGGCCGGGCCGGATCGGCCTCAACGATCCTGAGGCGGATTGAGCGGAATTTCAGGCTTTAGGCGGTTTAGATCCTGAGGCCGCTACCGCTCGCAGCGGATGAAGACCGTGCTGCGCGCCGCCACCTCGCCCACATCGGCCGCGCCGCGCTCCGGCCCGGTGCTGTCGGCCAGGCGAGGGGTGATGCCGGCGCGCTGGACGAAGCTCAGCGCCGCCTCGCCCTTCACCGCGAAGTTGATGTTCTGCGGGATGTCGCCGGTGGCCTGGGCCAGCTTCTGGGCATTCAGCTTCGACACCACCACCCCGACCAGGTGGCCCTGCATGTCGAGCATCGGCCCGCCGGAATTGCCCGGCTGCACCGGGGCGCTGACCTGGAACTGGCTGCGGTTGTCGGCGAGGCCCGAGAGCCCGTTGATCTCGCCGCGGGTCAGCACCGCATCGGACAGGATCCCGGCCAGCGGATAGCCGTAGACCACCACGCCCTCCCCCCGCCGCACCGGCGGGTTGCTGCGGAAGGTGAGCGGCGGGCCGGGCAGGCCGGGCACCGCCAGCAGGGCGAGGTCGAGCTTCTCGTCCACCCGCGCCGGCGGCACCGCGCCCAGCCAGCGGCCATCCGCGGTGCGGAGGATTATGCGGTCGCAGCCATCGACCACGTGGTGGTTGGTCATCACCCGGTCCGCCGCCACCAGGAAGCCGCTGCCGGTCGAGATCCGCTTCGCCTGCGGGTTCGGCCGCTGCTGCGGCACCTGCGGCGGCGGGGTGACCGGCACCGGCAAGGGGGCGGCGGGGCGGGCGGCGGCGGCCATCTCGACCTCCCGCGCGGCGCAGATGTCCTGGTCGCGCAGCACGCTCTCCCGCCCGTCGGCGAGCACCAGGCGCAGGTCGAAGCGGCAGCCCGCGCCCTCGGCCGGGACGACGCGGAAGCCGCCGTCCGGGGTCAGGGCACGGTTGCCCGGCAGCAGGTTGGCGCCCCATTCGTTCTGCGCCCCGCGCGGGGTGCGGACGGCGTTGAGCGCCGTGGCGTCCACCCCGGTGCGGTTGACGATGCGGAAGGGCTGCGTTTCGGCCAGCGCGGGGCCGAGGGGGAGCAGCAGGGCGAGGGCGAGGAAGACGGGGCGATGCATGCGGCCGGCATGTCGGCGGATCGTGCCGGGGGTGTCAATCACCGGGAGCGTGCCGATGCGCGGCCGCCTCCAGCGTGGCCAGCAGCGCCGCGGCCTCGCCCGGGCGGCGGGCGCCCATGGGCTGCGGCACCGCCTGCCAGCGGCCGGGGAAGGCGGCATCCAGCGCCCCGCGCAGCACCGCGGCGACGGCGCGGCCGATGACGACGACATGGGACGGGGCCAGCGCCGGCAGGCGGGCGGCATGGTAGCCATCCCAGCTACCGCGGATGGCCTCGGCATGGCGGCCCGCCGCCTCCCGCGCCCCGCCCGGGCCGGCGACCGCGACGAGGGAGGCATCGGTCAGCCAGATCCCCCGCGCCCGCAGCCGCCGCAGCAGCGCCGCCTTGGCGGCGAGGCGCGCGGCGGGATCGGGCCAGGCGGCCCGGGTCGGGGCGGCGGCGCCCTCCAGCGCCGCGAAGAGCCGCCAGTATTGCGGCGTGCCGGCATTGCCGGCGGGCAGGCCGGGGGCCAGCCAAGGCTCGCCATAGGCCGGGCAGTAGAGGTGCCGCACGAAGCCGGCCGGCCGCGGCCAGTCGAGGCCGGCCGGCAGCCGCAACGGGCAGGCCAGCTCGGCCGCGGCCGTCGCCATGTGGCTCTCGGCCAGCAGCAGCAGCCGCACCCGGGGCGGGCGGAAGGCCTCGCGCCAGGCCTCGGCCGCCAGCGCCGCCGCGGGCGGCTCGGCGAGCGGCAGGCGCGCGGCGAGCGCGCAGACGGCGGCGGCGAGGTCAGGCATGCGGCGCAGATGGGGATGATCCGGCGCAAGGCGCGGGAGGCTTGACCCTCCCATGATGGGAGACCCCACATGAGGCGACATCATGCCGGAAGCTCCCCTCCCTCCCCCGCCCGTCCTCTCCCTGCCGATCGCCGGCATGACCTGCGCCGCCTGTGCCGGGCGGGTGCAGCGCGCGCTCGGCAAGGTGCCGGGGATCACCGAGGCCACGGTGAACCTGGCGACCGAGCGCGCCGAGCTGCGCGGCGCCGCGCCGCTGCCCGACCTGGTCGCGGCGGTCGGCAAGGCCGGCTACTCGGTGCCGGAGGCGCGGGTCGAGCTCGGCATCGGCGGCATGACCTGCGCCACCTGCGCGCTGCGGGTGGAGAAGGCGCTGGCCAAGGTGCCGGGGGTGCTGGGGGCGAGCGTGAACCTCGCCACCGAGACCGCCTCCATCCGCCTGCTGGCGGGGACCGAGGAGGCGGCGCTGGCCGCCGCCATCCAGCGCGCCGGCTACACGGTGCGGGCGGCGGAGACGACGCCGGAGGACACCGCGGCGCAAGGCGGGCGGGAGCGGCGCGACCTGATCCTGGCGGCGCTGCTGACCGCCCCCTTCCTGGCGGGGATGCTGGGAATGGCCTTCGGCGCCGACTGGATGCCGCACCCCTGGCTGCAGCTCGTGCTGGCGGCGCCGGTGCAGTTCTGGCTCGGGGCGCGGTTCTACCGCGCGGGCTGGGCGGCGCTGCGCGCGGGCACCGGCAACATGGACCTGCTGGTGGCGCTCGGCACCTCGGCGGCCTTCGGGCTCTCGCTCTGGATGCTGGCGCAGCACGGCGAGCACGCGGCGCACCACCTGTACTTCGAGGCGAGCGCCACCGTCATCCTGTTCATCCTGCTCGGCAAAT
The DNA here is from genome assembly GCF_004355005.1 of Dankookia rubra. Taxonomy (GTDB): domain Bacteria; phylum Pseudomonadota; class Alphaproteobacteria; order Acetobacterales; family Acetobacteraceae; genus Paracraurococcus; species Paracraurococcus ruber_A. Next base: position 19,293 of record NZ_SMSJ01000077.1, read on the forward strand.
GGCTGGAGGCGCGGGCGCGGCGGGCGACCGGCGCCGCCATCCGCGCGCTGCTCGAGCTCCGCCCCCGCACCGCGCGGCGGCTGGACGCGGCGGGCGCCGAGGAGGAGGTGCCGGCCATCGCGCTCGCGGCCGGCGACCGCGTGGTGGTGCGGCCGGGCGACCGCATCCCGGCCGATGGCGTGGTGCTGGAAGGCCGCGCCGGCGTGGACGAGAGCGCGCTGACCGGCGAGAGCCGGGCGGTGGAGAAGGAGCCGGGCGCCACCGTCTCGACCGGCACCATCGCCCTCGACGGCCGGCTGGTGCTGGAAGCGCGGGCGGTGGGCGGGGAAACGGTGCTGGCCCGGGTCGCGGCGCTGGTCGCCGCCGCGCAGGCCAGCCGGGCGCCGGTGCAGCGGCTGGTGGATCGCGTCAGCGCGGTCTTCGTCCCCGTGGTGGTCGGCATCGCCGCGCTGACCCTGCTCGGCTGGCTGCTGGCCGGGGCCGGGGCGGAGGTGGCGGTGCTGCGGGCGGTCGCCGTGCTGGTCATCGCCTGCCCCTGCGCGCTCGGCCTCGCCACGCCGGCCGCCATCATGGCCGGAACCGGCGCCGCGGCGCGGGCCGGCATCCTGGTGCGCGACGCCGAGGCGATCGAGCGGGCAGAGGGCGTGACGCTGGTCGCCTTCGACAAGACCGGCACGCTGACCGAGGGACGGCCGCGGCTGGCCGCGGTGCATGCGGCAGAGGCCGGGCAGGCGCCGGGGAACGGCGAAACCCGGACGGCGCTCCGCCTCGCCGCCGCGCTGCAATCCGGGTCCGAGCATCCGCTGGCCCGTGCGGTGCTCACGGCTGCCGGAGCGGCGGCCGGGCCCGGCCTGCCGCGGGTCGAGGATTTCCGCGCCCTGCCCGGCCGCGGCGTCGCCGGCACGGTGGAGGGCCGGGCCCTGCTGCTCGGCAGCCCGCGGGCGCTGGCGGAGTCGGGGGCCGATCCCGGCCCGCTCGCCATGGCGGCGGAGGCGGAGGCGGCGCAGGGCCGCACGCCCGCCTGGCTGGTCGAGACGGCGCCGGGCCTGCGCGTCCTGGCGCTGCTGGCCTTCGAGGATGCGGAGAAGCCGGGCGCGACGGCGGCGGTCGCGGGGCTCAGGGCGCTCGGCGTGAAGGCGGCGATGATCAGCGGCGACAGCCGCGCGGCGGCCGGGGCGGTCGCGGCGCGGCTCGGCCTCGACGACGTGGCGGCGGAGGTGCTGCCGGACGGCAAGGCCGCCCGCATCGCCGCCTGGCAGCAGGCGGGGGAGCGGGTGGCGATGGTCGGCGACGGGGTCAACGACGCGCCGGCGCTGGCGGCGGCCGATCTCGGCATCGCCATGGGCACGGGGACGGACGTGGCGATCCAGGCCGCGGCGATCACCCTGCTGCGCGGCGACCCGGCGCTGGTGCCGGCGGCGCTCGACGTGACGCGGCGCACGCTGAGGAAGATCCGGCAGAACCTCGGCTGGGCCTTCGGCTACAACCTGGTGGGGCTGCCGCTGGCGGCCGCCGGGCTGCTCTCCCCGCCCATCGCCGGGGCGGCGATGGCGCTGTCCTCGGTCTCAGTGCTGGCGAATGCCCTGCTGCTGGCGCGGTGGAAACCCGGAGTCCCGCGATGAACATCGGCGAAGCGGCCCGCGCATCCGGCGTTTCGGAGAAGATGGTGCGGCACTACGAGGCGATCGGGCTGCTGCACCCGGCGCGGCAGGCCAATGGCTACCGCAGCTATGCCGGCGGGGACGTCGCCGTGCTGCGCTTCATCCGGCATGCGCGCGACCTCGCCTTCCCGCTCGAGGACATCCGGAAGCTGCTCGCGCTCTGGCGCGACCGCGGCCGGGCGAGCGCGGAGGTGCGCGGCCTGGCGATGCACCATGTCGCGGCGCTGGAGGAGAAGGCCCGCGCGCTGCAGGCCATGGCGTCCAGCCTGAAGCACCTGGCCGCCCATTGCCACGGCGACGACCGGCCGGACTGCCCCATTCTCGATAGTCTCGAAGGACGACACGGATGATCGAACTCAAGGTCGCGGGGATGACCTGCCAGCACTGCGTCCGCGCGGTGACCCAGGCGATCCAGGGCGAGGACCCGCAGGCAGCCGTGCAGGTGGACCTCGTTGCCGGCATCGTCCGGGCCGAGACCCGGCTGCCGCGGGAAAAGGTCGCGGCGCTGGTGGCGGAGGAAGGCTACCAGGTCGCCGCCTAGTTCTTCACGATTAAGTCATTAACAACCAGAACCCGATATCTCTCGCCCGGGTGGAAACCTGGGCGCGCATTCGCTGGACTTGCGCCCAGGGTGCCACGATCCTTTTCGTGTGTACGACCAATGGTGGTTCGCCACCTGGACGCGGGGTACAGGGTGCAGCAAGCGGAATGGTGGCGGGGTGCCGTCCTTTATCAGGTCTATCCCCGCAGCTTCGCCGATTCCGACGGCGACGGGATCGGCGACCTGCCGGGCCTGCTGGAACGCATCGACCACGTCGCCGCGCTCGGCGTCGACGGCATCTGGCTCTGCCCGGTCTATGTCTCGCCGCAGCGGGACTTCGGCTACGACGTGGCCGACCACTGCGCCATCGACCCCAGCTTCGGGTCGCTCGAGGATTTCGACCGGGTGCTGGACGCGGCGCATGCGCGCGGGCTGAAGGTGCTGATCGACCTGGTCGGCGGCCATACCTCGGACCAGCATCCCTGGTTCGACACCAGCCGCCGCAGCGCGTCGTCCCCCACCGCGGACTGGTATGTCTGGGCCGACCCGGCGCCGGACGGCACGCCGCCGAACAACTGGCTCAGCGTCTTCGGCGGCAGCGCCTGGTCCTGGGAGCCGCGGCGGCGGCAGTACTTCCTGCACCACTTCCTGCCCTCCCAGCCCACGCTGAACCTGCAGCACCCCGCCTGCCTGGACGCGCTGCTGGATGTCGCCCGCTTCTGGCTCGACCGCGGGGTGGACGGGTTCCGGCTGGATGCGATCGACTTCCTGACGCATGACCCGCGGCTGCGCAGCAACCCGGCGGTGCCGCCGGCGAACGGCCAAGTGCCGGCCAAGCTCTTCGCCCTGCAGCGGCACGACCACGACATGATCCAGCCGGCCAGCATGCAGGTGCTGCGGCGGATCCGCGCGCTGCTGGACGAATACCCCGGCACCGTCTCGCTCGGCGAGGTGTCGTCGCAGGACGGCGCCTTCGACCGGATCGCCGCCTATACCGGCGCGCCCGACCTGCTGCACATGGCCTATACGCTGCGCCCGCTGCGGCACGGCTTCGACCGGCCGACGCTGCAGGCCTTGCTGCGCGACGCCATTGCCACGTGTTCGCGCGGCTGGCCCTGCTGGTCCTTCTCCAACCACGACGTGGAGCGCGCCGCGACCCGCTGGGCGCCCCATCGCACCGAGCAGGGCGGCCAGGCCGATACCCGCTTCACCCGGCTGCTGCTGGCGCTGCTGCTGTCCCTGCCCGGCAGCGCCTGCCTCTACCAAGGGGAGGAGCTGGGCCTGCCCGAGGCGCAGCTGCAGGAAGACGAGATCCGCGACCCCTTCGGCATCACCTACTGGCCGGAATTCAAGGGCCGTGACGGCAGCCGCACGCCGATGCCCTGGCAGGAGGGCGCCCGCTTCGCCGGCTTCACCGCGCCCTGGGCCTATCCCTGGCTGCCGGTCCCGGCCTCCCACCGCGCGCTTTCGGTGGACGGGCAGGAACGCGATCCGGCCAGCACGCTGCGCTTCACCCGCGCCCTGCTGGCGCTGCGGCGGGCGGAGCCGGCCCTGCGGCACGGCACGGCATCGGTCCTCGACCTGCCGGCGCCGCTCTTCGGCTTCGAGCGGCGGGCCGAGGGACAGGTCGTGACGCTGGTCTTCAACCTGTCGGAGGACGCGGTGGCGCTGCCGCCGGCGATGCTGGCGGGGAAGGCGGGGCTCGGCGGCTTCGGTGCGGCGGAGGGAAGGCTGCCGGCCTTCGGCTTCGCCCTGCTGGTGCCGGAGATGGCCCGCGAGCGGGAGCCGGCCTGACCGGCGGGCGGCAGGGCTTCGGCGGGCGGGATCGCGCCCGCCCCGCGGGGCCCCGACCCTTGCGCCTCCGGCGTGCCGGGGCCTGCGGCGGCTTGCGGCGGCTTGCGGCGGCTTGCGGCCAAAGGTGAACGCAAGCCGCCGCAGGTCATTGTCTTCAAGACGGATTAGGTCGTCCGGGCGTCAGTTGATCGCCTCGTCCCCCGCCACGCCCCAGATCTCGGACCGCTTGATCCAGCCGCGGTAGTCGCCGACCTTGGCTTCGCACCAGCCGCTGCCGGCGTCGCACTTGCGGATCGCGCCGATGACGCCGGGCTTCAGCCGGGCGACCGTATCGGCACCGTCCTCGGCCCGGCGGCGCAGAGTGCGCTCCTCGCCCTGCACCAGGAAGCTGCGGCGGGAGGTGAGCAGGGGGCGCTGCACCCAGCCCTCGGTGCCCTCCGGGTCACGGATGCGGCGCCAGTTCTCGTGCTCCTCGACGATCTGCACCGGCAGGTCCTTGCGCTGGTAGGTCCACTCGATCTTGTAGCGAAGGTCGGGGCCGATCCGCAGGTTGACCTGGTTGGAGCCGAGCGCGGCGAAGCGCGGCAGCGGCAGGCCGGTGGCGCTGCCGACCGAGGGCTTGGGCGGCGGGGGCGGTGCGGCGGGGGCCGGGGTGGCGGCGGTGCCGAGCGCGGCGCCGGCGGCGGCACCC
>NZ_SMSJ01000078.1 GCF_004355005.1 Dankookia rubra
CTGTGTAGGCTGGTGCGAGACATCGGCCCAACATGGTGAGGCTCAGCCGGCGCACTGCCCTACGTGTCGAAACCGACCTGAAGGGCCAGACTTATTTCGCGTTCAGACTCTAACTCCGCACAGGGGAACACGTGGCCAGGTCAGCCGCAAACTCCCCACATCCGAACTGAGTGAAAGAAGTCCGAAAGACCGCTGGCCCGACTTATTCACTTACTCAAGCAGGAGAGATAATCCACCCCGATGCCCGGTTTCTGGTCGTGCACTACCTGCCCGAGCGGGAAGTTGCTGGACAGTAGCTATTACACGGCCCCGGCAAGGACGATCCCGCGCAGAGTGCTACTGGCGATGTAGTTCGGCTGGCCATCGGATCATCCCCGCTGGGCCTTGGAAGGAGCATCGGATGGACTGGACCGACCCGATACTCCCCAGGTTGGCCCGAATGATCCGGCTGTTGCATTATGGCGAGGGGTTGGCCGCAGAGCGAAATAGCGCGACGGTGCCATCGAGGTGCGGCACCTGCAGCATGTCCGGGTACACGCCCGGACCAGGACCGGAGACTGCCGAGATGGACATGGAACCAGCCGGGCCCACCTCGCACATCTACTTCTCGCAGCGGCTCCGTTTGCACTACGTGGATTGGGGCAATCCAGATGCTCCGCCGCTGCTCCTTGTCCATGGTGGGCGGGACCATTGCCGTAACTGGGATTGGGTTGCCGGGGCGATGCGACGGGACTGGCACGTCATCGCGCCCGACCTTCGTGGGCATGGCGATAGTCAATGGTCCCCCGACGGCAACTACTCCATCGCCGCCTACATCTATGACCTCGCTCAGCTCATTCATCAGCAGGAACTGGCGCCCGTGACCATCGTGGCGCATTCGCTGGGCGGCAATATCGCACTGCGTTTCGCTGGCATCTACTCCGAAGCGGTGCGGAAGCTGGTCGCAATCGAGGGTCTGGGGCCGGCGCCGGATGTGGCAGCGAAGCGTGCCGAGCGGCCCATCGACGACCGCATGCGGACCTGGGTCGAGGAGCAGCGCTCGCTCGCGGGCCGGATGCCGCGTCGCTACACGTCGGTGGACGAAGCCATCCGGCGCATGCAGGAAGAGAACAAGCACCTGAGCACCGATCAGGCCAGACACCTAACCCGGCACGGGGTCAACCAGAACGAGGACGGTACTTACAGCTGGAAATTCGACAACTACGTCCGCTCGCAGCCACCCTACGACATGACGCGGGCCGACCTGGAGTACCTCTGGGGCCGCATCACCTGCCCGACGCTTCTTGTGTACGGCGACGAGAGTTGGGCGTCGAACCCCTCGCGGGATGGCCGGGCCCAGCACTTCCGGAACGCCAGGGTGGTGTCGTTTGAGCGCGCCGGACACTGGGTCCACCACGATAGGCTTGAAGCCTTTGTCGCCGAGGTGAGCCACTTCCTCGGTCCGTAGCGGTATGTGGTGTGACGGCAGATCGAAGCCGGGCTCCGATTCAAATCGGCTCCCGAGAAATGGTGCCAAGCCCACATTGACCGGACTACGCACGGTGCTGCCTAACCCCACCCTGGCTGCCGCCGAGGGTAGGGAATGCGCCGGCGAAGCTCGTTTAAGGGCTGACGCGAATATTGGCGAATGCGACTGTGCCGGTATGGACCTGTAAACCGATGAACCCCGAGACAGGGTCTTCGGTCACGGCTCTTCCTCGGAATCTCTCATTGGGGTCGGCGGGATTGGCCGTGAAGGCCGTCGAAGGCTGGCCATTCAGAAGCACACTGTAAGCGCGACCCTGGACCGCTATTTCGTAGGTGTGCCAGACACCCGGGGCCAAGCTCTGGTTGTTCCGATAGTTCTGCTGCCCGGGGCCGTTTCCAAGTGGCACCTTGTATATCGCCCCAGTGCGGTTGAATGGATTTCCGTCTGGTTCTCCGAGCCGGGTGTCCCCTCGCGCCTCCTCATCGATCTGTATCTCATAGCCAGTGTCGACAGCCACGCTCGCTGGGTTATTCGGTACATTCGGACCGGGAGTTCCTGGAAGCACCGGCACCCGAGGATCACGGAACCGTACGAACACGCCAGAGTTGTCGTTGCTACCCCCTCGCGGGTGGGGTAGGCAAAAGTCCAGGCGTAGCGTGAAATCAGCGAACTGCCCCGCCGCATAAAACAGCAAGCCAATTCCGTCATTCCCCGGCCGCGCGATCAACGTGCGGCCCACACGGACAAATCCGCCACCCCCTACTTTGATCCAGTCTCTCTGAAAGGCCGTGGCCGTTTCCGTGCCTTGGAACAAATAGCGGAACCCTGGTTCATCGACGGCAAGGTTCAAAACGTTCGGCGGCGGCAGGAGGTGATCCCCCAACCGGCGCGCCAGGGCAATCCCGGTGAGCATTGGGTTCGGCGAGCCGACTGTCGGAAATAGCGCCGGGCCCGCGACGTAGACATTGGATATACCCCGCAGTTGGCAGTTGGAGTCGGTAACCGAGTCCCCCGGATTGTCTCCCATTCGGAGCGTCCCGCACTCGTGGTGGGTTGTCCCAAGCATGTCGCGCCGCCCCCAGCGGGCATTCGCTATACTCGGATCACGGATAACGGTCGGCATAATCGCCGCGATCTGACTGGCTGGGACACCTGTGGCCAGCACCGTGCCGGAGTTCGGATCTATAATGTCGATTTCTGCCCATTGGCGAAAGCTGCCGCGACATCCTCCGATGTACGGTCCATGGCGTTCCACAACTCGTCGTCCTTTGCTGTGGTTTGGAGATTCACGAACGCCCGGCGCTCGCCAAAGTCGATCATCGCCGGATTTTGGTCCAAAGTGACGTTGCTGTTGGCGTTCCGCGACTGCATCTCCCCGATCGCCCTGATGGTGATCACGATGTGGCTGTCTGTGGCATGCAGGTGCTGATTGAGGAATTCCACATCCGGAACTGCCTGAAACAACTCCGCTTCCGCGTTCGTGCTGATGTTGTCCAGACCCGAAGCTGTGATCTGGAGATGGAAGTGCCCCAGCGATCCGTCTCCGAATGTGTGTAGTCCTTTAAGGAACAGCGCCGAGGTTTGGAGGGCCTGCGTCATGACAGGAGGCTCGAGCGACGCTCGTGGGATCCGTAGCCCTATGTTTGACCGGAGATGAGCCATGAGGTTGGTGCCCATTCGACCGTCTGGTCCGAAGGACAGAAGGGCGAGCCGCGTGCTTTCGACGGTTCCGAGCGCGATGATGACCTTGCAGTCCGGAGACACAGGCACGGGCCCGTGCTCGGTCTGGACAGCATTTACTCGACGCTGGCCGTTGGCGTCCGCCACCACGCTCAGCCGAGTGACGTGACACCTGGGTACGACCATCAGTCTCTTACGAACGTCGTCGCCCGGCGCTTCGCTGTATGCAGTCCGAGCCGCTTTGATCAGCAGCGGGGCGGTGCTGAACTTGTTCATTGGAAAGAAGCCGGCATGTTGCGGCCGGGCCTGGACGGCCAGCGGTGCTTCGAGCTTGAGCCTGTTCCGGTACTCATCGGCAAGCGCCGCTATCGCGGGACCGGCTGGCAGAGGAACGGGCAGCTGCTCGCCCAGCAACGCGGCTAACTCCGAGAGTGTGGCAAGCGTCGGCGGTACTGGTGCAGCAGGCAGAATCTCGACCGGCGGCGCGGGCGGTTGAGCTGCCAGCGGCATGGCATCGGTTATAGGGCCGCGCGGGACGACGGGAGTGGTCAATGCATCGTAGAGACGACGCCGTATGGCCCTATGCAGGTCGCCGAATATGTAGTCGTTCGTCTCAGTGACACCAATCTGCCGGCCGGCCTGCCTGAAGTAGCCATCGTCCCCATTGGCGAGCGTAGCCGCGTTCAAGTCCGCCATCACTGCAATTGGCCAAGTGCCGGTTTCAGTGCCGAGTAGGCGGGGGGACCACCCACCCCAGAATAGCGAGCGCCCGCCGACGCAGTAGGCCAAGCCGGAACCGCCGTAGCCGAGATTGCCTGGATCCCTCCACGGCACTCCCCATATCTCGCGGCCTAGGCCCAAGGAGGGGAAGTTCTGAGAATGTCCAGACAGGAGGAGCGGTCCTGCCTCAAGGACAAGAATGCGCTCGCTACGGCCCGTTGCGCGGAACCATAGGTGCTCCGCCACCGCCGCGCCGAACGTGCCCCCGCCGACCACAATGAAGTCGAATGGGCGCATGTCCCCGCGGGATGCCAGCTGCGGGAACTTTGTGCGTCGATAGTCAGGGTCCGAATTTGCGAGAGCCTCGTCGAATGTGTTGCAGACATAGCGGCTAAGAATGTCGAGGCCGAGTTCTGCGCCCTGAGCCGGTGATCCGATGCTCATTTATTTCCTCCCGCCAGCATGTGGCAGGCGCACGGCTCGGTTGCCCGACCCCGCCGCTCCGCGGCCGCCGACGCAATGCTATGCGTGCGGTCGTGCTAGCGGCAACAACGTTCCGCCATCGCACGTCGGCCGGCGGAACCCGCATCGTCGCCACCGAGATGGCCAAGGTCGGGGATCGCGGTCTGCATCGGGTGCGCGATGCCGAGGGCAAGGTGATCCACACGGCCCTTGAGATCGCGGCCTAACCTCCATCGCCATGGGCCGGAAAGACCCGGGCGGCCTGGACGCGCAGCCTGCAGGGTTCGCCGCGGCGCGGAGAAGTCCATCCCGCAGCCGGCACTCCATCAAGGATTACGCCTCCTGCCCTGACGAGAAGGTGCGTGGTTCGTCCGTCATGCCGCGCGGCATGAACGGCGCACCCCGCAGAGCCACCGGGGGACGGCTCCGCAACCAGGTCGCAGGGCCGGACGAAGGCCACCGCCGGACCGTCGGTGCCTTCTGCCGGGACGGGAGGCAGGGGCAGCTCCCCGAAGTGGGCCAGGCCGCCGGACACGGTGCAGCGCAGGCGGTTGGTCTCCCCGAGGAAGCCCGCGACGAAGGCGTCCGTCGGACGGTCGAGCAGAACCCCGGGTTCGTCGAACTGGACGACCCGGCCCGCACGCATGACCGCGACGCGGTCGGCGATCTCCATGGCCTCATCCTGGTCGTGAGTCACGAACAGGCTGGTGATGCCGAGCTGCTCGTGAAGCCCGCGCAGCCAGAGGCGCAGATCCTTGCGCACCTGAGCATCGAGGGCGCCAAACGGCTCGTCCAGCAGCAGCAGCGGCGGCTCGGTGGCCAGGGCGCGCGCCAAGGCCACGCGCTGCCGCTGCCCACCCGAGATCTGGTCGGGGTAACGACGCTCCAACTCCGGGATTTGTACGAGTTCGAGTAGGCGGCGGACGCGGGCGGCGATCTCGGACCTGCGGGGCCGCTCGGCGCGAGGGCGGACCTCAAGACCGAAGGCCACGTTGTCGAACACTGACAAGTGCCGGAACAGGGCGTAATGCTGGAACACGAAGCCGATGCCGCGATGGCGCGCGGCCACCTCGGCCACGCTGCGCCCATTGATCCGCACCTCCCCCGCGTCCGGGAAGTCGAGGCCAGCGAGGGTCCGCAGCAGCGTCGTCTTGCCCGAACCCGAGGGGCCGAGCAGCGCCACAAACTCCCCAGTGCGGACCGAAAGGTTGACCGCGTCCAGCGCGGGAGCGGTTCCCCCGAATCGACGCGTCAAGCCCACGACTTCGACGCTCATGCGTGCGCCTCCAACCGGCGGCCGGTCAGGTACTCGAGCGAAGCCTTGGCGAAGAGCGTCAGCAGGGCGAGCAGGGCAAGCAGGGCGGCCACCGCGAAGGCCCCAACAAACTGGTACTCGTTGTAGAGGATTTCGACGTGCAGCGGCATGGTGTTGGTTTCGCCGCGGACGTGGCCGGACGACGGCAACGGCGCCGAATTCGCCCATCGCCCTCGCGTTGCAGAGCAGCACTCCCGACAGCAGTGCCCAGCGGATGTTGGGCAGGGTGACACGACGGAAAGTCTGCCATCCCGAGGCGCCGAGGGTGACGGCGGCCTCTTCCTCCTCACGCCCCTGCTCCTGCATCAGCGGAATCAGGGTCCGCGCCACGAAGGGGAAGGTGACGAAGATCGTGGCCAGCACGATCCCCGGCAGGGCGAAGATGATCTCGAGGCCGCGCTCCTGCAGCCACGGCCCGAACCAGCCGTGGGCGCCGAACAGCAGCACCCAGACCAGTCCGGAGATGACCGGCGAGACCGAAAAGGGTAGCTCGATTAGGGTGGTCAGCAGGCGCTTGCCGGGGAAGTCGAACTTGGCGATGGCCCAGGCGGCCGCGATGCCCCCGACCGTGTTGACCGGCACGGCGATGGCCGCGACCAGTAGGGTGAGGCGGATGGCTGCCTGAGCGTCTGGTTCGCCGATGGCCGAGAGCGCCGGTAGCAGGCCGCGGCGGAGCGCCTCGATGAAGACCGTGGCCAGCGGCAGCAGCAGAAACACGCCCATGGCTAGCAGGGCGAGCGCGATGGCGGTGCGCCGAACCCAGGGTGCCTCCTGGGTAGCGGGTCGGGACCTGGCCGCCGTCACGTGTGCCGTCCCGGGCGGAGCACCCGCTGCAGGAGATTGAGGACGAGAAGAATGACGAAGGAGAGCGTCAGCATGGCGAGCCCGACCGCGGCGGGCCCAGCGTAGTCGTACTGCTCGAGCCGGGTGACGATCAGCAGCGGCGCAATCTCGCTGACCATTGGCATGTTTCCGGCGATGAAGATGACACTGCCGTACTCACCCACGGCGCGGGCGAAAGCGAGCCCGAAGCCGGTGAGCAGCGCCGGGGCGAGGGCCGGGAAGACCACGCGCCGCAGCGTCTGCGCCCGGGTCGCCCCGAGAGTCGCCGCCGCTTCCTCCGCGTCCAGCGGCAGGTCGCGCAGCACCGGCTCGACAGTGCGCACCACGAATGGCAGGCCGACGAAGGCCAGCGCAACCACCGCCCCGGCCGGGGTGAAGGCCACCCGCCAGCCAAAGGCCGCGGCGATGGGCGCGCCCAGCCAGCCGTTCGGCGCGTAGAGCGCGGTCAGCGCCACGCCCGCGACCGCCGTCGGCAGGGCGAAGGGCAGGTCGACCATGGCGTCGGCCAAGCGCCGCCCGGGGAAGCGGTAGCGCGTGAGCACCCAGGCAATGAGTAGGCCGAGCGGCACGTTCAGCGCCGCGGCGAGCAACGCCCCACCGAAGGAGAGGCGGAGCGCGGCCAAAATCCGGGGTTCGGTAAGGGACTCGATCAGGCCCGCCACCCCCAGCTCCCAGGGCCGGAGCGCCAGGGCCGAGAGCGGCACGAGCACGATGGTCGAGAGCCAGAGCAACGTGGTCCCCAGGGCGAGGTCGAACCCCGGCAGCACCCTGCGGCGGGCCCTCAGTACCGTACGGCGGGGCTCAAGGTGGAGCGGCGCGACACTGCCTCCCATGGCGGGGTTACCGGCCTGGCCGGTAAATGCGGTCGAACGCGCCACCGTCGTCGAAATGCGTCCGCTGCGCCTCCCGCCAGCCGCCGAACACCTCGTCCACCGTCGCCAGCGGCAGGGACGGGAAGCGGGCGGCGTTCGCCGCCAGCACCACCTCGTCGCGCGGCCGGTAGAAGTGCTTGGCCGCCAGTTCCTGCCCCTCGCGGCTGTAGAGGTGGCGCAGGTAGGCCTCGGCCACCTCGCGCGTGCCCTTGCGATCTACGACACGATCCACCACCGCCACCGGCGGCTCGGCGAGTATCGACATGGAGGGATAGACGATCTCGAACTTGTCCGCCCCGAACTCCTGGAAGGCGAGGTGGGCCTCGTTCTCCCAGGCTAGCAGCACGTCGCCGATGGCGCGCTGGACGAAGGTGGTGGTCGAGCCGCGCGCGCCGCTGTCCAGCACGGGTACGCTCCGGTAGAGGCGGCCGATGTAGTCCTCGGCGGTTTGCGACGACCCGCCCGGCTGGCGCACTGCCCAGGCCCAGGCGGCGAGATAGTTCCAGCGCGCACCGCCCGACGTTTTCGGGTTCGCAGTGACAACTGAGAGCCCGGGTCGAATAAGGTCGGGCCAGTCGCGGACGGCCTTGGGGTTGCCCTTGCGCACCACGAAGGCGACGGTCGAAGTGTAAGGCGAGCTGTTATGCGGCAGCCGCCCGCGCCAATCTGGCGCTACCAGGCCGCGGTCGGAGATGGCGTCGATGTCGTAGGCCAGGCCGAGGGTGACAACGTCGGCCATTTGGCTGTCGATCACGGCCCGCGCCTGCCGCCCGGAGCCGCCATGCGAGGTGTTGACGCGGATGGTCTGGCCCGTCTGCGCCTTCCAATGGGCCGCGAAGACGTTGCCGAAGTCGCGGTAGAACTCCCGTGTCGGATCGTAGGAGACGTTCAGCAGGGTGACAGTACCCTGTGCCATTGCCTGTCTGGAGGCGAGGGCGGCTGCCCCTAGCAGCGTTCCTCGTCGGGTAATCAGGGTCTGTGGCATCGTGCGCTCCCGTGACAAGGGCAGGTTGCCGCAAGTTGGTGTTCGATCAGAAAGAGGCGAGTGCCTTGTTGAACACGGGCATCAGCTTGCGGATGCCACTCAGTAGCGGACGTCCGAGGCGCTCCTCTGCTCGCTCGACCTGGCCGCCCAAGATGCTCTGCTGGCAGGGTCGCGTCCCGGCATCGCAGAGGCGATCCAACAGTTCCATCGCCTCGTTCCAGTACCGCGCTCGTCGGTCCGGTGTGGCAGCCTCGCGTATGCACAGGGAAAGGAGTTCGCCCACGGCCGAACCGAGGGCACTCGGGGCCATCCCCTGCTCGATGCGAGCAAGTAGCGACACGGCACGTAGTTCAAAATCTTGGCGGATCGCGCGTACGATGAGGCTCTCGAATGGAGAGCTGTGTCGTCCCGAGACTTGCACCGCTCGCCACTCACCCTCGATTCTAGGTAGGATCTCGCCGGCCAAAGCGTGGCGCAGAACCTCGGCCCGAGCCTGGTCGCACCCGTCGTTGGTGCCCAGGATGCGCACGGCAAAAGGTTTCAGGCGCTGGCGCACGTCCCGAGGCATGGCATCATTGATCCAGAGCGCGAAGTTTCGGATCAGCGGCGAGGCGCTCGCAGGATGATCCGTGTGGTCTTCTCCCGCCAGCAGAGCTACAAACGACATGACGCACAGCTTGCCGCGCCTCGGGTTACCCTCTCCTTCGACCAGTGTGACGCGCTCGCACAGCTGCTCCAGTCGCCGATCAACGTCCATAAGAGACCTGCTCCTCTTCGCCTCTGTCGGTGTCAATTCACCCAATCCGAGACCATCAGGCCGCGTGTGCGACGCGGTAGTCATCGAAGTAGACGAAGCTGTCTGCTTTTGACCACAGGCCGACCTTGCCCGACACCGGTGCGGCGAGCTCATATGTCAGCCAGGGGCGACCGTTGAGGTGACCTTCGACCGTGCGCCCGCGCACGATCAGCTTGAGGTCGTGCCACTGGCGTGAGGCGGTTGGTGTGTTCCGAATCCACTTCACCGAGCTGCGCTTGCCGTGCACCACCTGCCAGAGCACCAGGTTATTCTCGAGCGCGTTCGCGCGGACCGTCAGGTAATCCCCATTGGGTTTCAGGTTGAACAGAATCCCGGCGCCCTGGTCGACACGGCCCTCGAGCGGCTTGAACCGGACGGAGATCTCGCCCTCGCGGAAGTCCTCGACCCCCTTGGCGACGGCATAGGGGAAGTAGGCATAGGCCTGCACGTTGTCGAGGAACTCGGCGTATCGCTCGCCGTAGATGGCGCGCGCCTTGTCGGCTAGGCCCGCAGCGGTCTGGCCCTCCTTCCAGCGGCGGCCATCCACCGCGAGGACGCGGTTGTTGCCATCGTTGGCGATGACCCAGTTGCCGACCACGGCTGCGAAGCTGCTCGGCTCGGCGCCGACCGTCTCCTGCGAGAAGTCGAAGACCTGGCCATCGGCGGCGTAGGTGCCTCGCGCACCCAAAGCGAATGTCGCGGCCGCACCGCTGAGCAGTCCTCGCCGGAACCATACGGAGCAGGTGGTCATGGGACGCCTCCTTTGTGCTGGAGCCAATCAGGTGCCGCCCCGGCGCGCCGGACCCGCCACCAGGCAAGGGCGAGCAGCGCGGGCAAGACGGCGTAGAACCAGGGCGCCGCGGGCCGGGCATCCGCGACCAGGGGATACCCGGGATAGTCCGCCGCCTCGATGCGCTCCGGCGTCGCGCCCGCTAGCGCGAAGAGGAGCGGCAGCACCTCCCGAAAGCTGGTCGAGCGGCTCTCGTCGTGGCGGGCGCCGTAGTCGTAGAACACGAGCCCGTAGCGGTCGTCGCCGGACGGGGTCAGCAGCCCCTTTGGGGTCTCGGCGATGGTGACCGAGATCCGCGGGACGAGGCGGCGTAGCTTGCCAAGGACTTGCCGCTCGAAGTCGGCGAGGCGCGGGTCGTCGGGCGAGAGGTGGACGGTGATGGCGAGCGGCTCACTCAGGCGCCGCAGCGCCGCTTCGTCTCCGGGCGCGAAGGAGTTGCGGCGGCTCTCGCTGAGGTCGGCGTAGAGCCGCGCCTGCGCGCTGGCTAAGCTGAGTGCGGCCGCGGCGGCCAGGACGGCGGCCGAGAGGGCGAGCTTCCGTGGCACCGGCCGCCCCGGCGGGAGCCAGACCACAGCGAGCGCGACCAGCGCCGCCGCAGCGATCAGCATGCCCAGCACGGCAGGCAAGGCGAGCAGCCCGCCCTCGAAGCCCCGCAGCGCTGCCGTGGGCGAGAGGTCGGCCAGGCGCCGCATCCAGGCGCCCTGTCCCGCCGCAGCGAAGTCCAGAACCCAGGCGCCAAGGACGAAGGCGAGCGCGCCGATGGCAGCGGTCGCTGGTCCGTCCGCTACGGACGCCGCGAACAGGCCAACGGCGGCCACCAGCAGGCCGTAGAGCAAGTGGCCGAGCAGAAGGTTCAGCGTCTCCGGGACGTGGAGGTGCCCGCCCAGGGCGGCCCAAAGAAAAAGCGCTGACAGGGCCGGAACCAGCGCGAGCAGCCAGCCCGTGATGGCCGCCGCCAGCTTGGCGAGCACCAGGACCACCGGCGAGTGGGGCAGCTGGAGCAGCAGCTTCAGGCCGCCATTTTCTTTGTCGCCTCCAAGTGTGCGGATGGCGACGAAGGGAAAGAGCAAGGTGACGGCAACGTAGAAGGCGCCGAGCGTCGGTACCAACACGCCGTCGAGCGGGGTCATCCCACGGGCGAGCTCCGGGAAGCCCTCGGCCGAGCGGCTGGCTTCAGCGTAGAGCCCGACCGCCTCGGTGAAGCCGTAGCCCACCACCGGACAGAGCAGCAGCGCCATGACCCAGAGCGCCCGGCCCGCGGCGAGGGCGCGCAGCTCCCGCTCCAGCAGCGGCAGGAGCGGGGCACCCGCACGGGGAAGAGACTCAGGCAAGCGCAAGGAAGACCTCCTCCAGCCCGCCCGCGGTCACGCCCGCGGCGGCGCGCAGCTCCGGCAGGGTGCCCTCGCCGCGGACCTGCCCGGCGGCGAGCAGGACGAAGCGGTCGCAGACGCGCTATGCGTCGGTGAGCTGATGGATGGATAACAGCAGCGCGCGGCCGCCCTCGGCGACCTGCCGGAGCAAGGCCATCACCTCGCGCGTCTGCCGCAGGTCGAGGCCGTCGAAAGGCTCATCCATGACGAGCAATGGCTGTGGCGCGAGCAGACCGAGGGCCAGCAGCAGACGGCGCCGGAAGCCCTTGGAGAGCGCACCAACCGGCTTTCCAGGACCGGGTCGAGCGCCAGGGCCTTGACGGCCTCCGCCAGTTGGGTGCCGGGCAGGTTCCACGCCCGGCCGAAGAAGGTCAGGACGCCCGAAACCGGCTGCTCGGCATCGGGCGTGATCCCGTCAGGCAGGTAGAACAGCGCCGCCTTCCGCCGCGCGGGCGGCAGCTCCTCGCCCGACCAGTGGACCGTGCCCGCGTCGGCCGGGAGGAGCCCGGCTAAGCATTCGAGCACGGTCGTCTTGCCCGCGCCGTTCGGGCCGATGAGCCCGACCACCTCCCCGGTGCCGAGCCCGAAGCCGACCTCGGCCAAGGCGAGCTGGTCGCCGTAGCGCTTGGTCAGCCCGGAGACCCGGAGCAGGGGAGCGCCGGTCACGGTGGCGGTTCCGGCCGGAGCACCCAGACCGCGGCGGCTTCGCCCGGTGCGGCGCGCACGGCGACGAAGAGCCGGTCGAGCTCGGGCACGAACAGCCCGGTGCGGGCACCCACGGCGGTCGGCACACGCCCTAGGTGTCGCGGGATCCGGGCAGTTTCCCCCTGCGCACCACCTGGATCCTCGAATGCCTCCACCACCCCCTCGCCGCAGATTGCGTAGAGGCGGTGTCGGCGCGCATCGAGGAAGATATCGTCAACATCTCCGCAGAGCGGCAGGCGGGCGAGCACCACGCCGTTGGTCAAGTCGAGGACCCCAAGGGTCGGCGGGCCGCGGAAGCCGACGAACAGGCGCCCACCGCGCTCGTCCAGAGCCATGGGAAAGTTGGCTCGGAACCCGGGCACCAACCAGGTGGCGACCTGCCGCCGCGCGGCCCTGTCGAGGATGGCGACGGCATCGCCCGCACCCGGGATGTTGACAAAGGCCCGCGCGCCCGCGGTCTCGAGTTGAAAGGATTCCGGGTGCGCGGGCAGTGGGATGGTCGCGGCGACCGACTGCCCGGTTGCGGCATCGAGTGCAGTGAGGCCGCCCTGCGCTCCCGCAGCCCCATGCCCCGCGCCGCCGTGGCCGACCCAAACGAGGCCGTCGTCCGCAGGGTTCGGACGTAGGTTGTCGGCGTCGGCGCCGAGAAGTGTCCGGCTGAGCGGCACGAGGTCGGCGCCGCGGTAGCGCTCGACCGTGCCGTCCCCGGCGTTGGCGACCAGCAGGATGTCCGCACCGGGGACATAGGCCACACCCTGCGGCTCCCGCAGGCCGCGGATCCGGCGTGCGGTCACCCCCGCAGCGAGGTCGACCACACCCAGGCTGTTGTTGCCGAGTTCCGCGACGAAGAGGCGGCGGCGCGCGAGGTCCACGGCGAGGTGGTCGATGCGGCCATGAACGTCGCCGAGGGGGATCTTCGCCTCAACCTGCATGGGCACCTCCCTGATGGAGACCTGCTGCGCCGAGGCGAGGCATGGCCCCGCCATGACGAGGGGCAATCCGAGGACACCTCTACGACCTGGTGCGCTTGCCATAACCCACGTTCCCTTCTGGGTGGCATCGCCGAGGTGCCGCCAGGCGCGGGCAGCACCTCGACGGCTCATGGGCTCAGCGCGCAGCCTGTTTGGAGTTCGTCCGGTCGAGTGCGGCACGCAGACCCTCGCCGAGCTTCGCCGGCTCGCCCACGCCCCAGAAATGCATGAAGAAGATGCGTGGCTCGTCCTGCAGCATGTGGTTGTGAATCGCGGTGACCTCGATGCCGTGCTCGACCAGCGCACGCTGTACCGGCACCACTTCGTTGGCGGTCAGGACGAAGTCGCCGGTGACGGCGCCCCTACCGTTCCCGGCGGCCTGGAGGTTGATCGCGGTGGCCGAGCCCATTGCGGTCGGCACCTCCATGCCCTCGTCGCGCACCGGCTCGGCCCGCGGCACGGCCACGCCGTACACGCCCCCGGTGGCCCGGCCCTCGCGGCCGAGCGCGCGGGCGAAGGCGGCGGTGTCCACGCCCTCGACGGTTTGGTCACCACCCGGCCCCGCAGCGCCCTGCAGCGGCGTCGCGCTCTCCCGCAGGGCGAGCCGGAGTGCCGCGGCGAGCTTCCCCGCCTCGCCGTGCCCGCCGACATGGAGATACATGGTCGCGGGCTGGGCCCGGAGCAGGTGGTTGTGCAGCGCCGTGACCTCGAGGCCGCCCTCGGCGAGACGGCGCATCACCGGCGCGACCTCGGTTCCCAGCAGCACCAGGTCGCCCATCACCATCAGTTCCTGCCCGTGCTCGTGAAAGGCGAGCCAGGAGCCGAGGGCGAAGCCGGGCCGGATCTGCACGCCGTCCAGGGTCACCTTCAGGTCGGTGCGTGGCAACGACACGCGCCATACGTCGCCCGGCTGGGCCGCGCCTGGCTTGCCGAGAGCGTCGTCCACGGTCTGGTGCCAGTCGGCGTTGGGCGTCGCGCTCTGCCGCGGCGCCGGTCCTCCGCCCTGCTGAGCGAAGGCGGCGGCGGGCAGTATCAGGACCATACCCAGCAGGGCGGCGCGGAAGGTGCTTTGAATCATCATGGCGTATTGCTCCCAGTGTTCTTGCTTTCCCGGCCCTCTCGCCGGGTCCTGCTCGCGGCCAGGACGGCTGCGGGCACTGGTCAGGTCACTCCTAGTAAGTGCAGGACGATGCCCACGGCGGAGCAAGCCAGCAGGGTGGGGATCATCCCCACCTTGAACCGAAAGATGGCCAGCATGGCCGCCGCCGAGAGTGCGAGCGCCCACGGATCCAGGCTGGATAGGACCGGGGCGTCGAAGGACAGCCCCGCCGCGCGTATCCGGTGCGCCTCGTGGAACCAGGTGTGCAGGGCGAACCAGACCGCGAGGTTCAGGATCACGCCTACGACCGCGGCGGTGATGGCGGTCAACGCGCCGCTCAGCGCCTTGTTGCCGCGCAGCACCTCGATGAAGGGCGCACCGAGGAAGATCCAGAGAAAGCACGGCGTGAAGGTGACCCAGGTGGTCAGCAATCCACCCAGCGTCCCAGCTAACATGGGGTGCAGCCCGCCGGGGTCGCGATACGCGGCCATAAAACCCACGAACTGCGTGACCATGATGAGCGGCCCAGGCGTCGTCTCGGCCATGCCGAGGCCGTCCAGCATCTCGCCCGGCCGCAGCCAGCCGTAGTGCTCGACCGCCTGCTGGGCCACGTAGGCCAGCACGGCATAGGCGCCGCCGAAGGTGACTACCGCCATCTCACTGAAGAAGATGGCGATCTGGCCGAAGGTGCTCGCCGTTCCGAGCGTTGCAAGCAGGACAGCGACGGGCACCAGCCACAGCAGAAGCCAAACCAAGGCGGCCCGGAGCGCCTTGCCGACGGTCGGGGCCGCGTGATCCGGCAGGACCTCACCGAGCAGGCTATCCGCCTCGGCAAGGCCCTTGTTATTGCCACTACCGTGGCCACCACCGCCTTGAAACAAGGGCGACCCGGAACGCCCGCCGAAGTAGCCGATCAGGCCAGCCAACACCACGATGACCGGGAAAGGAATGTCGAAGAAGAAGATGGCAAC
Source organism: Dankookia rubra (assembly GCF_004355005.1). GTDB lineage: Bacteria > Pseudomonadota > Alphaproteobacteria > Acetobacterales > Acetobacteraceae > Paracraurococcus > Paracraurococcus ruber_A. The sequence goes on from NZ_SMSJ01000078.1 coordinate 15,048, forward strand.
GAAGGCTGCTGCGGCGATGCCGACCATGACGCGGTTCTTCAGCGCGCGCGAGCCAACGCGGAACACGGCCTGCAGCACGATGGCGAGCACGGCGGCCTTGAGGCCGAAGAACAGCGCGGCAATCACGCCGACCTGCCCCCAGCCAGCGTAAATGTAGCTGAGCGTCATAATGGCGATAACGCCGGGGATGACGAACAGCGTCCCCGCCACGACGCCGCCTAGCGTGCGGTGCATCAGCCAGCCGATATAGACAGCAAGCTGCTGGGCCTCGGGGCCGGGCAGCAGTGTGCAGTAGCTGAGGGCGTGCAGGAAGCGCGCCTCGCCGATCCAGCGTTTCTCGTCGACGATGATGCGGTGCATGACCGCAATTTGGCCGGCGGGGCCACCGAAGGAGAGCGCGGCCACCCGGAGCCACACCCAGAACGCCTCCCGGAAGGAGACGCCATGATCCCCAGCGGCCCGCGACGAAGATGCGGCAGCGGTGCCGGTGGTAGAGGCCGCGCCGCTCAAAATGCGCTCTCCGGCGCTGCGTCGAGCATCATCTCGGTGTGCACGTTGTACTGGGTCAGCGAGGGCATGTCAGTTCCCTTGATGTCGGCGAAGGAAGGTTGGTGGTGTCCGGTCAGCAGGCCGCTCGCGCAGGCTGACCTCGGAACCTGAAAGCCAGACTTGCCAGCATCGGAGTGGCGATGTCTGGTCACTGGCCGTGCACAGCAAGTCCCGTTCAATACGCCAGCGGCCGGTCTTCCGACGGCTAAGGTCCTCAATTTCGAGACGGTGACACTGCGGCTCTCGGTGGCGTCCAGTTGTGGATCTCGCCTGCGCCGCCGCGACACCAGCTGTAGAGCGCGTCGTAGATGACCATGCCCTGCTCCAGCATGGCGTGGTCGTCCGGGATGTTGGCCGACAGCCCCATCGAGATGGCATGCAGGCCGGACGCCTCGGGCGCGAGGTCGTGCCGCGCCGTGTCGGCGCCACGCACGATGACCGCGAGCCGGTCGAGCGCGGAATCCTTCAGGCCGTAGTGTCTGATGAAGGCGTCGAAGCTGCAGAGTTCGCCGTCATGCGAAAACGGCTCGGCCCCAGGGATGTCGTACGGGACCGCACCTGTCTCTTTGGCCAGCTCAAAGACGCGTTCGGTCGGCACGTAGAGGAACTCGGCGTCCGGCTCGACGAAGCGCCGGATCAGCCAGGGGCAGGCGATGCGGTCAATCTTCGGGCGCTCACGCGTGACCCACGTCGTCATCACACGTCTCCTTACTTGCTCTCTAGGGGAAGCGGCACGGTCGGGCCGCCCATGGCGTGCCAGGCGGCAATGCCGCCCGCGAGCATCCGGGCGTTCAGGCCGCGGCGGCGCAACTCGGCGGTAGCCTCGCCGCTGACCTGGAAGCCATAGATGCAGTAGGCGACCACCGGCTTGTCGCGCGGCAGGTCTCCGGCCCAGTCGGCGATGGCCTCAGGCGCAAGGAAGCGTGCCCCGGGCAGTGTGTCGGTGCGCCAGGACAGGTTCTCGGGCAGGCAAACATCCACGAGGGTGACCTCCTCGCCGCCGTCCAGCATGGCGCGCAGTTCGGCGGCGGTGACCTTGGGTACCTCCGGGTTCGGCCAGTCGGGGCGCGGCACGGCGGGATCCAGGGCGTGGCCGTGGCGGGCTTCGATGCGCTCCCAGTGGATGTTACGCATGAACGCGTCCACGTAGGCGCCGGCCTTCGCGCCGAAGTCGAGGGCGTAGGCGTGCTCGTACATGTCGAGCGCCAGCACCACAGCGCCGTCGGCCAGGGTGTGGGCATGGTCGGCGGCCCACTGGTTGGTCAGCCTGCCCAGCCGCTCCGACCAGGTCAGGAGCACCCAGCCCGAGCCGCCCGCGAGCGCCTTGCCCATGGAGATGAACTCGGCCCGCCAGCGGTCGACCGAGCCGAAGTCACGCTCGAGTGCCTGGGCCAGGCTGCCGCCTGGCTCGCCGGAGCCGCCAAGGGCGTCGAAATAGGCCTCGTGCAAGATCATGGAGTTGGCTGCGATCAGCCGCTCGCGGCCGAGCCCGTTGAGGTCGAAGACCGGCGCTGCACCCCAGTCCAGGCCGGAGAGCCTTCCCTCGATGGCGTTCAGGCGGCGGACCGCGCCGCCGTAGTTGTTCTCGTAATGGCTGACCAATAGCCGGTCGGACAGGCCCTTGAGCAGGTGCGGTTTGAAGGGCAGCGGGAGGACTTCGTGAGCCATGGGGTGCCTCATCCCGAGCGATACCGATCCCGTACTCCAGAGGTAAATAAGATACAAGCGTATCTTGAGCGCCGGAACGGTGGTGCTATGCTCCGTCCGTGAGCGACCCGGAGACCTCCGTGCAGGCCGAGCCCACCCGCTGGCTGCTGCTGGTGCACCAACTCCCGGCCAAGCCCGGCTACCCGCGAGTGAAGGTCTGGCGGCGGCTGCAGGTGCTCGGCGCCGTGGCGGTGCGGAACGCCGCCTACGTGCTGCCCGCGAGCGAGCAGGCGCAGGAGGACTTCGAGTGGGTGCTCAAGGAGATCGGCGAGCTCGGCGGCGATGGGATGATCTGGGAGGCCCGGCTCGTGGACGGTTTCTCCGACGAGGACGTCCAGGGTCTGTTCAACGCCGCCCGAGCTGAGGATTACGACGCGCTCTCCAAGAACGCCCGCGCCCTGACCGCGGCGCTGGACGCCAAGGGCGCCCCGGACAGCCAAGGCGAGGCGCGGACCAGACTGACCCGACTGCGGGCCGAGGTGGCCCGGGTGGCGGCGATCGACTTCTTCGGGGCGAACGGGCGCGAGACGGTCGAGGGGCTGCTCTCGGGTCTGGAGGCCCGGTTGCAGGAGGACAAGACAATGGCGGAGGACCGGCACGAGCAATCGGCTGGCGGTACCGCGGCCGATGCGCTCAAGGGACGGGTCTGGGTGACGCGACGCGGAGTCTACGTGGACCGCATCGCCTCGGCTTGGTTGATCCGACGGTTCATCGACCCTGAGGCTCGCTTCAAATTCGTGCCCGCTAAGGGCTACGAGCCGGAGCCCGGCGAGCTGCGCTTCGATATGTATGAGGGCGAGTTCACGCACGAGGGCGACCGCTGCACCTTCGAAGTGCTGCTCGCCCGCACCGGCCTCAACGACCCGGCGCTCGCTGCCATTGGCGAGATCGTGCACGACATCGACCTCAAGGACGCGAAGTTCGGCCGCGAGGACGCGAGTGGCATTGCGCGCGTGATGGACGGCATTGCCGCAGCCAACAAGGACGACGAACGGCGGTTGGAGCGTGGCATCGAGGTTCTGGACGGCCTCTACGAGGTCTTCCGCCGGAAGCGCGGCTGAGGGCCCAGGGCGGTGTCGTGGTTGGCCTGGGGCTTCGCGCTGCTCGCGGGCGCCCTGATCACCGTGCAGGCCGGTGCCAACTCGCAGCTCAAGCAGAGCCTCGGGACGCCGATGCCCGCGCTGCTGGTGAACTACGTTTTCGGCTTTGGCGCCGTCCTCGCCTACGCGCTTGCCACCCGGGTGTCCTGGCCCGCTCTCGTCAAAGCGACGGGTGCGCCCTGGTGGGCGTGGCTGGGCGGGCTCGCCGGAGCAGTCTACGGCGTCGCGGCTATCCTGCTGGCGAGCCGTCTTGGCGCAGCGACCTTGATGGCGTTGGTGGTGACCAGCCAGCTGTTCTGCTCGGTGCTGCTCGACCACTTCGGCTGGGTCGGTTTCGAGGTCCATCCGGCGGGGTGGGGCCGCGTCGCCGGCTGCGTGTTCATGGCGGCGGGCTTCGCCCTGATCGCCCGGTTCTGAAGGGGGCCCAGCGATGACTCATGCTGGACGAAACCTGCTCTGCATAATGGTCGCCGCCTGCGCCGTGTCGATCGCGCCGATGGCTGCGTCGACCGCCCTGGCCGGGCCGTCGGAGGTCTTCCGCGGCCCTGGCGGCGTAGTTGGACTCCTCTACCAGTCCGGGACCGGCGCTCCTCCGTCAGGGGCGGTGCTGGTCGTGAACGACGCCCTCGGCATGGACATGCGCAGCCAACGCTACATCGACCGTCTCGCCGCGGCCGATCTGCTGGTCCTCGAAGTCGAGCTCCGCCCCAACCCACCCGACGGCTGGCCGGAACCGCTCCCTTCAGAAGCCGAGGCCGCGGATCTGGTGGGGCGCGCGGCCGCCGCGCTCGCGGGCGATCCACGGGTCAATCCGGACCGCGTCGGCGCGCTCGGGTTCGGGATCGGTGCCCGGGCGGTCGCCTTGGCCCTGGCAGACGGGCGTGACCCGTTCGCCGCGCGTGTCCTGCTTTATCCCGGCTGCAAGGGCCTGGGCGAGGGGGTAGGTGCACCGGAGCACGCGGCTGCGGCCGTCCGCTCGCCGGTGCTGCTCCTGCACGGCGAGGACGATCCGGCAAACCCGCTCGCGGAATGCGAGGGTCTCTCCGTCGCGCTCCGAAGGACGGCCTCCGTGCGGCGGCTTTCCTACCGCGGAGCGACCTATGGCTGGGACGTGTCGCAGTGGTCGGAGGGTGAGCACTCCAGCCAGCCCTGGCCGGGCGGCCAGGGCACGGTCGCTGTCCGGCCGTGGCCCGAGCTCGCCGAACTGACGGCGGCGCACGCGGCCGCGTTCCTCGCCAACACGCTGTCCAGGGAGGCGAGTGCCGCAGGCCGCGGCAAGGCCTCTATTCACCCGATTCGAAGAGGGTTCCAATGACGAGCACGGTCGGCAGGGTGGCGCTGCTCTGGCGCGGAGACCGCGAGGCGCGCGCGAACGCAACCCCGGAGAACAACAGGTACTACCGAATCTTCGAGGAGTTGGCCGCGCGCGGCATTCAGGCGGAGCCCGCGGTCTATTCCGAGGATACTGAGGAGGAGGTACGAGCGCAGCTCCTTACGGTCGACGGCGTCCTTGTCTGGGTCAACCCGCAGGACAATGGCCGGAACCGGCACAGGCTCGATGCCATGCTGCGCGACATCGCCTCGCGTGGCGTGTGGGTCAGCGCCCATCCGGACATCATCCTGAAGATGGGCGCCAAGGAGGTGCTCCAGCGGACCAAGCACCTCGGCTGGGGCACGGACACCCACGTCTACCGCTCCGCCGAGGCACTCCGGGCGGAGTTCCCGCGCAGCCTCCATGGGGACGGTCCGCGCGTGCTCAAGCGAAACCGAGGCGACGGTGGCCAGGGCACCTGGAAGGTCGAGCTCCTTCCCGAGCGCGAGGGCACGGTTCGTGTGCTCGAGGCGCGCCGTGGCAGCGTGCTGGAGGAGATCCCGCTCGAGAACTTCCTGGCGCGCTGCGATGAGTATTTCGCAGTGGACGGCTGCGTCGTCGACCAGCCATTCCAGCCACGACTGCCGGATGGCATGATCCGCTGCTATGTCGGCGCGGACAGGGTGATCGGCTTCGGCCACCAACTCATCAAAGCGCTCATCCCACCGCCGCCCGAGGGGCCAGACTCGCTCGCCGCGCAGCCCGGCCCGCGCATCATGCACCCCGCCTCGGCCCCACAGTTCCAGCGGCTGCGAGCGTTGATGGAAGAGGAGTGGACGCCACGCATGATGGAGACACTCGGCATCGAGAGGGAGGAGCTGCCCATCATCTGGGACGCCGACTTCCTCTACGGGCCGCGCACGCCGGATGGCGAGGACACCTACGTACTTTGCGAAATCAATGTGAGCTCGGTGTTCGCCAACCGGACCAGGCGCCCGCGGCGATAGCACGGCTGGCCGAAGAACGATTGCGGTCCCCGAGGCGCCCCGGTTAGGGCCACAGCGCGAGGTCGCCGGGTTCGCATGCTGCTTTCCGTCCGAGGCTTGCGTCGGCTCCACCTCGCGGCCTCGTTTGACCTGGTTTCGGGCGAGTGCGTGGCTCTGCGCGGGCCGTCCGGCGCGGGCAAGACGCAGCTCCTGCGCGCCCTAGCCGACCTTGATCCGAACGAGGGTGCGGTGCTGCTCGAGGGGACGGCCAGTGAGGCCATACCGGCGCCGCTCTGGCGCGGTCGCGTGGTCTACCTTGCCGCCGAGCCGGGCTGGTGGGCGGACACCGTCGGCGAGCACTTCCCGAGTTGGTCGTCAGCCGCCGCGCTGGCGGAGCGCCTCGGTCTCCCGGCGGCCTGCGGCGTCTGGCCGATCCAGCAGCTGTCCACCGGCGAGCGCCTGCGTCTCGCCCTCGTTCGCGCGCTCGTTTCGGTGCCCCCGCCCGGCCCGCGCGTGCTCCTGCTCGACGAGCCGACCGCCGGTCTGGACGAGGTGGCAAAGGCGGCTGCGGAGGCGCTGATCGCGGAGCGGCGGGCCGCCACCGGGATGGGCGTGCTTTGGGTAACGCATGACGCGACCCAGGCGGGGCGCGTCGCCCGGCGCTGGCTTCTGGTGCGGAACGGGCTGCTCGAGGAAAGCCCGGCGCCGCCGTGACCTACATCCAGCTGAACGCCCTGGACCTGGCGTTGCCAGCGCTGCTTGTCGTGCTGAACGGCACGCTCTCGGTCGCCCTCCAGCTGGGGCTGGAGCGCCAGCTCGCGGCAGCGGCCCTCCGGATGGTCGTGCAGCTGGCGCTGGTCGGCTACGTGCTGCGAGTCCTCTTCGAGTTGGGCTCGCCCTGTTGGACGGGGGTGGCGGCGCTGGTGATGGTGGCCGCCGCAGCCCACGAAATCGGGGCGCGGCAGGCGCGGCCGCTCGCCCGCGGCCGCGCCTTCGGCCTGGGCGCGGGCTGCGCCCTGGCCGCGGCTGGCTCCGTCACCGCGCTGGCGCTACTGACGCAGATTCGACCGGAGCCCTGGTACGACCCGCACTACGCCCTGCCGCTCCTTGGCATGGTGCTCGGCAACACTATGACCGGCATCGCGCTCGGGCTCGATGCCCTCACGACCGGCGCCGTTCGCGATCGTGCCGCGATCGAGGCTCGCCTCGCCCTTGGCGCCACCCGTCAAGTGGCGATGCTGCCGGTGACCCGCGCGGCGCTGCGGGCAGGCTCCATGCCGATCGTCAACTCCATGGCCGTCGCTGGTCTTGTCTCACTGCCCGGCATGATGACCGGCCAGATCCTCGCCGGGGCCGAGCCGGTCGAGGCAGCGAAGTACCAAATTCTGATCATGTTCCTGATCGCGGGCGGCACCGGCCTCGGCACCGTCGCTGCTGTGCTTGGCGGCGTCTACCTCCTCAGCGACGGGCGCCACCGGCTGCGGCTGGACCGACTGGGCGCACGTAAGAATGCGGCATAGAAGGACTGTCAGCGCGGCTCAGCGGACCAGTTCTTGGCGCGACCGCGGCCAATGCCGCTGTCATGGCGGCCCAGCGCGCGTGCGGCGGCTAGGTGCTCGGGCCAGAGGAGAGCCGCCACATGCGTCTTGTCTGGGTGGTGGTCGGCAGCCTGGTCCTGCTGGCCTTCGGCGCCTGGATCGCACCGCACACGGTACCGAGCCTGCCGGACCTCATTCGGGACGGGCCAAGGTGACGGCGCGGATCTCGACCGCCTGCGGTGCGTGAGCCGCGACCCCGCGCCGCCGTGACCCTCTGGGCGGGGCCTCCCTGCATCGGCGTCGACACCGAGCAGGACGGCCTGCCCCACTGTGTCGCGGACGGCGACGATGAAGGCCGCCATCATGGCGTTCAAGTGGCCTGGCTCCAGTCCGTACAGGGCGCCAAGCAGGACGGCGGAGAGCACAAATGATTGGGAGCGCGCGGCGCCCTGCTGCAATAGTCCGGCGAAGATCAGTGCGGCCTCAGCTCGACTTTGGCCATTCAGGCGGCGTGGCAGAGGGCGTAGGCGATGCTCTCGCGGAGAGCTGGCGGAAGTTTCGTGGCGTCGACGGACTGCCGGGACACGACGAAACCCTGCTCACTCCAGATCGCACGACGTACCGCGGCGAGGCTGTCGGCGAAACTCGGCCGCTGCTTGTGATACCAGGCGGTGGCCGAGACCTGCAGCCGGACACGGCCGTCGAGGCGGGATGCCAGCAGGGTGACGATCGAGAACAGCCCGAGCAGGCACGGCGTGGCACGGGCGATGGCTTTGTCCGACCACTGCCGCTGGGTCTCGACGCCGAGGTGGTCGCGGACCTCGCGGAAGGTGACCTCGAGCTGCCAGCGCTGGACGAACCAGCGGACGATCTGCAGCGGCTCCTGCGCCGGATCGGTGCAGAGCAGGGCCTGCGGATCGAAGCGCCGGCAGGGATCGCGTAGCAGTACCCAGCGGATCGCCACAATCGGCAAGCCGGCATGGCGCCAGACGGCGGTATCCGAGCAGATCTCCACGATGCGGTCGCCCTCGCCATACCAGCCAGGCACGGTCAGACGCTGCCACCCTGTGGTCTTGTCGGCCAGCACCTCGGCCAGGGTCGGCAGGCGCTCGCCCTTGGTCCGGGGGCGTCCGATCGTGCCGGGTCGGCGCGGCGACGCTGGCCGGTAGAGAGCAGCGTCCAACCGCAGCCGGGTAACGCAGGTGACCTCCTGCCGCAGCAGGGCAGCCAGGAACTCGAGGGCGGAGAAGCCGCTGTCGGTCACCAACACGAGGCGCCGGCCCGGCATCCAGCGGCGGGCCTGCAGGACCAGCTGCCGTCCCCAGTCGGTCAGCTTCTTGTGGCGCAGCCCGCGCTCGCGGCAGTACCGCTCTGAGGGCGCAAGGGCGGTGAGGAACGGCAGCGCCCAGACCCGCCCGGCCCAGGAGATCGGCACCAGCAGCATCAGGCTGAGCCAGCGCAAGCCACTCGCCTTGACGAAGTGCCCGTGGCTGGAGCGGACCGGATCCCGATAGATCCCCTCACATGGGGTGTTTCTCTGTCAAAGGTCGAGTCACCGTGTCATCGCAAAATCTCCGACTCTGGTGTTCAAACGGCGTCCAAGCCTGAGCCCGTCTTTGTCC
>NZ_SMSJ01000079.1 GCF_004355005.1 Dankookia rubra
GCTCGCCAGGGCAGCCGCTGCCTGACGCACAGCGGCGGCGCACATCGAAAGAGCGCCGCTCCGCCCCCAGCGGCATCAGTCCAAAATCCGGTTACCGGGACGGGCTCCTAGGGAACCTGTTGCGCCGCGGCGGGGGCGGCGGACCAGTCCTGGCCGATGCTCGGGGCCCAGACGTCCTCCCAGCTGCCCTCAGTGCTGGCGCGGGAATACTCGGTCGAGCGGTTCTCGAAGAAATTGGTGTGCTCGACCGCGTTCAGCATTTCGTCCAGCCAGGGCAGCGGATTCTTCTCGATATTGTAGTGCGGCTCGAGGCCGAGCTGCTGCAGCCGGCGATCGGCGATGAAGCGGATGTACTGCTTGGTCTGGGCGGCATCGAGGCCCTCGACGCCGCCCAGCTCGAAGGCCAGGTCGATGAAGGCGTCCTCGTGCTCGACGATGGTGGCGCAGATCTCGACCAGTTCCTGCTTCAGCTGCTCGGTCCAGATCTCCGGGTTTTCCTGCACGAAGGTGCGGAACAGCCGGATGATGGACAGGCAGTGCAGCGTCTCGTCGCGCACCGACCAGGACACGATCTGCCCCATCCCCTTCATCTTGTTGAAGCGGGGGAAGTTCATGAGGATGGCGAAGGAGGCGAAGAGCTGCAGCCCCTCGGTGAAGGCGCCGAAGGCAGCGAGGGTCTTGGCGATCTCGGTCTTGCTGGCGACCGAGAAGTTCTGCATGTAGTCGAACTTGTCCTTCATCTCCTTGTACTTGAGGAAGGCCGTGTATTCGACTTCCGGCATCCCCACCGTGTCGAGCAGGTGGGAATAGGCCGCGATGTGGATCGTCTCGGTGTTGCTGAACGCTGACATCATCATGAGCACTTCCGTCGGCTTGAACACCTGGGAGTAGTGCTTCATGTAGCAGTTATTCACCTCGACATCCGCCTGGGTGAAGAAGCGGAAGATCTGCGTCAGCAGGTTCTTCTCGGTCGGCGTAAGGTTCTTCTGCCAGTCCTTGACGTCGTCGGCGAGCGGCACCTCCTCGGGCAGCCAGTGGATGCGTTGCTGCATCAGCCAGGCGTCATAGGCCCAGGGATAGCGGAAGGGCTTGTAGACCGGATTGGAGGTCAGCAGGTCGAAACGGACCGGATGCTGGTCGGGTGGGAAATTGCCGTCGGCCATGGTGCCCGTCATTCGTTGTGCTGGGGGTGCAGGATCGTTGCGAGGACTGTCCATGCGGCGGACAGCCCCCTGTCGGATGGAACCGGACGGAGGCGCAGCCCGGCCTACTGGCAGGCGAGGCATTCCTCATAGTCCGTGCTGTTGCCGGCCTTGGCGACGATCGCCATCGGCCGCGGCTGCGGCACGTGCGCCGCCATCACGTCGCCCTGGCCGACCACCTTTTCGCTGATCGTGTCGGCCCGCTGGATCGACAGCGAACGGCAGTAGTACAGCGACTTCACGCCGCGCTTCCAGGCCATCATGTGGATCTGGTGCAGGTCCCGCTTGTGCACGTTGGCCGGCAGGAACAGGTTCACCGACTGGCTCTGGCAGACGAAGGGCGTGCGGTCGGCGGCGTGTTCCACCACCCAGCGCTGGTCGAGCTCGAAGGCCGTGCGGAAGGTCGCCCGCTCCTGCTCGGTCAGGAAGTCGAGGTGCTGCACGCTGCCCTTGTTGACCGTGATCGTGGTCCAGGTCTCGGCATCGTCGCGGCCGTGCTTCGCCAGCACCTTCTTCAGGTAGGGGTTGCGGACGATGTAGCTGCCGGACAGCGTCTTGTGGTTGTAGACATTGGCCGCGATCGGCTCGATCCCCGGGGATGCGCCGCCGCAGATGATGCTGATCGACGCCGTCGGCGCGATCGCCATCTTGTTGGAGAAGCGCTCCATCGAATTGTACTCGGCGGCATCCGGGCAGGGACCGCGCTCCTCCGCCAGGATGCGGCTAGCGAGGTCGGCCTGCTCGCGGATGTGCTTGAACATTCGCTTGTTCCAGACCTTCGCCACCACGCTCTCGAAGGGCACGTTCAGCCCCTGCAGGAAGCTGTGGAAGCCCATGACGCCGAGGCCGACCGAGCGTTCGCGCATGGCGGAGTACTTCGCCTTCGCCATGGAATCCGGCGCTGTGTCGATGAACTCCTGCAGCACGTTGTCGAGGAAGCGCATCACGTCCGGGATGAAGCGCGGATTGTCCTTCCACTCGAACCAGGTCTCGAGGTTGAGCGAGGACAGGCAGCAGACGGCGGTGCGGTCGCGGCCATGCTGGTCGCGGCCGGTCGGCAGCGTGATCTCGGAGCAGAGGTTGGAGGTCTTGACCTCGAGCCCCGCCAGCTTGTGGTGCGCCGGCATCGCCCGGTTCACCTGGTCGGAGAAGATCAGGTAGGGCTCGCCGGTCTCGATCCGCGCCGTGAGGATGCGGATCCAGAGCGCGCGGGCCGAGATCTTCTTCACAAGCGCGCCGTCCTTCGGGCTGGTCAGCGCCCAGTCCTCATCGGCCTCGACCGCGCGCATGAAGGCGTCCGGCAGCAGCACGCCGTGATGCAGGTTCAGCGCCTTGCGGTTCGGGTCGCCGCCGGTGGGGCGGCGGATCTCGATGAACTCCTCGATCTCGGGATGGGAGACCGGCAGGTAACAGGCGGCGGAGCCGCGCCGCAGCGAGCCCTGGCTGATCGCCAAGGTCAGGCTGTCCATCACCCGGATGAAGGGCACAACGCCGGAAGTCTTGCCGTTGCGGCCGACCTTCTCGCCGATGCCGCGCAGGTTGCCCCAATAGCTGCCGATGCCGCCGCCCTTGGCGGCCAGCCAGACATTCTCGTTCCACAGGCCGACGATGCCGTCGAGGCTATCGGACGCCTCGTTCAGGAAGCAGGAGATCGGCAGGCCGCGCGTGGTGCCGCCGTTCGACAGCACCGGCGTCGCCGGCATGAACCAGAGCTTGCTGATGTAGTCGTAAATCCGCTGCGCATGCGCGGCATCGTCGCCGAAGGCGCTGGCCACGCGGGCGAACAGGTCCTGGTAGCTCTCCCCCGGCAGCAGGTAACGGTCGTCCAGCGTCGCCTTACCAAAATCGGTCAGCAGCGCGTCGCGCGTCCGGTCCACCTGGACCTGGTGATGTCCTGCCAACTGTACCGCATCGAACACGGTCACATCCCCCTCAATCCCCCGGACCGGAGCATGCATGTTGGACGGTTCCTACACAAGATATTGGAGCGAGAGAGCAAGTCTAACACCATATCGGGTGTTTGGTTCAAAAAAATCGCCACGCAAAAATCCAGGCGGGAAGCCAATGTTCTCTTTTTGTTCGAACATAGGGCCGCGATTGCCGCCCGTCCGTCAAGCCTTTCCCGAGGGGGCGGGGGATGCCTCGGCGGGACTCGCGGCGCTTTCGCCGCGCCGAAGCGCTAGCCAGGATTGGCCGGTGCCCGCGCCGGCTCGCGGCCGCAATTCGGCGCCTCTGGCGCGCAGGGCCGGGTCCGGCGCGGCCTGCGCGCCGCGGCCTCGGCCGGGCGGTCGGCCGAATCGGCGGTCTTTCGTGCCGGGTCGGGCCTGGCCGGGGCAGCCTTGCCCTTGCTCCAGCTGCGGACCTCGGCCCAGATATCGCCCGGCTCTGTCTGCAGCGGCGCCAGGCCCGGGGTGCCGGCCGCCCCGGCATGGGGCCGCGCCGCGGGCCCGGCGCGTGGGGCGGGCTTGTCCTGCGCCGCCGCCAGGGCCGGCAGCAGCAGGACCAGGGCGGTGGCGACGGCCCCGCACCATCCAGGCCGGGCCGCGCGCGCGTGGGATGCGGGCATGACCATCCTCCTTGAACTGGAAGGCCGGTCTTTGTCAGGAATGGCCCCGGCGGCGCAAGCCTTCAGGCGAGCGGACGGGTGCCGCACCAATCGGCGATGAAGGCGGCGATCGACAGCGTGGTCTTCTTCAGGTGCGCCAGCTCGGTGCGCTCGTCGAAGGCATGTGCCCCCTCCCCCTTCGGCCCGTAGCAGAGGCCGGGGATGCCGAAATAGAGGCCATAGAACCGGGTGTCGTTCACCGCGGTGGTGATGCGGGCGGGCATCGCCTCGCCGAAGACCTGGTTGTGGGCCGCCGCCAGCACCGCCTCGGCCTCGCTCCCCGGCTCCAGCACGTAGCCATCCGCCAGGAAGCCGTGCCAGGTGACCGAGGGCGGGTTGTTGGCGAGGAAGTTGTCGCCCCGCGCCGCCTCGGCGACGCAGCGCTCCACCGCGGCGCGGGCCTCGGCCACGTCGGTGCCGGGCAGCAGGCCGATGCGGCAATCCACCTCGCACCAGGCGGGGGTGGAGCTCGCCCAGTCGCCGCCGCGGATGATGCCGGGGTTGAACTTCAGCGGCGAGTCGATGTCCTTGTACCAGGAATGCGCCTTGGCCTCCTGGTTGATCCGCTTCGTATGCTCCTGCAGCGCCTGGATCAGGTGGTAGGCCGAGAGGATGGCGTTGCTGCCGGACTGCGCCACCGCGACATGCACCGGCACCCCGCGCACCGCGATGCGGAACCACAGCGTGCCGGTATGCGCCCGGGTGATCGTCCCGCCCGTCGGCTCCGGCACCAGCGCCGCCTCCGCCCGGTAGCCGCGCAGCAGGGTCGAGAGCGCGCCGTTGCCGGTGCTCTCCTCCTCGGTCACGGTCTGCACATGGACATCGGCGGCGGGCTCCAGCCCCGCGGCCTTCAGCGCGTCCATGGCGAAAACCATGGCGGCGACGCCCGACTTCATGTCGTGCGCGCCACGGCCGTGCATCCAGCCATCCCTAATGGTCGCGCTGTAGGGCGGATAGGTCCACATGTCGGCCGGCCCTTCCGGCACCACGTCGATATGTCCCTGCAGGATCAGGCTGCGGCCGGTCGGGTCCTTGGCGCGATGCGTGGCGACCACCTGCACCGATTTTGCCGGGTCGGCCTCCACCATCGGGCTGGCCTTCGGGTGCTGCGCCAGGGGCACGTCGGCCAAGGTGTAGCGGTCGACGCCATAGCCGCGGGCCGCGAGCTGCCGCGCCATCCAGTCCTGCAGCGGCGCCTCGTTGCCACGGGTGCTCGGGAAGCGGACGAGGTCGCCGAGAAAGGCGACCTCCTGCTCGAAATTCGCCTCCACGGCGGCGGCGAGGCGGGCGAGCAGGGCGGCGTCGGGCATGCGGGATCCTTCCGGCGGAACCGCGCGAGCCTCCGCCGCGTGCGCCGACCGGTCAACCCGGGGGGTGGGCCAGCCGCGGCTCGGTCATGTTGGGCGGGCTCGGGTCGTAGACCACCTTGTCGCGCCGCCCGGCCCAGGCGTTCTTCAGGTTGATCACCGGGATCAGCCCCTTGTCCTCCAGCAGCGCGCGCATTGCCGCCTGGGTCAGGTCGCGCCGGCGCTCCTCGTCCATCGCGGTCAGGGCCTGGGCCAGCGGCCCGTCCACAGCCGGGTTGGAATAGCGCTGGCGGTTGAAGGCGCCGTGGCCGAGCTCCGCATTGCGCGTCATCACCACGTTCCGCAACGGGATGAGCGAGGTATAGCTGCTGTAGTAGGTCATGAAGATCGAGAAGTCGCGGTTGGTCGCCCGGGTGAAGAGCGTCGCCGGCGGCAGGGTCTGCACCTGCGCCTCGATGCCGATCCGGGAGAAGCCCTGGGCGATCGCCTGCAGCAGGTTGTCGTCTGACGGGAAGAAGCCGTTCGGCCCGTGCAGCGTCAGCCGGAAGCCCTGGGGGTAGCCTGCCTCCGCCAGCAACGCCCGCCCGCGCGCCTGGTCGAAGGGCAGCGGCCCGATCCCCTCCAGCCGGTGCTCCGCCCCGGGGGCCGCGAACTGGTCGGCTGGGGAGGCAAGGCCGCTGTAGAGGCGGTCGGCGATCTGCTGGCGCGGTATCGCCAGGGACAGCGCCTCCCGCACCCGCCGGTCGGCCAGGGGGTTCGCGGGCAGCGGCTTGCCCTGCCTGTCGGTCACGAAGGGCGAGGATTCCCGCATCGCGTCAGGCGCCAGGTAGACGAAGGTGATGCTGTCGATCTGGGAGACCGCGAAGCGCGCATCCTGCTGCAGGCGGGGGATGTCCTGCACGGGGACGTAGTCGATCAGGTCGACCTCCCCGGCCAGCAGCGCCGCAGTGCGGGACCCCGCCTGCGGGATGAAGCGGTAGACCACCCGGTCCCAGGGCTCGACCGGGCCGTACCAGTCCGTGTTGCGGGCCAGTTCCAGCCGCTCGCCCTGCCGGTAGTCGACATGGCGATAGGGGCCGGTGCCGACCATCAGCCTGCCGCTGTTGAAATCGGCAGTCTGCGGGCTCGGCCCATGGATCTTGCGCGACAGGATGACCGGCGAGGCCATGTCGAAGCGCATCAGCGGATTGGGCTCGCGCGTCCGTAAAAGGATCGTCTCCGCGTCCACCACCTCGACCGCCGAGATGCTGCGCACGGCGGAAGTGAACAATGCCGGGCTGTTCGGCACGGTGGGCACACGGGCGAAGGTGAAGGCAACATCCTCCGCCTCGAAGGGCGTGCCGTCGTGGAAGCGGGCGGCGGTATTGAGCTTCACCTCCCAGGTCAGGTCGTCGAGCGGCCGCATGCTGCGCGCCAGGCGCGGCTGGAACCGCACCTTGTTATCCAGCTCGAACAGCGACTCGAAAACCATCCGGGCGATCTGGTTGTTGTTCTGCGTATTGTGGTAGTGCGGGTCGAGCGCGCTGGGCGGCGTCTGCGCCCCGATGGTGAGCACGCGCTGCGCCGCGGACGGCCCCGCGGCAAGGATTGCGGCGGTGATCGTCGCCGCGAACAGACGATGCATGGGGACCTCCCGATCGGCCGGTCTCTGCCGGCCTGATCGGGCCAGCCTGCGGCGCCGCGCCGGGCTACGTCAAGCGCGCTGCAAACCCGTCAACGGATCGGCGGCGCATACTGCAAGCCACCCTTGGTCCAGAGATTGTTGATCCCGCGCGGCACGCCCATCGGCGTGATGTTGCGCTCCCAGCTTTCCTCGGAATTGCCGACTTGGCGGATGATCCGCACCGCCCAGTCGTTGTCGAGCCCCATCGCGCGGCCGAAGTCGCCCGACTTGCCGAGCAGCCGCTGCACGTCCGGATTGCCGCTGCCCATGAAGCCATCGATGTTCCGGCTGGTGATCCCCAGTTCCTCGGCCGTCACCATGGCGAAGTGGCTCCAGCGCACCACGTCGAACCAGCGCCAGTCGCCCTTGCGCACCACGGCCCCCAGCGGCTCCTTCGAGATGATCTCCGGCAGCAGGACGAACTGCTCGCCCTCCTTGCCCTGGCTGGTGCGGAAGGAGGCGAGCGAGGAGGCGTCGTTGGTATAGGCGTCGCAGCGGCCGCTGATGAAGGCCTGGCGGATCTCCTCGGGCTGCTCGATCACCACCGGGGTCATGCGCATCTTGTTGGCACGGAAGTAGTCCGCCAGGTTCAGCTCCGTCGTCGTGCCCGGCTGCACGCAAACCGTCGCACCATCCAGCTGCTTCGCCGACTTCACGCCGAGCGATTGCTTCACCATGAAGCCCTGGCCGTCGTAGAAATTCACCGAGGCGAAGGCGAGGCCGAGCTGCACCTCGCGCCCGAGGGTCCAGGTCGTGTTGCGCGCCAGCATGTCGACCTCGCCCGACTGCAGCGCGGTGAACCGGACCTGCGAGGTGGTGGGGACGAACTTCACCTTGGTCGCGTCGCCGAGCACCGCGGCGGCGACTGCGCGGCAGGTATCGACGTCGAGCCCGCTGTAATTGCCGCGCGCATCCGGCAGCGCGAAGCCGACCGCGTTGATCGAGACGCCGCATGACAGCTGACCGCGCGCGCGGATGGCGCCGATGGTGTCCGGCGCGGGCTGCGCGACGGCAGAAAATGTCGACGCGGCAATTCCGAACAGCGTCATCCCGAGGCGCGCGGCCTGCTGATACATCACGCTCATTCCTTTTCCCGCGTGGACCCGCTTGGCCCGAAAGCAAGCTTCGCCGCCGCATAGCGCGCGACGCAAGATCATTTCCGGCAAGTTTTGTGGCGAGAATGACCGCGTAAAAACCTAGGTGTCAGGCCGTTTTCACATTTTTGCCTACGAAACGTATATTATCTTCAATCCTTGCATTGCACGTGTGACGCAGGGTAACCGGGATTGCCGCCGGCGCTTCCGCCGGTGCGTGACGCAAATCAGGGGGGTACGGGGACATGGATCCCCGGCCGCGGCTCGAGTGTGCGCCTTCTGCGCGGCACGGGCTCCCCGCCCAGAACATGACCTCAACGCGGGAGACCGGGTTCAATGAGCAGCTATTTTTCCGAGAGCTTCAACAACGGCGTCGGCGCCCTCAACCACACCTGGGGCAATGGCATCGACACCAGCGTGCGCGGCCAGGTGACGGTCAGCGGCAACAGCGGGATCATGGAGAATCCCTGGGGCTCCGCCGCCGGCCATGGCTACGGCACCTACAGCATCACCCTGTCGATGAGCGGCCATGCCCCCGGCCCCGCCGCGCTGCTGTGGCCGGGCAACGACAAGTGGCCGGGTCCGGAATACGACCTCGCCGAGTTCATCGGCGGCCGCCCCTACGGCACGATGCACTTCAAGGGCTCCGACGGAAACGACGTCTATGGCTCGATCTACTACAACGGCGTCGACGAATCGAAGGTGCACACCTACACGCTCGACTGGCAGCCGGGCCGCCTCACCTTCTCGGTCGACGGGAAGGTCTATGGTGGCTTCTCCGACAATGTCGGCCGCGACTTCGACCATGGCGGCATCAACGAAGTCTTCTCGATCATGAACCGCGGCGGCGGCACCTCCATCACCGTCTACGACCTCTCCTACTCGCCGTCGGGCGGCGGCGGCGGAGCGGTGCAGGCCGAGGTCACCACGACCGGCAGCTCGACCGCCAACATTGACGTGCTCAGCGCCGATGCCGTGGCCCAGGCCAATGCGGACCATGGCGCCAGCCAGTACGAAGGCCTGCCCGGCTGGATGTGGCCCGCCGAGGCGCGCTGGTGGGACAACGGCTGATCCGCATGGACTGACAGCCAAGGCCTTTTCGGGGGTTGCACGCGCGGCCTGTCTCAACCAGGCCGCGCGGATGCCTGCCTTGCATCCGCCTGGGGTGGAGCGAGGACGCTTGTTCGCGTCCTGCCGCCAGCTTCGGCGGGCGCGCGTGGCAGGACGGGTGGGGAGGACAATGGATTTCCCCCCGAACCCCAGCTTTGCCTTTCGTGGGTTGGCTACCGCTGGACGGAGGGCGCCCTGCTCACGGACATGGATGAGGGGTCCGGGGCAGGTACCATCTTCCCTGCCTGGTTCCTCATCCTTGGCGGAAGCGCGCCGCGTAGAGCTCCGGCCTGAAGCCGACCAGCAGGGCCCCGTCCACCTCCAGCACGGGGCGCTTAATCATCGAAGGCTGCGCCAGCATGAGGCCGATCGCCTTCGCCTCGTCCAGTTCCTCCCGCGCCGCCTCGGGCAGCCTGCGGAACGTGGTGCCGGCGCGGTTCAGCAGCGCCTCCCAACCCACCTGCGCCAGCCAGCGGCGCAGCGTGGCTTCCTCGATGCCCTGGGTCTTGTAATCGTGGAAGGCATGCGCGACGCCGGCATCCTCCAGCCAGGCGCGCGCCTTCTTCATGGTGTCGCAGGCCTTGATGCCGTGGATGGTGACGGGCATCGCCGTCACTCCCACTCGATCGTCCCCGGCGGCTTCGAGGTGATGTCGTAGGTCACGCGGTTGATGCCGCGCACCTCGTTGACGATGCGGTTCGCTACGCGGGTCAGGAAGCCGATATCGAAGGGATAGACATCGGCCGTCATGCCATCCGTGCTGGTCACCGCGCGCAGCGCGCAGGCGCTGTCATAGGTGCGGCCATCGCCCATGACGCCGACCGTCCGCACCGGCAGCAGCACGGTGAAGGCCTGCCAGATCGCATCATACAGGCCGGCGTTGCGGATTTCCTCGAGGTAGATGGTGTCCGCGCGGCGCAGGATGTCGGCCTTCTCCCGCGTCACTTCGCCGGGGATGCGGATGGCGAGGCCCGGACCCGGGAAGGGATGCCGGCCGACGATCTCCTCCGGCATGCCGAGCTCGCGGCCGAGCACGCGGACTTCGTCCTTGAACAGGTCGCGCAGCGGCTCGACCAGCTGCATGCGCATGTGCGCGGGCAGGCCGCCGACATTGTGGTGCGATTTGATCGTGACGCTCGGCCCGCCGGTCGCCGAGACGCTCTCGATCACGTCCGGATAGAGCGTGCCCTGGGCGAGGAAGTCGGCGCCGCCGAGCTTCTGCTGCTCTTCCTCGAAGACCTCGATGAACAGCCGGCCGATGGTCTTCCGCTTGACCTCCGGGTCGGTGACGCCGGAGAGCTGGCCGAGGAAAAGCTCCGAGGCGTCGCGGTGGACGAGCCGGATGTTGAAGCGGTCGCGGAAGGTCTTCACCACCTGCGCCGACTCGCCGGCCCGCATGAGCCCGTGGTCGACATAGATGCAGGTCAGCTGATCGCCGATTGCCTCGTGCAGCAGCACTGCAGCGACGCTGGAATCGACGCCGCCGGACAGGCCGCAGATCACCCGGCCGGTGCCGACCTGTGCGCGGATCCGGGCGATCGCCTCGGCACGGAAGGCGCCCATGGTCCAGTCGTCGCGGCAGCCGCAGACCAATTGGGTGAAGTTCTTCAGCAGGGCCCCGCCATGCGGCGTGTGCACCACTTCCGGGTGGAACATGGTGCCGTAGTAGTGCCGCGCGTCGTCGGCGATCAGCGCGTAGGGTGCGCCCTCGCTGCTCGCCACCACGCGGAAGCCCTGGGGCAGGCGGGTGATCCTGTCGCCATGGCTCATCCAGACCTGCTCGCGCGCACCCTTCGCCCAGATTCCTTGGGTGATGGCGCATTCGCCGATGACGTCGACATGGGCACGGCCGAATTCGGCGGGATGGCCGCCTTCGACCAAACCGCCGAGCTGCGTCGCCATGGTCTGCTGGCCGTAGCAGATGCCGAGCACCGGCAGCCCGCTCTCGAAGACGAAGTCGGGAGCGCGGGGCGAGGCGCCCTCGGTCACGCTGGCCGGTCCGCCCGAGAGGATGATGCCCTTCGGCGCGAATTCCCGGATCCGGTCGTTGGAGGCGGTGAAGGGCCAGATCTCGCAATAGACCCCGGCTTCCCGCAGCCGGCGGGCGATCAGCTGGGTGACCTGGCTGCCGAAGTCGAGGATGAGGATGCGGTCGTGCCGGGCGGCGGAGGGAGCGGGGTCGTTCATGGCGCCTTGCAGCACAGCGCCGCGAGCCGGGCAAGCATTGCCGGCGCCAGGCCCAGATCCATCAGCCTTCCGGCGCCGGAGCGGTAGCCGCCAGCAGGGTTTCGATCGGGTCCCAGACGAAGGCCAGCTGCTGCATCGTCTGGCCGGCGAAGCGGATGCTTTCCTGCGCCGCCGGACGGCCGTGCAGGTGCTGGTAGAACCAGCGAGTGGGGTTGTCCTGCAGCACCCAGAGCATGACGGACCGGCAACCCACCGCCGCCAGATGCGCCGACATCGCCCGCATCAGCCGCCGGCCGATGCCGCGGTCGCGGTAGTCGTCCATCAGATAAAGGGTCTCGACCTCGCCCTGCGCCAGCCAGTCCCGCCGGGCCCGGCCGCCGGAGACGAAGCCGACGACGGTGCCCCCCTCCCCGGCCGCACCCACCGGCGCATCGGCGCCAGAGGCGACGGCGACGAAGACCGCATGGCCATGCCGGCGATCGGTGATCGCCTGCTCATAGCCCGCGGCATGCCGCAGCGGCGAAAGCTCGGCCAGGTAGCCGTCGGGAAGCACGCCGGCATAGGCCGTGCGCCAAGTCGACACATGCACGGCGCCGATGGCCTCGGCGTCGGCTGCGCGGGCGCGGCGGATGCAGATCATGCTGCGCGCTTCCCTTCCCTGGCTGGCCCTTCCCTCAGGACCGTCGTTGCAATACGGCGGCGAAGAAGCCGTCCGTGCCATGCTGCGCCGGGCTGGTGACCAGATACTTTCCCCCGGCCGGCGCATCCCCATTCATGCCCGCCGCGGCCCAGGCCTCGGCCATGGGGAGCGGCGCGAAGCCCGTGTGGCGGTCGAGGAAGCCGGACACTTGATCCTCATCCTCCTCCGGCAGCAATGAACAGGTAGCGTAGACCAGACGCCCTTCGGCACGCACCAGTTCCGCGGCGATGTCCAAAATTTCACGCTGTTTCGCACGCAGTTCGGCGAGGTCCTGGGAACCGGTACGCAGCCGCGCGTCGGGGTTGCGCCGCCAAGTACCTGTACCCGTGCAGGGTGCATCGACTAAGACCCGGTCGAACTGCCCCGCCCGCCGCTTCGCCCAGCGGTCGCCAGGCTCGAACAGGTGCCGCTCGGCATTGTCCACCCCGGCGCGGCGGAACCGGCGGACCGCCCCCTCCAGCCGCGGCGCATTGACATCGCATGCGGTGATGCGGCCCTTGTTCCGCATCGTCGCCGCCAGCGCCAGGGTCTTGCCGCCCGCCCCGGCGCAAAGATCGGCCACCCGCAGTCCGGGCCGGGCGTCGGTCAGCAGGGCGATCAGCTGGCTGCCCTCGTCCTGCACCTCGATCAGGCCATCGGTGAAGGCCTTGGTCGCGGTAACCGGGCGGCGGGAGGGCAGCCGCAGGCCCCAGGGCGACCAGCGGGTCGGCTCGCATTCGTACCCCTCGGCGGCGAGCGCCGCAGCGGCGTCCTCCCGCGTTCCCTTCAGCAGGTTGGCGCGGAGGTCGAGCGGGGCCGCGTGTTCCATCGCCGCGGCCTCCTCGGCCAGTCGATCGCCGAAGCGGGCGCGGAAGCCGGGCAGCACCCAGGCCGGCAGGTTCAGCCGGACCTCCTCCGGCATGTCGGGATGCACCAGGCCGGTGACGACTTCCGCCGCAGTGCCGCGGTGATGCGCCAGGGTCCGCAGCAGCCGCTCCTCCAGCACGTTCAGCGGCTCGGCGGCATATTGCCCGCCGGGGAAGGCGCGCAGCACGGACTCGACCTCCTGGCCTTCCACCAGCAGCAGCTCGGCCGCCACCAGCATCCGCGCGGTCGGGCGGCACTTGGCCCAGGCCAGCCACCAGTCGAGCCGCATCCTTTGACGGACCACGCCCCAGGCGCGGTCGGCAATGGCACGCCGGTCGCCGCCGCCGATGAAGCGGCGGGCGCGGAAGAAATCGTTGGCGATGGCGTCCGCCGGGCGGCGCGGCTGCGCCTCCAGCGCCTCCAGCAGCTCAATCGCCGCGGCGAGCCGTGCGGCGGGGGTCATGCCAGGCGCTCCGGCAGGGATGCGAGGTCGGGCAGCATCACCGCGGTCTGATCGAGCCAGTATTCCGCCGGCCCGCCCGATCGGTTCACCCAGAAGACCCGGAAGCCGAAGCGCTGCGCCCCATAGGCGTCCCAGGGGTTGGAGGAGACGAAGGCGACCTCGTGCGGCTGGCAGCCGAAGCGCGCGGTGGCCAGCGCATAGACCCGAGGGTCCGGCTTGAAGCAGCGCAGCGGATGCACCGAGAGCACGTCGTCCAGCAGCGGCCCGAGGCCGCCGGCGGCGACCGAGGCGGCCAGCATGTCCGGCGAGCCGTTCGACAGGATGGCCGCCGGGATGCCCATGGCGCGCAGGCGGGACAGCATCGGCGCCGCCTCCGGGTAGGCGTCGAGCTCCCGGTAGGCGGCGAGCAGCCCGGCCCGCATCGCCGGGTCGGCCGGCCCATGCACCGCGAGCGCGTGGTCGAGCGCCTTCTCCGTCAGCGCCCAGAAGGGCTCGTAGGCGCCGGTGGCGGAGAGGATCCAGCTCCATTCGATCTGCTTCGCCCGCCACAGCGCGGAGACGGCGCCGGCCCGCTCCCGCAGCCGGGCGGCATGGCGGCCGACCGCGGCATGGACATCCAGCAGCGTGCCATAGGCGTCGAAGATCGCGGCTTTCGGCTGCAGCATCGGGGTCCTCCGGTGATCTGGACCCTGTAGCGCATCCGTGGCGGAAAGGCGGCATCGCGCATGGCTGGCCCTTCCCGCGCGGCTTCGGCAGACTGCGCTGTCCAGAAGAAAACGGAGGAAACGATGCAGAACCCGATGGCCCTGACGGGCCGCACCATTGTCGTCACCGGCGCCGGCCAGGGCATCGGCCGGGCGATCTCGGAGCTCGTCGTCGGCCTCGGCGGCAATGCCGTGATGGTCGAGCGCAACCCGGAGACGCTGAAGGCCACCGCCGCCGAGATGGACCAGGAGCGCACCCTGCCCGTGCTCGGCAACGTCGCCGAGGAGGGTTTCGGCGAGTCATGCGTCGAGCAGGCGGCGAAGCGCTTCGGCGCGGTGCACGGGCTGGTCAACAATGCCGGCATCACCCGTCCCGCGATGTTCGCCAAAATGACCATGCAGCAGTGGCAGGCGGTGATCGATGTCAACCTGACCGGCTGCTACCTGATGATGCAGGCGGTGGGGCGGCACATGATCGACCGCGCCAAGGCCGACCTGCCGCAGCCGACCGGCACCACCGGGGCGATCGTCAACATCTCCTCGACCGCCGGCAAGCGCGGCTCGATCGGCCAGGTGAACTACTCCGCGGCCAAGGCCGGGCTGTTCGGGATGACCATGACCGGGGCGCGGGAATGGGCGCGCTACGGCATCCGCTGCAACTCGGTCGGCTTCGGCACGGTGGTGACGCCGATGACCGAGGTGATCCGCAGCGACAAATTCGCCGAGCAGACCATGTCGCGCATCCCGATGGGCCGCTACGCGCAGCCGTCCGAGGTGGCGCCGCTGATCTGCTTCCTGCTGAGCAACGGCGCGGTCTACATCACCGGGGAGAACATGACCGTCTCCGGCGGCAGCCACATGCAGCCCTGAGCCGGGGGCGCGGGCCCCGGGCAAGGGCCTGCGGGTGCCGCGCCCAGTCCCCGGGAACTTCGGACCGGCCCCCCGGGAGCTTTTGGAATTGAAGGGCCTGAAGTCGGAAATTCCCTCAAGCGGCTTGAGGCGCCGCCCGGCCGGGCGGCTGGAAAGCGGCGGCTGGGCTGGCATGCCGCCCGGGAGAATTGAGGAATTCAGCATTTGAGCCCTTGAGTCGCCGCGCCGGCCGTGCCGGTTTCGGACAAAGGGCGGGAAGACGGCGGGCGGGTGAGGGCCGAAAGGATTCGGTTGTCAAACAGCAAAGGACAAGAATCCTAACGCGAGGCCGGCCGGGATGCAAGCCGAAGCGGCGGCCCCACCTTCCTCGGTCCGGCCGGCGATCACGTCGTGCATGCCGGGTTACGAAAGGCGAAGCATATCCCTTATACCAAAGGGTGAAATTTACCCGCTGGTGTTTAGCCTCGCGATGCCCAGACCCGCCGCCGTGCCGCAGCCAGACCCGCTCCCCGCCCGAGGCATCCCCGCGCCGCCGCGGCGCGGCCGCTGGCCCGCCCGAAGCCGCAGCCTGCTGGTGGGCGGCGTGCTGCTCGCGCTGCTGATCCTTTGCGGCGCCGCCCTCGCGCTCTGGCGGACCCGGGAGGCCGCGATCGAGGACTGGAAGGTCCGCGCCAGCGGCTTCACCATTATCCTCGCCGAGCACGCCAGCCAGACCATCCGCGGCGCCGACCTCGTCCTCCGCTCGATCCAGCGGGAGGTCGACGAGGCCCGGCTCGACACCCCGGACCAGCTCCGTGCCCGGCTCGGCAGCCATGAATTCTGGGACCTGATGCGAAGCGCGGTGAACGGCGCGCCGCAGATCGACGTCGCCACCGTCATCGCCCCGAACGGCGACATCGTGAACTTCACCCGCAGCTGGCCGGCTCCGCCGATCAACCTGGCCGACCGGGACTATTTCCGCGCCGCCATCCAGCCGGGCTTCGAAGGCGTCACCCTCTCCGCCCCCGTCGCCAACCGCGGCACCGGCAGCACGGTCTTCTACCTCGCCCGGCAGCTGCGGAACGCCGCGGGCGCGCCGATCGGCGTGGTGATCACCGGCATCCGCAGCGACTTCTTCATGGATTTCTACAAGGCCATCGCCGCCGGGCCGGACTATGCCATTTCCCTGTTCCGCGCCGACGGGGTGCTGCTGGCGCGGGAGCCGTTGCCGGGCGCCATCCTCGGCCGGTCCTTCGCCAACCAGGCGGTGTTCCGCGATGTGCTGAAGCCCGGCGTGGTGGCCGGCGTGCAGCTCACCGACGGCCATCGGCTGGCCGGCGGCGGCACCGAGCTGCGCCTCGTCTCGCCGCGCCGGCTGGCCGACTTCCCGCTGGTCGCCAACGTCACCATCACCGACGCGACGGTGCTCGGCGACTGGACGCGAACCGCCCGCTGGACCATGAGCCTCGTCGTCCCGGCCGCCCTGCTGCTGCTCGGGCTCAGCATCCTGCTCGCACGCATGCTGGCGCGGCGGGAGACGATGCTGGCCGAGGTTTCCGCCGCACGGCAGGTCGCCGAGCAGGCGAACGAGGGGCTGCGCGCGGCGATGCGCGAGGCCGAGGCGGCGAGCCGCGCCAAGACCGACTTCCTCGCCAACATGAGCCACGAGATCCGCACGCCGATGAACGGCGTCATGGGCATGAACGCCCTGCTGCTGGAGACCGTGCTGACCGAGGAGCAGCGCAAGTATGCGATGCTGACGCGGGATTCCGCCGATGCGCTGTTGACCGTCATCAACGACATCCTCGACATCTCGAAGCTCGAGGCCGGTCGGGTCGAGCTGGAGGAGGTGGATTTCGACCTGGTCGCGCTGGTCGAGGACTGCGCCGCCCTGCTGGCCCCGCAGGCCGCCGACAAGCACATCGACGTTTCGGTCTTCGTCGATCCCGCCCTGCCGGTGCACATGCGCGGCGACCCGACCCGGTTGCGCCAGGTGCTGCTGAACCTGCTGAGCAACGCGGTGAAGTTCACCGCAACCGGCTCGGTCGCGCTGCAGGCGGTGCCGGAGGCCGCGGATCAGGCCGATGCCGGCGCGGTGCGGTTCGAGGTGCGCGACACCGGCATCGGCATCGCGCCCGAGGTGCAGGCCAGGCTCTTCGACAAGTTCAGCCAGGCCGACAACTCGATCACCCGGCAATACGGCGGCACCGGCCTCGGCCTCGCCATCAGCAAGCAGCTGGTCCAGCTGATGGGCGGGCGGATCGGCCTCGAGAGCGCGCCCGGCCAGGGATCCCGCTTCTGGTTCGCGGTGCGGCTGCTGCCGGCCCTGGCGCCGGTCGCCCCCGCGCCGGCCCTGCCCTATGCCTGGCGCAAGGCGCTCCGCATCCTGGTGGTGGACGACATCCCGCTGAACCGCGAGGTCTTCACCCGCCAGCTCGCGGCGCTCGGCTTCCAGGTGGAGGAGGCGGCCGACGCGCTGGAGGCGATCGCGGCGGTGGAGCGGTCGATCGCGGCGGACACGCCCTACGACGTCGCGCTGCTCGACCAGATGATGCCGGGGATGTCCGGCCTGACTCTGGCCGGGCGGATCCGGGCCATGCCGGGGGTGCTGCCGCTGAAGCTGGTGCTGGTCACCTCGGCCGGCCTGCCGGAGTCGCGCCGCAGCCTGGACGGGCTGGTCGATGCGGCGCTGGAGAAGCCGGTCCGCCGCGGCGACCTGCTGGCCTGCCTGGCCCGCCTCACCCAGGCCGAGCCCGTGACCCCGGCGCCGGGGCCGGCCCTGCCCGCCGCGGACGAGGAGCCGGGCGGCCTGACCGTGCTGGTGGCCGAGGATATCCCGGTGAACCAGCTGGTGGTCACCGGCCTGCTGAAGAAGGCGGGCTACCGGGTCCGCCTCGCGGCCAACGGGTTGGAGGCGGTGGCGCAGGCCACGGCGGGCGGCATCGACCTGATCCTGATGGACGTGCAGATGCCCGAGATGGACGGGATCGAGGCGACGCGGCGCATCCGCGAACTGCCCGGCGCGCTCGGCCAGGTGCCGGTGCTGGCGCTGACCGCCGACGCGATGACCGGGGCCGAGGCCTATTACCGCAAGGCCGGCTTCGACAACTACCTGGCCAAGCCGGTCCGCAAGGCCGAGCTCCTGGCCAAGCTGGCGGAGCTGCAGGAGCTGGTGCGGGACTAGAGCAGATCCCGATCAGGTGGGATCACCTGATCGGGTGAAGCTGCTCTGAACACGATGACCCAGAGCATTGGCCGTGAACGCATGTGAGCGGAAAATGCTCTAGCCCGCAGGCCGTCCCCCGCAGCCCGGCTCAGCCCTCGAGCCGGTAGTTCGGCGCTTCCCGCGTGATTGCCACGTCGTGCACGTGGCTCTCGCGCAGGCCGGCGCCGGTGATGCGGCGGAAGCGGCAGTTCTGCTGCATCTCGCCGATGGTGGCGTTGCCGGTATAGCCCATGGCGGCGCGCACGCCGCCGACGAGCTGGTGCACCACGGCGCCGACCGGGCCCTTGTAGCCGACCCGTCCCTCGATGCCCTCGGGGACGAATTTCAGCGTGTCCTGCACCTCCTGCTGGAAGTAGCGGTCGGCGCTGCCGCGGGCCATGGCGCCGAGGCTGCCCATGCCGCGATAGGATTTGTAGGAGCGGCCCTGGTAGAGGAAGACCTCGCCCGGCGCCTCGTCGGTGCCGGCGAAGAGGCTGCCCATCATCACGCAGTCGGCGCCCGCGGCGATCGCCTTGGCGATGTCGCCCGAGGTGCGGATGCCGCCATCGGCGATGGCCGGCACGCCCTGGGCGCGGGCCGCGGCGGCGCTTTCCAGCACCGCGGTCAGCTGCGGCACGCCGACGCCGGCGACGATGCGCGTCGTGCAGATGCTGCCCGGGCCGATGCCGATCTTCACCGCGTCGGCGCCGGCGGCGATCAGCGCCTCGACGCCCTCGGGCGTGGCGACGTTGCCGGCGACCACCTGCACCGCGTTCGACATCCGCTTGATGCGCTCGATCGCCGCCAGCACGCCGCCGGAATGGCCATGCGCGGTATCGACCACGACGACGTCGACCTCGGCGGCGATCAATGCCTCGACCCGGCGCAAGCCGTCCTCGCCGACGCCGGTGGCGGCGGCGACGCGCAGCCGCCCGAGCGCGTCCTTCACCGAGCTCGGGTGGGCCTGCGCCTTGTCCATGTCCTTGACGGTGACGAGGCCGATGCAGCGGCCGGCATCGTCGACCACCAGCAGCTTCTCGATGCGGTGGCGGTGCAGCAGGTGGCGGGCCTGCTCCGGCGTGACGTCGGCGGTCGCGGTGACCAGGTTGTCGCGCGTCATCAGCTCGTAGACCCGGGTGCCGGGGTCGCTGGCGAAGCGGACGTCGCGGTTGGTGATGATGCCGACCAGGCGGCCGCCCGGCTCGCCCGGCTTGCCGCGCTCGACCACGGGGATGCCGCTGATGCGGTGCTGGTCCTGGATGGCGCGGACATCGGCGAGCGTCTGGTCGGGATGGATGGTGACGGGGTTCACCACCATGCCGCTCTCGAACTTCTTCACCCGGCGGACCTGGGCGGCCTGTTCCTCCGGCGTCATGTTCTTGTGGATGACGCCGATGCCGCCCGCCTGGGCCATCGCGATCGCCATCGGCGCCTCGG
Organism: Dankookia rubra; assembly: GCF_004355005.1. Classification (GTDB taxonomy): domain Bacteria; phylum Pseudomonadota; class Alphaproteobacteria; order Acetobacterales; family Acetobacteraceae; genus Paracraurococcus; species Paracraurococcus ruber_A. The sequence continues at coordinate 19,373 of NZ_SMSJ01000079.1, forward strand.
TCACGGTGTCCATCGCCGCGGCGACCAGCGGGATGTTGAGCGCGATCTCGCGGGTCAGCCGGGTGCGGGTATCCGTCTGGTTCGGCAGCACGGCGGAATAGGCCGGCACCAGCAGCACGTCATCGAAGGCATAGGCCTCCTCGATGAGGCTGCTGCGGATGCGGCCTTGCGGGCCGCCCTGGGCACTGGTGGCGTCCGGGGAGGAATCGGGGGCCATGGGGGGACCTTTCGCACTCGGGCGCGACCTGCGCGGCGCACCCGCCCTTGGGGCGGGGATCGCGCCAGGGACGGGGCGGCCGGATCCGCTGCCTTGGCGCGTCCCCTTAGACCCTTGGGCGCGGTCGCGGCAAGCGGGTTTGGCGCGGCCGCGCTATGCGCCGCCGGTCTGGCTTGCCGGGCGGAAGCCGGTGGCGACCACGTAGAGCTCGGCGCTGTCCTTGCGGCTGGCCGGCGGCTTGACGTGACGCACCGTGGCGAAGCGCGCCTTGAGCTGGTCGAGCAGGTCCTTCTCCGTGCCGCCCTGGAAGACCTTGGCGACGAAGCCGCCGCCGGGCGAGAGCACCTTCAGCGCGAAGTCGAGCGCGAGTTCGGCAAGCGCGATGATGCGCAGGTGGTCGGTGGCGTTGTGGCCGGTGGTATTGGGCGCCATGTCGGAAAGCACCAGGTCGGCCTGACCGTCGAGCGCGGCCAGCACCGCCTGCTCCGCCGCCGGGTCCTGGAAGTCGCCCTGCAGCACGATGGCGCCGGGCACCGGGTCCATCGCCAGCAGGTCGAGGGCGACGACCTTCCCCGCATGGCTGTCCCCTTGGCCGGTCCGCTGCAGCGCCACCTGGGTCCAGCCGCCCGGGGCGGCGCCGAGGTCGACCACCCGTCCCCGCGGCTTCAGCAGATGCAGCTTGTCGTCGATCTCGATCAGCTTGAAGGCGGCGCGGGACCGGTAGCCGGCCGCCTGGGCGGCGCGGACATAGGGGTCGTTCAATTGCCGCTCGAGCCATTTCTGGCTGGCGGTGCTGCGGCCCTTGGCGGTCTTCAGACGCGTGGTGACGCCACGCCCGCCGGTGGGTTTTCCCTTCATGGGTCTCGCGGATCCTGACTGCCGCGCCTCGGCGCGAGGGTGATGCCGCGCCTTGGCGCGAGGGTGGCGCCGCGCCTTCACGTGAGAATGGCGCCGCGCCTCCGCGCGAGGGCGGCGCGGCCCGCGGCTAGGGCCCGTGCCGCCTGGCGAGGTGGGGCGCGCGGTCGCGCGGCGCAATGCGGTCGGCGCGGATCATCCGCAGCAGCATGCCCTCCCGCAGGCCGCGATCGGCGACCGTCAGCGTCGGCACCGGCCAGACCTTGCGAATGGCGGCATAGACCGCGCAGCCCGGCAGGACGAAATCGACCCGTTCCGGCCCGACGCAGGGATGCGCCGCCAGCCCGGCCCGGCCAAGGGCGAAGAGATCGCCCAGCGCCTGGTCGGCGACCTCGATGTCCAGCACGCGGCCATCGACCAGCGGCCTGCGGTAGCGCGGCAGGGCGAGCGCCACGCCGGCCAGCGTCGTCACGGTGCCGCTGGTGCCGATCAGCCGGACGCCGCCGGCGCGGATCTCCTGGCCGATGCAATGCACCCGGTCGAAGCGGCGGAGATGCTCCGCCACCTCGTCCACCACCGCGTGGAAGCCTTCCTCGGTGAAGCAGGAGGCGCCCGCGCGCTCCGCCAGCGTCACCACGCCGAGCGGCATGGAGACATAGCCGATCAGCTCGGCCGGGGGCTGGCCGCCGGCCTGGCCCGCTGCGGCGGGGACGCGGATCCAGGCGATCTCGGTGCTGCCGCCGCCGATGTCGAAGAGCAGCGCGCGGCGGTCCTGGTCCTCGAGCAGCGGGGAGCAGGATTCCATCGCCAGCTCCGCCTCCTCCCGCGCCGAGATGATGCGGGGGCGGAGGCCGGTCTCGGCCTCGACCCGGGCCAGGAAGGCGGCGCCGTTGGTGGCGCGGCGGCAGGCCTCGGTGGCGACGGCCTGGAGATGGCGGACCGGGCGGCGGGCCAGTTTCTCGGCGCAGGCGGCGAGCGCCGCGACGGCGCGGTCCATGGCGGTCTCGGACAGCCGGCCGGTGGCGGCCAGGCCTTCCCCGAGCCGGACGATTCGGCTGAAGCTGTCGACCACGCGGAAGCCGGCATGGGCCGGGGCGCCGACCAGCAGGCGGCAATTGTTGGTGCCGAGGTCGAGCGCCGCATAAGCGCTGGACGCGGTCCCGCAACGGGCCATGTAGGGCGGGGCCAGATAGCCGGGATGCCGCTCCGAGGCGGATCCATGCGGCTCTGCATGCGGCTCTGGCAGCCCGAGAGTTGCGGTATCGTCTGGCATCACGCTGGGCTGGTGGGCCCGTCTCCCTATTGGTACCGCTGGCGGTCGCGCCACCCTTGGCAGGGCCGCATGGTACATCGTCCTGTAATGTAGGGTGAGGGGCAAGCGCTTTCGACGGTGGGGTGGTTGCGGCCCGTCGGATGAAGTGGTAGCAGAGCCGCCCTGCCGCCGGAGAGGCCGGCAGGGTCCCGGTGGGGGATAGTTTAACGGTAGAACTCCCGACTCTGACTCGGGCAGTCTTGGTTCGAATCCAGGTCCCCCAGCCACTCCGCCACCAGCCCTCTGCTCCCCAGTGCGCATTCCCGGTCTGGCCCGCTCACGCGAGGCCCACCGTGCTTGCAACGCCCCCGCATGGGTCCCACATCGCAAGAGCGCTAGGTGTCTTCTACGACCGGAAGCGGCTCCCAGGTCCGGTATGCGGCGAGGTGGCGGTTGGCCTCCTCACCCCTCACTTCCGAGAGGCCGAACACCTCGCCAGAGCACTGGACAGGGCGTTTGCGGATGCCTGGAACCGTGCAGTGAACAAGGCAGCGGTGCTGGCGGAACCGCTGGTCTAAACGCCGTCCTTTGCCAGTACCTCAACCTGCTGATCGGGGTCGATATTGGCCGGAGACCCCGGCGGCAGCCCGGTCAGCCCATCCATGACGCGGCAGACCAGACCATCATTCAGGGCGTCCGAGAGCGTGAACGGATAGCGCGAACAAAAGGCGTCCGCTCGGCGCTCGTGGCGAGAACCGCTGCTATGTGATGCCACGGATGGCTTGCCGACCAAACTTCGCGGGATGGTAGAGGTGGGTGTCTCGAAAGCCATCGTGAAGGCGGCGGCGACCATCGAAGCGTAGATGGCCGGCGAGCAGACCATCGTATTCACGACGCCCGAGAACCCATTTCCCACCCCTGCCAGCACCCCCACGGTTCCATCGCGGGGCAGCCCAAGCCACTTCCATCAATGGCTGAGGAGGCTTTTACCTCCGGCGTGCGACATGCGGCGACGCTACCGAACCGGTCACGGGGCACGACCGCCGGGCACACCTGACCTCCACGGAGCGGCGCTTCCGCGAATGTCGAGCCAACCATATCCTCGACGCGGCGCTGCCTCACGCGGTGTAGGTCGAGCACGGCTCCGTTCTGCGCCGAGGCCAGAAGCGGATGCCGGTGACGCGGCGCGGCGCGGCGATGATGTCTGGTACGCCGCAGATCAGGTGGAACTGCGGTGCTGGACCGAAGCACCGGCCGAGCACGTCGAACTGCTCCAAGGCGGTAGCATGGCTGGAGCACGACAGCGGAAGTGATGCGGCGCAGCCCACCGCTCCCCACCATTGCTCTTCCCCCTCCCCTCCGTCTGCGCATTTTGCGGGACCAATCGCGTATCGGTTTGGCCGGCACCGCCGCTGCGCAGCAGAGGGCTCGACACCCGGGAGCGAGTGACTCACGGACGCGAGTGATGGTCGGAGAGCGGGACGGACACTGGCCGCATCGTAAGCGTCCGCCGACGACTACGGCGGCCTGCCGTGGGTCAGATAGCTTGGGGCCGCAGGGTCCAGGGTGCGAGGTCAGCGAGGCGGTTGATTGGGTGGTCGGCGATGC
>NZ_SMSJ01000007.1 GCF_004355005.1 Dankookia rubra
AGGTTGTTCGGGATGTCGTCCAGGCCGACGATTGGTCCGGACCCGATGACCGATGCGAAATCACCCATAAGTGGCAGCCTCCGCCAGCAGAGCCCGCACCAAGCGCGAGCGATGCGCCCTTCTCACAACCGAGTGCTGACTGAATCTTAACAACTCAGGGTTGTTTTAATCTTTTGGCGTTACGTTGTTTTGGGTGGCGGGGGAGGCTCTCCGGCGGGGAAGCCGGGCGCGTTAAGCGGCAGCCCCAAGGTCCGAAAATGCCTGTTTGGCCGCCGCTCCCGCCGGTTTCGATGCGCTTTCGTGCAGGCGCGCCACATGGCGGTTGGCAAAGCCCCCCTCACCGCAGAGGCCTGTCGCCACGGGGCAGGGCCGGGAGATGGACATATGGCGCCCCGGCAAGCATGATGCACGCATAAGCTGCAGAGCGTGGCGGTCGCCGCCTGTCCCACCCGTCGTCCCCGGCCGTCGCCAGCGGACGGACCGGGGGCGGGTATGGCCGGGGCCGGCGGGCGGTGCCCGGGCCTGTGCGCGGCGCCATCCCGCATCGATCGGCCACCCCGACGCTTGCCCGCCCCGCCGCCCTCCGGCATCACGGTGGGACCATGACCCAGCCCTCCCGCCGCGCCGTCCTGGCGCTCGCCCCCCTGCTCTCCGTCGGCCCGCTCGCCGCCCCCGCGATCGCGCAGGGCGACTTCCCCAATCGCCCGCTCAAGATGATCATTCCCTTTCCGCCGGGCGGCGGCAGCGACATCCTCGGCCGGCTGCTCGCGCAGCGGATCGGCGAGGCGCTCGGCCAGCCCGTGGTGCCGGAGAACCGCTCCGGCGCCGGCGGCAACATCGGCACGGATGCGGTCGCGAAATCCCCGCCGGACGGCTACACGCTGGTCACCGTCTTCAACACCGTCGTGGTCAACCAATTCGTCTATGCGAAGCTGCCCTTCGACCTGAAGCGCGACCTGCTGCCGGTCGCCAAGGTCGCCCTCGCGCCCACGCTGATCTGCGGCGGGCCGAAGCTGCAGGCTTCGGGGCTGCGCGAGGTGGTGGAGATCTCCCGCCGCAGCCCCGGCCTGCTCAATCACGGCACCCCTGGGCTCGGCACCATCACCCATGTCAGCGCCGAGCTGATGGACGCGATGTCAGGCGGCAAGCTGACCCATGTGCACTACCGCGGCACCGGCCCGGCGGTGACCGCCTGCGTCAGCGGCGAGGTCGAACTGGTCTCGGCGCCGCTCTCGGCCGTCGATGAGCTGGTGAAGGCCGGCCGGCTGCGGGCGCTGGGCAATGTCGCCGGCCAGGACAGCCCGTTGATGCCGGGCGTGCCCACCGTCGCCGCCGCGGCCGGCCTGCCGGGCTATGCGGTGGACAATTGGGGCGCCATCCTCGCCCCGGCCGGCCTGGCCGAGCCGATCCGTGCCAGGCTCGAGGCCGCCGCCCGCCAGGCGGTGGACACGCCGGAGGGCCGCGCCGCGCTGGCCGCGCGCGGGATCGAGTCGAGCTTCGCCGACGGCGCCACCGTCGCCCGCATCATCGAGGAGGACGGCCGCCGCTGGGAGCCGGTGATCCGGAAGGCGGATATCCGTGTCGAATAGCCGCTGCGGGCGGGACGCCCGATGACCCGCTGCGTCCTGGTGGCACTGGACGGGCTGCGGCCCGACATGGCCACCCCGGCGCTGACTCCCAATCTCTGCGCCCTGGCGGCGCGCGGCACCCGCTTCGCCAATGCCCGCAGCGTCTTTCCGTCCGAGACGCGGGTGGCGACGCCGAGCCTGATCACCGGCTGCCGCCCGGGCGGGCACGGCATGGTGGCGAATACCTGCTTCGATGCCGCGGTCGCGCCCGACCGGCTGCTGCGCACCAAGCTGGTCGCCGACGTGCTCGCCATGGCGCGGGGCGCCGAGAGCCCGCTGCAGCGCCCCTCCCTCGCCGAGCGGCTGGCGCCGGCGGGGAAGCGCTTCGCCCTGGTCAGCGCCGGCACCCATGGCGCCGCCACCCTGCTGCACCCGGCGGCCGGGCGGCTCGGCAGCTTCCGCTGGAACGTCGAGGACGTGGAGGGCGAGACCGCCGCCGCGGTCCGCGCGGCCTTCGGCCCGACGCCGCCGGCCGGGGTGCCCAATGCCGCCCGGGTGGATTTCGCCGGCCGCATCCTGCTGGAACACGTCCTGCCGGTGCTGCGGCCCGATGTCGCCCTGCTCTGGCTGTCGGAGCCCGACATCGCCTTCCACTATCTCGGCCTCGGGCATGCCGCGACGCTGGCGGCGCTGCGGGCAGCGGATGCGGTGCTGGGACGGGTCGTCGCCTGGCGCGACGCGCAGCCGGATGCGGCGGAGATCGCCATCCTCGTGCTGTCCGACCACGGCCACGTCACCGGCCGCGGCAAGCGCTCCCTGGCGGTGGAGCTCTGCCGCGCCGGATTCCGCGCGGGGGAGGGGATGGGTCCCGATATCGACGTGGTGGTGGCGCCGGCCGCGGCCCCCGGGATGTGGCTGCGCGACAAGGGCCTGGCGCCGCAGATCGCCGACTTCCTCGCGGCGCAGGACTGGGCAGGCCCGCTGCTGGCGCGCGACCCCGCGATCCTGCCGGCCGGCCGCGCTTTCCCCCTGGCCCTGCTCGGCAGCGCGCATGCCCGCAGCGCCGACCTCGTCGCCACCTTCGCGGGCAGCGAGGCCGCGGACGGCTGGGGCCTGCCCGGCAACGCGGGCTTCGACACGGCGGACGTGCCCGAGGGCGGCGGCATGCATGGCGGGCTGCACCGGGCGGAGCTGGCGACGGTGCTGGTGATGCAGGGCGGCCCCTGCCGCGCCGGCGCGGTCGCGGCGGAAGCCGCCGACCTGACCGACATCGTCCCCACCGTCCTTCACATGCTGGGCGAGCCGACCGAGGGGATGGAGGGCCGCCCGCTCCGCGCCGCCTTCGACGCCGCGGCCGATGCGCCGCCGCTGCCCGAGGTGCTCGACCTGCCCGGCGGCTTCCTCTTGGAGGCGATGCGCGCCGCGCCGGGCGGCCGGCTCTACCCCACCGCGCTGCGCCGGGCGGGCTGATCAGCCCCGCGGCCAGCGCGCCAGGGTATTGGCGATGATCGATTCGAGCTGCGGGGCGATGCCGAATTGCGCCGCGTTGATGTCGAGCCGCACGCCGTCCTCGGGGCGCCGCTCCGCCGCGGCCATCCAGTCGCAGACCATCTCGACCAGGTCGAAGAGGTCCATCCCGGCGATGCCGCGGTTGCCGTAGTGCTCGGGGTGGTGGGAGTTCGCCGCATGGTGGTGGGCGATCGCCTCGGCCATCTCCGCCTCCACCGCGCGGAACCCGGCCGAGCCGTAGGGGACCCCGCGCAGCCGCGGCAGCAGCAGGTCGAAGGCGCTCTTCTCCGGCTCGACCAGGTTGCTGGCGTCATGTGCCGCGGCGCGGGCCAGCATGACGGACAGGAAGCTGCCGATATGGTCGCGCACCCGGTGGATATGCGCGAGCGTTTCGGCGCGGCTGTTGTAGCCATCGGGCGGGTCCTCAGGCATTGGCCGGCACCCAGGTGCCGTGAAAGCCGTGCGGCACGCGGCCGGGCAGGGCGACCGTGGCAACGGGGCCGGCGGCGATGTCCCGGCTGTCCAGCACCAGCACCTCGCTGCGTCCCTCGGCGGCACGCCAGGCAACGGTCAGCAGCCAGCCATCGCCTTCCGCCGCCGCGGCATGGCGCGGGACGAAGACCGCCTCGGACAGCGCATCGCCGGCCGGGACGCTGAAGTGGCGCCGGCCGCCGGTCGCCAGGTCGCACCAGGCGAGGGTGTCGAGGCCCTCGCCGCGCGACTGGCCCATATAGGCGCCGTGGCGGTTGGGCAGCCCGGCGCGGCGGTCGTCCATGCGGGGGAATTCGCCGGGCAGGTCGTCCAGCCGCTCGCGCCGGAAGGCATCGGTGCCCGCCGCCGGGTCCAGCACCCAGCGCGTCAGGTGGGCCCGGGTCGCCTCCCTCGGGCTCGGGCTGCCATCAGCGCGGGGGAAGAGCGGCGGGGCGGCGAATTCCATGACGTCCGCCAGCACGCGGCCCGCCGCGTCCTCCCAGGCGTTCAGCACGTGGAAGGCGTAGCAGGCCTCCGCCCGGAACCAGCGGAGCGAGGCGATCCCCTCCCGCCGCCGCAGCAGGCCGATATGACCGCCGAGCTCGGGCTCCCAGGCGAAGACCGGGGCGCCGCGCATGGCGCGCGGCAGGCTGCCGGTCAGCGGCATCAGCGGGAACAGCACGTGGTGCTCGGTCACCGCGAAGTCGTGCACCATGGCGCAGAACGGGACGGGGAAGCGCTCGTAGCGCGTCACCGCGCCGGCCGGGGAGAGCGTGCCCCAGGCCATCTCGGCGCTCAGCGGGCCGGCGGTGGAATAGCCGAAGAAGACCAGCTCCCCGGTCGCCGGATCGGCCTTCGGATGCGCGGTGAAGCGGCGCGGCTGGCCGCCGAGCTCCTCGACGCCCAGCGTATCGAGCGTGGCGGGGTCGAGCGCCCAGGGCAGGTGCGCCTCCTCCAGCGCCAGCAGCTTGCCGGCATGCCAGGCGAGGCTGGTATTGGCCACGCCGGTATCCGGGATGCCGAGTTCGCGCCCGCCGCTGAAGCCGGTCGCCAGGGCGCGGCCGGCGGCGCGCTCGGCCAGGAACTTGTCGGTGCGGATCCAGCGGTTGCGCCAGGCGGCCCGGCCATCCCCCAGGGTGAAGCCGTGCACCATGCCGTCGCCGAGGAACCAGTGGTGCCGCGCCGGATCGGGTGGGGCGAATTGCGGGTTCGGCCCGTTGCGGAACAGCGTGCCGCGCAGGCCGCGCGGGAGCTCGCCGCGGATGGGCAGGTCGGCGACGTCGTGCTCGGTGGCGATCGGGACGTAGTTGCCGCTGGCGAAGAAAGGCTGGGCGTCCTCCATGCGTGGCGCTCCGCAAACCGGGGTTCCTGCGCTACATCGGGCGCCCAGGCGAAAAGGCCAGCCGAGAAGGACCAGCCCGATGGACGACATCCTCCACGCCTTCGCCTCGGCCGGCGAGGGTTTTCCGCGCGCCGCCATGGAGCAGGCGCTGGCCCGCTGGGATGCCGAGGCGCCGCGGCTGCTCGCGGTGCTGGCCGATTATGCCGAGGGCCGCGACCGCGGCGAGGAGGCGACCGCGATCGCGCTCCATGCCATCTACCTGGCGGCGCAGGCGCGGGAGCGGCGGGCCTTCCCGCTGCTGCTCCGGCTGGCGCGCCACGAGGCCGCGCTGGACGCCGCCATCGGCGACGGGCTGACCGAGGATTTCCCCGGCATCCTGGCCGCCACCTTCGACGGCGACCTCGACGCGCTGCTGGCGCTGGCGCTCGACCCGGCGGCGGACGAGATGGTCCGCCATGCGGCGATCGAGGCGCTGACGCTGCTGTTCGCCACCCGCGTCCTGCCGATGGCGCGGGCCGAGCCGGTGCTGCGCGAGCTGCACGGCCGCCTGCTGCTGGCGGGCGAGGCGCCCGACTGGGTCTGGGTCGGCTGGCAGCAGGCGGTGTCGATGCTGGGGATCGCGGCGCTCCGGGCGGAGGCGATGGCACTGTTCCGCGCCGGGAGGATCGACCGCTCGATCATGTCCGCCAGGGATTTCGAAGCGGACCTGAAGGACGGCACGGAGCCGGGCGTCGATCGGCTGGAGCTGCTGGAGGAGCAGGGCGTCGCGCCGCTCGGCGACGTGGTGGCGATGTTCGCGGAGTGGCACCGCATCCGCGAGGCGGAGGCGGCGAAGCGGGCGGCGCGGCCGGCCCCGGCGCCGACCACGGCGGTGAACCCGCACCGCGATGTCGGCCGCAACGACCCGTGCCCCTGCGGCAGCGGGAAGAAATTCAAGAAGTGCTGCCTGGCGGCGTGAGGCAGGCAAGGTTGGGGCGGGCAAGAGGCATTCCCTCCCCAAGCCACACCCTTCCCTTTTGTGGGTCGGGTGCCGCTGCGCGGAGGGTGCCGACTCACAAACATCGATGAGGGGTTGGACGCATGCGTCCAACGGAGGAGATACCTTCTCCCGCGGCCTTACTCCGGCGCCCGCGCGCCCACCCGTTCGGTGATCATCCCGTACCACTGCGGCCGCCGGTGCGCCGCGAAGTTGAACATCTTCTCCTTGCCCTGGCGGCAGGCGTCGAAGTCCACATCGGCGACGATCACCTCGTCCCCCAGCGTCTTCGCCTGCGCCACCACCATCCCGTTCGGGTCGACGATGCAGGACCCGCCGATCAGCCCGGCGCCGTCCTCCACCCCCGCCTTCGCAACCGCGATTGCCCAGGTCGCATTCATGTAGGCGTTGGACTGCGCCGCGAGGGTCGAGTGGAAGGTGCGGACTTCGGCGCTCTCGCCCTCGCCGCCATTGGGGTCGTAGGCGGCCGAGTTGTAGCCGACCATCACCAGCTCCACACCCTGCAGGCCGAGCACCCGCCAGCCCTCCGGCCACCGGCGGTCGTTGCAGACCAGCATGCCGAGCACCGGCGCGCCCCATGCAGCCGGGCCGCGCTTCGCGGGGAAGCCCATGTCGCCATACTCGAAATACATCTTCTCGAGCTGCTGATAGCGTTGGCCGGGCTTCACCGCGTCCGAGCCGGGCAGGTGGATCTTGCGGTACTTGAACAGGATGGCGCCGTCCGGGCCGACGGTGACGGCGCTGTTGAAGCGCTGGCCCTCCGGCGTCAGCTCGGCATACCCGACGTAGAACCCGACCCCGAGCGCCTTCGCCCGGTCGAAGAGCGGCTGCACCGCCGGGTTGGGCATCGCCGTCTCGAAGCTGGCGAGAAGCTCCGGATCGTCCCGGTCCATCGGCCAGCGCGGGAAGAAGGTGGTGAAGGCGAGCTCCGGGAAGACCACCAGCTTCGCGCCGGCCGCGGCCGCCTGGTCCAGCAGCGCCAGCATCCGCGCCAGGATCGCGGCGCGGTCGTCGGCCCGCTGGTTGGGGCCCATCTGGGCCCCGGCGACGCGCAGGATGCGGGACATGCTCAGTCCTCCCCGAGATAGGTGTCGCGGTGCTGGCGGGGGACGAAGCGGCCGGTGCCGGGCTTCGCCAGGACGCTGGTGCCGTCCCAGATGCAGGCGCCGCGCAGCCAGGTGGCGGAGACGCGGGCCCGCATCGCGCGGCCATGGTAGGGCGACCACTTCGCATCCTCGCGGTCCTGGATCGAGGCCTCGTCGAAGCGGAAGTCGCCGCGTTCCAGCACCAGCAGATCGGCGTCGCTGCCGGTCCGGAGCGCGCCCTTCTTTGGATACAGCCCGTGGAAGCGCGCGGGGCGCTCGGCGCAGTAGCGGGCCATCAGGGTCGGCGGCAGGCCGCGCTCGGCCAGCAGGGTGTACATCAGCGGGGCGAAGCTCTGCAGCCCGGTGAGCCCGGCGCCGGGGGCGAAGATGTCGCCGGTGTAGACCTTCCGCTCGCGCGGCCAGGGCGCGTGGTCGGTCGAGACATAGGCGACCTTGCCGGCGACCAGCCGCTGCCAGACCCGCTCCACCTCCTCGGCGGTGCGGAAGGGCGGGTTGCACTTGCCGAAGCCTTCCAGCCGGACGAGGTCCTCCTCGGTCATGCAGAGGTACTGGATGCAGGCCTCGCCGGAGGTGCGGGCGCCCTCGGCCCGGAACATCGCCGCCAGGTCGAAGCCCCGCGCGATCGAGCTGTGCGCGATGTGCACGTGGCAGCCGGTCTCGACCGCCATCTCGAAGATCTCGAGGTCGGCCATGCTCTCGGCCAGCGGGGGGCGGGTGCGGGCGTGCATGATCGGGTCGGTGCGGCCGGCCGCCTTCGCCTCCTCGGTCAGGCGGATGACCAGCTCCTGGTCCTCGTTGTGGATGGCGCACATCAGGCCGGTGCGGGCGATCTCGCGGAAGGCGGCGAGCATGGTCGGGTGGTCGATGCGCGGGAAGCGCACCGCGTCATACTCGTAGGTGGAGAGCTTGAAGGAGCAGACGCCTGCCTCGGCCAGTCCGGCGATGGCCCCGACGCCGCCCGCCTTGGTGATGGTACCGTAGAGTGCCATGTCGACATGGCTGGTCGCCTCCACCACCGCGACCTTCTCGCGCAGGATCCCGGCATCGGTGACCGGGCGCGGCACGTCGTAGGGCATGTCGACGCAGGTGGTGACGCCGCCGGCGGCGGCCGACATCGACGCGCCCTCGATCCCCGGCCAGCCGGTGCTGCTGGACGTGTGCATGTGCCCGTCGACCAGCCCGGGCAGCACCAGCATCCCCGTATGGTCGGCGGTGGCGGCGGCCGGCGGCGGCGTGCCTTGGCCGAGGCCGGCGATGACCTCGCCGCGGATCGCCACCCAGCCGCCCGAGAGTACGCCGTCGGGCAGCACCAGGTCGCCGAGGATGACGCGGTCGAAGGGGGCTGACGGCATTGGCGGACTCCGGCGGGATTGTCGCCGCGGACCCTAGCAGCGCGGCGACCTCCCCGGAATGCGGGGTGCGCCAGCGCAGGCATCTCCCGCGGGCGTGATCGCGGCGGCGCGCCGCGCTCCCTACTGTGTCGCCGCCCGCCGGGAGGCACCGCATGCTCCGCCGCACGCTGCTCGCCGCGCCGTTGCTCGCCACTTCCGCCGCCGCGCAGCCGGCCTGGCCGGCGCGGCCGATCCGGATCGTCAATCCCTGCCCGGCGGGATCGCCGGACGCCATGGTGCGCTTCCTCGCCGAACGGCTCACCGCCGCGCTTGGCCAGCCGGTGCTGGTGGAAGGCCGCTCGGGCGCCGGCGGCACCATCGGCGCCGGGCTTGTCGCGCACGCGCCGCCCGACGGCTACCTGCTCGGCATCGGCAATCTCGGTCCGCATGCCATGGCGCCGGCCACCTATCCCGGACTGCGCCACGACCCGCTGCGCGACGTCACCCATCTCGCGCTGCTCGGCGAGCTGCCGCTGAGCCTCGCGGTCAGCGCCGCCGGGCCCCATGCCGACCTCGCCGGCTTCATCGCCGCAGGGCGCGCGGCACCGGGGCAACTTCGCGCCGGGACGGTCGGCAAGGGCACCCTCGGTGACCTCGTCCCCGACCTGCTGCGCCGCGAGACCGGTGCCGAATTCGCCGCCATCCCGTTCCGCGGCGGTGCCCCGGCGATCATCGGGACCCTCGGCGGCCGCATCGAGGCGACGCTGGCCAGCCTCGGCGAAACCGGTGGCCAGGAGCGCCTGCGCCTGCTGGCGCCGGCAAGCGCGGCGCGGGTGCCGCGATTCCCCGATGCGCCGACCTTCCGCGAGGCCGGCCTCGACCTGGTCGCGGAAGTCTGGTTCGGGCTCTGCGGCCCGGCCGGCCTGCCGGCGCCGGTGGTGGCACGGCTGGAGCGCGAGGTCGCCGCGAACATCCGCTCCGAGCCCTATGGCCGCTTCCTCGCCGGCCTCGGCGCCGGACCCCACCGGCCGCTCGATGCAGCGGCCTGGACGCGTTTCGTCGCGGCCGAGGGCGTCCGCCGGGGCGACGCGGCGCGCGCCGCCGACCTTCGCGCGGAGTGACCGTCATGGACCAGCCCGATCCCGCCACCGCCCTGCTCCGCCTCGCCACGGGGCACGAGGCGGCGCAGGCCGTCATCGTCGCCGCGCGTCTCGGCCTGGCCGACCTGCTGGCCGAGGGGCCGCGCGACGCCGCCGGCCTCGCCGCCGCCGCCGGCGCGCATGCGCCCTCGCTGCACCGGCTGCTGCGGGCGCTCGCGGCGCTCGACGTGGTGCGGGAGGAACCGGACGGGCGCTTCGCGCTCGGCCCGCTCGGCGGCCCGTTGCGGGACGGCGTCGCGGGCTCGCTGCGGCCGCTGGTGGAGCTGTTCGGGCACGAGGAGTTCTGGCGAAGCTGGGGCGACCTGGAACACTCGGTCCGCACCGGGGAGACGGCGGTGCGGCACCTCTGGGGCGCCGAGACCAGCTTCGACCGCTATGCCGCGGAACCGGCGCTCGGCCATGTCTTCAATGCCGGGATGACGGCGCTGTCCGGCCGCACGATCGCCGCGGTGCTGGGCGCCTGGCGCTTCCCGGCGACCGGCCTCGTGGTCGATGTCGGCGGCGGGGAGGGGGCGCTGCTCGCCGCGGTGCTGCGGGCCAATCCCGGCCTGCGCGGCGTGGTCTTCGACCTGCCTCCGGTGGCCGAGGCCGCCGCCGCTGCGCTGGCAGGGCAGGGCGGTGCCGGGCAGGGTCTCGGCACGCGGGCCGAGGCGGTGGGCGGCGACATGTTCGCCGCGGTGCCGCCCGGCGGCGACCTCTACATGTTGAAGAGCGTGCTGCACGACTGGGCCGACGGCCCGGCGGGCGCGGTCCTGCGGGCAGTGCGCGCGGCGATGGCGCCCGCGGCGCGGCTGCTGGTGATCGAGCGGCTGATGCCCGACCGCATGGGCCCCGAGGCGCGGATGGTGGCGCTGGCCGACCTGCGCATGCTGCTGCGCACCGGCGGGCGGGAGCGGACCCGGGCGGAGTTCCGCGCGCTGTTCGAGGCTGCCGGCCTGCGCTGGCTGCGCACGGTGCCGACGGCGACGGGCTATGCCATCCTGGAATGCGAGGCGGCCTGACGCGGGAGCGCGGCGCCCCGACCCGCCGCGCCGCCGAGGCTTCGCGCCACCGGCTCATCCCGCTGCGGCGGGCAGGCCGGCGCTGTGCGGGAAGACCCGCTTCGCCACCGCGACGGCCAGCTTCGCCGCTTCCGACTCCCGCTCGGCATTCCAGACCAGCGCGACGCCGACGGAAGCGACCGGCCCGGCCAGCTCGCGGAAGCCGACGCCGGGCGGCCGCAGCACCGCCATGCCGGAGCTGACCAGCGCGACGCCGAGTCCGGCGGCGACGAAGGCGAGCTGCGCCATGGCGGAGGAGACCTCGCGCACCGCCACCGGCTCGAACCCCGCCTCGCGGCAGGCGCTGACCTGCGCGTCGAAATAGGCCGGGCTGATGCTGCGCGGCAGCAGCATCAGCGGCTCCCGCGCCAGGGCCGAAAGCGGCAGCGGCGGCACCGGTTGCCCGGGCCGGCCGAGCAGTGCATGCCCCTCAGGCAAGGCCACCACCAGCGCGTCGAGCCCGAGCCGCAGCACGCGCAGCGGCGGCCGGTCGCGGTCGAGCCGGGCGAGCGCGAAATCCACCTCGCCGCGGCGCAGCGCCTCGACCGCATCGGCGGTGTCCATCTCCTGCACCGCCATCGCCGCGTCGGGCTGGGCGTCCCGCAGGGCGCGCACGAGGGGGGGCAGGAAGTCGAAGAGCGCGGAGGTGACGCAGGCCAGCGCCATCGGCATCTGCCGCCCCGTGCGCAGCTCGCGCGCCAGCGCCTCGACCTGCTTGGCATCCTCGGCCAGGCGGCGGATCACCGGCAGCAGCGCCTCGCCCTCCCGCGTCGGGCGGGCGCCCTTGCGGGTGCGCTCCAGCAGCTTGACGCCGAGCTCGGCCTCGAGCGCCTGGATCTGCGCCGAGAGCGGCGGCTGCGAGAGGCCGAGGCGGGCGGCGGCGCGGCCGAAATGGCCTTCCTCCGCGACGGCGAGGAAATGCGCCATGCGGCGGAGGATGCGGAAGTCCATCGGCGGTGGCGGTCCTGTCGGGCCCATGCTGGCCGTGTCGCGGGCTTGCGCGATTGCGGCGATACGGAAACCCTATCGGACTACGCCATCATTCGGAATGGACGTATAGCGCCGGCGGCAGGACAAAGCCGCCATTCGAACTGCCCATCGGCCCGAACCAGGGGGACCCACAGCCGCCATGCAGATGCATCCCGTCAAGCTCCATCCGTCCAAGGCGCTGCTGAAGCGCGAGGACCAGCTGGCCTGGAAGATGGCCGGCGTCGCCGCCGACAAGGTCGCCGTCGAACGCGACGTGCAGGCGATGATCATCAACCGGATCATCGACAACGCCTCGGTCGCCATCGCCTCGGTCAACCGCCGCCCGGTCGTCTCGGCCCGCGCCATGGCGCTCGGCCATCCGCGCAAGGGCGGCGCCACCATCTTCGGCATGCCGGGCGCGAAGGGCTTCTCGCCGGAATGGGCGGCCTGGGCGAACGGCACCGCGGTGCGCGAGCTCGACTTCCACGACACCTTCCTGGCGGCCGACTACTCCCACCCCGGCGACAACATCCCGCCGATCCTGGCGGTCGCCCAGACCATGGAGAAGTCCGGCAAGGAGCTGATCCGCGGCCTCGCCACCGGCTACGAACTGCAGATCGACCTGGTGCGGGCCATCTGCCTGCACGAGCACCGGATCGACCACATCGCCCATCTCTGCCCCTCGGCCGCCGCCGGCATCGGCACGCTGCTCGGCCTGAAGCAGGAGGTGATCTACCAGGCGATCCAGCAGGCGCTGCACGTCTCGGTCAGCACCCGGCAGTCCCGCAAGGGCGAGATCAGCACCTGGAAGGCCTTCGCCCCGGCGCATGCCGGCAAGCTGGCGATCGAGGCGGCCGACCGCGCCATGCGCGGCGAGGGTGCGCCGAGCCCGATCTACGAGGGCGAGGACAGCGTCATCGGCTGGATCCTCTCGGGCCGCACCGAGGCCGACAAGAAGGGCCGCGCCGCGGCCTACGAGCCGGTCTACTACACCGTGCCGTTGCCCGGCCCGGGCGAGGCCAAGCGCGCCATCATGGACAGCTATACGAAGGAACACTCGGCCGAGTACCAGTCCCAGGCGCTGATCGACCTGGCCTTCCGGATGCGCGAGCAGGTGAAGGACTTCGACGACATCGAGCGGATCGTCATCCATACCTCCCACCACACGCACTACGTGATCGGGACCGGCGCCAACGACCCGCAGAAGATGGACCCGAAGGCCAGCCGCGAGACGCTGGACCATTCTATCATGTACATCTTCGCCGTCGCCCTGCAGGACGGCCGCTGGCACCACGTGGACAGCTACGCGCCGAAGCGGGCGCAGCGGGCCGACACGGTGCGGCTCTGGCACAAGATCGAGACCACCGAGGACCCCGAATGGACCCGCAAGTACCACTCGCGGGACCCCGAGGAGCTGTCCTTCGGCGGCCGGGTCGAGATCTTCATGAAGGACGGCTCGAAGCTGGTTGATGAGCTCGGCGTCGCCAATGCCCATCCGAACGGTGCCCGCCCCTTCGGCCGGGAGCAGTACATCCAGAAGTTCCGGACCTTGACCGAGGGCATCATCTCCACCCGGGAGTCCAACCGCTTCCTCGAGGTGGTTCAGGACCTGGCGAAGCTGCAGGCGGGCGAGCTGCACCTGCTGAACGTGGCGCTGCCGGCGGGCACGCTGCTCGAGGGCAAGCCGGGCATCTTCTAGCCCGGCATGCGACGGCCGGACCGCCACGCGACGGTCCGGCCCTTGGGGAGGGCAGGATGAACCAGCCGGGCGGGAGCGCCGGACCGATGGTCACGCTGCGGCCGGGACAGGCGGCGGATGCCGCCGCCCTGGCCCGCGTCTTCCTGGCCGCCCGCGGCTCGGCGCAGCCGCGCTTCGCCGAGCCGCACGGCGAGGCGGCGGTGGCGGCCTGGCTGGAGGGCGTGCTGCTCGCCCGGCATCGGGTCACGGTCGCCGCGGCCGGCGGCATGGCGATCGGCTATCTCGGGCTCGATGCCGCGGCCGCGGAGATCCTGCATCTGTACGTCTCGCCCCCCTGGCAGCGGCAGGGGGTCGGGGCGAGCCTGCTGCGGCAGGCACGGGCGGCCATGCCGTCCGGCCTCGGCCTGATCGTCTTCGAGTCCAATCACGCTGCCCGCGCCTTCTACGAGAGGCACGGCTTCCGTGCCGGGGCGTTCCGTCCCGGCACGGCCAATGAGGAAGGGATGCCGGACGTCCGCTACGTCTGGTCCCCCACCATGCCCAAGCTGACCTGAGGAGCGCAGACCATGAGCGAGAACCCGGAAAAACCCACCATCTACAAGGGCCTGGTCGGCGTCTATGCCGACGTCTCCAGCGTCTCCAAGGTGATGCCGGAGACCAACAGCCTGACCTATGGCGGCTATGCCGTGCAGGACTTGGCGGAGACATGTTCCTTCGAGGAGGTCGCCTACCTGCTGTGGCACGGCGAGCTGCCGAACGCCGCGCAGCTCGAGGCCTTCAAGGCCGAGACCTCCTCCCAGCGCGAGATCAGCCCGGCGCTGCAGCGCGTCATCCGGGAGTTCCCGCACGACGCCCATCCGATGGACGCGATCCGCACGGCGGTCTCCTTCATGGGGCTCGAGGATCCGGAGGCGGGCGACGTCTCCGACGCGGCGCAGCGGCGGAAGGCGATGCGGCTCTTCGCCAAGATCCCGACCGCGATCGCCGCGGCCTACCGCGCCGCCAAGGGCCAGGAGGTGGCGGCGCCCGACCCGAAGCACAGCTTCGCCGAGAACGTCTTCCACCTGATCCAGGGCCGGGTGCCGCAGCCTGAGGTGCTGAAGGCCTTCGATGTCTCGATGATCCTCTACGCCGAGCACACCTTCAACGCGTCCACCTACACCGCGCGGCTGGTGACCTCCTCGGGCGCCGACCTGCACGGGGCGATCACCGCCGGCATCGCCTCGCTGAAGGGACCGCTTCACGGCGGCGCGAACGAGGCGGTGATGCACATGCTGAAGGAGATCGGCGACCCGAAGATCGCACGGGAGTGGCTGCAGAGCCGCTTCGACCACAAGGCGCTGGTCATGGGCTTCGGCCACCGGGTCTACAAGTCGGGCGACAGCCGCGTGCCGACGATGCGGAAATACGCCGAGAAGATGGCCGAGGTGGTGCAGGACCGCACCTGGATGGAGATCTCCCGCATCCTGGCGGACGAGATGCTGACCAAGAAGAACATTCACCCGAACCTCGATTTCCCGGCCGGCCCCGCCTACTACCTGATGGGCTTCGAGATCCCGCTCTTCACCCCGCTCTTCGTCGCGTCCCGCATCACCGGCTGGGCGGCGCATGTCTTCGAGCAGGGCGCCGACAACCGGCTGATCCGGCCGCTGTCCTGGTACACCGGGCCGGAGCAGCGCCCCGTGCCGCCGATGGCCGCACGTTGAGCGGAGGCCCGTCGCCGATGGCGACGCGTTAAGGCTTCGTCGATTCCGCCGCCGCGCCGCGGTGCGGCGGCAGGAGATGCGGGACGGCCGCCGGAGCGATCCGGCGGCCGTTGCCGTCTTCGGCGCGGCATGTCGCGGCGGCATGCGCTGTGCGTCAGCGCTGCTGTGCACAGGCTTCGTCGGCATGCGCCGCGCGCTTCGGATGCACCGCTTCGCCCGCATCGGCATGCGCCGCGCATCGCACGGCAGCGTGCGCGCGCGAAAAATCATCGCGCGAATTGCGTTTTCGTTTGACATGCCGGTTGTGGGTGCAGATAGCGTGCGATTGCGCATGACGTCGTACGCGATTCGCGCGAATCGGAATTGCCCGATCGCATCGACAGAATGCCGCAGCAGGGAAGGACGGTCCATGGACCGCAGGCAGGACGGGATGGCGGCGCGCTGCGTCGGACAGCCCCGCCGTCGCAGGGCAGCGGCTTGAAGCCCGGCGAAGGAGACGCGGCAAGCAGGGAAGCGATGCGGCACGATGCCGCCGATCGCCCGTTGCCGCTTTCTGCCCGCACCACCTGGACAGCGACCAAGTCGGCGCCACGCGCTACGGGATCCGCGCGCCGCCGCCATCGCACGACCGATCCTGCTCTCGCCCGGGCCCGCCGCCACATGGCGGTCAGGCCCACCACGGAACGCGCAAGGAGATCCTGACCGTGACAGATACCCCCGAGACCCCCGCCACTGCCCAGGCGATGGCGATGTCGACCACCCGCCGCACCGCGAAGAAGCCCGCCACCGCGCGCGGCCGCGTCGCCGCGAAGAAGCCGGCGGCGCGCAAGCCCGCGGTGAAGAAGGCCGCGCCGAAGAAGGCCGTGGCCAGGAAGCCGGCCGCGAAGAAGGCCGCGCCGAAGAAGGTCGCCGCCCGCAAGCCTGCCGCGAAGAAGGCCGCGCCGAAGAAGGCCGTGGCCAGGAAGCCGGCCGCGAAGACGGCTGCGCCGAAGAAGGCCGTTGCCCGGAAGGCCGCGCCGAAGAAGGCCGTCGCCAGGAAGGCCACGACCGCGAAGAAGGCTGTCGCCAAGAAGCCGGTCGCCCGCAAGGCCGCGACCACGCGCAAGCCGGCCGCCAAGGCTGCCGCGCCGCGAAAGGCTGCCGCGCCGCGGAAGGCCGCCGCACCGCGCAAGGCCGCCGCGCCGAAGCGTGCCGCCGCCGCCAAGGCGACGACCCCGTCGCGCTCGGAAGCCGCGAAGAAGGCCGCTGCCACCCGCGCCGCGAAGAAGGCTGCTGCCGCCACCGCTGCCGCCACGCCGATGCCGGAAGCGATGGGCGACGAGACCTCCTCGACCTGAATGCGCTGCTGATCCCGGCGTGAGGGCGTCGTCCCGCGAGGGACGGCGCCCTTGTCGCAACCGCGCTCCGGTGGCTTGCGCCCGGACACGAGCGCGGCGCTGCCGTTCACACCATCCCGCGACCTGCTGCTCGGCTCAGCCAGGCGCGCCGCCCGCCAGCCAGCGCGCGCCGCGGGCGTAAAGCGCCTCGACCTCCGGCCCCTTGAGGCCGGGCATGTCGGTCTTCACCGCGTAGCCGATCTGCGTCTGCAGGTAGGCCAAGTGCCGGTAGCCTTCCGGGAAGCGCGCCAGCAGGGCGGGGTCGAGCGCGAGCCGCGCCGCCGGGTCGACCGGGTCCATGCGGTCCTTCTCGTAGATCGGCTGGCGCAGCACGACGCCCCAGCGCGCCCGGCCGTGCGGCGCCGCAGGCCCGGAGCGCGGACCAGCCGCGCCGTCATCCCCGTCGCGCTTCTCCAGGAAGTCGTAGAAGCGGCCGGTGCAGACAACGTCCACCATCACGCCATGTACCGCGGCGCGCTGGCTGATGGTCATCTTGGTCTGGGCGATGGCGCGCCGGCCGGCCAGCTCGGCGCTGTGGCCGCCGAGGAAGTGCAGGATGGAGACGCCTTTCTCCCAGCCGGCGACGCTGGCGGCGATGAAGTCGCGCCAGGGCGCCTGGCACCAGGTGGCGCACATATAGCCGTCCTCGTGCCAGCAGGTGGCAAAGCGGTCCCAGTCGCCGGCATCGCGCGAGACCGCCCAGTTCTCCACCAGCGCGCGGATGGCGAGGCGGTCGTGCAATTCCGCATCCGTGGCGCCGTTCATCTCCCTTCGGCCTTCCAGCCGCCGAGGAAGGCGAATTCCTCGATCGGGCGGCGCTGCCGCGGCGCGGTCTCGCGCTGCGCCAGCACCTCGGGCAGGGCCTCGGGCGGGCCCACCTCGCCGATGGCGATGGCGGCGACGGGGTCGAAGCCTTCGGGGATGGCGAAGGCGCTGCGCGCCGCGGCGGCGTCGAAGCCCGCCATCTGGTGCGCCTGCAGTCCCATCGCGGCCGCCTGCAGCGCCATCTGCGCCATGGCCGCGCCGGTATCGTGCCAGGCATGGCGGATCGGGTTGCCGTTCGCCGGGTTGTGGCTGCGGGCGACCGAGAGCATCAGCACGCCGGCATTGCGCGCCCAGGTCTGGTTGTTCGGCGAGAGCACGCCGACGAGCTTTTCGAAGGCCCCAGGCTCGGCGTCGCGGCGGGCGACGATCAGGTGCCATGGCTGCAGGTTGTTGCTGCTGGCGGCCCAGCGGGCGGCTTCCAGCAGGCTCTCGAGTGCGCCGGGGGGCAGGGGGGCGGCGGTGAAGCTGCGCGGGCTCCAGCGGCGCGCCAGCAGCGGGTCGATCGGATGGGCGGCAGGGGCGTCGCGGTCCGGCATGCTCATTCGGATGGTCTCCTCCGGCGCCGCAGCGCCTTTTCCACGGGGAACGGTGAATGGGGGCATGGGGGGAGAGAGCGGTGTCCACTCTCCCCCGCGTCTCACACCCCGAAGGCCTTCAGGAAGAAGTCCCGCGTCCCGAAATTCCCCGACTTCAGCGCGAGGTGCAGCGGCGTTCCCCCCTTGGCGGGCTCGGCATAGGTCCAGGGCACGCCCGGATCGATCTCCGGCCCGATGCGCAGCGCCGTGACGCCGAGCCGCGAGACCACCGCGCCCGAGGTCTCGCCGCCCGCCACCACCAGCCGCCGCACGCCGCGCGCGACCAGGCCCTCGGCGATGCTCGCCACCGCGTGTTCGACCAGCGCGCCGGCGGCGTCGCGGCCGAGCTTCGCCTGCAGCGCCGCCACCTTCTCCGGCGGGGCGGAGGCGGCGATCACCACGGGGTGGTCGCCGAGCTTGCCCTCGACCCAGCCCAGCGCCTGCCGCGCCAGCGCCGCGGCATCCGGCGTCGCCAGCACGTCGAGCTCGAGCGTATGCGCGTGGTCCCGCGCATAGCCGATCTGCCCGAGCGTGGCGCGCGAGCAGGAGCCCGCCACGACGGCGGCATGGCCCTGCATCGGCGGCAGCGCCGCGGCGGCCTCGCCGCGGTCAGGCAGCAGGCCCTTGGCGCGGAAGTTGGCCGGCAGGCCCATGGCGATGCCGCTGCCGCCGGTGATCAGCGCGTGGTCGGCCGCGGCCTCGCCGATCGCCACCAGCTGCGCGTCGGTGACGGCGTCGACGATGGCATAGCGCCAGCCGCTCTCCTTCAGGCCGGTCATGGTGTGGCGGATCACCGTCGCTCCCTGCTCGACCACCGAGTAGGGGACCAGCTTCACCGTCCCCGTGGTCTGCCGCCCGAGCACGCGCACCAGGTTGGCGTCCCGCATCGGCGTCAGCGGGTGGTTCTCCATCCCGCTCTCGTTGAGCAGCTTGTCGCCGACGAAGAGGTGGCCCTGGTAGACGGTGCGGCCATTGGTCGGGAAGGCCGGGTTGGCCAGCGCGAAGCCGCAGTCGAGCCGCCTCACCAGCGCATCGGCGACAGGGCCGATATTGCCTTCGTCCGTGCTGTCGAAGGTCGAGCAGTACTTGAAGAAGATCTGCCGGCTGCCTGCGGCCAGCAGCGCCTCGCAGGCGGCGAGGCTCTCGGCCACCGCCTCGGCCACCGGGGCGGTGCGCGACTTCAGCGCGACGATGACGACGTCCGCCTCCGGCAGCGGGCCGGTCGGGACGCCGATGACCTGCACCGCGGTCATGCCGCCCTTGACCAGGGTATTGGCCAGGTCGGTGGCGCCGGTGAAGTCGTCGGCGATGCAGCCGAGCAGGGGCATGGTCGTCTCTCCCGGAGGGGCGATGGATGTGGCCTCGGCCGCTTCTAGCGCGGATCGCCCGGTGACCTGAACGGTTGGTGCGTGGCTCCGTTGCGCGTCGCGCGCATGGGGAGGGGCCTGCCGCAGGTGCGGCCCGGCGACCGCATCCCACGCCAGGGCCGGACGCCGCGCGGTGTCGCCCTCGCGCCATCTGCGGCGGTTGGACAGCGTCGTCGCGCCTGCCGTCCTGCCAAAGGCCACGCCGATGGCGGCGGGCGCCCTGGCGCGTCGGCGCGGCGCCGCCCGGGCGTGAGGCGGCAAGGTCGCCGGGCCTCCGGCTCCGCATCCGTGCCCGTCTGGTGCTGCCCCGGGCTTCGCCGCGCGACGCACGTCGCGCATCGGAAAGCCGCGCGGCACTGCAGCGGTGGTCAGTGGCCTCCGGACAGGACCAGCGTCTTGAAGGGAAGTAGCAGCGCCTGGATGCGCAGCAGGATCGCATGCACGAGCCCGACGGCATCGATCCCGTGCAGCATGAGGTACCGCCCCGTGCTCACCTTCGGATCGTCCAGCGCCTCGTGGTTGGAGG
Source organism: Dankookia rubra (assembly GCF_004355005.1). Lineage (GTDB taxonomy): Bacteria > Pseudomonadota > Alphaproteobacteria > Acetobacterales > Acetobacteraceae > Paracraurococcus > Paracraurococcus ruber_A. The sequence goes on from NZ_SMSJ01000007.1 coordinate 19,568, forward strand.
TATAGGCATTGGCGATGCAGCTGCTGCCGGGCAGCACGCCTGCGAGTCCCCCTTCGTAGACCGGCTCGAGCGAGACCAGGACCGTGCCCGGCCGGCCGACTTGCTGCAGGTCGATCAGCTGGTCGGTGCTGCGGACCTGCCCCGTCGCGATGAAGCCCTGCACTTCCGTCACGACCAGCGGGATCACGGTCCAGGGCTGCGACACGCAGGTCGCCTCCGCCGGCATGCCGGCGCGCAGGACCTTCGCCTCGATTTGGCCGAAGCCCGCGACGAGCATGGGGCGCTGGAGTCCCCCGCGGTCCGGGATCAGCACGCCGGCGGGACGCAGCATGGGGTTCACGACGTCGCCGACCTGAAGCAGGAACTGTTCGATCCGGCCGGACACGCCGGCACGGACCACGGTCTTGGCAAGCTCGGCCTCCGCCTCGGCCAGGACGGCCTCGACGCTTGCCCTTTGCGCGGGCAGCTGCTCGTCCCGCCGTGCCTCGACCGCCTGGCGGGCGGCCTGGGCGGCCTGGACGCCGGCCTGGCGGGTCTGCACGAGCACGCCCAGGCGCTCGATCTCGCGCCGCGAGACCACGTTCGAGGCGCCGCGGTTCAGCTCGACCTTGGTGTCGTACTCGTCGCGCGCCTGCTGCAAGGCCCCCTGCGCTTCCAGGATGCGCGCCTGGGACTCAGCGAGATCGGCCCGCGCCAGCGCCGCGGCGGCGTCCACCTCTGCGACGGCGCGCCGCGCCGTCTCGAGCGCCGTGCGCTGCGTCGTGTCCACCAGGCGGAACAGCGGCTGGCCGGCCTCCACGTGGTCGGTGCCGCGCACGAAGACCTCCGCCACGCGTCCGCCCGCATCCGGCAGGACCGGCACGCTGCGGAAGACCGCCGTGGCGTAGGTCGTCGCGGGGTGGAAGTAGAAGATCGCGGTGATCAGGCTGACGGTGAGCAGCACGCAGGAGACGATGCCCCAGCGCAGCTCGAACCACACCGAATACAGGGTGATCTCCCGGCCGATCCGTTTCCCCTGGACGTGGCGGCGGTACAGGTAGTCGGGCAGGATCGTGAAGACGGCGCAGATGATCAGCTCGAGCATGGTCAGACCTCGCGCCGCGCAGGGGCGGCCTGGTGTGCGGCGGACGGTGCATGCGGCGCAGCCTCATCGGGCGGCGGCATGGCCCGGGCGGCGTCGTGCGGCACCGGCCGGTCGTCTGCCGCGTCGCCAGCGCCCGGCGGCAATCCGGCGATCCGTTCCGCCGAACCCGCGATGCGGCGCATCGGCCCGGTGACGTCGGGCAGGTCGACGAGCGCGAGGAGCAGGCCCGCCACCCAGAAGATGTGCATGTGCGTGAACAGCGCCAGCAGACCGAGCACGGCCACGACCTCGAACTGCAGCTTCTTGCCGCGATGGGCCATCCGCTCGGGCAACGTGTGCAGCCGGAGGAACAGCAGGCCGAAGGCCAGCACGCCGATGAGCAGGAGGATCCCCGTGCCGGCCATCACCGGGTCGGATCCGTCAGGACCCGGCAGGTAGAAGGGGAGGTGGTGCGGCGCGGCCGGGTGGGTCGGGGCGTTCACGGCGATGTCCTTGCGGCACGGCGCGGCGCGGGCCGGCGCCGCGGTAAGCGTCTGCCTTGTGGGGCGGCTCATTGGTGGCGGTCGACGTCCGTGCCGGAGCAGGCCGACGCCGCGGGACCTGGGCGATGCGGTCAAGCATCAACACAAGATGATTTCCATCGCAATGCTATTCCGGCCGCATCGCCGTCGAGGACGGCCGCGCCCAGCCGCGGTGACGGATGCGGCGGGGCTGGGCCTCCGCCTTGCCTGGCCGCACCCGGATCGGCGGTCGTTTCTGGCCTGCGTCGCTGCGCCGCGGCTGCTTCCGTTCGCGCGCGCATGGCGGACACATCCGGGGCTGCCCGAACGGCGCGTGGCCTTGGCCTTGTTCAGCGCCCGGGGGGGCGGGGAGGCCGGGCGTCTTGTCGGGGCGCCATCATCCGCCCGGGCTGCATGAGCGCCGGATGTCCTACCCCGCCCCAGGCACCGCGGCGATCACCCCGAGCACCCGCAGCGCATTCAGCATGATGTTGAGCCCGAGCGCCGCCTGCACCACACCCAGCACGGTCCCCAGCACCAGCAGCGGCATGCCGAGCCAGCGCAGCACGGCGGAGGCGAAGAGCATCGCCAGCAGGTTCAGCAGCATGACCGCCAGCAGCAGGCCGACGATCGCCCCCTTGTCCGGCCATCCCGGCGCCAGCGTCATGTAGATGATCACGGCGGCGATGCCGGAGGGCGTGACGATGATCGGATAGGCCAGCGGCATGGCTGCGGCCTGCATCCCCGGCGGCTCGGGCGCGGCCGCGCGCTGCCGCGGGTTGAAGGATTCCAGCAGCCCCTGCGGCGCCACCAGGAACAGCACCAGCCCGCCGGTCAGCGCCAGCACCGGCGGCGGCACGGCGTAGTTGCGCAGCGCCTGCACGCCGAGGGTGCCGGCCAGCAGGACGATGCAGGTGGCGAAGAGGGCGCCGCGGACCGCCAGCTTGCGGCGCAGCGCCGGCTCGGCGTCCACGGTCATGCGGTGGAAAGGGCCGAGGATCTTGATCGGGCCCAGCAGCAGGAAGAAGAAGCCCCAGACCTGCACCAGGCTGGGTGTGCCGCCGCTGCCCATCGCATTCCCTCCCGCAAGCGTGACGGGAGAGTATCGGCGCGGTGGCAGCGCCAGCGCAAACGACGGCTACAGCGGCGTGCCGTCCTTGCGCGTGTAGCGCCAGCCACCGGCAGGATCGGCCGTGGCGACCAGGTCGTCCTCCGGATAGGTGGCGCTGTCGCCCGGCGTGCGGTCGCCGACCTCGAGATAGACGACGTCGCGGTCGCTGCGATTGACCAGGTGGTGCGGCGCGCCCCCGGCGGCGAAGCCGGCGCAGTCGCCGGGCGAGAGCAGGCGCGCCTCGGTGCCGACAACCAGCGTCGGCCTGCCCTCGAGGATGTAGACGAACTCGTCCTGCTTCGCACGGGCATGGTGCAGGGAGGACGCTGCGCCGGGCGCGAGACGCGTCAGGTTCACGCCGAAATTCGCCAGGCCGAAAAGGTCGCCCAGCACCCGCTTCTCCCGCCCGGCCATCTTGGCGGCGAGGTCGGCCGGGTAGCTGGTGGCGCGCGCCCGCGGCGGCACGTCGGCTGCCCGCAACGCGATCGGGCCTTTGGTCATGGCGCTGCCTCCGTAAGCCGCTTGCGCAGCCAGATGCGCTCGCCCTTTGGCGGGTAGGGCAGCCGGGCAAATTCCTCATAGCCCTGCTTCCGGTAGAAGCCGGGCGCCTGGAAGTCGAAGGTGTCGACATAGGCCGAATGGCAGCCGCGCGCGCGGGCCCGGTCCTCCGCCGCGGCCATCAGCCCGGCCCCCAGGCGGTGCCGGCGCAGCGCCTGGGGCTGCGACAGGAAGCGGACGAAGAGCCAGCCGGCATAGACCTGCCCGACCGGCCCGCCGAGGATCCGCCCCTCCGCGTCGCGCAGGAACAGGGCGAATTCCTCCCAGGGCTGGTGACTGGGCCAGGCGGCCTCGTTGAAGGTCTCGAGCCCGTCGGCCAAGGCCTCGATATCGGCCTCGGCCGGCTTGTCCTCGACGCGGAGCGTCACTCCGGGCGGCAGGTCCATCCCGGCAGCATAACGCGATTCAGCCGCCCGCCACCCCCTGGATGACGATGCCGCTGCCGTCGCAGGTCCGGCAGCGCTGGCCGTTGAGCTGGCCCTTGCCCTGGCAGTCGGGGCAGGGGCCCTCGCCGGTGGCGGGCGTGCCGGGCGGGGCGACGTCGCCCGGGTTGAGCTTCGTCGATTGCGGCTTGTCGGCCATGCGGTCCTCCCCTGGGACAGTGTCGGGGAGGAACGTGCGGGGGCGGGCGGATGTTCCATGCCGCCTCAGCGGCGCGGCGGCAGGGCCAGCACGTCGCGATGGCCGATCCGGGCCGACAGCCGCCTGCCCGCCACCTGGTCGAGCCGCGAATCCATCCAGGCCTCGATCCGCGCGTCGCCGCGGCGGTCCCGCCGCCCGGCGGCCTCGGCATGGCCCAGCACCAGCTCGGTCAGGAATCGCCCGGCGCCGTCGCGCAGCGTCGGGTGCCGGACCGGGCCGCGGGCGCGGACCACCCAGTCGCTCGGCGCGGCGTCCACCGCGAAGCCGCGGGCCGAAAACACCTCGGCGATCACCGCCGGCGCGCGCGGCCCGAGTGCCGTCCCGGCGAATCCCTTGTCGCGGCCCTGGTCGCGGCGGAAGCCGGCGGCGACCCGGGCATCGGCCGGATGCGGCGGGGCGAAGACCTCCCGCCCGTCGACGCAGAGCGCGGCGTAGAAGGGAATGCGCAGCGCCGCCGCCATCCGCTCCAGCCAGGCGCGGGAGACGAGGTCGCAGAGCGCCGAGCTCAGCACCGCATCGGCCGCCTGCAGCGGCAGGTTGGCGGGGCTTTCCGCCAGGTCGGCCACCAGCGCCTCGATCCTCCAGGCGCCGCCCGGGGCATGCACCAGCAGGGTGCGCCTGTTCGGCGCGGTGACCGGGAAGCCCATCAGGTCGGCGCGGTCGGCGATGGTGTCGAAGGCCGCCTCGGCCATCGCCGGGCTGCTGTCGACCAGGGTCCAGGCCTGCGCCCGGCCGATGCGCGGCGCCAGCCAGCGCAGCAGGCTGCCGGTGCCGGCGCCGAGGTCGATCAGCCGCGGCCGCGCCGGCAGCCGGGCAAGCAGCGCGGCAGCCAGCGCCTCGGACCGGGCGAAGGCGTCGAAGGGCTCGCGCAGGTCGAGCCAGGCGAGGTCGAACTCCTCGCTCACGCGCGGTCCAGCTCGGCGGCGAAGGCGCTGGCGCGGTCGGCCCAGCGCGGCAGGGCCTGGCCGGCGGCCCAGGAGGCCTCGGCCATCTCGCGCAGCATCTCGGTATCGACGATCATCCGCCGCAGCGCCTTGGTGAGGGAGACGGTGTCGCCGGGCGGCGAGACGGCACCGGCCTCCATCGGCACCAGGTCGGCGATGGCGCCGCCGGCAGTGATCGCCAGCGGCAGGCCGCGCGCCATGGCCTCGGCGGCGGCCATGCCATAGCCCTCCCACCAGGTCGCCAGCGCGAAGATGTCGGCGCGGCGGTAGAGCGCCTCGAGGGCCTCGGCGTCGACCTCGCCGGCGAAGGTCACGCGCTGGGCGATCGTCAGCTCCTCGGCCAGGGCCTTCAGCCCATGCGCGTGCACGGCATCCCGCGCGCCGCCGGCGATGGTCAGCGTCCAGTCGAGGTCGGGCAGGCCGGCCAGCGTCCGCAGCAGCACGTCGTGGCCCTTGCGCGGCACCAGCGTGCCGACCGCGAGGATCGCGGTGCCGGGGCCGCCGGAACCCTGCGCGCGCCCGGCCGGGTCGGTGCCCGGCTCGACGATGCCGATGCGCCCGGCGGGCACGTCGAAATCGGCGGCGAGCCGCGCGGCGGTGTGGGGGGAGGTGGCGATGAGCCGGGCGAGCCGGGGGAAGAGGTCGCGCTCGATGCCGCGCAGCGCCGCGCGGTCCTCCTGCGGCGCGCCATGTTCCAGCGCGGTCGGGTGGTGGATCAGGCCGATGCCGCGGCGCCGCACGAGGTCTTCGGCCAGCGGCGCGAAGGCGGGCAGGCCAAGGCCGTCGATCACCGGGCGGACGTCCTCGGGCAGGGCGGCCAGCGCGGCGCGCGCTGCCTCCGTCGCCGCCGCGTCGGGCAGCGGGTGGCGGCCGGCGAGCTCGACCACCTGCACGTCATGGCCGAGCGCGCGCAGCCCACCCACGATCCGCCGGTCGTAGATATAGCCGCCGGATACGGTGCCGAAGGGGCCGGGGACGAGCAGCGCCAGCTTCATGCGCCACGTCCGATGACCGGAGGGCGGGGCGCAGCCGAGTGCCGCAGGCCTGGATCGGCCGTGCTCATGCGTCCGATGACCGGAGGGCGGGGCGCAGCCGAGTGCCGCAGGCCTGGATCGGCCGTGCTCATGCGTCCGATGACCGGAGGGCGGGGCGCAGCCGAGTGCCGCAGGTCTGAATCGGCCGTGCTCATGCGTCCAATGACCGGAGGGCGAGGCGCAGCCGGGCGCCGCAGGCCTGGATCGGCCGTGCTCATGCAACCTCTCCCTCGTAGGCGGCCCAGGCATTCGGGCTTTCGCGCAGCAGCACCTTGAGCGAGGTCACGCTGCCGCTCTGTGCACCCAGCTTGCCTTCCTGCAACGCCGCCGCCAGCAGCCCATGGATATGCGCGCAGAGGAATTCGGTGGTGGTGTTCAGCCCGGCGAAGGCCGGCTCGCCGTCGAGGTTGCGGTAGTCCAGCCCGTCCAGCGCCTTGCGCAATTCCACCTTGGCCAGGCCGATATCGACCAGCAGGTGCAGGTGGTCGAGCTTCGGGGCGCGGAACTCCGCCTCCACCGCGAAGGTGGCGCCGTGCAGGCGCTGGGCCGGGCCGAATTCGGCGCCGCGGAAGCTGTGGGCGACCATGATGTGGTCGCAGACGGTCAGCGAGTACATCTCGCACCTCTCTTATGGATAGGTGATGACGGGGCAAGCGGGCGCGGCGGCGCCCGTCGCCAGCAGCGCGGGCAGCGCCGCCGGCAGGTCGGCAAAGCGGGCGGCCGGCGCGCAGAGCGCGTCGAAGCGCGGGTCGGCCAGCAGCTCGAGCGCCAGGGCCAGGCGTTCGGCATGGCTCCGCCGGCCGCGCATGGCGGGTGCGACCGCGCCGACCTGGGTCGAGAGGATCGTGAGCCGCCGCGCATGGAAGGCCTCGCCGAGCGGCAGCGGCACCATGCGGTCGCCATGCCAGCTCGCCTCGACGATGCGCGCCTCGAAGGCGGCGCGGTCGAGGGCAAGCTGCAGGCCGGCGGCGCTGGCGCTGGCATGGACGATCAGCTCCTGCTCGGCGGGCACTTCGGGCGGCGGGGCGAAGCGGGCGCCGAGGGCTTCGGCCAGCGCGGCGCGGGACGGGTCGATGTCGACCACCACGGGCGCGATGCCGGGGATGCGCGCCAGCAGCGCCGCTGCCAGCAGCCCGACGACGCCGGCGCCGATGACAAGGCAGCGCTCGCCGGCCAGGGGACGCGCATCCCATAGGATATTGAGCGCCGTCTCCATGTTCGCCGCCAGCACCGCGCGGTGGTCCGGCACCGCGTCGGGGACGGGGATGCACATCGCGGCCGGTGCCAGGAACAGGTCCTGATGCGGATGCAGGACGAAGACCCGGCGGCCCTGCAGGCCCGGCGGCCCGTCCTCCACCACGCCCGTGGCGCAGTAGCCGTATTTCACGGGGAAGGGGAAGTCGCCCGCCATCAGCGGCGCGCGCATCGCCGCGTACTGGCTCGGCGGCACGCGGCCCTCCAGCACCAGGCGCTCGGTGCCGCGCGAGAGGGCGGAGGCGCGGCTGCGGACCAGCGCCTGGTCGGCCGCTCGCGGCGGCAGGTCTTCCGCGCGCAACGCGGCGAGGCCGGGCGCCACGGTCCAGAGCGCGGTCGCCTTCACCCGCAGACCCCCGGCCGCGCGCGGCCGAGCGCGATGTCGAACAGCACGTCGGGGTCGAGCGCATGCACCGTCCAGGCGAAGCGCAGCCCATCGGCGATGCGCGCTGCCTCGGGCAGGGTGAAGGCGGGGATGCCGGAGCCCAGCAGCACCGGCGCCACCGTCACGTGCAGCCGGTCGAGGCAGCCCGCGGCGAGGAAGCGGCTGACGGTGACGCCGCCTCCCTCGACGAAGATCCGGGTCAGGCCGCGCGCTGCCAGCGCGGCGAGGATCGCCGGGACCGCCAGCCCGCCGACCAGCCCGTCGCGCGGCAGCCGCAGCACCTCGGCGATGCCGAGCCGATCGGGCCCGGGCGCGTCCTCGGCGCAAAGGAGGAGCGTGGGCGGTCCCTCGCGGAAGACGCCGAAGTCCGGGCCGAGCCGGCGGTCGGTGTCCAGCACCACGCGCACCGGATGCGGGCCGGTGCAGTCGCGCGTGGTCAGCCGCGGGTCGTCGCTGCGCACCGTCCCGGCGCCGACCACGACGGCATGGCAGAGCGCGCGCAGCCGGTGGGTGTGCAGCAGGTCGCCGCGCCCGCCGATCCATTGCGAGGAGCCCGACAGCGTGGCGATCCGCCCGTCCAGCGTCTGCGCCAGGCGGCCGACCACCATGCAGCCGTCCGCCGCGCGCGGCGGCGCCAGCAGCGGGCCGAAGAGCGCGCCGAGCGGCCCGGCCGGCAGCCGGCAGGGCGCATCGCGCGCCGCCAGCAGCGCGTCCCAGTCGGGGGCGAGTTCGGGTATGGGTGTCGTTCCATCCATCGGGCGCGGACCATGCCGGAAGCGTGCCGAGGATGCCAGCCGATCAAGGCCTGACGAGGGCATGCGGGAACAGCGGCAGCAGCCATTGCGCGAGCACGCCCGCCAGGATCGGCAGCAGGCCGGAGGCCAGCAGCCGGATCAGGATGAAGCGCCCGCCGAGCACCGGCCATTCCCAGGCGATCACCCGGTGGAAGCCGAGGATCGCCCATCCCGTGATCAGCGCCACCATCTGCGGCCCACCCGCGCCCGCCTTGATGAAGGTGAGCACCAACGGGAAGGAGACGAAGGGCCCGCCCGGGATGAAGCCGCCGGCCAGCGAGGCGATGGCGATGCCGGCGAGGCCGCTCTCCGGCCCGAGCCAGCCGGCGGCGAGGTCGGCCGGGATCAGCTCCGCCAGGAAGGCCGCCATCGGCAGCGCGGCGACCAGCAGCGGCAGCACGCGGAGGATGGTCTGCCCGGTCTCGCGCAGCGCCCGCTGCGCCGTCGGCACGCCGCGCCGCAGCGCCAGGCCGAAGGCGCCGAGCGCCAGGACCAGCAGGATCGCCTGGCCGATGCTCACGCGCGGGGTTCCGGCGTGCCGGGCGGCACCCAGGCTACGGGGATGCGCCGCGCGACGGCGCCGGCGATGACCGAGAGCGGCAGGCCGCACAGGAAGCGCAGCAGCGCGAAGTCGGCGCCGAGCAGCGGCACCTCCCAGACCAGGACGCGCTGGAAGCCGTTCAGCGCCCAGGCGACGATGAAGGCGATCAGCGCGCCGCGGTCCGCCCCGGCCTGGGCCAGGACCAGCACGAGGGGGAAGGCCGCCATCGGCCCGCCCGGCATGGCCATGCCGCAGAGCGTCGCCACCAGCAGCCCGCGTGCGCCGGATTCGGCGCCCATCCACTTCGCCAGCGCCCCGGGCGGGATCAGCTGCTTCAGGCTGCCGGCCAGCAGCAAGCCGGCCAGCAGCGCCGGCAGCACGGTGAGGAAGACGCCCCAGGCGACGCCAAGCGCGCGGCGGAAGGCCTCCGGCCCGTGCAGCACCCAGACCAGGCTGCCGGAGACGAGGCCGATCGAGAGAATGATGGCGAGGCTGGAATGGCGGCGGAGCGTGCGGAGCATCGGCCGCCACGCTGCGCGCGGATGCGGCGCCGGGCAATCCCGTGGGGAAGGCCGGGGGAGAAAGTATTCTCCCCCGGACCCCTCATCTATTTCTGTGAGCCGACACTCGCCGCGCCGTGGCAGCCGACCCACGGAAGGGAAGGGTGGGGTCTGGGGAGGGAATACCTGTTTCCCTCCCCAACCTGGCCTTCAGAGCCGCACGCCCTCGGTCTGGAAGCGGTCCGCGGCGGATTTCTGGAACTCGTTATCCAGCACCACCGCGGCGCAGACCGCGATGGCGAGCGCGGCGAGGATGCCGGCGAGGATGGCCTTCACGGCGGCGGACTCCCTTGGTTCAGCCGCTTGCGTATGGGTCGCCCTCAGCCCGCTTGCAAGAGGCGCTCGGCCGCGGCCAGGTCCTCCGGCGCATTGGCATTGAAGAAGGGGTCGATGGGATCGGCCGGCCATTCGGCGCTGGCGCAGCCGAAGCGGGCGGTCCAGCGGTCGATCTTCTTCTCGCCGGCCAGCAGCGCCTCGCGCAGCGCGCCGCGCAGCGCCACGGGCCAGAGCGCGATCGGCGGGTGCGTCCAGCCGCCCGAGGCGGCACAGGCCATCGGCACGCCCGCCGTCGCCCGCGCCGCCTCCAGCCGCGCCACCAGGTCGGCCGGCAGGAAGGGGCCGTCGCCCGGGACGGAGAGGAGACTAGGGATGTCCGGCCGGTGCTCGGCAACCCAGTCGAGCCCGGCCAGCACCCCGGCGAGCGGCCCGGGAAAATCCGGCAGCGGGTCCGCCACCACCGGCAGGCCATAGGACGCGAAGCGCGCCGCATCGCCATTGGCGTTGAGGATGACGCCGGCCACCTGCGGCGCGACGCGGTCCAGCACATGGTCCAGCAGCGGCCGCCCGGCCAGCAGGCGCAGCGGCTTGTCGCCGCCGCCCATCCGCCGGGCCAGGCCGCCGGCCAGCACGACCGCGATGACGGAGCCGCGCATGCCGATCGAAGTCATGCGCCGTGCCCTTCGGCGCCCTGCGATCCGCTCGGGTCGCCCAGCGCTTCCCGGCTGTTCTTCCGCCAGTGGCGCGCGCTCTCCTCCTCGACGTAGGCGAGGTCGGCGTCGAAGAGGATGCGCTCCGTGCCGGCCAGCGCGGTGAAGCGCTTGCCCTTGCAGCGGCCGATCAGGGTCAGCCCGACCTCCTGCGCCAGCTCGACCCCCCAGGCGGTGAAGCCGCTGCGGGAGACCAGGATGGGGATGCCCATCCGCACCGTCTTGATCACCATCTCCGAGGTGAGGCGGCCGGTGGTGTAGAAGACCTTGTCCGCGGGGTCGCAGGCATTGCGGAACATCCAGCCGGCGATCTTGTCGACCGCGTTGTGCCGGCCGACGTCCTCCATGTAGACCAGCGGCTGGTCGGCCTGGCACAGCGCGCAGCCATGGATGGCGCCGGCCTCCAGGTAGAGCGTCGGCAGCGTGTTGATCCGGTGCAGCAGGCGATAAAGGTCCGAGGTGCGGATCACCGCGCCCGCCGGCATCCGCCGGCCGGAGAAATCCTCCAGCAGGTCGCCGAAGGCGGTGCCCTGGGCGCAGCCGCTGGTGAGCGTCTTCTTCTTCAGCTTCTCCTCGTAGTCGGTGCGGCGTTCGGTCCGCACCACCACCACCTGCAGGTCGTCGTCGTGGTCGATGCCGGTCACCGCATCGTCCCGCCGCAGCATGCCTTGGTTCAGCAGGTACCCGAGCGCCAGATCCTCCGGGCGGTCGAGGATGGTCATCATGGTGACAATCTCCTGGCCGTTCAGGTAGAGTGTCAGCGGTCGCTCCACGGTCACGCTGGCTTCGACCGGCGCGCCGGCCTGGTCGATGCCGCGGACGCGCCGCGTCAGCCGCGGGTCGGCGGGATCGGGCTGGACCAGCAGGGGCGTCTCTCGCATGCCGGAAAGGGTGGGGCGGCATGGGTTGCGGCGCAACCCGGGCGCCGGCGGCGACGTTTTCCCCATCCGATAACGGGAGACCCGCCATGCCCACCTACCGCTTCCCCGCCGAGGCCGGCTTGGCCCTGGACGGCGGAGCGCCGACCGCCGCGGCCATCACCGACCGGCTGGCGGAGCTCGGCCTGGCACGGCAGGAAGTGATGATCACCCGGCACGACGACGCCGCGACCCTGGAAGGCCAGGTGCCGGACGACGCGACGCGGGAGCGCGTGCTGCTGGTGGTCGGCAACCTGCAGGGCATCGCCCGGGTCGATGACCGGCTGACGGTGGCGCGCGGCACCGGGCTGCTGGACACGCTCGGCGCCTTCGCCCGGCTGCCCGCGGGCAGCGCCAGCACCGAGGCGGCGAGCACCACCGTGCATCGCGCCAGCCCGGAGGCCGGCGATACCGGCTTCGGGCCGGGCGGCAGCATCCTGCACCTGGTGCAGCCGGGCGAGACGCTGGAGGCGATCGCGGCGCGGCACTACCACGACACGGCGGCCGCGGGCTGGGTGCTGGAGAGCAACGCGGCGGTGCTGACCGACGCCTCGGCGCTGCGGCCGGGCATGGTGCTGCGGCTGCCGCCTCGCTAGCGGGGGCGCTGCCGCACCGCCGCGCCGAAGGCCGGGAGGGCCACGGGCCCGGCGCCGGGACTCAGGCCAGGGTCTCCGCCAGGGCGGCGAGGATGTCGCGGATGGCGTCGAAATAGGCCTCCTGCACCTCGGCGAAGCCGCCCTCGGCGCTGTCCCAATTGAGCAGGAAGGCGAAGCTCACCGGGGTCCGGCCGCCGACCACCATCTGCCCGGCGAAGCTCTTCGCGCAGAAGCCGAGGAAGTCGGCAACCTCGCCGCCCTTGGCATGGACCGGGATATCGGGCGGGGCGACCCGGGCGATCTGCACCGCCATGGCCTGGATCCGCTTGAACTCCCGCAGCGTGCCTGGCCTGCGGAAGATCGCGCCGCGCAGCGCCTGGTCGTACCAGGAGGCCAGGTCGCCGGCGCTGCCGGCCAGGCTCTGCACCCCGTTCAGGGGAGCGCGATACCCTTCGGGCGGGAACTGGTCGGCATGCTGCAGCCCGGCCCAGCCAACATCGACCCCGATGGGCGCCCCGAGCAGGTAGGAGGCAAAGATCCGTGTGCTGTCCGGGATCTGCACCCGGCGCAGCCCGGCCTCGGCGATCAGCGCCCGGACCCGGTCGGCGCCGACCTGCCGCGTGGCGATATCGGTCGCGGTATTGTCGCTGTGGGTGATCATCGCCTCCAGCACAGAACGCGCCGTGGTGGTGCCGGTCAGGTTCAGCAGCACCGGGCTGCCAGGGCTGCGGAGGTCGTCGTCGACGGCGAGCTGCGCCTCCGGGTCCAGCCGCCCGGCCTCGACGTCCCGCAGGTACTGGCCGAGCACGAAGGTCTTGTACGCACTGGCGATGAAAAGCTGCTGGTTCGGCCGATGCGCGAAGCGCCCGGCCGTGCCCTCCGGGCCGAGCCGGACCATGTAGGCCGCGGTGCCGGGCAGCGCCCGGTAGCGGCGCAGCGCCGCCTCCGGCGCCTCGGCGGCGCGGGCCGCGGCGGGTTGCATCGCGCCGAGGCCGATCAGCGGCAGGGCGGAAAGGGATCGACGGTGCATCTTTGCGGTCCTCCGGCGGGGCAGGCATGGCCGGAAGTCCTGAAACGGCAGCGGGGTCCGGCGGGCAGGACGAACGATCCCGTCACCTCACCGAAAAAAAAGCCCATTGCCGCCTTGACCGACGCTTTCCGCGATGCCTATGGACCGGGATCGCCCGGCATCATGCCGTACGCGCAACCCAGCCCTGCCAATTGCGCAGCGGGGCTGGTTAACGCTTGTGTGTATCACCACATCCCCCGTGCGCCGCTTGGCAGCGCGCTTCTCCCCCCGGCCGATGTCCCGACCGTGCCGCCTTCGCGGTCCGTCGGGCGTTTCGCCGTTTCCGGAGAAGCCGCCCTGGCGCCGGCCGAATTGCAACGGGCCCCGTGCCCGCGCAGGAGTGGATCGAGTGATGGACGGGTTTGTCACCGAGACGATGCTGGACGAGAGCGAGACCGAGATGCGGGTCTCGCGCCCCCATGGCGCGCCGGCCTTCGAGGAATTGGTGGCCCGCGTCCCGGGTGAGGACCTCCCCGCCTGGGAGGAGGGCGAGACCGCCGAGGATGGCGAGGACGCGCCCGAGGAGCTGGCGGAGGAAGAGAACGAGGACGGCGAGGCCGCCCCGGCCGCCGAGGCCGCCGCCCCGGTTGCCGGCAACTACGACGAAGCCGCGCTGGGCCGGACCGACGACCCCGTCCGCATGTTCCTGCGCGAGGCGTCGCGTACCGAGCTGCTGACGCGCGAGCAGGAAGTGGCGCTGGCCCAGCGGATCGAGGCGGGGCGCGAGGCGATGCTCGGGGCGCTCGGCGCCTGCCCGGCGACCCGCGCCCAGCTGGGCGCCTGGCGCGACGCCGTCGCCGCCGGGCAGCTGCCGCTGCGCGACCTGGTGGAGCTCGAGGCCATGGCCGCCGCCGCCGAGGCGCCGGCCGAGGGCGAGGAGGGCGAGGCCGCCGAGGGCACGCTCGACCAGCGGCTGCGGCCGGAGATCCTGCTGGCCTTCGACGCCGCGCTGACCGGCAACCCGGCGGCGCCGGCGACCGAGACTGCGGCGCTGATCGCCGCGCTGCGGCTGCGCGCCGACCGGATCGAGACGCTGATCGAGGCGGTGCGCGCGGCGCATCGCAAGCTGACCACGCTCGACGGCCGCGCGCTGCGGCTGGCGACGGCGGCCAAGGTCGGCCGCGACGACTTCCTGAAGCTGTGGGACGGCGGCGAGCCGGGCACGGCGAAGTTGGCCACCAAGCTGAAGTCGGCCGGCGCCGAGCTGCGCGGGATCCGCGCCGAGGTCGGCACGGTTGAGGCCGAGGCCGGCGTCGCCGCGCCGGAGCTGCGCCGCCTGCATGCCGAGATGAGCCGCGGCGAGCGCGACATGCGCCGCGCGAAGGAGGAGCTGACGCGGGCCAACCTGCGGCTGGTCGTCCATATCGCCCGGAAGTACCGCAACCGCGGCCTGCTGCTGGGCGACCTGATCCAGGAAGGCAATATCGGCCTGATGCGGGCGGTCGAGAAGTTCGACTGGCGCAAGGGGTTCAAGTTCTCGACCTACGCCACCTGGTGGGTGCGGCAGGCGATGACGCGCGCCATCGCCGACCAGGCGCGGACCATCCGCGTGCCGGTCCACATGGCGGAGACGGCCTCGAAGATCGCCCGGCTCGGCCGCATCCTGGCGCACCGCACGGGGCGCGAGCCGACCGCGGAGGAACTGGCGCAGCGGCTCGGCGTGCCGACCGAGAAGGTGAAGTCGGTGCAGGGCATCGTGCGCGAACCGGTCAGCCTCGATACCCCGATCGGCGAGGAGGATGACGGCCGCCTCGGCGACCTGATCGAGGACCGCAACGCCGTCCACCCCTTCGAGGCGGTGGCGCGCTCGGGCCTGCGGGAAGCGGCAGCGCGGGTCCTGTCCGACCTGACGCCGCGCGAGGAGCGGATCCTGCGGATGCGCTTCGGCATCGGCATGGAGCGCGACCACACGCTGGAGGAGGTCGGCAAGACCTTCAACGTGACCCGCGAGCGCATCCGGCAGATCGAGGCCAAGGCGCTGAAGAAGCTGCAGAACGGCCAGCGCGGCCGGGCGCTGCGGAGCTACCTCGACCGCGGCTGAGGCCGCTCGCCGCACCTTGCATCCGGCGTTCCGCCGCAAGACCGCGGGACGCGCCGGCAAGAAGGGGGGGCGGCCACGGGGCCGCCCTTCCTGCGTCCGGCGGGCGGGCCAGCCGCCCGCCCGGCATCAGCGCACCAGGACGGCAGCCGCGTCCTTGGTCTTGGTCACCGCGCCGGCGGCCTGGTGCACCGCCGAGGCGATCTCGGTGATGCTGCCCGAGACGGTCTGCACCGCATTGGCCGCCGTCTGCATGTTGGCCGACATGCTGCGGGTCACCGCGCTCTGTTCCTCGACCGCCGCGGCGGTCACCGCCACATGCTCCCGCACCGCCTCGACCGCGCCGCGGATCGCCGTCAGCGCCGCCGCCACCGTGGCCGAGGTCGCCTGGATGCCCTCGATCTCGCGCGAGATCTGCTCGGTCGCCTTGGCCGCCTGGTTGGCCAGGTTCTTCACCTCGGACGCCACCACCGCGAAGCCCTTGCCGGCATCGCCGGCCCGCGCCGCCTCGATCGTCGCGTTCAGCGCCAGCAGGTTGATCTGCCCGGCGATGCCCTGGATCAGCCCGACCACGCCGTTCATCGACTGGGCCGCGTGGGTGAGTTGCCCGGTGCTTTCGCCGCCCGCACTGGCCTGGACGAAGGCGTCCTCGGTCGCGGTGCGCGACTTGGCCATGTTGTGGGCGATCTCGGCGATGGAGGCGGCCAGCTCCTCGGCGCTGGCGGCGACCATCTGCACGTTGCTCGAGGTTTCCTCGGCGGCCTGGATGGCCGAGCCGGCCTCCCGCGTCGACAGGTCGATGGCGCCGTCGATCTCGCCGAAATTGATGTCGATGAGCTTCTTGAGATCGGCGAGCAGGGCGATCTGGTGGGTGACGTCGTTGGCGAATTTCACCACCTTGGTGACCTTGCCGTGGACATCCAGGATGGGGCTGTAGGAACCCTCGATCCAGACCGGCTTGCCGCCCTTGCCGACGCGGCGGAACTGGCCGACCTGCGCCTCGCCGCGACGCAGCGCCGCCCAGAACTCCTTGTATTCGGGGCTGTCGCGATGGGCCGGCTCGACGAAGATGGCGTGCTTCTGGCCGCGGATCTCGGCCAGGGTATAGCCCATGGCCTTGAGGAAGTTCTCGTTGGCGTCCAGCACGGTGCCGTCGAGGCTGAAGGCGATGAAGGCTTGGGCTCTGTCGACCGCCTTCATCTGCGCCGCGAAGTCGAGGTTGAGCAGCCGCTCCTTCGCATCCGCCCATTCCACGACGTAGCCGAGCCGCCGGCCATCCTGCCGCAGCGGGCTGACCAGCAGGTCGAAGGCGTGCGGCCCAACCTGGATGGTCGCGGCATGCGGCTTCTCCAGCCCCGCCAGCATCCTCCGCTGGTGAGTCGGATTCTTGTGGAAGACGTCGATGTTGCTGCCGATCAGGGTGGCGAGGCTGAAGCGCGGCAGCTCCCGGCGCAGGTCGGCCTCGACGTCCCGCATGAGCTCGACGACGGCCGGGTTCATGTAGGTGATGGTGAGATCGTCATCGGCTATCATGATCCGGGCCCGCACCGCGTCGAGGGCGGCGAGCCTGGGTGTCGTACCGGTGTCGCGCTTGAAGCTGCCGAACATCGAGGAGTCCTTCCTACCACTGCCCCGATGTCACAGCAGCGCTGCTAACGGCCGGTGAACATGACAGCCTCTTCATGTAACGGGCTCGGTTTGCCCGTCAGGCGACCCGGCCCGTCGCCACGAAGCCCTCCTGGTCATTGGCGGCGTCCGCCACATCCTCCGGCTCCGGCGCCATCTCGCCCTCCCACTTGCCGACCACCGCGGTCGCCAGGGAATTGCCGATGACGTTGGTCGCCGAGCGCCCCATGTCGAGGAACTGGTCGATGCCGATGATCAGCAGCAGCCCGGCCTCGGGGATGTTGAAGGTCGCCAGCGTCGCGGCGATGACCACCAGCGAGGCCCGCGGCACCCCGGCCATCCCCTTGCTGGTCAGCATCAGCAGCAGCAGCATGGTGATCTGCTGGCCCATGGAGAGCTCGATGTTGTAGGCCTGGGCGATGAAGATGGTGGCGAAGGTGCAGTACATCATCGAGCCGTCGAGGTTGAAGCTGTACCCGAGCGGCAGGACGAAGCTGATCACCTTCCGCGACACCGGGAAGCGCACCAGCTGTTCCATCAGCTGCGGATAGGCGGCCTCGGAGCTCGCGGTGCTGAAGGCGAGCAGGAAGGGCTGGCGGATCAGGCTGATCAGCTCGAAGACCCGGCGGCCGAAGATCAGGAAGCCGACCAGGGCCAGCAGGCACCAGAGGATCGCCAGGCCGAGGTAGAATTCGGCGACGAAGACCCCGTAGGTGACCAGGATGCCGAGCCCCTGCGTCGTGATGATCGCCGCCATCGAGGCGAAGACCGCGAGCGGCGCCAGCAGCATGATGTAGCCGGTCACCTTGAGGATGACGTGGCTGATCTCCTCGCACCAGGCGACCACCGTCCTCGCCTTCTCCCCGAGCGCGGCGCAGGCGACGCCGAAGAAGATGGAGAAGACCACGATCTGCAGGATCTCGTTGGTTGCCATCGCCTCGAAGATCGAGCGCGGCACCAGGTGGGCGACGAAGTCCTTGAGCGAGAGCGAGGAGGTGCCGACCCCGCTCGCCGCCGCCGCGTCGGGCAGCGGCATGTCGAGCCGCGCCCCTGGCTGCAGGATGTTCACCAGCACCATGCCGAGCAGCAGCGAGACGACCGAGGCCGAGACGAACCAGAGCATCGCCTTGGCGCCGATCCGCCCGACCGCCCGCGTGTCGCCCATATGCGCGACGCCGACGACGAGGGTCGAGAAGACCAGCGGCGCGATGATCATCTTGATCAGCCGCAGGAAGATGTCGGTGACGAGGGAGATGTAGCCGGCGATCGACTTCGCCGTCGCGGGGTTCGGCCAGAGGATGTGGCAGAAATGGCCCACCAGGATCCCGAGGACCATGCCGGCCATGATCAGGATCGTCAGCCGCTGCGTCCGCATGCGCCGCCCTCCGGACCCCGGGCGGCGCCCGGATGCGCCGCGGGGTGAGAAGCTAGCGCCGGCGCTGCGGCAGGGTTTCAGGCGGGTAGGCAGGGCGAAGGCTATTCCCCGGGCCCCGCCCTTCGCTTCCTGGGGAGCGGAGGCCGCCGCGCGGCGGCTGCCGAGTCGGGACAATCGACGAGGGGGCCGGGGAGAACGGCGTCTCCCCGGCCTTGCTCTGCCGTCAGATGTCCCGCGCGCGCTCCTTGTCCGCCGGCGTGGCGGTGCGGGCGGCGCCGGTCTTGCGGTCGTCGTCCACCTCGACCTCGGTATGCCGGACGGTGTCGCGGACGGTCTCGGTGTGCTCCTCCGCGGTCTTCCGGAGGCTCACCTCCTCCGTCACCCGTGCCTCCTTGGCGATGACGGCCTCCTCGGCGCGCTCGGTCGCCTCGATCGTGCGCTCGCCGAAGGCGGCCTCGGTGCCGGAGAGCGGCCGGTCGACCGGGCGGCGCTCGACCTGCACGTGTTCCTCGCGGAGGGTCACCTGCTCCTGCACCGGGGTCTCGACGACGTAGCTGCGGATGCGGACGCGGCCATGCCCGACCTCCCGCTTGCCGACGCGCAGCCGCTCCTCGATCACCGGGATGCTGGCCTCGTCGTTCGCCGCGCCGAGCTGCTGCACCTGGCCCTGGCCGGTGGTGGCGCCGGCGGAGGTGCCCATGGCAGTGCGCGTGGCGGCAGCGCCGGTGGCGGTGCCCGCGGCGGCGACCGGCGCGGCCGCGCCGCTCCAGCCTTCCTTCCGCCAGGCCGCCTCGCGCTCGTCGAGGTCGACGGCACCACTGTTCTCCAGCGCCGCGGCGACCTCCTCGAAGCGGCCATCCGGCACCTCCGCATGCACCACGCCGCCGCCGCGGCGGAAGCCCTCGCTGAGCACGACGGCATCCTCGTCCGGCAGGCCGAGACCGGCCATGCGGCTGCTGTCGCTGCGGGCGTCGAAGACCTCGCCCCTGACACCGGGGACATGGCGGGCCAGGTCGTGCGCGGCGCGCTCGGCGGTCTGCACATCGTCGAAATAGGCGGTGATGGTCCGGGTCATTGAAAATCTCCGCGTTTCATATCCGGGTCTGCCGAAAGCTCCGGCAGGTCGCGGGCTAACGGGCGGGGCATCGGGCCGTTCGTTGCGGGCGGGCGAGGAAGGCCGGGAATTCCAGCAGGTAAGTCGGCTTCGCGGCCTGGTCGGTCGGACTCCCCGCCTCTTCGCCTGGGCAGCGGCTGGTTGAATTGCGATACGGTTCAGATTATAGGAATATAGTCTAGGCGCGGCCAGTCCGGGCTGCACCGCCGGATCCCGGCGCCATGTCGCCCTTGGCATTCAATGCAACCCTACCTGGCGCCTGCCGTGCGGTGCGGGGCGTGTTCCCCTTGCGGTGCCGGAGGTGGAACCGGTGCCTCGGTTGCTTCCGCCCGGAAGGCCGGAAAGCGTCATTCAAAGATAAAATTCCTGAATACCAAAAACCCCTTGGGGCGGACCCGGCCGCCGGGGCCGGCGTCCGGGTGAAAGGGCCGCGATGGCCTCAACCCGGTTGAGCTGGATTGAGCCGAATTGAGCGAATTGAGGCCGGCCCGCTCAGGCCTTGCCGATGCCCTTGTTGACCAATGACAGGTCGAAGGCCTTCCGCCAGTCGAGCGCCGCCGGCAGCACCCCGACATCGGCCATCGCCGCGTGGAAGCGCTGCCAGCGCGCCTCGGTCATGGCGCCGATGCCGAGGGTCGCGGCATCGCCCGAGCGGACGATGCCGGCCTCGTTCATCATCAGGGTGCCGAAGGCGATGAGGTCGTCGCCCATCTCCGGGTTGTGCGCCTTGATCAGCGCATTGGCCGGCGCGGTGTCGAAGCCCCCGGCCGGGCCCTTCAGGTACTGGTCCCAGCCGGCCATGGTGGCGTCGACGAAGCGCTGGATGACCTCGCGCCGCCCGGCGAGCGTCTTCGCGCCGATGTTGATCGTGGTGCCGTAATTCTCGAAGCCGGCATCGTGCAGCAGCAGCATGTCGGGCCTGACCCCGGCCTGGCGGATGGTGAAGGGCTCCGATCCCAGGTAGCCCTGCTGGATCACCTGCCTGTCCGCCAGGAAGGGCTGCAGGTTGAAGGTATAGGGCCGCAGCTGGTCCTCCTTCAGCCCGTACTTCCTCACCAGGAAGGGCCACCAGGTCACCCGCGCCTCGGCCCCGACCAGGATGGTGCGGCCGCGCAGCGCCTCGAAGTCGGTGAAGCCGGTGTCCGGGTGGGCGATCAGGACCTGCATGTCCTTCTGAAAGATCGCGCCGATGCAGAGGAAGGGGATGCCCTCCCGCACGAAGTTCAGCGCCGCGAGCCCGTTGCCCATGGCCATGTCGACCCGGCCGCCGAGCAGCAGCTGGGCCGGGTTGATCTGCGGCCCGCCGGTGCGCAGCTCGACCTCGAGCCCTGCGGCGCGATAGAGCCCGGCGGCCTGGGCCTGGTAGAAGCCGCCGTGTTCCGCCTGGGCGCGCCAGTTGGTGACGAAGCTGACCTTGTCCAGCTTCGGCTGGGCCCGGGCGGGGAAGGGGGCGGCGGCCAGCAGCGGCGCCCCGGCGCCGAGCAGGCCGAGCGCCGCGCGGCGCGAGACGGTGAAGCGGTGCCTGGTCATCTGGTCGGTTCCCCCCGGAGAGCCTTTGGCTTCCGGAAAGGTGGCACGCCCAGCCGCCGACGCAAGCGCCAGCGGGCCGGGGCGGGTCCTACCGCCGCAGCCCGAGCGGCCTGAGCAGCATCAGCGCCACGCCGAAGCCCCAGGCGCCGTTGTAGAGCAGGCCGCGCCAGGGGATGGCGCCGTTCCAGGTCGGCAGGCCCTTCAGCCAGGGCACCAGCGACACCGCGACGGCGGTCAGCGCCAGGGCGCCGAAGAGGGTGGAGAACAGGATTGCCGGCGGCCGCAGCGTCACCAGGATCAGGGTCAGCACCATGCCCCAGACCCCGCCCCAGAAGGCCTGGGACAGGACCATCGGCACGCCGAGCGGCTTGGTCGGTGCCATGGCGAAGGGTGCCGAGGTCTTGCCGAAGACCGAGACCACCGCCGGGATGTCGTTCCCGAGGTGATGGAGCAGGAAGGCGGTGCCCTGGTGGAAGACCAGGACCGCGACGAAGCCGGCGACGAAGCCGAGGAGAAGGGAGCGAGGCATAGGCGACGCTAGGGCCGGTTCGCCGTGGCTGTCACCCCACCCCGTCCCGCGGCGCGGCCCGGGGCATCTTGCGGCATGCCGCCGCCCCGCGCACCCTGCGTCCGACACCGCGAGGGAAGGGAACTGCCGTGAACGGAGCCGAAAGCCTGGTCAAGACGCTGCTGGGGAGCGGCGTCGATGTCTGCTTCGCCAATCCCGGCACCAGCGAGATGCACTTCGTCGCCGCGCTGGACCGCGTCCCTGGCATGCGCTGCGTCCTCGGCCTGCAGGAGAACGTCGTCACCGGCGCCGCCGACGGCTACTGGCGGATGGCGGACAAGCCGGCCGCGACGCTGCTGCATTGCGGCCCGGGCCTGGCCAATGGCCTCGCCGGCCTGCACGACGCGCGGCGCGCGCGCAGCGGCGTCGTCAACGTGGTCGGCGACCAGGCGGTCTACCACCGCCCCTTCGACGCGCCGCTGACCGCGGATGCCGAGGGTTGGGCGCGCGGCGTCTCCGCCTTCGTCCGCACCTCCTCCCGCGCCGAGGATGTCGGCGCCGATGCCGCGATGGCGGTGCAGGCGGCGCGGACCTCGCCCGGCCAGGTGGCGACGCTGATCCTGCCCTCCGACAGTTCCTGGAACGAGGGCGGCGTGGTCGGCGCGGCGCTGACCGTCCCGGCGGTGCCGCAGGCCGACCCGCACCAGGTGGAGCAGGCGGCGCGGGTGCTGCGCAGCGGGAAGAACGTGCTGCTGCTGCTCGGCGGCCTGGCGCTCCGGGAAGCGGCGCAGGTCCAGGCCAACCGGATCGCCGCCGCGACCGGCTGCCGACTGCTGGCCGAGGGCTCCAATGCCCGCATCCAGCGCGGCCAGGGCCGGCTGATGCTGGACCGGGTGCCCTATGTGAACGAGCAGGCGGTGGCGGCCCTGAAGGGCGTCGAGCACCTGGTGCTGGTCAATGCCAAGGAGCCGATCGGCTTCTTCGGCTATCCCGGCAAGCCCAGCCGCTTCTGGCCGCCGGGATGCGAGCTGCACCTGCTGACCCGCCTCGACCAGGATGCCGAGGGCGCGCTGCGGGCGCTGGCCGATGCGCTCGGCGCGCCGAAGGCGGCGATGCCGAACCCGGGCCCGCGGCCGCAGGCGCCGCGCGGCGCCCTCAGCCCCGAGGGCCTGGCCCGCACCGTTGCGGCGCTGATGCCCGAGAATTCGGTGATCGTCGATGAATCCGTGACCTATGGCCGCGGCTTCTTCCCCGAGACCTATGCCGCCCCGGCGCATGACTGGCTGCAGAATTGCGGCGGCGCCATCGGCTATGGCCCGCCGGTCGCGGTGGGGGCGGCGATCGGTGCCGGGGGCCGGCGCGTCGTCGCCCTGCAGGCCGACGGCAGCGCCATGTACACGCCGCAGGCGCTCTGGACCCAGGCGCGGGAGAAACTGCCGGTGACCACGGTGCTGCTGTCCAATCGCAAGTACCAGATCCTGATTGGCGAGTACCAGAACGTTGGCGCCAACCCGGGCCGGACGGCGATGGACATGCTCGACCTCGGCAATCCCGATATCGGCTGGGTGCAGCTGGCCAATTCGATGGGGGTGGAAGCGGCGCAGGCCAGCACCCTGGATCAGCTCGGCGACCTGATGGCGCAGTCCTTCGCGCGGCCGGGACCCTTCCTGATCGAGTTGATGATCTGACCCGGACTGCGGGACGCGGCACTGCAACGTCCGCGTCCCGCCCATGCTGTGATGCAGCATGGGACACGCCATCCGGAACATAGTTTCCAAGCGTTCAGGTTTCGCGCATGTCCCGGTAAGACGCACTGGTGCATTTTATTGCCGCTTGGGTTAGGCCATGATCCCGGGCGCCCGCGTCATCCCGGGGCAGACGGTGGGATTTCGCGGGGGCAGACGGCAATGCGGCTAGCGGCGAGTCCAGATCACCGATGAACATGATCCACCAGCCGCACCCCGTGCCGGAGGAAGCCGTCGTGCGGCCAAGCGTCCAGACCATCAGCGTGCCGCCGGTCCATCCCGCCCCGGGTGCCAGCCCCGGCGCGGCCACGCCCGCGGGTGCGGCCCCCGGTTCGCCCCCGGCCGAGGCGCCGCTGGCCGAGGCTCCGCCGCGCCGCCGCCGGCTCTGGATTCCGGCCTTGCTGCTGCTGCTCGCCGGTGGCGGTGCCGCCGGCTACTTCTACACCCACCAGGCGCGGGAGGTGCCGACCTCCCCGGCCGCCAGCGTGACCGAGCCGATGTCGCAGGGCGAGTTCCGCCTTTCGGACAACGAGATGCGGGCGCTGCGGATCGAGGAGATGCAGCTCCGCGACTTCCGCGCGGAGCGGGTGGCGGAGGGCCGCATCGCCTACAACGAAGACCGCGCGACCCCGGTCTTCTCGCCCTATAACGGCCGCGTGGTCCGTGTCCTCGCCCGCATGGGGGACGCGGTGAAGGCCGGCGACCCGCTGATGGAGGTCGAGACCACCGACCTTGCCGGCGCCGCCAACGACCTGCTCTCGGCCGCCGATGCCGCCAACAAGGCGCGTGCCACGCTCGACCAGGCGAAGCGCGAGGAAGCCCGCCAGGTCAGCCTCTTCTCCGCCCGCGCCGCCTCGCAGCGCGACGTCGAACAGGCCCGGGTCGCCGCCATGGGCGCCGTCGCCGACCTGCGCAGCGCCGAGGCCAGCCTTTCCGCCGGCCGGGACAAGCTGCGCGTGCTCGGCCGCAGCATGGAGCAGATCGCCAGGATCGAGCAGACCCGCATGGTCGATGCCGTGGTGCCGGTGCCGGCGCCGATCGGGGGCACCGTGACCCAGCGCCGGGTCGGCCCGGGCCAGTGGCTCTCGACCGGCGCCTCGGACCCGGTCTTCACCATCGCCGACCTCTCCACCATGTGGCTGGTCGCCGCGGTGCGCGAGCTCGACGCGCCGCTGATCAAGGTGGGGCAGCCGGTGAAGGTCGCGGTCGGCGCCCTGCCGGACCGCGAATTCGACGCCCGCATCATCGCGACCAGCGCCGGGCTTGACCCCAGCACCCGCCGCATGACCGTGCGGGCCGAGGTGCTGGACCCCGACCACCTGCTGAAGCCCGAGATGTTCGCCACCTTCCGCATCTCGGTCGGCGAGGAGCAGCGGGCTGTCGCGGTGCCGGTGAACGCGCTGATCTACCGCGGCGCCGAGGCCAGCGTCTGGGTCGCGCTCGACGGCAACCGCTTCATCCTGCGCCGGGTGAAGACCGGCATCCGCAGCGGCGACATGGTCGAGGTGCTGGACGGGCTGCAGCCGGGCGAGCATGTGGTCACCGGCGGCGCGCTGTTCATCGACCGCGCCGCCCGGATCGATTGACCCGGCGCCCCGGCCTGGCCAGGGCCGGGACCAGGTTTCAGGAATGACGTGAAGGGGGCGGCGGCAAGCCGCCCCGACCCCTGCCGGGACACCAGCCATGCGCCAGATCGTCGCCTTCTCCCTGCAGCGCCGGCCGCTGGTGATCCTGCTGTTCTTCACCTTCATCGTCATCGGCCTGGTCGGCTTCACCAAGTTGAACATCGAGGCCTACCCGGACCCGGTGCCGCCGCAGGTCGTCATCATCACCCAGAACCCCGGCCAGTCCGCCGAGGAGATCGAGCGCTACGTCACCATCCCCGTCGAGGTCGCGATGGCCGGGCTGCCGAACCTGACCTCGGTGCGCTCGACCAGCCTCTTCGGCCTCTCGGACGTGCGGGTGCAGTTCAACTTCAACTATACCTACGACCAGGCGCTGCAGCAGGTGCTGAACCGGCTCGGCCAGCTCGACGGCCTGCCGGAGGGCGCGCAGCCGCAGATCTCACCGCTCAGCCCGATCGGCGAGATCATGCGCTACCGGCTGGTCGGCCCGCCCGGCTATTCGCTGGCCGACCTGAAGACGCTGCAGGACTGGGTGCTCGACCGTCGCTTCAAGCGGGTGCCGGGGGTGATCGACGTCACCTCCTTCGGCGGGCTGACGAAGAGCTACAACATCGTCATCGACCTGCCGCGGCTGGCAGCCCATGGCCTGGCGCTGCCGCAGGTGATCCAGGCGGTGCGCGCCGGCAATGCGACGGTCGGCGCCGGCACCATCCGGATCGGGCCGCAGGCGGCGGTGGTGCAGGGCATCGGGCTGATCCGCAACCTCGACGACATCCGCGGCGTGGTGGTCTCGGCCGAGGGCGGCAATCCGGTGCTCCTCTCCGACCTCGCCACGGTGGAGATCGGCAATACCCCGCGGCTCGGCATCGCCGGGCACGAGGACGACGACGACGTGGTGCTGGCCACCGTGCTGATGCGGCGCGGTGAGCAGACCCTGCCGACCATCCGCGGCGTGCAGGCCGAGGTGGCGCGGATCAATGCCGGCGGGGTTCTGCCGCCGGGCGTGAAGATCCACCCGCTCTATGACCGCGAGGACCTGGTGAAGATCACCACCCGGACGGTGGTGCACAACATCATCGAGGGCGTGATCCTCATCCTGGTCATCCAGTACCTCTTCCTCGGCGACTTCCGCGGCGCGCTGGTGGTGGCGGCCACCATCCCCTTCGCCTTCCTCTTCGCCATCCTGCTGATGCTCAGCCGGGGCGAGAGCGCCAACCTGCTGTCGCTCGGGGCGCTCGACTTCGGCCTGCTGGTCGATGCGACCGTCATCATGGTGGAGAACATCTACCGCCATCTCGGCCTGGCGCGGCAGGCAGCGCACCGCTACATCCCGCCGGCCGGGTCGAAGGAGCTTTCCGGTTTGTCGCTGACCGTCCTCCGGGCGGCGGGGGAGGTCGACAAGGCGATCTTCTTCTCGGCATTGATCATCATCGCCGCCTTCATCCCGCTCTTCACCCTGGGCGGGATCGAGGGCCGGATCTTCGGCCCGATGTCGAAGACCTACGCCTATGCGATCATCGGCGCGCTGCTGGCGACCTTCACGGTCACCCCGGCGCTCGCCGCGGCGATGCTGAGCGAGAACAGCCGGGAGCAGGACACCCACGTGGTCCGCGCGCTGCGCTGGGCGCATCGGCGGCTCTATGGCCTGGCGATGCGGGCACGGCTGGTCTGCGTCGCCCTGGCGGCGGCGCTCTTCGGCCTGGCGCTGCTGCTGCTCTCGACCCTCGGCGCCGAATTCCTGCCGACGCTCGAGGAAGGCAACCTCTGGGTCCGCGCCACCATGCCCGGGACCATCAGCCTCGAGGAGGGCAACGGCACGGTGAACCGCATCCGCGGCGTGCTGATGGAATTCCCCGAGGTCATCACCGCGACCAGCCAGCAGGGCCGGCCGGACGATGGCACCGACAGCGCCGGCTTCTTCAATGCCGAATTCTTCCTGCCGCTGAAGCCGCCGGACGAATGGACCACGGCGAAGAACCGCGATGGGCTGGTGCATGCCATGCAGGCCCGGTTGAGCCGGGAGTTCGTCGGCATCGAGTTCAGCTACGCCCAGGCAATCAGCGACAACGTGCAGGAGGCGGCCTCGGGCGTGAAGGGCGCCAATGCCATCAAGGTCTATGGGCCGGAGCTCGACATCATCGCCCACAAGGCGGAGGAGATCCGCCGCGTGATGACGGAGGTCGAGGGCGTCGCCGACCTCGCGGTCTTCCGCTCGCTCGGCCAGCCGACCGTTGCGGTGCAGATCGACCGGGCGCGCGCCGCGCGCTTCGGCCTCTCGGTCGGCGACATCAACGAGGTCGTGCAGGCGGCGATCGGCGGCAGCGAGGCGGGCCGGCTCTACGAGCCCGGCGGCGACCGCAACTTCCCGCTGATCGTCCGGCTCGCCGCGCCCTATCGCGACAGCATGGAGGCGATCGGCCGGGTGCCGGTCGGCGGGAACCGCGCGGCGACGCTGGCCGACGTGGCGGAGATCCGGCTGGTCTCCGGCGTGTCCTACATCTACCGCGAGGATGCCAGCCGCTACGTGCCGATCCGATTCTCGGTCCGCGGCCGCGACCCGGCCAGCACGGTGGCCGAGGCGCAGGCGCTGGTGGCGCAGCGGGTCGAGCTGCCGCCGGGCTACCGGCTGGACTGGCTCGGCGAGTTCCGCAACCTGCAGGAGGCGTTGGGCCGGCTGATGGTGGTGGTGCCGGCGGCGCTCGCCCTCATCCTCGTGCTGCTCTACGTGCAGTTCAACACGCTGCGGGAGACGCTGCTGGTCTTCGGCATCGTTCCGCTGTCGCTGACCGGCGGCATCGCCGCGCTGGCCGTGGCCGGGCTCAACTTCTCGGTCCCCGCGGCGATCGGATTCCTGGCATTGTTCGGCATCACGGTGATGGAAGGCATCATCATGCTGTCGCACTTCAACCACCTGCGGCTGGAAGGCATGCCCTGGCGCACCGCGCTGGACCAGGCCGGCACCGACCGGATGCGGCCGGTCTTCATGACCTGCTTCGCCAGCTTCACCGGCCTGCTGCCCATGGCGCTGGCCACCGGGATCGGCGCCGACGTGCAGAAGCCGCTCGCCCTCGTCGTCGTCGGCGGCATCGGGCTCGTCCCGCTCTTCATCCTCGTGGTCTTCCCCGTCATGATCGATCTCTTCGGCAAGCCGCGCCACCTGCGGCAGGAAAACGCCTCGGCGCGGGCGTTGGGCCTGCGGGCATGAGGCTGCGGCCCGCCCTGCTGCTCGGCGTCGCGCTGCTGGCACCGCCGGCCCTGGCCCAGACGGCGACCACCTCTCCGACGGCACCCGCGACCCCGGCGCCCGCTGCCGTGGGCAGCCTGCCCCTGCCGCTGGGCAAGGGGACGGAACCGCTGAGCCTGGCGGCGGCCGAGCAGCTGCTGATCGACCGCAACCTCGCGGTGATCGCCGCGCGGCGCGGCGTCGATGCGGCACGGGCCAACCGGCTCGTCGCCGCCTCCCTGCCGCCGCCGCAGGTGACGGTCGGCAACAGCTTCGCCCAGTTCAACGAAACCCAGGCCGGCGCCATCAAGGGTGCCCGCTTCCTCAGCCCGAGCAACAACATCGTCGCCGGGCTGCAGGTGCTGGTCGAGCGCGGCAGCAAGCGGACGCTCCGCACGCGCGTCGCCGAGGACCAGATCGGCGCGGCCGAGGCGCAGGTGCTGGACACCGTCCGCACCCAGCTCTTTACCCTGCGGCAAGCCTTCCTCGGCGCGCTGCTGGCCCGCGCCAACCTCGAGGTCGCGCTCGGCAACCGGATGAGTCTCGACCGGACCGAGACGCTGCTGCGCCGCCAGCTGCGCGACGGCGCCATCCCGGAAGGCGACCTGCTGCGCTTCCAGGCCAGCCGGCTGCAATTCGAGCCGGACGTGACGACCAATGCGCAGGCCTATGCCGCCGGCGTTGCCGCGGTGGCGGCGCTGCTCTCGGCCGATCCGGCCGCCTTCCAGCCGGGGGCCGGGCAGATCGGCGCGCTCGGCATCACGCCGGCGGTGCCGGGGGCGCTCGGCGCGGTGCCGCCCAGCCAGCGCGCCGCGGCGCCGTCGGGCCCGGCCAGCGCGCCGACCAGCGTTCGGACCATTCTATCCCCGGTCGCCTTCGACCTGCGCGGCCGGTTCAACGAGGTGCCGCAACTCGGCATCGGCCGCGACGAGTTGGCGCGGGGCATCGGGAGCCGAGCCGATGTCGTCGCGGCGCAGCGGCAATATGCCGCGGCCAATTCCAACCGGCTGCTGGCCGAGGCCGGGCGCTCGCGCGACGTGACTGTGAACGGCAGCTGGGCCCGGTCGCGGCTGTCGCAGGACCTGCCGAACTCGACCGACCAGCTGAACGCGGTGAACAGCTTCGGCATCCAGCTCTCGGTGCCGATCTTCACCCGCCGGATCATCGAGGGAAATGTCGGCGTCGCCAGCGCCCAGGCCGGCCAGGCCGAGGCGCAGGCACGCGCCACCCTGCTGCAGGCGCGCGCCGACTTCGCCGCCGCCTGGGCAACCTACGAACAGGCGCGCGCACTGCTGACACTGTTCACCGGCGGCGCGCTGAACCGGGCGGAAGAGGCCTATCGCAGCACCGAGCAGGCCTACCTCGCCGGCGGCCGGTCACTGATCGACGTGCTGGACGCGCTGCGCACGCTGAACGCCACGCGCATCCAATCCAACCAGGCGCGCTACGCCTATCTGCTGGCATTGGCGCAACTGGAACAGGCAACCGGCATCTCGGGCATCGCGCCGCGGCTGTGAGCCCGCACGGATCGGTGCGCAGCATCAACGGCGCGCGAGACGGCCTCGCGCGCCGTTGCGGCAACCGCCGATCCTTCCCACCCTCGGCAGCCAATCGCATTGAGGGAAGGTTGCCCATGGCCAGGATCGCGTTCGCTGCCAGTCTCCTCGGCCTGCTGGCGGGCTGCAGCCCGACCTTCAGCAGCCCGGAGCCGCGCCAGGTGATCGTGGTGCCGCAGGGCAGCGCCGTGGTCTGCCCCGGCGGATACGCCCCGCCCTGCCGCTAGGGCGCCTCAGGCCGTACAGCCGATCGGGCGGAGCTGCGCCAGCACGGCGTCGGCCAGCACCACTCCGGCGGGATCGACCGGCAGGCCGGCGCGCCGCAGCGCCGCCGCTGTCCAGGTATTGCACGTGAAGCCGAGCGTGTAGTCGCGGCTGGCCGCGAGGAACAGGCTGCCCTGCAGCGACTGCGCCGCGGCCTCCGGGGCGATGCTCTCCCACAAAAAGCCGGCAAGCGCGGCCAGACCTTCATCATTCAAGGGCAGGGCGGTGACGCGGCCGGGCCAGGCCTCACGCGGCGCGACGCGCAGGCCTTTCACCTGGATGACGCCGGGGCCGGGCAGGGGCCCCAGCAGCAGTTCCGAAATATTCCCTGCCTCCGCCAGGACATAGCTGCGCTTGCCGAAGCCGAAGGCGAGCGTCCAGGCGCCGGGGAACAGCGCGCGCAGGCCGGCGAGGGGCTCCGGCAGCGTCGCGGCGTCGAGCGCGATCTCGGTATGCCAGCCCTGGTCGACCACCCAGGCCATGGCGCCTTCCGGCCGCGCGGCGCAGGTCGGCGGCGCAGGACGGACGCAGCCGGCGAGCAGGCCGAGGGCGGCGGCCACGGTCTTGCGACGGCCGGTGACGGCGGCGATAGTCATGCGGAAGGACGGGGCCCGCGCGGTGAGCCGAAGCGGTTCGCATGCGCCAAGCGGCTCCGCAAGCGGGGAACACGACCATGGACATGGACATCCGCGGCAAGCGCGTGCTGGTCACCGGCGGCTCGAAGGGGATCGGCCTGGCCTGCGCCCAGGCCTTCGCGGCGGAGGGCTGCGACGTGATCCTCGCCTCGCGCGACCCGGCGGCGCTGGAGACGGCCGCCGCCGCCCTCCGCGGCCGGCACAACGTGAATGTCGCCGTCTTCGCCGGCGACCTCGGCGAGAGCGCGGCGCGCACCGCGCTGCATGCGGCGCATCCCGAGATCGACGTGCTGGTGAACAATGCCGGCGCCATCCCGGGCGGCACGGTGCACGACATCAGCCTCGACCGCTGGCAGCAGGCCTGGGCGCTGAAGGTCTTCGGCTACATCCACCTGACGCAGCTCTATTTGCCGGGGATGGAGGCGAAGCGGGACGGCGTCATCGTCAACATCATCGGCATGGCGGGGCGCGGGCCGCGTGCGGACTACATCTGCGGCGCGGCGGGCAATGCCTCGCTCATCGCCTTCACCGCGGCGCTCGGCGGCAAGTCGCCGGACCACAACGTGCGCGTGGTCGGCATCGCGCCGGGGGCCACCATGACGGACCGCATCATCACCCTGTCGAAGAGCCGCGCGAAGACGAAGTTCGGAGACGAGAGCCGCTGGGAGGAGATGCTGGCCGGTTTGCCTCTGGGCCGGGCGGGAAAGCCGGAGGAAATCGCCGATCTCGCGGTCTTCTGCGCTAGCCCGCGCGGCGGGTATCTGTCGGGCGCGACGCTCGACGTGGATGGCGGGGCGCAGTTCCGGGGCTGAGTGCTGGTTCGGAAGGCAGGATTGGGGAGGAAAAAGTATTCCCTCCCCAGATCCCAGCCTTCCTTTTTGGGAGGCGGCTGCCGCCGCGCGGCGAGTGCCGGACTCAGAAAAATAGATGAGGGGTCCGGGGAGAATACCTTCTCCCCGGCCTGCGGCGACCCACGGGTGACCACTGCAACGCGGAAGACTCCGATGGAATTCAGGCTGACCGACGAGCAGCGCGCGCTGATCGCGCCGGTGCGGGAAATGGCGCAGACCACCTTCCGCCAGCGGGCGCTGCGCTGGATGGACGGCACCTTCCCCTGGGACAATATCCGCGACCTCGCGGGTCTCGGCGTGCTCGGGATGACGGTGCCGGAGGAGTATGGCGGCCTGGGCCTGCCGGTCTTCGAGACGGCGCTGGTCCTCGAGGAGATCGCCAAGGTTTGCTACCCCACGGCGATGGCGGTGCTGGGCGAGGCGGGGGTGCAGACCCGCGTCATCGCCAGGTATGCGCCAGAGGGCATCCGCGCCCGCATCCTGCCCGCGGTGGTCAGCGGCGACTGCATCCTGTCGATCTGCATGACCGAGCCGCATGCCGGCACCGACGTGGCGAACTACCGAACCAATGCGGTGGTGAAGCACGACCGCGTCATCGTCAACGGCAGCAAGACGCTGATCAGCCGGGCGGAGGAAGCCGGCATGTTCGTCGTCTTCACCCGCATCGACGGCCGCCCGGGCCGCGAGGGCATCGGCTGCGTGCTGGTCGAGCGCGGCACGCCGGGCCTGGCGGTGACCGGCACCTACCACACCATGGGCGGCGAGAACCTGCACGAGGTGCAGTTCAACGACATGGAAGTGCCGCTCGAGAACCTCGTCCTGCGCGAGGACGGCTTCAAGCGGCTGCTGACCGCCTTCAACACCCAGCGTTGTCTCAACCCGTCGATCAGCCTCGGCCTGGCCGAGGGCGCCTTCGACGAGACCACGCGCTACGTGCGGGACCGGCCGGTCTTCGGCAAGCCGATCGCCGATTTCCAGGGCGTGCGCTGGAAGCTGGCCGACATGTACAAGGATATCGAGGCGGCGCGCGGCCTGCTCTACCGCGCCTGCTGGACCGCCGACCCGTTCCCCGACCCCTTCCTGGCGGCGACCGCCAAGGTTTTCTGCAACGAGATGGCGATCCGCGTGACCAATGAGGCGGTGCAGCTGCATGGCGGCTTCGGCTTCACCGACGAATATCCGGTGTCGCGGTTGTACCGGGGGGCGCGCTACGGCTCGCTCGGCGGCGGTGCCTCGGAGACCCTGCGCGACCTGATCGGGCGGAAGCTGGCCGGCGAGGATCTGGGCCCCGACGGCATCATGGGCCTCGGCTACTTCTGAGGCGCGGCCTCGAGGCACTGCACCAGCAGCGTCAGCAGCCGCGCGCCGAAGACGCGCATGTTCGCCACGCGGTCGGTATTGCCGGTCTCGATGGTGAGGGAGCGGCTGACCGGGCCGGCGACCGCGAGGACGCCATGCCCCGCGGCATGGCCGTAGCTGTTGCCGGTCGGCCCCGCCGCACCGGCCTCGCCCAGGCCCCAGGCGGCGCCGAGGCGTTCGCGCGCCGCCTGCGCGAGCAGCGCGGCCATCTCCTCGGAGGCCGGCGCCGCCGCCTTGAGCGCCGCGACCGGGACGCCCAGCAGCGTGGTCCGTGCGGCCCGCGTATAGACAACGCCGCCACCGAGGAAATAGGCGCTGGCGCCGGGCACCGCGAGCAGCGCCGCCGAGACGAGCCCACCGGTCGCGCTTTCCCCCACCGCGATGGTCTCCCCGCGCGCCTTCAGCAAGGCGCCGGCGCGGGCGGCGATGGGCAGGAGCGTGTCCATGGATGATCCTCCGGTCTCGCGGGAACGCTAGGCGGCAGCCCGGGCCGCGGCAAGCCGCGCGATTGACAGTTGCGGGCGCGGCATGCTCGCCTTCGCCGCAAGCCCCGGGACGGGGCGCGGAGGATAACGCATGCCCGCCTCCCTCTCCGCAGCCGCGGTCGCCGACTACGGCCGGCTGGGCTACCACTTCCCGATCCGCGCCTTCGCGCCGCCCGAGGCGGAGGCGATGCTGGCCCGGCTGCGGGCGACGGAAGCGAGGCTCGGCGGCAGGCTCACCGGGCGGATGAACCAGAAGCCGCATCTGCTCTTTCCCTGGATCTGCGACCTGGTGCGGCACCCCGCGGTGCTGGATGCGGTCGAGAGCGTGCTGGGGCCGAACCTGCTCTGCTGGAGCAGCCAGTTCTTCATGAAGGACGCGCGCGACCCGGCCTACGTGTCGTGGCACCAGGACGGCACCTATTGGGGCCTGTCGAGCCCCGAGGTCGTCACCGCCTGGATCGCCTTCACGCCCAGCATCCCGGAAAGCGGCAACATGCGCGTGGTGCCGGGCACGCACCGGACCAAGGTCCCGCATACCGATACCTTCGCGCAGGACAACCTGCTCTCGCGCGGGCAGGAGGTCGCGGTGCAGGTGAACGACGCGGAAGCGGTCGACATCAGCCTGCAACCCGGCGAGATGAGCCTGCACCACGTGCTGATCGTGCATGGCTCGGAGCCGAACCGCGCGGGCTGGCCACGGATCGGCCTCGCGGTGCGCTACGTCCCGACCCATGTCCGCCAGTTGGGCGGCCCGCGGGACAGCGCGCTGTTGGTACGCGGCCATGACAGCTTCGGCCATTTCGAGCACGAGACCGCGCCGGAGGCGGACCTGCACCCGCATGCCCTGGCGCGGCACAAGGCGATCATGGATCGGCAGCTTGCCATCCTTTATGCCGGCGCGGCGAAGGACGGGCAGCTCGGCGCGACGATCCAGCCCGGCTGAGGCGTTGACGCGGCGGCCAGGGGTGACAGACTCCCGCCCGCGGAGGAAACAACCATGCTCTCGATCGAACCGACCGGCGCCGTGCTGGGCGCCACCGTGCACGGGCTGGACCTGACCCGGCCCCTGGCGGATGCCGATTTCGCCGTCGTCCTGCGGGCGCTCGGCGAGCACGGCGTGCTGCGCATTCCGGGCCAGCGGATCGAGGCACGCGACCTCCGCGACTTTTCGCGGCGCTTCGGCAGCATCCAGGGCTCGGTGACCGGGAAGTTCCATCACCGGGATGTGCCGGAGGTCGGCATCCTCTCCAACGTCGTCGAGAACGGCGAGCCGATCGGCATCGCCGATGCCGGGCAGGACTGGCACACCGACATGTCCTACACCGCGACCAAGGGCTTCGTGAACGTGCTCTACGCGGTGAAGGTGCCCGAGCGCGACGGCAGGTCCCTGGGCGACACGCTGTTTGCCAACATGCACGCGGCCTATGAGGACCTGCCCGCCGAGATCAAGGCGCGGCTCGCCGGCATGACCGCGCGGCACGACTTCAACGTCTTCTGGGAGAACATGCGGACCCGCCCCGGCAGCGCCCGCGCGCCGCTGACGCCGGAACAGCGCGCCAAGCGCCCGCCGGCGGTGCACCCCGTCTTCATGACCCATCCGATCACCGGCCGCACCGTGCTCTACTGCAATCCCGGCTATGCCGAGCGCATCCTGGAACTGCCCGAGGCGGAGAGCCGGGAGATGCTGGACTTCCTCTTCGCCCACCAGCTTCAGGCGAAGTACCAGTACGCACATAGCTGGACGGTCGGCGACGTGCTGATCTGGGATCATCTCGGCACGCTGCACAACGCCATCCCGGATTACGGCCCGCAGGAGGAACGGCTGATGCTGCGTTGCCAGGTGATGGCGGAGAGCGTCTTTGATCCGGGCTTTCGTCACCAGTGGCTGCGGGCGGCCTGACCGATGCGCATCGCCAGCTATGCCACGCAAGCCGGCCCGTCCTTCGGCATCGTCACGCCGGATGGCATCGTCGATCTCGGCCGCCGCACGCCGCATGCGGATATCTCCGCCGCGCTTGCCGCGGGTGCGCTGCCGGACCTGGTTGCGCATGCCGCCGCGGCGCCCGACTTCGCCCTGGCCGATGTCACGCTGCTTCCCGCAGTGCCCTCGCCGCTTCGGAAGGTGCTCTGCGTTGGCCTGAACTACCGCGCCCATGTGGCCGAAAGCGCGGGTCGGGAGGTGCCGGAGAACCCGCGGATCTTTGCCCGCCTCGCCGATACCATCATCGCGCATGGCGCGCCGCTCTGGCGACCCGTCAACTCCACGCATTTCGACTACGAGGGCGAGCTGGCCGTGGTCATCGGCAGGCCGGGCCGCCGGATCCCGGCAGCGCAGGTGCTCGACCACGTCGCCGCCTATACCATCTTCAACGACGGCAGCCTGCGCGACTACCAGAAGCACTCGGTCACGGCGGGGAAGAACTTCCCCAGCACTGGCCCGCTCGGCCCCTGGCTGGTCACCGCCGACGAGATCCCCGACCCGGCGGCGCTGACGCTGGAGACCCGGGTGAACGGCGAACGCCGGCAGCATACCCGGACCAGCGACATGATCCTCTCGGTCCCCGAGCTGATCGAGTACATTTCCGCCTTCACCTCGCTCTCGCCCGGCGACGTCATCGCCACCGGCACGCCCGAGGGCGTGGCCCATGCCCGCAAGCCGCCGCCCTGGCTCAAGCCCGGCGACGTGGTCGAGGTCGAGATCAGCGGCATCGGCATCCTGCGCAACCCGGTGGTGGCGGAGCCGGCGTGAGCCTCCGCCTCGGCCTTTTCGCCGCGCTGCTGGCCCTGCCGGCCGCGGCGCAGACGCTGATCATGGCGGTCGGCGCGCCCGTCACATCGATCGACCCGCATTTCCACAATATCGGGCCCAACAACACTGTCGCCTCGATGCTGTTCGACACCCTGCTGCAGCAGGACGGCGACTCCCGGCTGCAGGCGGGCCTTGCCGAGCGCTGGGAGCCGGCCGCGGATGGCGATGGCTGGGAGTTCACCCTGCGCGAGGGCGTCCGCTTCCAGAATGGCGCGCCGCTCACCGCGGAGGACGTCGCCTTCACGCTGGCCCGGGTGCCGCGCGTCGCCAACAGCCCCGGCGCCTTCACCGTCTTCACCCGCCAGGTGCGGGCGGTCGAGATCCTTGATGACCGCCGCTTCCGCCTGCGCACCGGCGGCGCCTCCCCGGTGCTGCCGAACGACATCTCGCAGGTCGCCGTCCTGCACCACGTCATCCACCGCGATGCGACGACGGAGGGCTTCAACTCCGGCGAGCTCGCCATCGGCACCGGCCCCTGGCGGCTGCAGTCCTGGCGCAGCGGCGACCGGATGGAACTGGCTCGCAACGATGGCTGGTGGGGCGGGGCGTTGCCCTGGCAGCGCGTGACCTACCGGCTCATCCTGAACGACAGCGCCCGGGTCGCCGCGCTGCTCTCGGGCGACGTCGAGTTCATCGACCAGGTGCCGACCAGCGACATCGCCCGGCTGCGCCGCGACCAGCGCCTCGCCGTCTCGGACAAGCCGAGCCTCCGGCACCTCTACCTCGCCTTCGATCACCTGCGGGACGGGCCGACGCCCTTTGTCACCGACAACGACGGCAAGCCCCTGCCGCGCAACCCGCTGAAGGATGTACGGGTACGCCGGGCGCTGTCGCTCGCCCTCGACCGCCGGGCGATCGTTGAGCGGGTGATGGAGGGTGTCGCGGTGCCGACCGGCCAGTTCATGCCGCCCGGCGCTTATGGCTACGATCCGACGATCCCGGTGCCGGAGATCGACACCGAGGCCGCGCGCCGCCTGCTGGCCGAAGCCGGTTATCCCCAGGGGTTCCGCCTGACCCTGCACGGCTCGAACGACCGGTACCTCAACGATGCGCGCATCCTGCAGGCGGTCGCGCAGATGTGGAGCCGCGCCGGCGTGCGCACGGCGGTGGAGGCGGCGCCCTATGCGTCCTTCATCTCGCGCGCCAGCCGGCAGGAATTCTCCGCCTTCCTGGTCTCCTGGGGCTCTTCCTCCGGCGAGCCGTCCGCCGGGCTGCGCGCCGCCCTCGGCACCTGGGATCCGGCGAGCGGGATGGGCGCGGTCAACCGCAGCCGCTATTCCAACCCGGAATTCGACAAGCGGGTGCTGGCGGCCATGAACATCCTCGATCCCGGGGCGCGGGAGCGGATGCTGCAGGAGGCGACGCGCGTCGCCATGGTGGACGACGCCGCGATCCTCACCACCCATTTCCAGGTCAATGTCTGGGCCATGCGCCGGGGCCTGCGGCATGACGGCCGCGCCGACGAGCGCAGCCGGCCGCAGGACATCCGGCCGGCCGAATAGGGAAGCACCGCGATGATCGCCCGCCGCCTGCTGCTTGGCGCCACGTTCGCTGCACCCACCATCGCCCGCGCGCAAGCGGTCTGGCCGACGCGACCGGTGCGCGTCGTCGTGCCCTTCCCGCCGGGCGGCTCCAACGACGTCATGGCCCGGCCGCTCGCCGAGCGCCTGCAATCCCGCTTCGGCCAGCCCTTCGTCGTCGAGAACCGCGGCGGTGCCAGCGGCTCGATCGGCGCGACGGCGGTGGCGCAGGCACCGGCGGACGGCCATACGCTGATGGTCACCTCCTCCTCCTTCGCCACCTCGGCGGTGCTGCAGAAGACCAGCTGGGACGCCGAACGCAGCTTCGATGCCGTCGCCATCCTGGCCCGCGCGCCCTACTACCTCCTGACTAACCCCGACTTCCCGCCGCGCGACGTGCAGTCGCTGGTCGCCTGGGCGAAGGCGCGGCCGGGCGCGGTGGATTACGGCTCCTCCGGCACCGGCGGGCTGAACCATGTGGTCAGCGAGTATTTCTGCCAGGCCGCCGGCATCCGCATGACCCATGTGCCCTACAAGGGCACCGCCCAGGCGGTGACCGACCTGATCGCCGGGACGATCCAGCTGGTCATCACCACCGTCGCCAGCGCCAATGCGGCGATCCGCGAGGGCCGCGTCAGGGTCATCGCCGCCGCTGCGCCGGGCGGGATGCTGCCGCCCGAGGTGCCGGCGGTGCGCACCGTGCGCGAGCAGGGCGTGGACTACGAGGCGGATATCTGGTGGGGCCTGCTGGCGCCGAAGAGCCTGCCGCCGCCGGTGCGCCGCGCCATCCATGCCGCGGTCACCGAGGCCCTGGCCGAGCCCTCGCTCCGCCGCATCTACGAGGCCGAGGGGGCCGTGCCGTCGCCCGGCCCCTACGATGAATTCGCCGCCGTCCTGCGCGCCGACATGGACCGCTGGCGCAAGGTGGCGGAGGCGGCGAACATACGGATCGAATGAACGGGACCACCATGCCGCACCGCCGCCATTTCGACCCCGCCGCCACCGGCGCCCTGCAGGGTGTCCGCGTCGTAGACCTCTCGCGCCTGGTCGCGGGCAACCTGCTGACCAAGGTGCTGGCCGACCACGGCGCCGAGGTGGTGAAGGTGGAGCCGCCCGAGGGCGACACGCTGCGCGCCTGGCGGATCAATGGCATCTCCACCACCTGGAAGACGCTGTCACGCAACAAGCTCTCGGTCTGCCTCGACCTGCGGAACCCGGAAGCGATCGCCGTGGTGAAGCGGATGGTCGCGGGCGCGGCGATGCTCGTCGAGAGCTTCCGCCCCGGCATCCTCGAAGTCATGGGCCTCTCGCCCGAGGTGCTGCTGGCGATCAACCCGGCGCTGGTGATCGTCCGTGTCAGCGGCTGGGGGCAGGACGGGCCCTACCGCCACAAGCCCGGCTTCGGCACCCTGGTCGAGGGCTATTCCGGCTTCGCCGCGGTGAACGGCTTCGCCGACCGCGAGCCGGTGCTGCCGCCGATGTACATGGCGGACGGCTATGCCGGGCTGTACGGCGCGGCGACCGCGATGATCGCGCTGCGTCACGCGGAAGCCATGGGGCAGGGGCAGGTGATCGACCTGACGCTCTTCGACCCGATCCACGTGATGATGGAGCCGCAGCACGCCAACTGGCAGTTGACCCGCCAGCCCAAGCCACGCACCGGCAGCCGCAGCACCAATGCCGTGCCGCGCAACGCCTACCGCACCAGCGACGGCGGCTGGGTCTGCCTTTCGGCCTCGACGCAGGGGATGACGGAGAAGCTGCTGCGGAGCATCGGGCGGGAGGAGCTGATCACCGACCCCCGCTTCCGCACCAATGCCGACCGCGTCCGCCATGGCGAAGAGCTGGACGCCATCATTGCCGGTTATATCGCGGCGCTCACACTCGAGCAGACGCTGGCGCATTTCGACAAGGCGGGCGTCACCATCGGCCCCATCATGGACGCCCAAATGCTGGAGCACGACCGCTACGTCGCCGAGCGCGAGGCGGTGATCGAGGTGCCGGACGATGAAATGCCGGGCGGCTGGCTGCCGATGCATGGCATGGTGCCGCGGCTGTCGGCGACGCCCGGCATCCTGGCCCGACCGGCGCCACAGATCGGCGAGCACAACGCGCAGATCCTGGCGCCGGTGCTGGGCGAGGCGGAGTACGAACGCCTCTGCAGGTCGGGTGTGGTGCGCGGCCCAGGCGATGCCTGAGCCGCGCGGGCCACGTCAGCCCTGCTTCAGCTTGCCGATGTTGTCCGGCGAAACACCGGCGAAGTTGTTCTGCAGCAGGTAGCGCGGGCTGGCGGCGATCCACCTGTCGAGGTCGATCTCCTCGAAGAGCGGGTTGTCCCAGGTCTGGACCATCTCGAGGTCCTCGGTCCCGGTGTTGCGGATGGCATGGCCGAAGCCCATCGGGATGTAGGCGACGTCACCCGGGCTGAACTCGGCGACCTTGCCGCGGCCGCCGGAGCCGAACATCGCGACCTGGCCCTTGCCCTTCAGGTAGTAGTGCCATTCGTTGGCATTGACGTTCCAGTGCAGCTTCCGCATCTCGCCGGGCTTCATCACCATGATCCCGCCGGACATGGTCTTCGAGGCCGGGAACTCCTCAATGGTCGCCAGGTAGAACTGGCCGCCCTCGAAGTCGCGCACAGCTCGGCGGTCCTGCAGCAGGCGGAACTTGTGAGTTGATTCACGCGGCCATGGCGCGTCCATCGCGTCCGAGACCGGGATCACCGGCCCGGCCTGGATATAGGTTTCGCCCTTCGGGAAGGCGTCGAAGATGTCGCGCGGCACGCCGAATTCCTTGGCCAGCATGTCCTTCGGCGTCACGTCCATCCAATCGGTGATGCTGAAGGTGCCGTGTTCCGAGAAGGCGCCGTTGTCGAAGGACAGGATGAAGTGGCAGGGCTCGTTGCCAATCGTCTGGATCGAATGGCCATGCCCCTTCTGGAAGTACCAGAGGTCGCCCGGCATGTAGTTGTTGATCTCGCTGGCGCCCGAGGGTTCCAACACCATGGTCTGGCAACGGCCGGAAATGACGAAGGCCCATTCGGCCGCGATCGCGTGCCAATGCAGCTCGCGCGAAGCGCCGGGATTGAGGAACATGTGGACGCCGGCGATCCCCTTGCTGATGGGGAACTGGTGGACCGTCGCCTCCTTTGCCCAGCCGCCGGAGGTGATCTTCGGCACGTTGCCGTCAAGCGAGAAGCGGAAATCCGGCATCGCCGCCACGTCCTTCGGGTCGTGATAGGCGACCTTGGCGCCCGCGGGCAACTGCACCGCCTGCCGGCCGAAGCCGCCCTCGCCCGGCTTGCCGTGATCATTGGCGGCGGCTTCCTGCGCCGCCTCCGCGATGTGCTCAAATGAAACGAGTCCGCTGGCGCCAACGGCGGCGGCGCCGAGCAGGGTACGCCTGTTGGATGATGGCATGAATACACCCCTTCCTGCAGTGCATCAGCCGCCACGGCGCCCCCCGGCACAGGCTTTTCCGCTTTTTGGCGGGGCACAGCCAGGCAAACGGGGCCGCCGCATCCCGGTTGCGATCGATGGAACCTCGTTCCCGCCTTGACGTTTTTCTTGCGCAACGCAAGAGGGGTGGGCCATGCGCCTGGACGGTGAACGCGAAAGCGAGAATGTCGAGGACCGCCGCGGCGGTGGCGGTGGCTTCGGCCGTGGTGGCATTCCGATCGGAGTCGCCGGCGGCGGGCTCGGGACGGTGGCGTTGGTGCTGCTGGCGCTGTTCTTCGGCGTCGATCCCCGCGTCATCCTTGGCGGCGGCGAGGAAGCCCCGCCGCAGAGTCAGGTGACGGAAAACCGCAGCGCCCCACCTGCGGGACAGGACGACGGCGCGCGCCGCTTCGTCTCCCAGGTGCTGGCGACGACCGAGGATGCCTGGTCCGACATTTTCCGCCGTGCCAATCGTCAGTACGAGCCGCCCAACCTGGTGCTCTTCAGTGGCGGCACGCAGAGCGCATGCGGCTTCGCCCAGACCGCGGTCGGCCCCTTCTATTGCCCGAACGACCGCAAGGTCTATCTCGACACCGCCTTCTTCCGCGACATGGAGCGCAAGCTCGGCGCGCCCGGCGAATTCGCCCGCGCCTATGTTATCGCGCATGAGGTCGGCCACCACGTGCAGAACCAGCTCGGCATCCTCGGCAAGGTCGACCGGGAGCGGCGCGGCATGGGCGAGACGGAATCGAATGCCCTGCAGGTCCGCATCGAGCTGCAGGCCGATTGCTTCGCCGGCATCTGGGCGAACCGGACCGAGCAGATGCGTCGGATCCTGGAGCCAGGCGATGTCGAATCCGGGATCGGTGCCGCTGCCGCGGTGGGCGACGACCGGCTGCAGCGCCGCGCGCAGGGATATGTGGTGCCCGAGAGCTTCACCCACGGCAGCTCCGCCCAGCGGGTGCGCTGGTTCCGCACCGGGCTTGAGAGCGGCGACATCCAGCGCTGTGACACTTTCGGCACAGACCGCCTGTGACGGAACGCTTTCGATGGTATCCCGTTAGGGGTGATGCAAGCAGGCGACCAGCCTGCGTGACCACCACACGGGAAAAAACAATGCGCAAGACGTTCCTCCGCCTGGCGCTGCTCGGCGCCGTTGCGGCTGTGCCGGCCTATGCCCAGACCTCGACGACGGCGCCGGACCGCACCGTGCCCGGTGCCGCCACCAATGACAGCACCCGACCCGGCGTGGCCGTGCCGGTGGTGCCGGAAACCCGCAGCGGTGCCACGACGCCGAACCGCGGTTCGGACAGCAATGCCGCCGCCCGCGTCGATGACGGCACGCGCACTGCGACGACGCCTGCGGCCGGCGCCAACAGCTTCACCGAGGGCCAAGCGAAGAGCCGTATCGAGGCCGCCGGCTTCACCAATGTTTCCGACCTGCAGAAGGACGATCAGGGCATCTGGCGCGGCAAGGCGCAGCAGGGCTCGCAGCAGGTGAGCGTCGCGCTCGACTACCAGGGCAACGTCGTCCCGAACGCCGGCCGCTGAACCAACAGACACGGAGTATTCCCATGGCGACCCGCACCATCGCACGTCTTTTCGATAGCTATTCGGACGCTTCGTCCGCCGTGCGCGACCTGGAAGCTGCCGGCTTCCAGCGTGACGACATTAGCCTGATCGCCAACCGCGGCGAGGACGGCACCACCACGACCACGACCGGCGACACCACCGAGGAGACCAGCAGCGGCGCCGGCACCGGCGCCACGCTCGGTACCTTGGTCGGCGGCGGCGCCGGACTGCTCGCCGGGCTCGGCGCGCTGGCCATCCCGGGGCTTGGCCCGATCGTCGCCGCGGGCTGGCTGGTCGCAGCCGTCACCGGCGCTGGCGTCGGCGCGGCAGCGGGTGGCCTGCTCGGCGCGCTCACCGGCTCCGGCCTTTCCGAGGAGGAGAGCCATGTCTACGCCGAGGGCGTCCGCCGCGGCGGCAACCTGGTGACCGTGCGCGTCGACGAGAGCCGGTCGGCCGAGGTCGAGTCCATCATGCAGCGGCACAATGCCGCCACCGCGGAGACGCGGGGTGCGGACTATCGCGCCGGCGGCTGGACCGGCTACGACGGGGCGGCCGATCCGAGCAGCGGGCTTGGCACTGCGGCCGGCGTCGGCACCACCACGGCGGCGGCGCAGATGGGTACCCGGACGGGGACGGGCACCCGCACCGACGCATCCCTGGTCGGCGGCGCGCCCGACGGCACTCCGGGCAACCCGCCGGGCACCATGCTCTCGCGCGGCGCCGACGACGTGCTGGGCACCAACATGAGCGGCGCGCGGCCGGAGAATGAGTCGCATACCGCGACGGGCGGCAGTCTCGGCAGCACCACGCGCTCGACCAGCGCGCCGGACGGCACGCCGGGCAACCCGCCGGGGACCAAGCTCTCACGTGCAGCGGACGACGCCCTCGGGACCAACGTGAGCGGGGCGCGGCCGCAGAACGAGACGCGGGGCACCAGCGGCCTCGGCAGCAGCGCTCCGGACGGCACCCCGGGCAACCCCCCAGGCACCAAGCTCTCGCGCGGGGTGGATGAGGTCGCCGGCACCAATGTCAGCGGCGCACATCCGGAGAACGAGGCGAAGGGCGCGACCGGCAATACCACGCCGGGCACCGCGACGGGCGGCGTGACGGGCAACCCGCGCCGCTGAGACTAGGCCGTGGCTACCGGGCGCGTGCGAGCAATCGCCGCGCCCGTTCCACGACCGGTTCGTCGATCATGTCGCCCTCGAAGCTGACCGCCCCGAGACCTTGGGCGAGCGCTGCCTCGAAGGCCTCGACCATGCGCCGCGCGCGATCGAGATCCTCCGGCCGGGTACCGTATTCCTCGTTGACGACCGGCACCTGCGCAGGGTGCACGCAGCTGGCACAGGCGAAGCCGAGCGCGCGCGACCGCTGCAGCATGGCGCGGTAGCCATCCAGGTCGGAGATGCCGGCCACCGTGCCAACGAAGCCGAGGGGCAGCACGCCGGCCG
Organism: Dankookia rubra; assembly: GCF_004355005.1. Lineage (GTDB taxonomy): Bacteria > Pseudomonadota > Alphaproteobacteria > Acetobacterales > Acetobacteraceae > Paracraurococcus > Paracraurococcus ruber_A. The sequence continues at coordinate 63,266 of NZ_SMSJ01000007.1, forward strand.
CCCGCGCCGCCACCACCGCCAGCATTTTCGGGACATAAAGCGCATCCGGCGTCGGCTCCATGCCGAGGTCGGTCGCCAAGTCCTCGCCACCTGCGCCGAGCGCGACCAGCCGCTCATCCGCCCGGGCAATTGCCTCCATCACCGTCAGCGCCGCCGCGGTCTCGACCAGGCCGATGAAGCGGGTGCGGCCGACCCGGACGCCATGGGCGGTTTCGGCTTCCGCGGTGAGCTCCGCGAGCAGTCGGACATGGTCGGGGCCCATCAGCTTGGTCAGCACCAGGACCTCGGCGCCGGCGCCGACCGCGGCATCGATGTCGGGCAGTGCCATGCGCAGCGGCCGGTTGATTCGGACGCAGACCTCGGCGCCCGATTGCCGGACCATCGGCACCGCCTTGGCCAGCGCAGCGCGCGCTGCCGGCTTCTCGGACGGGGCGACCGCGTCCTCAAGGTCGAGGATGATCGCGTCGGCGCCGCGGGTATGGGCCTTCGCCACGAAGCTTTCGCGGGTGGCCGGAACATAGAGGAGGGACCGCCAGGTCGGGAGCTTGCGCATCGGACGAGGCTAGCGCGGCCGGGCAGCGCCGCGAAGCGGCAGGGCAGGTGGCAATTGCCCAATCTTTCAAGAGCCTGAGGATCGAATACCCGCGCCTTGCCGACCGAGGGGCGGTCTGGACTTGGCCGGCGGGCGCTGTAGACATGCCTGTCGAGAGAGGCGCCAAGAGGGATCAACGGCATGGCCACCGAGGAATTCGACGTCATCGTTGTCGGCGGCGGCAATGCCGCCTTCTGCGCCGCGCTCTCGGCCCAGGAGCAGGGCGCCCGGGTGGTCGTGCTGGAACGCGCGCCGGAGGAGGAATGCGGCGGCAATACCCGCTTTACCGCGGGCAATATCCGCTTTGCCTATCGCGGCGTGGACGACCTGAAGGAGATCATGCCGGACCTCACGGAGGCCGAGATCGCCATCACTGATTTCGGCACCTATACCGAAGACCAGTTCTTCGACGACATGTTCCGCGTTACCCGCAACCGCACCGACCCGGATCTCTGCGAGATCCTGGTTCGCCGCAGCTTCGAGACGATGAAGTGGCTGCGCGGCAAGGGCGTGCGCTTCGTGCCGATCTGGGGCCAACAGGCCTTCAAGATCGACGGCAGGTTCAAGTTCTGGGGCGGCCTGACCGTCGCCGCCTGGGGCGGCGGCCCCGGCCTGGTGCAGGCGGAAACGGAAGCGGCGAAGAAGCGCGGCGTCGAGATCCGCTACGCCACGCGGGCGCAGAGGATCCTCTATGACGGATTCAAGGTCGAGGGCGTGCAGGTGAAGTCGCCCGGCCGCATCTACGACATCAAGGCGCCGAGCGTCATCCTGGCGGCCGGCGGCTTTCAGGGCGATGCCGAGATGCGCACCCGCTACCTCGGTCCGGGCTGGGAACTGGCCAAGGTGCGCGGCACCCGCTTCAACACCGGCGACGGCATCAAGATGGCGCTCGACATCGGCGCTTCGCCTTTCGGCAACTACTCCGGCTGCCACGCGGTGCAGTGGGATTTCAACGCGCCGGAATACGGCGACCTCGCGGTCGGCGACGCCTTCCAGAAGCACAGCTACCCGTGGTCGGTCCTGATCAACGCGAATGGCCGCCGCTTCTTGGATGAGGGTGCCGACTTCCGCAACTACACCTATGCCAAGTACGGCCGCGTGGTGCTGGAGCAGCCCGGCAACTTCGCCTGGCAGGTCTTCGACCAGAAGGTCGCCAAGCAGCTGCGCGACGAGTACCGCATCAAGCAGGTGACCAAGGTGCGGGCCGACACGCTGGAGGAGCTGGCGGGCAAGCTGGAAGGCGTCGACGGCAAGGCCTTCCTGGAAGAGATCCGCGCCTACAACGCCGCGGTGAAGCAGGACGTGCCGTTCAACCCGAACATCAAGGACGGCCGCTGCACCGAAGGCCTGGCGGTGAACAAGTCCAACTGGGCCAACACCATCGATGAAGGCCCCTTCGAGGCCTACCAGGTCGGCTGCGGCATCACCTTCACCTTCGGTGGCCTGCGGATCGACACCGAGGCGCGGGTGCTGGATGCCGACCAGCAGCCGATCACCGGCCTTTATGCGGCCGGCGAGCTGGTTGGCGGCGTCTTCTACTTCAACTATCCCGGCGGGTCTGGTCTCATCAACGGCTCGGTTTTCGGCAAGCTGGCCGGCGCCACTGCGGTGGCCGACCAAAAGGCCAATGCCGGCGGCCTGGCGGCGCCCGTCCCGGCCTGAAGCTGGCGGGCGCGCGCGCTGCGCGCCCCCTATTCGGGCTTGATGTTGGCGGCCTTCACCACCGGGGCCCAGCGGTCGTATTCAGCGCGGACGAAGCGCGCGGTCTCGGCCGGGTCCATCCAGATCGGCTCGCTTCCCATGTCGGCCAGTCGCTGCCGCGTCCCCGGCACCTCCATGATCTCGCGCAGCGCCGGCGCGAGCTTTTCTATCACCACGGCCGGGGTCCCCTTCGGCGCGAAGAGCCCGGTCCAGGACCGCACGGCGTAGTCCGGCACGCCCTGTTCCTGCACAGTCGGAATCTCCGGCCGGCTGCGGACGCGCTCCGCCGAGCCGACGGCGATGATCCGCACCTGCCCGGCCGAGGCGGGGCCGAAGACGGTCGGCAGGTTCAGCACCACCATCGGCACGGTGTCCGAGATCAGGTCGGCGATCGCCTGGCCGCCGCCGCGATAGGGCACGTGAGTCAGCTCGATTCCGGTCCGCATCCGCAGCAGCTCACCCGCCAAGTGGTTGGAGGAGCCGACGCCGGAGGAGCCGAAGCTGATGCCGCCCTTGGTCCGGCGGGCCTTCCCGATCAGTTCCTGCAGGGTGGTCACGCCGAAGGCGTTGGAGACGGCGATGACGTTCGGCACGTCGACCAGCATGCAGACTGGCACCAGCGCATCCTGCACGTCGTAGCCGAGGCTCGGTGCGATCAGTGGGTGGAAGACGTGGTTGGAGGCAGAGGAGACGAGCAGCGTCTGCCCGTCCGGCCTGGCCCGCACCGCCTGTCCCATGCCGAGGCTGCCGCCGCCGCCCGGCCGGTTCTCCACCACGAAGGGCTGGCCGAAGCGGGCTTCCAGCGCCGGGGCCAGCAGCCGCGCGGCGACGTCGTTCGAGCCACCGGGCGCCCAGGGTACGATCAGAGTGACGGGGCGGCTGGGCCAAGCGTCCTGGGCCCCGGCGCCGCGGCCGAGCAGCAGGGCGGGGGAGGCGAGCAGCGCCGCCCGGCGGCCGAGACGATGCATTCGATCTTCCTCCCGTTTTCCGGTCCGGCTTGCGCTATAGAGCCGGGCAGCACGGTGTTGAAAGGGTGGCGGCGGAGATGCGCGGCTGGGCAGCTGGAATGATGGTCGGCGCCCTGGCGCTCAGCAGTTGCGGGTCACGCTCGACCGGGGTGGTGGAGGGCGCGGACGGCCTGCTGAACCTGACGGTCAGCGGCCCGAGCCTGGCAGCGGCGACCGAACGCGGGCTGCATGACGCCACGGCGCATTGCGCGGGGCAGGGCCGGCAAACCCAGATCCTTGGCACGCAGATGGGGCGGGACGACTATCGACTGGCCTTTCGTTGCACCGGCCGAATCCCTGTGCCAGGGGCAGCGCCGGTCGCCACCGTGCCCCCGGCTGCGCCGCAGATGGTGCTGCTGCGACCGGAAATGGCCCCGGTGCTGAGCGAAGGCATCGACCGCCGCCCCATGGCTCTGCCGCCGCCGCAGGCAACTCTGTCGCAGCAGTCTCCCGCCGCGTCCGCCATGATCCTGCTGCAGCCGGCGAAGGCGCCGGGGCTGGGCAGCGAGGGCCTCGACCGCCGCGCCGATCCGCAGGTCAAGGCTGCGCCGGCCGAGCCCAGGCCGGTCCGGCTTCCGCCGATCGCCTCGCCGCTGCCGAGGGTGTCCGCTTTCCCGCCGACGCTGGAACTGCCACCTGTCGCGGCCACCGTGCCGCTCTCGACCCCGCCGAGCCGTCTCCTGGCCCTGCCGCCGCCGGCACCGAGCCTGCCTCCTGGCGCGGCGCCGCTCCTCGCGCCCTTGGCCACCGCCATGACCCCGCCGCCGCTCATCGGACCGGTCGGCCCTGGGCGCGACTAACCGCCGGCGCCGGCTTCAGCCCTTGAACAGGCTGAGCAGGGATTGCGGCGCCTGGTTGGCGATGCCGAGTGCCTGGGTGCCAAGCTGCTGGCGGATCTGCAGCGCCTGCAGCCGCGCGCTTTCCTTCGCCATGTCGGTATCGACCAACGCGCCGAGGCCGCTTTCCTGCGCGTCCAGGATCGACTTGTTGTAGGTGATCTGATTGTCGATGTAGTTCGCGTAGGAGCCGAAATTGTTGAGCTGGGTAAGGGTATTGGTGATTGCCGCCCCGACCGCGCCGGTCGCCGTCAGCGCCGCCGCCGCATCGCCCGCCGTCCAGGTATCTGCCCCGGACACGGCGTTGAAGACCTGCGCCTGCGCCGAGTAGCTGCTGAAGCTGTAATAGGTGCCGCTGCCGCTGGTGATGACCCTCACCGCCGTGGCGCTCGCGTCGTCCAGGATGTTGAGTCCGTTGTAGCTGGCGTCCTGGATGAAGGCCTGGACGTTGTTGGTCAGTTGCTTCGCCTGCGACTGGTACTGGGTGCGCTGCTCGGCGGTGATGGTGCCGTCGGCGAGCTTGACGGTGATCTCCTTCAGCTTCTGCAGGGTGGTGGAGACGTTCTGCAACGCCGAATTGGTGACCTCCAGCAGGCCCTTCACGCCGCCGAGCTGCTGGTTGGCGGAGTTGGTCGCCGCCATGTCGCCGCGGATGCGTTCCGCGACCGCATAGGCAGCGCCGTCGTCCCGGGCATCCGCGACGCGGTAGCCGGTGGAGATCCGCTTCTGGGTTGCCGAAAGCTCGTCCGCGGTACGGTTGAGGGACTGCAGCGCGACCATCGCGCCGACGTTGGTGTTCACGGAATTCAACGGCATGGAGATTTTCCCCGTGGCGACGGCCCGATCCTGGGCCAGAAGCTGTAGGATCGCGCGGTGGGGTTAAGACGCAGTTAAGCAAAACCCCTCATTTCCAAAGCTGTAGCGCGCTCGTACCGTTGAACTCCCTTGAAGTTGACTTCACTCAGGGTTCAATTACAGAGCGTGTCAGAGGCGGGCAAACCGCCTCTGCGGCTCCAGACATCAAGCCTGATTGCGATCGAAACCAGCTGACGGGGGTTGACCGGTGCTCGCGCGACAGACGACTGAGACGGGTATGAGCGATGGCGACCGACACTTCGGCAAGCTGATATCAGGCAACTTCACCGCGACCCGTCTCGCGGTGCCGGGCCCGGTCCTGATCACGCCGCGGCGCTTCGGCGACCATCGCGGCTTCTTCCTGGAAACCTACAGCACGCGCGACTTCGCTGCGCTCGGCATCCCGGACGTCTTCGTGCAGGACAACCATTCGCTGTCGGCGAAGCCCGGGACGATCCGCGGCATGCATTTCCAGTTGCCGCCGCATGCCCAGGCGAAGCTGGTTCGCGTGTTGCGCGGAGCCATCCTTGACGTGGCGGTCGATATCCGCCGGTCCTCGCCCAGCTTCGGCCGGCACGTCGCGGTCGAGCTGACCGCCGAGAATGCGCGGCAGCTGTTCATCCCGGCCGGCTTCGCGCATGGTTTCTGCACGCTCGCCCCGGATACCGAGGTCGCCTATAAGGTGACCGATCTCTACGCCCCGGACTGCGATCGCGGCATCGCCTGGGACGATCCCGACTTGGCGCTGCCCTGGCCATTCGACCCGGCCGCGGTGGAGCTGTCCGACAAGGACCGGCGCGCCCCGCGCCTGCGCGACCTGCCGACCGTCTTCGACTGAGGCCCAGACCCATGCGTATCCTGGTCACCGGCGGTGCCGGCTTCATCGGCTCGGCCGTCACCCGGCTCCTCGCGCAGCAGCGCGGCGCCACGGTGCTGGTGGTGGACAAGCTCACCTATGCCGGCGACCGCCGCTCGATCCGCGACTGCGAGGGGAAGCACGGCTTCCAGTTCCTCGAGGCCGATATCTGCGACCTGCCGCGGATGCGCGCGGCGATGGCCGAGTTCCGCCCCGACGCGGTAATGCACTTGGCGGCCGAGAGCCATGTCGACCGCTCCATCACCGGCGCGGCCGACTTCATCCAGACCAACATCCACGGCACCTTCTGCATGCTGGAGGCGGCGCGGGCCTACCACGCTTCGCTCGACGGCGCGGCGAAGGCGACCTTCCGCTTCCACCACATCTCGACCGACGAGGTCTTCGGCTCGCTCGGCCCGACCGGCGCGTTCTCGGAGACCACGGCCTACGATCCGCGCTCGCCCTATTCGGCCAGCAAGGCTTCGTCCGACCACCTGGTGCGCGCCTGGCACGAGACCTACGGGCTGCCGGTGCTGGTCACCAACTGCTCGAATAATTACGGCCCCTACCACTTCCCCGAGAAGCTGATCCCGCTGGTCATCCTCAACGCGCTCGAGGGCCGCGACCTGCCCGTCTATGGCGATGGCAGCAACATACGCGACTGGCTGCATGTCGAGGACCACGCACGCGCCCTGGTGACGGTGGTCGAGCGCGGCCGGGTCGGCGAGACCTACTGCATTGGCGGGCGGGCCGAGCGGCGCAACCTGGCGGTGGTCGAGACCATCTGCGACGTGCTGGACCAGCGCCGGCCGGCGGTGCGGCCGCGGCGGGAGCTGATCCGCTTCGTCACCGACCGCCCCGGTCACGATCAGCGCTACGCCATCGACTGCAGCAAGATCGAGCGCGAGCTCGGCTGGCGCCAGCAGGAGAGCTTCGAGAGCGGCATCGCCGGCACCATCGACTGGTACCTGGCGAATGACTGGTGGTGGCGGCCGCTGCGGGAGGGCAAATACACCGGCGAGCGGCTGGGCCTGCTTCCCGCGAAGGCGGGTTGATGCGGGTCCTCGTCATCGGCCGCACCGGCCAGATCGCCACCGAGCTGCTGCCGCGCCTCGCCGCGGCCGGGCACGACCCACTCGCGCTGGAACCGCCTGATTTCGACCTGACGGATGCCGCCCAGGTCGCAGGCGCCTTCGAGCGCTTCCGGCCGGAGGCGGTGGTGAACTGTGCCGCCTATACCGCGGTCGACAAGGCGGAGGAGCAGCGCGCCATGGCCTTCGCGGTCAATGCGACCGGCCCGCGCCTGCTGGGCGAGGCGGCGGCCGGCGCCGGCATTCCCGTGATCCACTACTCCACCGACTACGTCTTCGACGGCGCCAAGGACACCCCTTATGCCGAGACCGATGCGCCTGACCCGGTTGGCGCTTATGGCGCCTCGAAGCTGGCGGGGGAGCTGCTGCTGCACCTGGCGCAGCCGCGCAGCGTGACGCTCCGCACCGCCTGGGTCTGCTCGCCGCATGGGGGAAATTTCGTCAAGACCATGCTGCGCTTCGGGAAGGAGCGCCCGGAGATGCGCGTGGTTGCCGACCAGCACGGCGCGCCGACCTTCGCCGCCGACCTCGCCGATGCCGCTGTCACGCTGCTGCCGCGCCTGGCTTCCGCGCCGGCCGGCGACCCGGTCTTCGGCGTCACCCACCTGACCGGCGCACCCTACACCACCTGGCACGGCTTTGCCGAGGCGATCTTCGCGGCGGCGGCCCGGCGCGGCCAGCCGGCACCGAAGCTTACCGCCATCGGCACGGCGGACTACCCGACGCCGGCCCGCCGTCCCACCAATTCCCGGCTCGACTGCAGCCGCGCCGCGGCCGTGCTCGGTATCCCGCCGGCCGACTGGCGCGAAGGGCTCGAACGCTGCCTCGACCAATTGATGAAGGATCCCGCGGCATGAAGGGTATCGTCCTCGCCGGTGGCAGCGGCACCCGGCTCTATCCGGCGACGCTTGCCGTCTCCAAGCAGCTGCTGCCGGTCTACGACAAGCCGATGGTCTACTACCCGCTGTCCGTCCTGATGCTGGCCGGCATCCGCGAGATCATGATCATCTCGACGCCGCATGACATGCCGCTGTTCCAGCGCCTGCTGGGCGATGGCAGCCAATGGGGCATCAAACTCGAATACCAGATCCAGGAGAAGCCGAACGGCATCGCCATGGCGCTGGTGCTGGCCGAGGAATTCCTCGCCGGCGGTCCCTCTGCCCTCGTACTGGGCGACAACATCTTCCACGGCCATGAGCTCGACAACCGCATGGCGGATGCGGTGGCGGACAAGGGCGCCGCCGTCTTCGCCTATCGCGTCGCCGACCCCGAACGATACGGCGTCGCCGAATTCGATGCCGCGGGCCGCGCCCTGTCGCTCGAGGAGAAGCCGGCCAAGCCGAAATCTGATTGGGCGGTGACAGGCCTCTATTTCTACGATGGTCGCGCGCCGCAGATCGCCCGCAACCTCGCCCCCTCGGCACGGGGCGAATACGAGATCACCGATCTCAACAAGGTCTATCTCGAGGAAGGCACGCTGCGCGTGGCACGGCTCGGCCGCGGCTATGCCTGGCTCGACACCGGCACGCATGACAGCATGCTGGAAGCCGGCGAATTCGTCCGGGCGATCGAGAAGCGCACCGGCCAGAAGGTTGCCTCGCCGGAGGAAGTGGCCTGGCGCAAGGGCTTCATCACCGACGCCCAGTTGCTGGAGGTGGCCAAGCCGCTCCGCAACAGTGGCTATGGCCGCTATCTGGAATCGCTGCTGCAGCACGCCCACGGCTAAGTCTCGCCGGGGGGCTTCGCTCAGGCCGCCGCCTCGGCCGGGGCAGCAGGGCGCAGGCAGCTTGGCGGCAGGCGGATGGCGCAGCGCATCCCCGTTGACGTCCAGTCCCGCGCGATGCGGCCGCCGAGCTGATCCTGCACCGTCGTTTCCAGGATGCGCGAGCCGATACTGTGCGGCGGCGGCGGCGGTGGCGGCCCGTCCGGCGCAGCGGCCAGGCTTTCCGCCCAGACCAGCTCGAGCCAGCCGGCCGGGGCCACGTTCCAGTCGATCGTCAGCGTCCCGCCGGGTTGCGCCAGCGCGCCATGGCGCGACGCATTGCTCGCCAATTCGTGCAGCACCATCGCCAGCGGCTGGGTGGCGACCGAGGCCAGCATCACCGGCGGCCCGGAGAGCTGCAGCGCCGTGTTCGGCGCGGGATGGCGGCCAAGCTCGGATTCCACCAGGCGCCGTAGCCCGACGCCCTGCCAGCGCGTCTGGGCCAGCAGGGTATGCGCACGCGCCAGGACGGCGATGCGCGCCTCGACCCGCGGCAGGAAGCTGTCGGCATCCTCGGTCCGGGTCAGCCGCAGCAGCGCCTAGACCACGGCCAGGGTGTTCTTGGCGCGGTGGTCGACCTCCCGCAGCAGCAGCTGCTGCTGCTCCTCCACCAGGCGCCGTTCGGTGATGTCGGCGATCACGCCGTGCCAAGTGGGGCAGCCGAGCCCGGCCGTCGCCTGGGCCCGGAGCTCGATCCAGCGCGGCGCCAGGCCGGGGGTGGCGCGCAGCCGGACCGCGCATTGCGCCGGGTCGCCGCTGCGCCGCGCCCGGGCGATCGTCGCGTCGAACAGCGCCCGGTCGGCCGGGTCGACGCAGTCGCGCAGCGCCGTCAGGCCGACGGGACCGGACTGGCACCAGCCGAGGATGGACGCGGCCTGGGCGTCCCAGGCGACGCGGTCCGCCGCCTCGTCCCAGCTCCAGCAGCCGAGCTCGGCGGCGGCGAGGGCGAGGCGGAGCTGCGCCTCGCTCTCGGCCAGGGCGGCGGCGCGCAGGGTTTCCCGCCGTGCCTCCGTCGCCGCAGCGGCGCGGGCGCGCTGTTCGCGGCGATGCGTCATGACCGCCAGCGCCAGCAGGGCCGCCATGGCGACGCCGAGCGGCAGCATCCCGTCCCGCGGCGGCGGGGCGGTGCGGATCGCCAGCACCCGCAGCGGCCAGCCGGCCACCGCATGCTCGGCGGTCAGGAAGGGGGTGGCGCCGGGGCTCGCCTCGCCGAAGGCGCTGGCCAGGAGTTGGCCATCCGGCCCCAGGATCGCCAGCCGGATCCCGCCCGGCGGCGGCGCGCCGGCCAGGGCGGTGACCAGCAGCGCCGGGTCTGCCGCGGCATCGCGGGAGGCATCGCCCTGCCGGCCGAGACTGCTGGCCACCTGCGCGGCGGCGACCGCAGCCTGCCGTGCCAGGTCGCCCGCTTCCGTCCCGAGCGTCGGCACCAGCCGGCCGAGCGGCAGCAGCGCCAACGGCAGCAGAATGGCCGCCAGGAACAGCAGGCCGGACGCCCGCGGTGCGCTGCGCCGCGCGGCAGGACGCAGGTCCGGCCTGGCCTGAGCCGATATCGGCGTGGGGTGGATGGTTTCGGTATAGCCCAACTCGGGGCGCCTGTTCCCGTCGCACCGGGCCCTGCGCCCCATGCTGTTGCGTGACACCATGGACCATAATGCGAACGATCGTAGTTCGAAATCTCGTGAGAGGCGAATTAGTGTCCTCCGGGATAACGGGGCGGGCGGATCGACAATCCCACTGGGACCCCCTTATCTTCCGGTAAGGCCGCACCCCACGGCTCCCCCCAGCCCCAGCCTGGCCCGATCGCCAGCGGCGGAGATGCCCCAGGATGCCCGACGCCCCGCGCGACCTCGCCCCCGACGTGCCGGCGCCGGGGGAGGTGCGGGTGCTGCAGCCCGGCCTGCTGCGGGCCCGCATGCCGCTGCCGTTTCCCCCGAACCACGTGAACATCTGGTTCCTGGAACATGATGGGGGCTGGCTGGCGGTCGATACCTCGGTTGCCGGGCGGGCGAGTCGGGAATTGTGGGAGCAGGTTCTGGCGCAGCCGCAGCTCGGCGGCCGGCCGCTGACCGCGCTGCTGGTGACGCATTTTCACCCCGACCATATCGGCCTGACCGGCTGGCTCTGCGAGCGCTTCGGCATTCTGCCGATGATGACCCGCATCGAGTGGCTGATGGCCCGCGCGCTCTGGTACGACAGCGGGCCGCACATGATGGCGCAGCAGATCGCCCACTACACCCGCGCCGGCTGCCCGCCGGAATACCTGTCCTTTGTCGAGGGCCGCGGCGCGCTGTACCAGCGGGCAGTGGGGGAGCTGCCGCGCAGCTTCCACGCGCTGAAGGACGGCCGCGGCGTGACGATCGGCGGCACCGAGTGGCGCGTCGTCACCGGCGCCGGGCATGCGCCGGACATGGCGACGCTCTATTGCGCCGAGCGCGGCGTGCTGATCTCGGCCGACCAGATCCTGCCGCGGATCTCGCCCTATATCGGCCTGCATCCGGGCGAGCCGGAGGCCGACCCGCTGGGCGACTTCCTCGCCAGCAACGAGCGCTTCCGGCCGCTGCCGGACGACACTTACGTGCTGCCCTCGCATGGTGAGCCCTTCCACACCCTGCACCGCCGGCTGGACCAGCTGGCCGGCCACCATGCGGAGCGGCTGGACACCCTGGCCGAGGCCTGCCGCGAGCCGCTGACCGCCTTCGAGGCGGCGCAGATCCTCTTTCCCCGGGCGACCGGCGAATTGCCGCAGATGGGCTTCACCGTCGGCGAGACCCTGGCGCATCTCCGCCGGCTGGAACGGCAGGGCCGGCTCGCGGTCGAGCCCGGCCCCGGGGAGGCCGTGAGGTTCCGCACCCGCGCATGAGTCCCGAGGTCGACGTGGTGGTGGTCGGGGCCGGCGCCGCGGGCATCGCCGCGGCCCGGCTGCTGCGGGCACGCGGCCGGACGGTGCGGCTGCTGGAGGCCGGCGGCCGGATCGGCGGCCGCGCCTTCACGGAGACCGCCTCGCTCGGCGCGCCCTTCGACCACGGCGCCTCCTGGATCCATGTCGCCGAGCGCAACCCGCTGACGCCGATCGCGCGCGAGATGGGCTTCACCCTGCGCGACGAACGGCGACGGGTGCGCGATATCCTGCTGTTCGAGGGGCGCCCGGCGAGCGCCGCCGAGCGCGCCGCGCACGACGCCGCCTGCGAGGCCTGGGAGGCGGCGGTCGAGGCGCGCGACGCGGCGGGCGACGCCGACATCCCGCTGGCCTCGGCGGTGCCGCGGGACGGGCCTTGGGACGCCACCGTCTCGCACTGGTTCAGCAGCATCATCTCGGGCGTCGAGGCCGAGGATTTCAGCCTGCGCGACTACGTGGCGACCGGGCTGGACGGTGCCAACCTGCAGGTCGCCGAGGGGTTCGGCACGCTGGTGGCGCGGCTGGGCGAAGGCTTGCCGGTGACCCTGCGGACGCCCGTCGCGCAATTGCGCTGGGACGGCGCGGGGGTGCGGGCGGAGGGGGCATGGGGGGCGCTGCGCGCCGGCGCGGCGATTGTCACCGTCTCGACCGGCGTGCTGGCCGCCGAGGGCATCCGCTTCGACCCGGCGCTGCCGGACGATATCCAGGCGGCAATCGCCGGCCTGCCGCAGGGGCTGCTGAGCAAGGTCGCGCTGCGGGCGGCGGGGGAGGCGCGGCTCGGCCTCGGCGCCTTCGCCCGGCTCGGACGGCAGGCGCAGGGTGCGGGCGACCACCCGATGTCCTGGATGCTGTGGCCCTGGGGCCGCGACCATGCGGTGGGCTTCATCGGCGGTGCGACGGCCTGGGCACTGGCGCGGGAAGGCCCGGCCGCGGCAGGGGCCTTCGCCCGGGCCGAACTGGCCCGCTACTTCGGCGCGGCCGAGGTGGCGCGCGCCTTCGCCCCCGGCGCGGTGGCGACCGGCTGGGCGGAGGACCCGCTCTTCCTCGGCGCCTATAGCCATGCCCGGGTGGGCTGCTACGGCGCCCGCGCGACGCTGCGCGACGCGGTTCTGGCCGGGGGGCGGCTGCGCTTCGCCGGCGAGGCCTGCCATACCCGCACCGCCGGCACGGTCGGCGGCGCCTGGGAGAGCGGCGAGCGCGCCGCGCGCGAGGTCGACGCCGCGCTCGGCTGACGGCGGCGGCGCGGCAGGGCATGGTGCCGCGCATGACACGTACCGAATTCGCCGCCCGCGCCGAGTCCGACGCCGATCGCGTCGTCGCCCTGACCCGGGCCCTCGTCGCCGTGCCCTCGCCCAATCCGCCGGGCGACACCCGCGCCTGCGCCGAAGTCGCCGCTGCGTTGGTCGGCGATGCGGTGCCCGGGGTGGAGATCGCGCTGCATGCGACCTCCGACCTCGTCACCAACCTGGTGGCCCGGGTGCGCGGCCATGCGCCGGGACGGCGGCTGGTCTTCAACGGCCATCTCGACACCTATCCGGTGAACGAGGCGCTGCCCTGGACGGTGCCGCCGCTCGGCGGGCTGCTGCGTGACGGCAGGCTCTACGGTCGCGGCACGGCGGACATGAAGGGGGGCATTGCCGCCTCGATCCACGCGCTGGCGCTGCTGGCCGAGCATCCCGGCCTCTGGCGCGGCGAGGCGGTGCTGACCCTGGCGGGCGACGAGGAGAGCATGGGCGTCCTCGGCACCAGGTGGCTGATGGACAACGTCCCGCATGCGGTGGGCGATGCAGTCATCATCGGCGATGCCGGCAGCCCGCGGGTGCTGCGCTTCGGCGAGAAGGGCTTCCTCTGGATCGAGCTGGAGGCCACGGGCCGCGCCAGCCACGGCGCGCATGTCCATCTCGGCGTCAATGCGCTCGACCGCCTCTGCGCCGCGCTGGATGCGGTGCGAGGGCTGCGCGACCTGGTGCCGGATGCGCCGCCGGGGGTAACGGCGGCGATCGCCGCGGCGAGGCCGGTCAGCGAGGCACTGGCCGGGGCCGGCGAGGCCGAGGTGCTCGGCAGCGTCACGGTGAATATCGGCCGGGTCGAGGGCGGCACCTCGACCAACCTGGTGCCCGCCAGCGCCCGCGCCGGCATCGACATCCGCCTGCCGGTCGGCATCCCCTGCGCCACGGCCGAGGCGGCGCTGGCCGCGGCACTCGGCGGGCGGGAGGGCATCAGCTACCAGGTCCTCCGCCGCTTCGAGCCGAACCACACCGCCCCCGCGCATGAGATCGTCCGCCGCACCGCCGCCGCGGCGGCCGAGGTGCTGGGCGGCCCCTGCGCGGTGAACATGCGGGTCGGCGGCTCGGATGCGCGCTGGTTCCGCATGGCCGGCCTGCCGACCGTGGTCTATGGCCCGACGCCGCACAACATGGGCGGAGCGGACGAATACGTGCTGGTCGAGGAGCTGCGCCAAGTGGCGCTTGTGCATGCGCTGGCGGCGTTGGACTTCCTCGCGGCGTGACACAGATCGCCAATGTCCCGCGGGCGATGCTGTGGATGCTCGCCTCCGGCCTGCTGTTCACGGGGCTGAACGCGCTGCTGCGGACCCTGGCGCAGCAGCTCGACCCCTTTGTCACGCAATTCCTCCGCTACGGTGCCGGCGCGCTGGTGATGCTGCCCTTCATCTGGCGCGCCGGGCTTGCCGCTTACCGGCCGAAGGGGCTGTCGGGCCAGCTCTGGCGTGGCGCGGTGCATACCTCCGGCCTGCTGCTCTGGTTCATCGCGGTGCCGCGGGTGCCGCTGGCGGAGATGACCGCGCTCGGCTTCACCACGCCGCTCTTCATCATGCTCGGCGCCATCCTCTTCCTCGGCGAGCGGATGGTGGCGGCGCGCTGGATCGCCGCCCTGGTCGGCTTCGCCGGCGTGCTGGTGGTGGTCTCGCCGGGGCTGCGCGGCGGCGGCGGGCCCTATGGCTTCGTCATGCTGGCGGCATCGCCGCTCTTTGCCGCCTCCTTCCTCATCACCAAGGCGCTGACCCGGCGGGACAGCCCGCAGGTGATCGTGGTCTGGCAGGCGATCACCGTGACGCTCTTCAGCATGCCGCTGGCGCTGCTGGCCTGGACTTGGCCGACGCCGGCGCAATGGGCGCTGTTCCTGCTGACCGGGATGATCGGCTCGGCCGGGCATTTCTGCCTGACCCGGGCGATCTCGCTGGCGGATGTCTCGGCCACCCAGCCGGTTAAATTCCTCGAGCTGATCTGGGCCTCCCTCGTCGGCTTCGCGGTCTGGAGCGACCTGCCCGGCCCGGCGACGCTGCTCGGCGGCGCCATCATCTTCGCCAGCACCACCTGGATCGCGCGGCGCGAGGCGCGGCTGCGCAGGGAGGCCACAGCATGACCGAGATCCCCCTCGTCACCCCGGGCGCGGACTTCGTCTGGGAGGCGCTGGTCGAGATCGCGCCGACCCGGTTGCTGGGGGAGGGGCCGCTCGGCGAGCGCCGCATCGTCCCCATCACCGGCGGGCAATTCGCCGGGCCGCGGATCCGCGGCCGGGTGCTGCCGGGCGGCGCCGACCGCCAGCTGATCCGCCGCGACGGGGTGAAGCGGCTGGAGGCGCTCTACGAGATCGAGGCCGAGGATGGCGCGGTCATCACCGTGCTCAACCGCGTCGTCATCGCGCCGAGGGAGGGCGCGCCCGACTACCGCGCCTCGACGCTCGAGATCGCCGCGCCGGAGGGCCCGCACGCCTGGCTGAACCGGCTGGCCTTCATCGGCACGCTGCACCCACTGGCGCCGCGCCCGGCGGTGCTGGTGCGGGTCTTCGCCCTGGTGCCCTGACGGCAGCGGTTCGGCCTCGCCGCACCAGGCAACTCACGCCGGCTGGCGCATGCCGCGCAGCAGTCCGGCGATCAGACGGTCCTTGTCCTGGATCCGGCCGGCCAGCAGACGCGCCATCAGCCGGTGGAACTGGATGGCAAGCTCGGGTTCGTCCCGCTCCAGCCGCGAGAGGTCGGCGCGGGTCAGGCGGCGCAAGCGGCAGGGCACCTCTGTCGTCACCGTCGCTGTCCGCGGCAGGCCGAGCAGGAAGCCCATCTCGCCGATCAGGACGCCGGAGCCCTGCACCCGCAGCAGCATGACGCGGCCGGGGGAGCGGATGCGGATGGTGACCTCGCCCTCCTCGAGCAGCACCATGTCGTCGGAGCCCTCGTCCTGCACCATCAGCGTGGTGCCCGGCGGCACCGCCACCTCCGGCAGGGCGGCGAGGAAGCGCGCGGCCGTGGCCTCGCCCATCAGGGTTGCGAGGCGTTGCGGGAAGGGCAGCGGCGGCTGGCAGGGCGGCAGGCTGGCCAGCGCATCCTCTTCCATCCAGTCGACGCCATCCTGCAGGGTCGGCAGCCGACGGATGGAAGGGTCGGTCGCCAGCGGCCCGAGCCTTGCCGAGACATGCGGCGCGAGGGCCGTCAGCACCAGGGTCACGCCGCGCCCCGCGGCCATCGGCCGCAGGCGGGTGAAGGCCATCGCGGCGGAGCTGTCGAGCCCGACGACCTCGCGGAAGTCAAGCAGCAGGTGGGTGAGCGGCGCCGGCCAGGCCAGTTCGGCCCGCACCAGCTCGACCAGGCGGTTGGCGGTGCCGAAGAACAGGAAGCCCTGCAGGTGCAGGATCAGCCGCGCCGTGCCCGTCGCGTCGAGCGCCGCGCGGTCCTGCTCCGGCCGCGCGCGGTGGCCGGTTTCCACCGTGCCGTCGTAGCGGTTGCGGATGGGGGAGGCGCGGCCGTAGAGCGCGATGAAATGCCCGCAGGCCAGAACCAGGCCAGCGATGAGGCCGAGCAGGAAGCCGAAGCCGATGGTGACTCCGGCGACCGCAACCACCTGCAGCCACTTGCCGAGGGAGAGGTCGCGGCGCGACAGCATCACCCAGCGCCGCAGCAGGTCGAGGCCGAGGAAGACCAGCAGGGCGCCGAGCACCCAGCGCGGCACCAGGCGCAGCGCCTGCGGCATCAGCAGCGGCAGCAGGCTGACGAGCAGGGCGCCGACCACGCCGCCGAGGCGGCCGTTGCCGCCGGTGCGCCAGAGCAGGAGGCTGCGCCCGGGCGAGATCAGGCCGAACAGCCCGCCGGCGGCGCCAGCCGCCAGCGCCGCGCCACCGGCCACGCGCAATTCCCGGTCGATCTCGGCATCCCGGCCGGTCGCGGCCTCGGCGCCGCTGACATTCATCAGCAGGCCGATGGTGGTCACCAGGACGATCATGGGGAGGTCGGCCAGGTGCCGGATGATCGTGTCCCAGTCGACCAGCGCAAGCATCGCAGGATCCCAGGGCAGGGGCGGCGCGAGCCGGTCCGGCGCCGGCGGCAGCCAGCCGGCCGCAGCCTGCGTCGCCAGGTCGATGCCCAACCAGGCGGCGATCGCGTGGTGCAGCAGCACGCCACCGAGGATCAGCCAGGGCAGGCTGAAGGGCCCCGCCTTGCGGCTGGTGACGGCGAGCAGCGCGGCGCCGCCGGCCAGTGCCGCGGCGAGCGGCGGCCGTCTCTCCGGCTCGAGCAGGCCCTCAAGGCCCGGCAGGCCGGCCGCGACGCCCGCTCCGCCCGCCACCAGGAACCACCCGGAGCCGCCGAGGAAGCCGGCAATGACCGGGAAGGGCAGGAAACGCACCAGGCGGCCAGCGCGGGCAAGGCCGAGGCCGCCCATGACGAAGCCGACGGCGAGCGTCGCCAGGACCAGTGAGAGCAGGGAGGTCGCAGCCAGGGCCTCCGGGTCGGCGCCGCGTCCCACCTGCCAGGCCAGCGGAGCGAGCGAGGCGGCCAGGATCGCCACGACGTTGCTGTCGGGCGCCGAGACGGCGAAGGGAATGGAACTGCAGAGGGCGGTCAGCACGCCGCACAGGACGCAGCCCATCAGCATGCTGGACAGGCCGAGCCCGTAGGCAGGCGCCAGGCCCCCCGAGAAGACCAAGGCGGCGTAGGACATGGTGTAGGTAATGGTGACCAGGGCGACGAGCCCGCCCGCCGGGACGGCTGCCAAGCTACGGAACAACCTACCCTTTCGGGTACCGCCGGCAGCGGCAACCGAAGAGTCCATGCCCGACGTTTCCCGCCCAGCCGCTGAATACCGTCAGGCCGGCAAGGCCACGGCTGCGTCTCGTTGCAGGACTGTAGAACGAATAAAGTATTCGGAAAAACACAGGAACGGTTACGATTTGGTTCTCTTATGCGGGAGGGGCGGCAGGACTGGCGCCGCCCCTCCGCAGATGTGCGCCGCCTGGCGCTCAGCCGCGCGCCTTCGCCTCGCGGCGGCGCTTGTGCAGCACGAACTCGGTATAGCCGTTCGGCTGGGTCGCGCCTTCGAAGACCAGGTCGCAGGCGGCCTTGAAGGCCGGCCCGTCGAAGCCCGGAGCCATTGGCGCATAGGCGGGGTCGCCGGCATTCTGCTTGTCAACCACGACCGCCATGCGGCGCATCGTTTCCTCGACCTGCGCCCTGGTGGCGACGCCGTGGCGCAGCCAGTTGGCGATATGCTGGGCGGAGATGCGCAGCGTCGCGCGGTCCTCCATCAGGCCCACATCGTGCAGGTCAGGCACCTTGGAGCAGCCGACGCCCTGGTCGACCCAGCGGACGACGTAGCCGAGGATGCCCTGCGCGTTGTTGTCGAGCTCGGCCTTCACCGCATCGGCCGGCCAGTTGGTATCGGTCGCCAGCGGGATGGTCAGGATGTCGTCGAGCTTCGCCCGCCGGCCGCCGGCAACCAGCTCGTCCTGCCGCGCCGCGACATCGACCTCATGGTAGTGCAGCGCGTGCAGCGTGGCGGCGGTGGGCGAGGGGACCCAGGCGGTATTGGCGCCGGCCCTGGGGTGGCCGACCTTTTGCTCCAGCATCTTCGCCATCTCGTCCGGGGCCGCCCACATGCCCTTGCCGATCTGCGCCCGGCCGCGCAGGCCGCAAGCGAGGCCGGTATCGACGTTCCAGTCCTCGTAGGCCTTGATCCAGGCGGCGCCGCGCATGTCGTTCTTGCGGATCACCGGCCCGGCTTCCATCGAGGTATGGATCTCGTCGCCGGTGCGGTCGAGGAAGCCGGTATTGATAAAGACCACGCGGTCGCGCGCGGCGCGGATGCATTCGCGGAGGTTCACCGTGGTGCGGCGCTCCTCGTCCATGATGCCCATCTTCAGCGTGTCGCGCGGCAGGCCGAAGGCGTCCTCGACCCGGGCGAAGAGCTCGTTCGCCCAGGCCACTTCCTCCGGCCCGTGCATCTTCGGCTTGACGATGTAGACGCTGCCGGCGCGGCTGTTCAGCCGCTTGCCGCGCAGGTCGTGCAGGGCGATCGCCACGCTGCACATGGCGTCGAGGATGGTCTCCGGCGTCTCGGCGCCGCCCTCCGTCACCACGTCGGTCATCATGTGGTGGCCGACGTTGCGCACCAGCATCAGCGACCGGCCCGGCAGCGTCACCGCGCCGCCCGAGGGCTTCAGCCAGGTGCGGTCCTTGTTCAGGGCGCGGACCAGGGTCTTGCCGCCCTTCTCGAAGCTCGCCTGCAGCGTGCCGTTCATCAGGCCGAGCCAGTTGCGGTAGACCTCGACCTTGTCGGCGGCATCCACCGCGGCGACGCTGTCCTCGAAGTCGACGATGGTGGTGACGGCGCTCTCCAGCACCAGGTCGGCGATGCCGGCCGGATCGTCGCGGCCGATCGGGTGGTCGCGGTCGATCCGCAGCTCGGCATGCAGGCCGTTATGGACGAAGAGGATGGCGTCCGGCGCCGCCGGCTCGCCCTGATAGCCGACGCACTGGCCGGGCTGGGCGAGGCCGGTGCTGCGGCCATCCTGCAGCGTGACCGCCAGCGCGCCGGCGGTGATGGCATAGGATTTCGCGTCGCGGTGCGAGGCACCGCCGGCCAGCGGCGCCATCCTGTCCAGCACGCCGCGGGCGAAATCGATCACCTTCTTGCCGCGCACCGGGTTGAAGCCGCGGCCCCGGGCGGCGCCATCGCTGTCGGGGATCGCATCGGTCCCGTAGAGCGCGTCGTACAAGCTGCCCCAGCGGGCATTCGCCGCGTTCAGCGCGTAGCGGGCGTTGGACACCGGGACAACCAGCTGCGGCCCGGCGATCTGGCCGAATTCCGGGTCGATCCCGGTGGTGCCGACGGCAAAATCGGGGCCGGGCGGCACGAGATAGCCGATCTCCTTCAGAAAGGCCGCATAGGCGCCGAGATCGACCGGCTTCGCCGGATGCGCCTTGTGCCAGGCGTCGATCTTCGCCTGCAACTCGTCGCGCCTGGCCAGCAGCGCGGCGTTGCGCGGGGCAAGGTCCTTGAGGATCGCGGCGTAGGAGGTCCAGAAGCGCTCCGGCGTCACCCCGGTGCCGGGCAGGGCCTCCGTCTCGAGGAACTTGCTCAGGCTGCGCGCGACCGTCAGGCCCGCAATCTCGACCGTATCCGCCACTGACCGTCTCCGCTGCTGGATGCCCCGGCCGGGCCGGGAAAGCTGGGGCGTACCTAGGCGGAAACCCTGGCGGGCGCAAAGGGGGCGGGCCTCCCCGGGGCTTCCACCGGCCCCGGCCGCGGCGCAGATTGCCGCCCACTGGCCCAGGACAAGCGATGACCCCGACCGACCCCGCCCTGATGTCCGCCGAGACCCTGCTCGGCCTCTATGCCCGCCGGGCGCTATCGCCGGTCGAGGTGCTGCAGGCTGTGATGCAGCGGGTCGCGTTGTACAACCCCTGGGTCAATGCATTCGCCGCCATGAACCCGCAGGCTTTGCGCCAGGCCGGCGAAAGCGAGGCGCGCTGGATGGCGGGACGGCCGATCGGGCCGCTCGACGGCGTGCCGGCAACGGTGAAGGACCTGCTGAATCTGGCGGGGTTTCCGACCCGGCGCGGCAGCAAGACCACGGATGCGACCCCGGCCACCGAGGACGCGCCCTCCGTCACGGGGCTGAAGCAGGCCGGGGCGGTGATCCTCGGCAAGACCACGACGACCGAGTTCGGCTGGAAGTCGCCCGGCGACTGCCCGCTGCACGGCATCACCCGCAATCCCTGGAACCGCGAGCGCACCGTCGGCGGCAGCAGCAGCGGCGCCGGGGCCGCGGGCGCCGCCTGCTTCGGCCCGCTGCATATCGGCACCGATGCGGGCGGGTCGGTCCGCATCCCGGCGGCCTTCTGCGGGCTGGTGGGCCTCAAGCCCAGCTTCGGCCGGGTGCCGCAATGGCCGCTCGGCGCCTTCGCCAGCGTCGCCTGCGCCGGGCCGATGACCCGGACGGTGCGGGACAATGCGCTGATGTTTTCCGCCATGGCACAGCACGACCTGCGCGACCCCTTCAGCCTGCCCGATGAGGCACAGGACTGGCGGCGGGGGATCGAGGACGGCGTCGCCGGGATGCGCGTCGCGCTGGTCCGCCGCCTCGGCTTCGAGCCGCCCCTCGATGCGGATGGCGAGGCGGCGCTGGTGGGGGCGGCTAAGCTGCTGGAGGACCAGGGCGCCATCGTCGAGGAGGCGGATCCGGGCCTGCCCGACACCCGCGCCATCTTCGGCCGGGTCTGGGGCGTGGCGCTCGCCCGGCTGGTGGCAACGACGCCGGCCGAGAAGCGCCCCTTGCTGGAGGCCGGGCTGACCGAGGTCGCAGAGCGCGAGGGAGCGATGCTGGCGACCGACTTCCTCGGTGCCGAGGCGCTGCGGATCGAGGCGGCGCATGCGATGGCCCGTTTCCACCAGCGCTACGACCTGGTGCTGACCGCCTGCACCCCGACCGCCGCCTTCGCCGCCGACCAGCCGACCATTCGCCCGACCGAGGCGCTGTGGCGCGACTGGGCGCCCTGGACCTTCGCCTTCAACCTGACCCGCCAGCCGGCGATCAGCGTGCCGATCGGCCTCGACGAGCATGGCATGCCACGGGCGGTCCAGATCGCCGCGGCGCTCTACCGCGACGATTTGGTGTTCCGCGCCGCGCGGGCGCTGGAGCGGGCGGCGGAACTGCCGCTGGCGCAGCCGGCCTGAACCTGCTTTTCACCACGGCGACACAGGGAGGCCGAGGCCCATGCGGCTGGTGACGTTCAAGAAGCCCCATAGGCTGGGGACGCATATCGGCGCGCTGCGCGAGGACGGCGCGGTGCTCGACCTGGCGGCGGCCGACCCGGCGCTGGCCGGCGGCCACATGCCCTCCTTCATCGCTGGCGGCGCGGCGGCGCTGCAGCATGCCAAGGACGCGGTGGCGCGGGCGCCGGTGGCGGAGGGCGCCGTGCTCTGCGCGCCGATCCCCCGGCCGCCGAAGAACGTCTTCTGCGTCGGCAAGAACTACCACGAGCATGCGAAGGAGTTCGCCGGCTCCGGCTTCGATGCCAGCAGCAAGGAGGTGGTGCCGGAGGCGCCGGTGGTGTTCAGCAAGCCGGCCACCGCCATCATCCCGACCGGGGAGGCCATCCCGGCCCATCTCGATACCAGCAACTCCACGGACTACGAGGGTGAGCTTGCGGTCGTCATCGGCCATGGCGGGCGCGGCATCAAGGCGGCGGAGGCGCTGCGGCACGTCTTCGGCTACACCATCGTCAACGACGTCACCGCCCGCACCCTGCAGCACAGGCACCGGCAATGGGTGATCGGCAAGGGCATCGACGGCTTCTGCCCGATGGGCCCGGCAATCCTGACCGCGGACGAGGTGCCGGACCCCAAGGCGCTGCGGGTCATCACCCATGTGAACGGCGAGAAGCGGCAGGACGCATCGGTCGCCGACCTGATCTTCGACATCCCGACCTTGATCGAGGCGATCTCCGCCGGCATCACGCTGGAGCCGGGCGACGTGATCGCGACGGGCACGCCGGTCGGCGTCGGCATCGGCTTCACCCCGCCGAAATTCCTGAAGAAGGGCGACGTGGTGCGAGTGGAGGTGCCGGGGATCGGGGTGCTGGAGAACCCGGTCGGCTGACCTCCGCGAATCAGGCCGGATTCACGCCTTCGGGCGATGCCGCCCTGCGGCGATCCGGCCTATCCTCCGGGCACAAGGAAACCCCGGGAGACGCCCTTGCTTCGCCGCCCCTTGCTGGCCGCCGCCCTTGCCGCGGCGGCCTTGCCCCGTTCCGGCCACGCCCAGCCCGCCGACTTCCCCAGCCATGCCGTGTCCATGGTGGTCGCCTTTCCGCCGGGCGGGCAGGGCGACGTGGTGGCGCGGCCGGTGGCGGCGGGGCTGGAGCGGCTGTGGAAGCAGCCGGTGCCGGTGGTGAACCGCGCTGGTGCCTCGGGCGAGATCGGCTATGCCTCCATCGCCAGGGCGGCAGGCGATGGCTACGCCCTGCTGATGGGGCTCTCCTCGCTCGCGGTGATCCCGGAAGCGGCGCGGCTGTTCGGCCGGCAGCCGGCCTATGAGATCGACCAGTTCGCGCCGGTCGCGCTCTTCACCGCCGACCCGACCTTTCTCGCGGTGCCGGCCGCCGCACCCTGGCGGACGCTCGAGGAGTTCATCGCCGATGCGCGGGCGCGGCCGGGGGCGATCTCCTACTCTTCCTCCGGCAATTACGGCGCGCTGCATCTGCCGATGGCGATGCTGACCACGGCGGCGAAGCTCGACCTGCTGCACGTCCCTTTCCAGGGCGGCGGTCCGGCGCTGACCGCGCTGCTCTCGGGCCAAGTCCAGGCCATGACCAGCGGGCCGGGCCCGATCACCCCGCACCTGAAATCCGGCGCGCTGCGGGTGCTGGCGAGCTGGGGCGCCAAGCGCATCCCCGGCTTCGAGCAGGTGCCGACCCTGCAGGAGCGCGGCTTCGACGGGATCGAGTACTACATCTGGGCCGGCGTCTTCGCCCCGGCGACCACGCCGGCCCCGCTGCGGGAGGCGCTGCGCCGGGCTATGGCGGCCGCTTCGCGCGATCCGGAGGTGCAGCGGGCGCTGGCCGCCGGCGGCAATGCGCTCGACTACCGCGACGGCGCCGCCTTCGAGGCTTTCTTCCGGGAGGACACCGCGCGGCTGGTCAAGGCGGTGCAGCGGATCGGCCGGATCGAGTAGGGGTTGCCAGCCCCGGCCGGCGGTTCCAGGCTTTTCGCCGCACCCCACCGGAGACCAGCATGACCGCCGAGCGCCCCGAATCCGCCATCACCGCCTGGCTCGCCACCCAGCAGGAGGCGATGCTCGGGGTGCTCGAGGCCATGGTGAACACCGATGGCGGCAGCTACGACAAGCCGGGCGTCGATGCGGTCGGCACCATCGTCCAGCGCTTCATGGCGGAGCAGGGCATCCCGGTCGAGGTGGTGCCGCGCGAGAAGCACGGCGATTGCCTGAAGGCGCGGGTGGAGGGCGACGAGGCGCTCAACAGCGGCAACATGAAGCGGTCCATCGTCATGATGGGCCACCGCGACACGGTCTTCCCCAAGGGCGAGCCGACCCGGCGACCCTTCCGGATCGAGAACGGGATCGCCACCGGCCCCGGCGTCGCCGACATGAAGGCCGGCCTGGTGATGAACATGTTCGTCCTGGCCGGCTTCAAGCGCTTCGGCGGCGCCCCGGGCCCGCTGCTCGGCCTGTTCACCGGCGACGAGGAGATCGGCAGCCCGGAAGGGCGCGAAGTGATCGAGGCGACGGCGCGCGAGGCCCGGGTGGTGTTCAACAGCGAACCGGGCCGGCCCAACGGCGGGGTCGTCACGGGACGCAAGGGCGGCGTCTTCTCGGTCTTCGACATCGAGGGCAAGGCGGCCCATTCCGGCGGCAATTTCGAGGCCGGCATCAGCGCCATCGGCGAACTGGCGGCGAAGATCACCGCCCTGCATGCGCTGACCGACCTGAAGCGCGGCATTACCTTGAATGTCGGGCTCGTCTCCGGCGGGCAGAGCGTGAACACCGTCGCCCCCTGGGCGCAGGGTCAGATCGACCTGCGCTACGTGGAGCCCGCCGACCGCGACGAGGTGATGGGCAGGATCCACGAGATCATCGCCCGCAGCTTCATCCCCGGCACTAAGGCGACGCTGGCCATCCGCGGCGAGTTCCTGCCGCTGACCCAGACGCCCGAGGCGGCGAGGCTCTTCGGCATGTATGTCGACGCGGCGAAGGAAAGCGGCCTGACGGTGACCGGCGAGTTTTCCGGCGGCTGCGCCGACAGCGGCTTCACCGCGGCGGTCGGCGCGCCCACCATCTGCGCCGTCGGCCCGGTGGGCGGCAAGGCGCACAGCCCGGAGGAATACCTCGAGGTCGCCAGCCTGGTGCCGCGCGCCCAGGCCATGGCGCGGGCGATCCTGCGGCTGGACCGGGCGGGCCTGTAGGTGAGGCGCCTCGCTCCCCTCCGAATGGATGGGCGTCCGCAGGGAGCGATGCCGCCGGTGCTGCGTTGGCAGTTTTCACTGCACGCAGAAGGATTGCCGGCATGATCTCACGGCATGGACTGTTCGCCGGTGCCTTCCTCGCCCTGCTGCTGGTCGCGGGCTGCACGCGCGATGCCCCGACGTCCCGCAGCATGGAAACCACGCCGTCCGGCAGCAGCGCCGGCCAGTCGCAGCCGGCCAGGGCAAGGTAGCATCGCCGCCCCGGCGTTGCGCCAGGGCGGGCCGGATGCCAGTCTTGCCGCAGCGCAGCAGGCCAGGCCCGAGATGCAGTTCGCCTATTTCAATCTGATGTCGATGAACCACCAGGGGGAGACCCCGGCGGAGGTTCTGGCGAATACCGTCCGCCAGGTGCGCCTGGCGGAGGAACTCGGATTCGACGCCACTTGGTTCGCCGAGCATCATTTTTCCAACGCATCGATCTGCGCCTCTCCACTCCTCATGGCGATGCATTGCGCCGCGGTGACCAGCCGCATCCTGCTCGGCCCCGCCGTCGTGGTGCTGCCGCTGCACCATCCGCTGCGGGTGGCGCAGGAGGTCGCCATGCTCGACCAGATCAGCGGCGGCCGCGTGCTGCTAGGCTTCGGCCCGGGGCACCAGCCGCATGAATTCCGCAGCCTGCAGGTACCGCTGGAAAGCCGCTACGCCCGGCTGCTGGAAGGTTGGGACATCGTCGAGCAGGCGCTGACAACGGGCCGTGTCCACCACCTCGGTGAGCATTACCGGATCGAGGACACGCCGGTCGCCGCCCGCACCCTCTCGGGCCGCATGCCGCCGATGTACGTCGCCACCGCGACGCCGGCGGTGCTGGCGCGCGGCGTGAGGGCAGGTGCCACGCCGATGATCAGCCAGGGCTACCGCACCGGCACTCAGGCCCTGCCGATGCGGCAGGCGATGCTCGACGCTTGGCGCGGTGTCGGCGGGGCGGAGCCGCTGCCGCTCGGCATCCAGCGCTATCTTTTCGTCACGGAGGATGCTGCCGAGGCGCGGCAGGCTGCCGAGGGACTGCTGGCGCTGGCCCGCAACACGGTCGCGCTGCGCGCGGCGCTGCCGGCCCGGGACGGCGTGCATCTCCGCGCCGTGCCCTTCCAGGGCGAGCCGACGGTGGAGTGGCTGCTGGAACACGGGCTGATCGGCGCGCCGGGCAAGATCGCCGAGCAACTCGCCGGCGACATGCGCCTGCTGCGGCCGACCCACTACAGCCTCTACATGGGCTTCACGGGCCTGGCAGGCGCCGCGGTCGAGCGGTCGCTGACGCGGTTCGGGCGGGAGGTGCTGCCCCTGCTGCGCCGCGCGGCGGAGGCGGAAGCGCTCGCCGCCTGAGGCAGTGCGACGGCCTCCGTCCCGCATCCCGGAATCGTTCCTGTTGCAAGACGCGAGGTATTTGCCGCACCCTTTCCCGCGCGGCTGGATGCCGGAGTCTACGGGCGGGCTGCCGCGTGGCGTGGGGGAACGATAGGATGGCGTGCGGAGCTGGACGCGATGCGTCCCGGCTTGACGGGGACGCTGCCGGAACCGCGACTGCATGGCGGCACCACCCGGCCATGGATCGCCGGGCGGCCGAAGCCATCCTGCTCTCCCGTGGTTGGCTGCCGGATCAGCCGGCCGACTTCCAGGCGGCGCTGCTCGCCGGAGCCGAGCCGCGCCACTTCAGGAAGGGCGAGGTCGTTTTCCAGGCCGGCGACGGTCCAGGCGGATTGTATGGTATCGTCGCCGGCTCCTTCGGCACCTATGTGAGCACGCCTTATTCCGCGCCGGCGCTGTCGCACATCCTGCATCCGGGCTGGTGGTGCGGCGAGGGGCCGGCGCTCGGCGGGCCGAAGCGGGTGCTGACCGTACGGTCGATGGAGTCGTCCTGGGCCATGCACCTGCCCTATGAGGCGGCGCGGGCGCTGGTGCTCTCGAACCCGGCCGCCGCGCGCAGCGTCGGCCAGCTCGGCCAGATCGCCATGCGGGTGGCGATCGCCAACGTCGCCCAGCTGATGATCCGGCGCGCCGACCGCCGGATCGGCGCGGTGCTGCTGCGGGTGACCGGCGCGCTGGACGAAGCAGCGCTGGCGCCAACCGGCGACATCCGGCTGACCCAGCTGGAGATCGCGCGGATGGCCAATGCCTCCCGCAACCTCGTCAACAAGTCGCTCGCGCAGTTCGAGGCGGCGGGCTGGGTGCGGCTGGGCTACAACCGCATCGCCGTGCTGGATTCCGCCGCGCTGGCGGATTTCGCCTACCAGCGCGGCTGAGGGGCGCCCGTCAGGCCGCCAGCTTCAGGTGGCTGCGGCATTGCATCAGCGGCTGGACATGCTGGCCGAACTTGTCCATGCCCGCGATGAAGTCGTCGAAGACCAGCATGAGGCCCTTGGTGCCTGGCATCGATGCCGCCTCGTCCAGCATGCGCGCGACATTGGCATAGGAGCCGACCAGCGTGCCCATGTTGAAGTTGATCGGGGAGGGTGCCCGCTTGATCGCCGCGGCCATCGAGGTGTCGTGCGCTGTCGTGTCGGCCGCGGCATGGCCGAGCAGATGCGCCAGTGCCTCCCGGTCCGCGCCGCGGTTGTAGAGGTCCCACTTGGCCAGGGCCGCCTCGTCGGTCTCCTCGGCGATGACGGTGTAGAGGATGTAGGAGCCGACATCGCGGCCGGTCTTCGCTGCATGCTCCGTCATCCGCCGCGGCACCTCGGCGCATTTGGTCGGCTCGTTCACGCCTTCGCCCAGGGCGAAGTTGAAGTCGCAGTAGGTCGCGGCGAATTCCATCCCGCGGTCGGACTGCCCCGCCGCGACCAGCTTGATCGGCACTTGCGGCGGCGGCGACAGCTTGCACTGGTCCATCTGGAAGTACTCGCCCTTGAAGTCCGAGGTTCCGGTCTCCCAGAGCTCCTTCATGATCCGCACGTATTCGGTGCTGTAGTCGTAGCGCTTGCCGAAATGCGCGTCACCGGGCCAGAGGCCCATCTGGCTGTATTCCACCTTGTGCCAGCCGGAGACGATGTTCACCCCGAAGCGGCCGCCCGAGATGCTGTCGATCGTCACCGCCATGCGGGCGACGATCGCCGGCGGGATGGTCAGCACGGCGGTCGAGGCATAGAGCCGGATCCTGCTGGTCACGGCGGCGAGGCCGGCCATCAGCGAGAAGCTTTCGAGCCCGTGGTCCCAGAATTCGGTCTTCCCGCCGAAGCCGTGCAGCTTGATCATCGACAGCGCGAAGTCGAACCCGTAGCCCTCAGCCTTCTGCACCACCTGCTTGTTGAGCTCGAAGCTAGGCATGTACTGGGGGGAGGTGGCGGAGATGATCCAGCCGTTGTTGTTGATCGGGATGAAGACGCCGATGTCCATGGCATGACCCCTGGTGCAATGTCCCTGTGCGGCGCAGCAATCGGCATGCCAGGATGCCGCGACACGGGAGGGCAGGCATGAGCGACGAACCCGCGAAGCCCTGGGAATGGCCGGAGCCGGATTGGCGCCGGATCGTCGGCAATGCCCGCGCCGGCCGCAGTCTGGCGCCCAAAGCCTGGCCAGGCGGCGCGCGCTGCTGCGTCACCCTGTCCTTCGATGCGGACCACGAGACCATTCCGCTACGCGACGCCGACCACAGCCCAATGCGGATCAGCCAGGGCCAGTACGGCAACCGCCAGGGCGTGCCGCGCATCCGCGCGCTGCTGGCGAAACACGGGTTGCGCGCCAGCTTCTACTACCCCGCCGTCTCGGCGCTGCTTCACCCGGAGGAGATCCGCGCGGTAGCCGGAGAGGGCCATGAGATCGGCATCCATTCCTGGATCCACGAGGCCAACACTGCCCTGCCGCCCGGCGTCGAGCGGGACTTGACCTTCCGCGCCGCTGACGTGCTGGAATCGCTCTCCGGCCGCCGTCCAGTCGGGATCCGCACCGCGAGCTGGGATTTCTCCACCGACACCCTGTCCATCATCCGCGAGCTCGGCCTGTTCTACGACAGCAGCCTGATGGCGGATGACGATCCCTACGAACTGCTGGACCAGGGTGAGCCGACCGGGATCATCGAGCTGCCGCCGGAGTGGATCCGCGACGACGCGCCTTATTTCAATTTCGTCCGCTTCAGCGCGCTGCGGCCCTACACGCCGCCGTCGGGGGTCGAGGAGGTGTTCCGCGCTGAGTTCGACGGCGCTCATGCGGAAGGCGGGATGTTCCTGCTGACCATGCATCCGCATGTCATCGGCCACCGCAGCCGCATCGCCCTGCTGGACCGTCTGATCCAGCACATGAAGGCCAAGGGCGACGTCTGGTTCGCCACGCATGAGGAGGTGGCGCGCCACGTGAAGGCCGCGGCGGGGGGCTGAACCACCCCCGGCGTGCAGGCAAGCGTCAGCTCTGGACGATGTTGAATTGCCTTGCGATGGCGGTCCAGGTGCCGATGTCCTCCCGCATCACTTTGACGAAGTCGGCGCCGAGCGGCGTCGGCTTGCGCGGCAGGGTCGCCAAGTCCTCACAGCGCTGCCTCAGCACCGGCGTCTCCAGCAACGCGGGGATCAGCGCGGTCATCTTCTCCGCGACCGGCTCCGGCAGTCCTTTCGGCGCCGACAGGCCGAGCCACTGGTTGGATGTCAGCTTGCCGAAGCCTTGCTCGGCGAAGGTCGGCACATCCGGCAGCTGCGGCAGCCGCCGTGGGGAGGAGATGCCGAGGCAGCGCAGCGTGCCGTCCTTCAGCATCGCCACGTTGGTGGTGACCGGGTCGATCATGCTCTCGATCGTGCCAGCCATCAGGTCCTGCATAGCCGGGGCGCTGCCGCGATAGGGCACGTGGTCGAGGTTGCGGGCCTGCGCCTCCGCCCCCAGCATCACGCCGAGCAGGTGCGGCGCCGAGCCGATGCCGGAGGAGCCGTAGCGCACCGGGCCGGCCTTCGCCGCCGCCAGGTAGTCGGCCAGGGTCTTGTAGGGCGAGCCCGCCTTGACGATCAGGACATTCGGCGCCTCGACCAGCATGCCCAGATGGGTGAAATCCGTCACCGGGTCGAAGGGCAGGGTCGGGAGCGTCGCGGTGGAGAAGACCTGCACCGAGGCATGGCTGACCAGGAAGGTGTAGCCATCCGCCGGCGACTTCGCGACGAAGTCGGTGCCGATGACGCCGCCGGCGCCCGCCCGGTTCTCCACCACCACGGTCTGGCCGAGCGCGGCCGCCATCGGCGGGGCGATGAGGCGCGAGATGGTGTCGACCAGCCCGCCCGGCGGGAATTGCGCGACCAGGCGGATGGAGCCGCGGCCCGGCCAGGCGCCGGATTGGGCGCGGGCAAGAGCCGGCAGGGCCAGGGCGGCGGCGAGACCAAGAAGGTGGCGGCGTTGCATGCTCTGCGCTCCTTTGCGGCAGGGGCGAGGGCAGCTTGCCTGCAGATGACGCAGAGTTAACGAAACCGGCTTGCTGCCCTGCCCCGACAGGCCCGGATCAGCAAGGGACGTGCCGCCCGCCCTCGCTCAGGCCGCCACTTCGGCCGGCTGCGGGAAGCGCTGGCCGGTCAGCGAATGAAAGGCCTGCTGCCAGGCCGGCGTCAGCCCCGCATCAAGGAAGCGCAGGTGCAGCCCGCGCATGCTGGCCTCGCGCACTTCGAAGCTGATGCGCACCCCGTGCCGCGGCAGTTCCAGCGTTCCGCCCATCCCGGCCGACATCCCCGTGGTGCCCGCCAGCAGCGCCCCATGGGCGGAGAGGTTGATCAGGTTGCTTTCCGTCCGCGTTCCACCGACCTCAACCACGCAGGCCTCCGAGGTCGGAAAGCGCGGCTCGACCCGCCGGTCGGCTTCCGCCATCGAGGTACGGACCACGAGCATCAGCCCTTGCCGCAACTCGCGCACGCTCTCGCCCACCTCGCCGGTGCCGTCGCGCAGGTGCCCGGCGCGCATGCCGGCCGCCATGGCGTCGCGGGCCACCGCGTCGATGCGACCGGCCATCTCGCGCACTTCCTCGCCATTGGCGGCGACGTTCCGGGCGATCTCCTGCGTCGCGGCGCCCTGCTGCTCGACCGCGGCGGCGATGGCGCCGGCAGTCTCGGAAATCCTGCCGATCGATTCGCCCATGCCGGTGACGGCTTCGACCGCCGCCCTGGTCGCGGTGGCGATGCCGGTGAGCTGGCGCGAGATGTCCTCGGTCGCCCGCGCGGTCTGTGCGGCGAGCTGCTTCACCTCGCCGGCGACCACCGCGAAGCCCTTGCCGGCATCGCCAGCGCGCGCCGCCTCGATCGTCGCGTTGAGCGCCAGAAGGTTGGTCTTGGCGGCGACGTCGCCGATCAGGTGCACCACGTCGTTGACCCGGCTTGCGGCCTCGGCGAGGGAGGCGATGGTCGCCTCGGCGGTGCGGCCACCCTCGACGGCACGGCCGACCACCTCGCTCGCATGCGCCGTCTGGGTGGCGATCTCCCGGATCGAGGCGGAGAGTTCCTCGGTCGCGGCGGCGACCGCCTGGGTATTCTCGAGGGCGCGGCCCGAGGCCTGCGCCGCGGCGGCGGCATTCTCGCCAAGCCGGTCCGCCGCGCCGGCGACCTCCTCCGCCTGCGTCGCCATCTCGGTGGCGCGGCTGGCCACCGAATCCACCGCGGTCCGCGCCTCCGCCTCGACCTTCCCGGCCATCTCGCGCACCGCCGCGCTGCGCTCCTCGCCGGCCCAGCGGTCCATTTCGGCCCGTTCCTGCTCGGCGTAGGCGAGCCGGGCGCGCAGCGCCCGCAGCAGGGCGACCACGTGGCGGAACTCGCGTGCCGGCGGGGTGGGAATCCTGCCTTGCAGTTCCCCGCGGCTGATGCGCACCAGCTCGGCCTCGAGCTGGTGGAGATGGCTCCGCTGGCCAAGGTAGCCGAGCAGGCCAAGCCCGCCGAGCAGCACAAGCCCACCCAGGCCGGCCGCCGGCACCATCCAGAGGCGTCGACGGTAATCAGCCTGAGCCGCATCGTTGCTCGCGGCCGTGCCCCGCGCCTGCAGGGCCGATAGTTCCAGGTTGAGCTGGCTCACCGGGGTGAAGAGCGGCACCAGCGCTTGGCGCAGATGGGCGCGCAACGCCAATCCGTCGCCCCGCTCGGCAATCCCGAGACCAGGCTCCAGCCCCTCCCGCAGGAAACGCTGCCGTGCCGCCTCGAGGCGGTCCACCAGCGAAATCTCCGCGGCGTCGTGCATGCGATTCTTTATGGCGGGCCAGGCCGTGCCGACCTGCGCGAGATTTGCGCGCACCGCCTCGATCCGCGGGGTGATGCTGGTGCCGCTGAGGATCTCGCCGGGCATGAGGGCGACCTGCAGCAGGACATCCCGCTCCAGGTCGCGGATCTCCGCCAGCTGCAGGGCCGGCTGCAGCCGCTCCTCATGCACGGTGCGCAGGCCGGCGGTGGTCGCCGCCATGCCGGCGATGCCGAGCCAGCCGACCAGGCCGATGGCCAGCGCGGTGACCGCGCCGGCGGCGACCAGGCGGCCGGTGACGCTGCCGGCGAGCTCGGCAATGTTGTGCCGCCAGCCGGTCGGCAGGAGTTCGCCGTCCCGCAGCGCGAAGCGGTGGCTGCCCTGGCGCAGCTCCGCATAGGCGGCCTCGGCGGCCGCGACCTCCTCGCGCTCGGGGCGGGTGCGGATGGAGACATAGCCGGTGACCTTGCCGTCTTCCACCACCGGGGTGACGTTGGCGCGGACCCAGTAGAAGTCGCCGGACTTGCTGCGGTTCTTGACCAGCCCCTCCCAGGGCCGGCCGGCCTTGATGGCGGACCACAGGTCCTTGAAGGCCGCCTGCGGCATGTGCGGGTGGCGGACCAGGTTGTGCGGCGCGCCCTCGAGCTCCTCGACGGTGAAGCCGCTGATCGCCACGAAGGCCGGGTTGGCGAAGCGGATGCGCCCGCCGGTATCCGTACTGGATACCAGGACGTCGTTCTCGGGAACGAGGGTCTCTCGGGTGGTGACGGGCTCGTTCACGCGCATCGCATTCCGCTCCTCGGACAGGGCTTCGCCCGCGGAGCATGCACCGAGCTTTGCTAAGGCCTCCTCAATGCCAAGGTCTCCGAAGGCCGGCCGCGCGTCACCCCGCGGCCACCGCCGCGCTCCAGGGGCTGGCCGCGTCGCTGATGCCGACCACCCCCTCCGGCCCGCGCCGGATCAGGTTGGGGCAGGCGAAGTTGATCGGCATGACGCCGTGCTCCAGCAGTTCCACCTCGCCCTCGGTGCGCAGCGCGGCCAGCACGGCCTCCGGCAGCCGGCGGTCGGCGCCGATGCCGGCCGGGCCGGAGACGTCGATCCGCGGGTGATGCGCGGCCGCCTCCACCTCCATGCCGAAATCGGCGACGAAGGAGAGCAGCTGGAAGACCGAGGCCATGATCCGGCGGCCGCCCGAGGCGCCGACCGCGATCTCCGGCTGGCCGCCGCTGGCAGCTATCACCGGGCACATGTTGTTCAGCGCCCGCTTGCCCGGGCCGATCGCGTTCGGCGTGCCGGGGACGGGGTCGAACCACATGACGCCGTTGTTCATCATGATCCCCGTCCCCGGCAGCATGACGCGCGAGCCCATCGAGGACAGCAGCGTCGTCGTCATCGCCACCATCATCCCGTCCTTGTCGGCGGCGGTGATGTGGGTGGTGCAGCTGTCGGCGCCCTTCGGTTCCGCATCGCCCAATCCGGCCAGCCGCTCGGCATAGGCATCCTGCATGGCGCGGGCGAGCCGGCCATACCACGCGGCGGAGGGCTCGGCCCCCGCCCAGTCGGCATCGGCCATGCCGTCGAGCACCCGGCGGAGCGTCGGCGCGGCGGTCAAGCCGTTCACCAGCATCAGTTCCCGCCGGCGCCAGTGCACGGCGACCGAGGGCAGGATGCGGGCGCGGCAGGCGGCGAGGTCGGCGGCCGAGAGGAAGCCGCCCATCGCCTTCACATCCGATGCGATCTGCGCCGCGATCTCGCCCTCGTAGAGGTCGCGGAGGCCGGCCTGCTGCAGTCGCTCCAGCGTCGCCGGCAGGTTGCCGAGGGTGAAGAAGCCCGGGCTGCCCTGGTAGGGCGGCACCGGCGGCAGGCCGTTCGGCAGGTAAACCCGGGCGCTTTCGGGGTAGAGCCGCAGCACCGCAGCCGAGGAGGCGACCTTCAGCGTGGTGTACCAGTCCTGCGGCAGGCCGCGCTTTGCCAGCGCCACCGCCGGGGCCAGCACGTCGCGGATCGGCAGGCGGCCATGCGTCTCGTGCAGCAGGGCATAGCCGGCGACGGCCGAGGGCACGACGAAGGAGAGCGGGCCGTGCACGTTGCGGTCGCCCTCGACCTCCGGCCAGGGAAAGAGGTCGCGCTTCATCCCGCCGGTCAGCGGATAGGCACTGGGGTCGAGCCCGGCCGGGGAGACCGGACCGAAATCGAAGGTCTCGGCCTGCGCCATGCCGGGCTTCATCGCCTGAGCGAAGCCGATGCCGCCCAGGCCGGAATTCCACGGCTCGAGCGCCGTGAGGGCGAAGGCGGTGGCGACGGCCGCGTCCGCCGCCGTGCCGCCCGCTTCCAGCATCAGGGCGCCGGCCTCGGCCGCAGCCTTGACCTGGGAGACGACCATGCCGCCACCACTCCGGGCCGCGGGCTTCCGCAGCTGCCAGTTCTGGGTCACGTGCGGGGCGGGGAATTCCGACATGTCTCGGGCTCCGGCAAGGATCTCGCCGGCATGGTCCTGCCGCACCAGGGCGGCGGCAAGCCCCCCGGCCTGGATTACGTCGTCCCGGATGGCCCCGGTATGGTCGGCGCCACGGGCGCCGATCGGCCGGGCGCCCGAAGCCGCGCGGTCAGCCGGCCGGTTGGTTCCGTCGCTCGGCGACCAGGGTCTCGAAGTCGAGTTCGCCGTGCTGCTCGATATGGGCAACCAGCAGCGCCAGCGCGCCCGTACCGTCGCCGCACTCGAGCGCCTCGAGCAGGGTGTAGTGTTCTTCGCTTTGCGACGCACTGTCGCGCAACTGCAGCGCGAGGCCCCAGACGACGGCCAGTTGCCGCGCCAAGCTCTGCCAGAGCGCGAGCAATGGCGGATTGCCGGCGGAGCGGCAGAGCTCGGCGTGGAATTCCTGCTCCGCCAGGACGTGCAGGGCGGGATCGCTCGACCGCGTCGCATCGGCGAAGGCGTCAGCCGCGCGGCGCAGGCGGTCGAACCGCTCCGGGCCGCCCGGCTGGGCCAGCGCTTCCCGCACCGCCAGGGTCTCGAGCGCCAAGCGCACCCGCATCAGGGCGGCAACTCCCCTGTTGCTGACCTGCATGAGCCGCATGCCCTTGTAGGGCGTGCTGACCACGATACCCTGGCTTTCCAGCAGGCGAAGCGCCTCCCGGACCGGGACCCGGCTGATGCCGAGGTCGCGGGCGATTTCCGCCTCGACCAACCGGTCATCCGGCAGGAAGATGCCGCGGGCGGCACCGGCGACGATCGCCTCGGCCGCCTGCTCCACCATTGTGCGCGGTTGAACCGGCACGAGGCGACGCTGATCCGTACCGGAGGAGATGACTGCCACCGTTGCGCCGGCGCGCGCGCGGTGGTCCCGAACTGCCACAGACATAGCTCCCGTCCCGCTCGCGAACCCGAGAAGTTTAAATTCAACCTGTTGGTTTGGGAAGCAATGCCGTGGCCGCGCAGACTTCGCCGCGGCGACCGCAACTTGCAGACCATGGCGCTCAAGCGTCTCCGGCTTATTCAACCAAAAGTTTTATACCGGATTTCCGATGTGCCCGCAAGCAGCCATTCACGTGATCGCGAGTAAAGCGGCATACAATATGTGACGTATTCGGTACAACGCAGGGCTGTATCCGGCCCGCCTCAGCCGGCTAAAGCACATGTGTCTCCAAAGACACGGTTCCATCCGAAAGCGGTGAACCGCTTACTCCCGCCAGGAACACCGGCCCGCAACCAGCCAGCCGAGGCGCCAATCGGGCACCCGGGATTGCCTGCGGTGCCCGGAACTGCGGCGGCTTGGCGGAGCGGATCGGCGCGGCGAGGCCCCGACTCGGACCTGGCTGCGTCATGGCCGCGTTGGCCGGCCGATGACGGGCGCCTGGACAAGCCACTCGCGGCGGCCCGTCCTGCCACCAGGCCGCGACCCCGCCGTCAGTCCTTCCAGGGCCGCCGCGTCCAGAGCCGCCGGAGCGATGCAAGGTCGGCCGCCATCATCGCCGCGTAGTCGTCGCCGATCAGCGGCCGCAGCGGCAGATTCAGCCTGGCTGCCTCGGCGACGAAACCGGGATCGGAGAGAGCCTCGCGGAAGGCCTCCCGCAGCGCGCCGCGGATCGGCGCCGGGATGCCGGGTGGGCCGGCGATGCCGCGGGCGCTGCCACCCAGGATGTCGAAGCCCTGCTCGCGGAAGGTCGGGATGTCCGCCGCCGCCTCCCACCGCTGCGGCCCCGCCTGGCCGAGGCAGCGAATCCTGCCCTCCCGCAGCAGGGTGATGCCCTCGCCCATGTTGAAGCTGCCGATCGGCAGCCGGCCGCCGAGCAGGTCCCGCAGCGTCGGCGCGGTTCCGTTGTAGGGAATGTGGATGAGGCGGGTGCCGCTCGCCTCCTCGAAGGTAAGCTGCAGGATATGGTCGTCCGACCCCACCCCGGCGGTGCCCACGCCGAAGGCCTCCGGCTGTGCCCTCGCGGCAGCGGCAAGGTCCGACAGGTTTTTCCACGGGCTGTCGGGATGCACCCAGAAGGCCGCCGGGTCGTCGACCACGTTGGCAATGTAGGTGAACTCGGCCGGCCGGTAGCGCGGCATGCGCTCGACGCTGATGGCGTTCATCGCCGTATTGGTGGCGGCGCCCAGCGTATAGCCGTCCGGGGCGGCGTTGAAGTTCGCCTCGAACCCCAGCTGGCCGCCGGCGCCTGGACGGTTGGTGACGACGAAGCGGGCGCCGGGCAGGCGCGTCGCCACCTGCGCGGTGATGCCGCGCACCATGGTATCGACGCCGCCGCCGGCCGGGAAGGGGACGAAGACCTCGATTGGCCGGGCGGTCGGCCATGGCGCCTCGGCCAGCGCCGGGGCGGAAAGCAGGGCGGGCAGCGCGGCGAGCGCGCCGCGGCGGGTCGGCATGGGCGGACGCTCCCTCGGGGATTCCCATGGTGGGATTTTGCCAGAGGGTGCGATACGCCATGCGCCAGGCGCAA
This sequence comes from Dankookia rubra, assembly GCF_004355005.1. Classification (GTDB taxonomy): domain Bacteria; phylum Pseudomonadota; class Alphaproteobacteria; order Acetobacterales; family Acetobacteraceae; genus Paracraurococcus; species Paracraurococcus ruber_A. The sequence goes on from NZ_SMSJ01000007.1 coordinate 100,190, forward strand.
GGGCATGAGGCGGCGATGACACCGGAAGACCGCGCGGCATTCGGGATCGATGGCAACTGGCCGGTGGCGCGGCGCCACCGCATCCGCTGGTCGGAATGCGATGCGCTGGGGCATGCCAACAACGTGGCCTACCTGACGCTCTGTGAGGATCTCCGCGTCGGGCCCGGCTGGTCGGCGCTGGGCGGCACCTTCGCCCCCGGCTCGGTCAGCCCGGTCGTCGCCCAGCTGGAGGCGCGTTACCTGAAGTCGCTGGTCTTCGAGGACGAGGCCATGGTCACGCTGCGCTTCGCCGCGGTGAAGCGGACCAGCTTCGTGCACGAGTATGCGGTGTGGCGGCAGGGTCTCTGCTTTTCCTGCCGGACGGTGCTGGTGGCGGTGGACCAGACCAGCGGCGCGCGGGTTCCGGTACCGCCGCCGATCCGCGCAGCGATGCTGGCCGCCGGCGCGAAGGACGAGGCGGGGTGACGCGGCGCCGGCGGCGGTCCTAGTCTCCCGGCCGGAAACTCCGGAACAGGAAGCGCCCATGCCCGTCATGCAGGTCCGCGGGGTCAACCTCGTCTACGAGGTTCTGGGCGACAGCGGCCCGGTGGTCGCCATCTCCCCCGGCGGGCGGCGTGGCCTCGGCTCCGACCGCGCTCTCGGCCTGCTGCTGGCCGAGGCGGGATATCGGGCCCTGGTCTACGATCGCCGCAACACCGGCGGGTCGGACATCGCGCTGGCGGGTGATTCCGAGAGCCACGAGCAGGCGGAGGATCTGCTGGCGCTGCTCCGGGCGCTCGGCACCGGCCCGGCCTATGTCGCCGGGTGTTCCTCCGGCGCCCGGCTGTCGCTGCTGCTCGGCCTGCGCCACCCGGACGCGGTGCTGGGCCTGCTGCTCTGGCGCGTCACCGGCGGCGCCTACGCGGCGAAGCGGCTCGCCTTCAACTACTACGAGCAGTACCTGGCCGCGGTGGAGCGGGGTGGGATCGAGGCGGTCTGCGGGACCGAACATTTTTCCGCCCTGATCAAGGCGAACCCATCCAACCGCGCGCGGCTCGAGGCCATGGGCGCCGAGGCCTTCGCGCCGCAGATGCGGCGCTGGCTGGCCGGCTTCCACCAGGGCTCCGGCCATCCCGTCGCCGGGCTGGCGCCGGAGGAGTTGCGCCGCATTGCCGTCCCCGCCGTGCTGGTTGCCGGCAACGACCGGGTCCACCCGGCCGAGGGCGCGCAGTCCGCGCATCGCTGCATGCCGAACAGCGTGTTCCGCGAAGTGCTGACCACGCCGGCCGATGCCGATGTCGATTTTGCCGGCTGGGAGGCGGCGACGGCGCGGCTGGCTGCCGTCTTCATCAACTTCCTGCGCGGCCAGGAGGCGCGGCGGGGCTGAGCCTTGCTGCGCCGGCTGAAGGATCGGGCGCGCGCGGTCCGGCGCGACGTCCATGCCCTCTGGCTGGCGGCGCGCGACCCGCGCACGCCCTTGCCGGCGCGGCTGCTGGCTTTGTTGATCGCCGCTTATGCGCTGTCGCCCATCGACCTGATTCCGGACTTCATCCCGGTGCTCGGCCTGCTCGACGAGGCGATCCTGCTGCCGCTGGCGATCCTGCTGGTGATCCGGCTGATCCCTGCGCCCCTGCTGGCGGAGTTCCGCGCCACCGCCGCGGCGACCGAAGCGCGGCCGGGCAGCCGGGTGGGGGCGGCCTTCGTCGTTCTGGTCTGGCTGCTGGCAGCCGCGGGGCTGGCCTGGTGGTTCTGGCCGCGGACGGCGGCTTAGGTCGGGGCGGAAAAGGCATGTCCTCCCCGGCCTGCCCTCGTTCCGTTGCCCGCGGCTGCTAAAGCGCCACCACCAGGTCGATCTCCACCAGCGCGCCGACCGCCAGCGCGGTGACGCCGACGCAGGTCCGCGCCGGCAGGCCGCCGGGCGGGAAGCTGGCCTCCCAAATCGCGTTCATCGCCGGATAGTCGCGGACGAACTCCGTCAGGTAGACCCGGGCGAAGACCGCCCGCTTCCAGGCGCCGCCGCTGCCGGACAGCACCGTTTTCAGGTTCTCGATCACCTGCCGGGTCTGCGGCTCGATCCCGCCCTCCACCAGCCGCATTCCGCCGCCCGGCAGGGTCGGCATCTGGCCGGTGACAAACAGGAAGTCGCCCGCCCGCACCGCATGGCTGAAAGGCGCGACGCGCTGCGGCGCATCGGGCAGCAGGAAGCGGGTGACCTCCAGCACTACAGGCCGCGCTCGGCCCGGGTCGCCGCCAGGTCGTCGGCGATGAAGGCCTCGACGATCTCCTCCAGGCTCTCCTGCTCGGAGAAGCCGTGCAGCCGGCGGGCGCGCTCGGCGGTGAAGCTGGCCGGCCAGGTGCCGACGATCGCCTCGATCGCCGCATCCGGCACAGGCTTGACCCGGGCCCGCGCCTCGGGGCCCGCCACCGCCTCCAGCGCGCTCAGCATCTTGCCCACGGTGGCGCTGCGGCCCGGCGGGTTGATGCCGCGGTCGAGGCCGAGTGGGGCGGTGTCCATCGCCATGGCATGCAGGAACCAGTCGACCGCGCGGCGGGGTGAGCAGATCCAGAGGGCGAATTCCTCCGGCACCGGCAATTCGGTCTCGAGCCCCAGCAGCGGCTCCCGCAGGATGGCCGAGACGAAGGACGAGGCCGCCTTGTTCGGCCGGCCCGGCCGGATGATGACGGTCGGCAGGCGCAGGCTGACCGCATCCAGCATGCCGCGTCGGCTGGCATCCTGCAGCAGCAGTTCGGCCGCCGCCTTCTCCGCACCGTAGCTGTTGCCGGGCATTTGGCGCGCATCGTCCTCCAGCCGCGCCTCCTGCCCGCCGCTGAAGCTGGCGACCGAGGAGGTGAAGACCACCCGCGGCGGTTTCGGCAGGGCACGGCAGGCCTGCAGCACCGCCAGCGTCCCGTGCAGGTTTACCGTCAAACCGAGGTCGAAATCGGCTTCCGCCTGCGCCGAGACCACGGCCGCCAAGTGCACCACCACGTCGGTGCCGGGCGGGACCGCCGCCTTCGCCGCCTCGGCATCGGCGATGTTGCCGCCGAGGCAGCGGACCGCGAAGGGCGCCTCGACCGGGGCCGGCGCCGCGAGGTCGAAAAGGGTCAGGCCGGTAATGGCTTGGCCGTCCAGCGCGCCGTCGGCCGCCAGGCGATGCGCCAGCTTGCGGCCGAGGAAGCCCCCGCCGCCCAGGATCGTGATCTGCATGGCGTCCTCCTTTTCGCGCCGTGGCGCCCTGGCCTTGATGTCGCGCCTTGGCAGCATCGGCGCAAGCGGGCCATGGTCCGCCGCCATGACCATACCCCGCTGCCCCTACCGCCTGCTGCTCAACCGCCATGCCGGGACCCCCGGCGTGGTCGTCCTGCCCGATGGCGGGTTCCGCCGCGCCAAGGCGGAGATCGCCTCCTGGCCCGGCTATGCGCCGACGCCGATGCTGCCGCTGCCGGATATGGCAACTGCCGCCCGGGTGGCAGCGGTGCATTGGAAGGACGAGGGCGGGCGCTTCGGGCTCGGCAGTTTCAAGGCGCTGGGCGGGGCCTATGCGGTGATGAAGCTGCTGCAGGCAGAGCTGTCGCGCCGCGGCGTGGCCAATGCCGCCACCGCCGAGGAATTGGCCGAGGGCCAGTACAAGGACGCCGTCGACGCCATCACCGTGACCTGCGCCACCGACGGCAACCATGGCCGCAGCGTCGCCTGGGGCGCCCAGCGCTTCGGCGCCCGCTGCGTCATCTTCGTGCACGAAGCGGTAAGCCAGGGTCGCCGCGACGCCATCGCCAAATATGGCGCCGAGATCCGCGTGATCCCCGGCACCTATGACGATGCCGTGCGCGTGGCCCAGCGCACGGCTACCGCCGAGGCCTGGTTCGTCGTCTCCGACACCTCCTACCCCGGCTACACCGAGGTGCCGCGCGACGTCATGCAGGGCTACCGGGTGATGGCCGACGAGGCCGCCGAATCCCTGCCCGAACCGCCAACTCATGTCTTCATCCAGGGCGGGGTGGGGGGCGTCGCTGCCGCCGTCTCGGTCCAGATGCGCGCCCGCTACGGCGCCAATGCCCCGAAGCTGGTCGTGGTGGAGCCGGAGAAGGCCGCCTGCCTGCTGGCCAGCGCCGAGGCCGGGCAGCCGACCGCCATCGAGGGCGAGCTGGACACCCTGATGGCCGGCCTGGCCTGCGGCGAGCCGAGCCTGCTCGCCTGGCAGGAGCTGGAGCGCGCCGCCTTCGCCTGGATGGCGGTGCCGGACGACTCGGCGGTGGATTGCATGCGGCTGCTGGCGAAGCGCACCCCGAAGGTGGTTGCCGGGGAGAGCGCGGTCGCCGGCCTCGCCGGCCTGCTGCTGGCCGCCCGCGATCCCTTCGGCCGCAACGCGCTGGGGCTGGATGAGGGCAGCCGGATCCTGCTCTTCGGTACCGAGGGGGCCACTGACCCGGAGCTCTATGCCAAGCTGGCCGGGTGATATTTCGGCGCGGCCGCTTGCCGCGGGGCTGCCGCTTCACCAATCTGACGCCAGGTTGTCACAGAAGCGCAACGCGCGGCGGCTACCTGCCGCCGCACCAATCGATGATCGGGGAGATCACGCCATGCATCGCCGTTCCTTGCTGGCCGGGGCCGCCGCCCTCGGCTTCGCCGCGCCCGCGGCCGTGCGGGCGCAGGCCCGGACCGAAATCCAGTTCTGGCACGCCATGCCCGGCGTCCTCGGCGAGATCGTGGCCGAGCAGGTCAAGCGCTTCAACGACAGCCAGGCCAGCGTCACCGTCGTCCCGAGCTTCAAGGGCAGCTACACCGATGCCATGACCGGGGCGATCGCTGCCTGGCGGGCCGGCAACCCGCCGCATATCGTCCAGGTCTTCGAGGTTGGCACCGCCACCATGATGTCGGCCGGCCCGGCGATCCGCCCGGTGCACGAGCTGCTGGCCCAGTCGGGCGTTGCGCTCGACCCGAAGCGCTACCTCGCCGGCGTCCGCGGCTACTACAGCGACACCCAGGGGCGGCTGATCTCGATGCCGCACAACTCCTCCTCCGCCATCATGTGGATCAACCTCGACGCCTTCGAGAAGGCCGGGCTGTCCACCACCGACCTGCCGAAGACCTGGAAGCAGATCCGCGCCGCGGCGGAGAAGATCAAGGCGGCCAATGCCGCGCCGGTCGCCGTCACGACGTCCTGGCCCACCTGGGTCATGTTCGAGCAGATGGCGGCGATGCACGACGTGCCCTTCGCCACCCTGTCGAACGGCTTCGAGGGGCTGGGCGCCGAGCTGCGGCTGACCAGCCCGCTCTTCGTCAAGCAGGTGGAATACCTGTTGGCGCTGCAGAAGGACGGCATGTTCCGCTACGGCGGCCGCGACAATGCCGCCGACGGGCTTTTCGTCTCGGGCGAGGCGGCGGTCAGCTTCATGTCCTCCTCGCTGCGCGCGCGCGTCGGCAAGGAGGCCAAGTTCAAATGGGCCTCGGTTCCGCTGCCCTACCATGACGACGTGATCGCCACGCCGAAGAATGGCGTGCTCGGCGGCGCCAGCCTCTGGACGCTGACCTCGAAGACCCGGACGCCGGCGGAATACAAGGGCGTGGCGGAGTTCTTCCGCTCGATCTCCGACGTCGACCAGGACCTTTGGTGGCACAAGGCGACCGGCTACGTGCCGATCACCCTGGCGGCCTACGAGAAGGCCAAGGCCGAGGGCTACTACACGCAGAACCCCGGCGCCGACGCCGCCATCCTGCAGCTCTCCCGCGCCGAGCCGACGCCGAACAGCGCCGGCTTCCGGCTCGGCGGGATGGTCGAGATCAGGAACATCATCCAGGAGGAGTTGGAAAAGGCGCTGCAGGGGCAGCAGGGCGCGACCGCGGCGCTCGAATCCGCCAACCGGCGCGGCAACGTGGTGCTGCGGAACTTCGAGCGGGCGAACAAGGCCTGAACCATCCAGGGAGGGCGCCGCCCTCCCTGGACCCACCCGCTAAAGGCCGAAAGGCCTCTGGAAACCTCTAGCAAGGCGCGCGACTTGGATCGGAAGGTCGTCTTCAATCAGAAGCTGCTGCCCTATCTGCTGCTGCTGCCGCAGATGGCGATCACCCTCGTCTTCTTCTTCTGGCCGGCGGGGCAGGCTGTGTGGTTCGCCTTCCTGCGGCAGGACGCCTTCGGCATCCGCACCACCTTCGTGGGCTTCGAGAATTTCACCGACCTCTTCGCCGACCCGCTCTACCTCGACACGATCCGCAACACCGCGGTCTTCTCGACCGGCGTGACCATCCTCGCGCTGGCCGTGGCACTGCTGCTGGCGGTGCTGGCGGACCGGCAGATCCGCGGCGCCACGGGCTACCGCACCCTGCTGATCTGGCCATATGCCATCGCGCCGGCGATCGCCGCGGTGTTGTGGATCTTTCTTTTTCACCCCTCGATCGGGCTGATCGGCCGGGCCCTGAACGATGCCGGCCTGCCCTTCGACTACAAGCTGAACGGCAACCAGGCGATGCTGGTGGTGATCCTGGCCTCCGCCTGGAAGCAGGTCTCCTACAACTTCATCTTCTTTCTGGCCGGCCTGCAATCCATCCCGAAGGCGGTGCTGGAAGCCGCCGCCATCGATGGGGCACGGGCGACGCGGCGGTTCTGGACCATCATCTTCCCGCTGCTCTCGCCCACCACCTTCTTCCTGCTGGTGGTCAACCTGGTCTACGCTTTCTTCGACACCTTCGGGGTCATCGACGCGTTGACCAAGGGTGGCCCGGCCAAGGCGACGGAGACGCTGATCTACCGCGCCTATGTCGACGGCCGGGTGAACCTCGACCTCGGCTCCTCCTCGGCCCAGTCGGTGGTGCTGATGATCGTCGTCATCCTGCTGACCGCCATCCAGTTCCGCTATGTCGAACGCCGTGTCCACTACTGAGGCGCCCGCCATCGAGCGCCAGACGGGCGCCTGGGTGACGCATGCGATCCTCGGGATCGGCGTCATCCTGTTTGCCCTGCCGCTCTGGATCGTCCTGATGGGCTCGACCCACGACGCGGCCACCATCGGCCGTGGCGAGGTGCCGCTGCTGCCGGGCGCCCATGCACTGGAGAACTACCGCGCCGCCTGGACCCAGGGCGGCACCGGCGTCGGCGTCGGCTGGATGCTGTGGAACAGCATGGTCATTGCGTTGTCGATCGCGATCGGCAAGATCGCCATCTCCATCATCTCGGCCTATGCGGTGGTCTTCTTCCGCTTTCCAGGCCGGCGGCTGTTCTTCTGGGCGATCTTCATCACCTTGATGCTGCCGGTCGAGGTCCGAATCTTCCCGACCTTCAAGGTGGTGTCCGACCTCGGCCTGGTGAACACCTATGCCGGGCTGATCATCCCGGTCATCGCCTCCGCCACGGCGACGCTGCTGTTCCGCCAGTTCTTCCTGACCATCCCGGACGAGTTCGTCGAGGCGGCGAAGATGGACGGCGCCGGGCCGCTCCGCTTTTTCTGGGACGTGGTGCTGCCGCTGTCGCGCACCAACATGGCGGCGCTCTTCGTCATCCTCTTTGTCTATGGCTGGAACCAGTATCTCTGGCCGCTGCTGGTCGCCACCTCGGCCGATGTCGAGACGGTGGTGATCGGCATGGTCAAGATGATCGGCTCCGAGTCCAATACCGAGTGGAACATCGTCATGGCGACTTGCGTGCTCGCCATGCTGCCGCCGGTCCTGGTGGTGATGCTGATGCAGCGCTGGTTCGTCAAAGGCCTCACGGATACCGAGAAGTAATGGCCACCCTCGACCTCATGGACGTCCGCAAGTCTTTCGGTCCGACGCAGGTGCTGCACGGCGTCGACCTGCATGTCGCGGATGGCGAGATGATCGTCATCGTCGGCGCCTCGGGCTGCGGCAAGTCGACGCTGCTGCGCATCGTCGCGGGGCTCGAGACCGCGACCAGCGGCCATGTGCGGATCGAGGGGCGGGAGGTCACCGGTCTCGAGCCCGCCGACCGTGACATCGCCATGGTGTTCCAGAACTACGCGCTCTACCCGCACATGACCGTCGCGCAGAACATGGGCTACGGGCTCAAAATCCGTGGCCTGCCGCGGGACGAGATCGCCCGCCGGGTCGCCGCGACGGCCGAACTCATCGGCATCGGCCCGCTGCTTGACCGCCGGCCGCGCCAGCTTTCGGGTGGCCAGCGCCAGCGCGTCGCCATGGGCCGCGCCATCATCCGCGAACCGAAGCTGTTCCTGTTCGACGAGCCGCTTTCCAATCTCGACGCCAAGCTCCGCGTCCAAATGCGGGCCGAGATCCGCCGGCTGCAGAAGCGGCTCGGCGTCACTTCGTTGTTCGTGACGCATGACCAAGTCGAGGCGATGACCCTCGGCGACCGTCTCGTGGTGATGCACCAGGGCCATGCGGCGCAGGTGGCGACGCCGATGGAGATCTTCGAGCGGCCGGCCGACACCTACGTCGCCGGCTTCATCGGCAGCCCCTCCATGAACTTCCTGGCGGGCCGCCTGGCGGAGGCCGGGCAGGCCGTGGCGCTGGAGGCCGGGCCGGTGATCCGCTTCGCCGATGGCCCGCGTCCGGGCCCGGACGGCATGCCGCTGACGATTGGCGTCCGGCCGGAGCATATTCGCCTCGATGCCGCCGGTCTCGCCCTCGCGCTGGAACTGGCCGAGCCGCTGGGGTCGGAGACCGTGCTGCACGGCCGGTTGCCGAATGGGGAGGCGCTGGTGGTCAAGCTCACCGGCCCCGGCCCGCGCGACGGCACGCTGCCAGTCGCCCTGCCGGCCGAGGCGCTGCACGTCTTCGCGGCGGATGGGGGCCGCCGGCTGGACCCGGCCTGCGACTGAGCGGCGGCTCACGCCGTCACCATCAGCAGCGCCTGCCGCCGGACGTCCTCGACCCGGCTGGTCCAGCCGCGGCCGAAGCGGTCAAAGCCGGCAAGGCTGCGGTAGAATTCCAGCCTCGCCTGACAGATGGCACCGACCAGGGCCCGGGCATCCGCCGCCTGCGCCGCGCGCAGGGTGAAGGGCCCGACCGCGCCGTCCGGCGTGGTGCCGACCGACCGCTGCAGCGCCTTCACCGCGTTGGCCGGCCCGGCATTCACCCCGAAATCGAAGACCACCAGGTCGACACCGCGCGGCAGGTCCTCGCAACGCATCAGATTCCAGTACTGCGCCCGGTAGATCTCCTTCGCTTCCGCGGGCCGCAGGTCGCGGACTTCCTCGGCGGTCACCGGCCGGCCGCGCCAGGCCGCAAGGGTCCGGGCCGTGATGCCCATCTGCGTCGCACCGCCGGGATCGGCCGGGTCGTCGACAAAGCCGCCCTCCTTCGCCAGGACCACCTCCATGCAGAGGTCGAAGCGGCTTGGCTGCCCGGGCACCAGGCCGGGGAACGGTTGCGTGGAAACGGGGGCGGGGGCGGCAACCGGCACCCGCCGTGCCGCCTCCGCCACCTGGCCCTGCTGCAGCGCCACCAGCGTACGGTCCTTGTCGCGCGATCCCTGACTGGAGCCGAGCCAGAAATTCACCACCGCGGTGAAGCCCGCGACCAGGGAGCCGACGACGACATTCAGCAGCGTCAGCGCGGTCCCGTCGCTGGTCTGCGGCGGATCCCGCACCAGCCAAGCTGTGAAAGCGAAGAAGCCGAGCAGGACGAGCACCGAAACCATCGCCGGCCCCAGCGCCACGGTCCTGGCGGTCCAGCCCTCGGCGCCGAGCGCACCCAGCATGGCCTCGCTGGCCCGCCTGCGGTCGTCGAGCTCGGTGCGCAGCGCCTCGGCCAGCGCCTGCCGCTCGGCCTGGCGATCCTTCTGCTGCAACTCCAGGTACTCCCGCCGGATCTCCTCCAGTCGGAGCGTCAGCGCGCTGACCTTGGCCGGGTCAGCCCGGATCGCGCTGGCGGCATCCTCGATGCTACCGACGCCGGCGACGGACTGCACCACCTCGGCGACCCTGCCGGCCACCTCGCCGGCACGACGCCCGCCGAACAACCCGACCAGCTCCGGCACGAGGCTGCCGGCGAGAGATATCAGGGGAATCAGCGGCAGCATGGCCTGTCTCCTCGACGGGGGACCGGCCGCACCGGCCCCGGAGAGGAAAAATTACCTAAATCCGGACGCCTTTTGCAAGGAAAATATTGCTATAACGGGGTCGGCATTACGGCTCACCAGGCGGGCTGGTTCGGCCCGCCGGCCCCCGGCCTGCCGTTGCCGGGGCATCTTGGCAAGCTACTGCCCGCGGCCGGTCACCATGACCGTGAAGGTCCGCAGCGCAAGCGAGGTATCCATGAAAAACCAGGCGCGCAGGTCGCGCAGCGCCATGGCATAGGCATGGTCGAAGGCCGCCTTGTTGCGGACATCATCCAGGCAGGTGTCGTAGCCTTGGTTCACCTGCGCCAGGCCGGTGATGCCCGGGCGGATGCCGGCGGTACGGTCGGCGAAGAAGGGTATTGAGCGTTCCAGCGTCTGGTAGAAGCCCGGCCGCTCCGGCCGCGGGCCGATAATCGCCATATCGCCGCGCAGGACGTTGATCAGCTGCGGCAGTTCGTCCAGTCGGGTCTTGCGGAGGAAGAGCCCGACCCGGGTGATGCGCGGGTCGCGCTTCTGCGCCCAAACCGCGCCGGCCATCTCGGCATCCGTCCGCATGCTGCGGAACTTCAGCATCATGAAGACCTCGGTGCGGTCCGGCAGCATGCGGCCGATCCGCATCTGCCGGTAGAGCACCGGCCCCGGGCTGTCGAGGCGGATCGCCAACGCGATCAACGGCCAGAGCGGCAGGGTCAGCAGCAGCCCGAGCAGCGCGACGAAGATGTCGAAGGCTCGTTTGGCGGCAGCGACATGCAGCGGCAGGTGCAAGGTCTCGGTCATCGCGGTGGCTCCGGTCCTCGCCCCGCTGTTGGCGGGCGGAGGCGCTGCCGGGGAAAGGCGGCGCTTCCGCCCTAGGCCGTCGCGGCATTCTCCGCGCGGCGCCAGGGCGCTTGGGGACGGAACAGCAGGTAGCGTGCCACGCCGATCGCGCTGGCAAGGTGGCCGGTCACTAAATAATTGAGGATTACCAATGGCTTCAGCGCGCGAGTTCCGAGTAGCATCCCGAGCAGGGCCAGAGTAAGGCCGATTGCTTCGCAAATTGCGAGGAAAAGAAAGAATCTGGAGACGGGGGCGAGCGCCAGGGTACCCAGCATCGCCAGCAGCAGCAGGAAGGGCATCGCCACCCGCAGCGCCTTGCCGGAAGCGAAGGCCAGCGCGATGCCGCCATGCCGCGGATGGAGCAGGCCGCGCGCCCGCCAGAGCTGCTGGGCATTGCCTGCGGCGATCCGCCGCCGCCGCCGCGCATCCAGCCCGGGATCGGCGACCTCCGCCTCCCGCGTCCGGATGGTCTCGTCATAAGCGATGCCCCAGCCCTGCTCGACCATATGGGCCGGCCAGAGGAAGTCGTCGTTGATGGTATCGGGCGGCAGCGGCGACCAGGCCTCCCGCCGGAAAGCCCAGAAGGCGCCGTGCAGGCCGAGCGGCGCGCCGAGCGCCGCTTCCCCGCGCTTCACCGCGACCTGGTACTGCCAGTACTTGGCTTCCCCCGCCGAGCCGGCGCGTTCCAGCACATAGGTACCACCGACCGCGCCGAGGCGCGGGTCGACGAAATGCGCCGCCGCCCGGCGCAGCGCATCAGGCGGCAGCATGGCGGAAATGTCGGACAGCGCGACGATCCCCGGCGGCAGGGTGCCGATCGCCTCGTTCAGCACGCCGAGCTTGCCGCGGTTCGGCCGCAGGTCGCGCACCTCCGCCCGCAGCCCGGCGCAATCCGGCTCCCGCAGGGTCGCCCGGGCGATCGCCGCCGTGCCGTCGGTGCAGCCGTCGCAGGCCAGGATCACCAGCAGCCGGTCACGGGGATAATCGAGCGCCGCCAGGTTGCGCAGCTTGCGGACGATGAAGGCAGCCTCGTTATAGGCCGGCATGACCAGGGTGATCGGCGGCAGCGCGGCTTTCGGCAGCGGCGCGGGCGGCGTGGCGGGCCGGCGGGCGATGCGGGAGAGCAGCAGCGGCCAGGCGGCATGGTGCCAGGCGGCGAGCGCCAGGGCAGCGAGCGTCAGCGCCGCGAGCAGGGTCTGCATGAGGTTCAGCTCATGCCTGCCAAGGTGAGGTAATCGCGCGCGGCGACCGCCAGGCTGCCGTGTCGCAGCACGAAGGCGCGCGGGTTGCCGCCGCGCCCGGCGAGCCCGGCACCGAGCGCCGCAGCCAGCGCTGCCGGATCCTCGGCCGGGACCAGCGCGCCGCTGGCCGGATCGAACGCCGCCGGCACGCCGCCGACCTCGGTCGCCACCACCGGCAGGCCGCAGGCCTGGGCCTCGAGCAGGGCGAGCGGCAATCCCTCGTTGCGTGAGGGCAGGCAATAGAGGTCGAGCGCCGCGTAGAAGCCCGGCATGTCGCCGAGCAGGCCGAGAAAGCGGACCCGGTCGCCGAGGCCGGCCGCCTGCTCGCGCAGTGCCGCCGCCTCGCCGCCCGCACCAGCGATGGCGAGGATCGCGTCGCCGGGCAATTGGCCCATCGCGGCGATCGCCAAGTCGACGCCCTTCACCCGCTCCAGCCGCGCCGCGATGCCGATCACCGCGCGGTCGCCGGGCAGGCCTAGCGCGGCGCGGGACGCGGCCTTCGCTGCCTGGTCTGCGGGACGGAAGCGGTCGGTGTCGACGCCGTTCAGCACGACCTGCGGCCGGGCGCCGATGGCGGCCTCGACCGCCGCGGCAACGTGCGGCGCATCCGCGATCAGCACCGGCGCGGCGACCGCGAGTGCTGCGCGGACCAGCCGGGCCCGCTTCGGGTCGGCCAGGTGCCAGGCATCGTGCTCGGTATGCAGCCGCGCCTTGACGCCGGCCAGCCGCGCGGCCGGGCCGGCATAGAGCAGCGGCCCGACATGATGGGTATGCACGGCGGCCGGCCGCAGTCGGCGGAACAGCGCGGCGAGGCGGAAGGGCAGGGCAGGATCGAGCCCCGGGCGCTTGCCGGCGAAGACCAGCCGGCCGCGATGTTCCTCCAGCCGCGGCCAGGCGGCGATCGCGGCGTCCTGCTCGCCTTCCAGGCTCAGCACCAGGGCCGGGTGCCGTACCGACTGGGCCCGGGCCAGCTCCAGCGCCATGACCTCCAGCCCACCCGGGGCGAGGTGCTGGACCACATGGATGACCGCGCCGGTCGCCGCCGGCGCGACAACCAGCGGCAGCGCCGTGGCATTGCTCATGCCGGGCGCCGGACCGAGGGGATCCGCGCCAGGACCTTAACGCCGGTGGTCTTCTCCACGTCGCGGACTCGGCGGAAGGTGCCGTCGACCAGTTCCAGCAGGAAGGCGAGGGCGATGCCGAGGCCGAGGCCGGCCGCCGCGCCGGCGGCCGCGAATATCACCGTCATCGGCTTCATCGGCGCCGAGGGGCGATAGGGTCGGTCGATGATCTTGATGCGCTCCGGCGCCTGCTGGGTCGCCAGCTCGCTGGTCACCCGTGCCCGCTCGAACCGGGTGCGGAGCTGCTGGGTCAGCTCGGCCTTCACCGTCGCCTCGCGCTCCAGCCCCTTCAACTCGCGCTCCACCTCGCCGCTGCCGGCGATGCGGGTGGCGAGGTTCGGCGATGCTGGCGCGGATGTTCGCGGTTTCGCCGCGCAGCTGCTCGAGCCGGTCGCGCGCCGCGGCCATGGCGCCGATCTGCGAGATCAGCAGCGGCTGCGCCCCTTCGGTCTTCGGCTGCAGCGTGGCTGCCAAGTTCCACAGCCGGTCCATGTCGACTGCGGGCGCCTGCTCGGCGGCCTTCAGCAGCGCTTGGCGCTCGTTCTCCAGCCGCTTCAGCCGGCCCTCGGCGGCCTGCACGGCGGAATGCTCCTCGGTGTAGCGGGCGCGCAGCAGGGCCAGCTCGCCGAGGATGGCGACGATGTCCTGTTCCATCCGGCCGAGCACCGGGTTGGTCTGCACCAGCCGGTCCTTCATGGCGCCGACCTCGCCCTCCGCCCCGGCCAGCTTGACCTCGCGGTCGGCCAGCTGTTCCCGCAGCGCCGCCATGCGCTGCAGGTTGGCGGTGCGCAGCTCCGGCAACTGGGCGGCATGGCGGGCCTTGAACTCGGCCAGGGCCTGCTCGCTCTGCTGCAGCTGTGCCTGGCTCTCGGCCCACTGGCCTTCCAGGAAGCGGAAGCTGTCGCGCATGCTGCTGTCTTCCGGCCCGCGCACCCTCTCGATAAACCGGGTGCCGATCTGCCCGAGCGTGCGGTCCATGCCTTCCGGGCTGCGGGCGCGGTAGCGCATCTCCACCATTTCCTGCCCCAGCAGGGTGACGAAAAGGCCGGCCGCCAGCTCTGCCACGGCGGCGGATTGCTGCGCCTCGGTGGCTCCGGCCGGCACCATCTGCAGATCCTCTGCCACCTGGCCGAGGACATGGCGGCTCATCAGCAGCGCGCGCAGGCCCTCCATCCGCTCCTTCAGGTTCGTCTTGACCGAAAGGTCTTCCAGGAAGGGATTGAACTTGGCCGGATCCTGGATGAGCACGCTCATACGGGTTTCGTAGCTGCGCGGGGCCATGCTCCCGAGGAAGAAGCCGACCGGCGGCAGGATCACGATGGGCAGCAGGATGACATAGCGCCGGCGCCAAGCGGCCGCGAGCACGGCGTGGATCACCTCCGCAATGGGCGGGGGGGCCGGCGGCGCTATCGCGGGGGCGTTGGCGGCAATGTCGGACATCGATGGCTCCGCGCCGGCCGGTCACCGCCCCGGGTGGGGAAGACGCTCAGGCTGGCGCTTGACCCTTTCTAGCGCAGAATCCTCGCAGAGGGGGACATCAACTTAACGGCGCGTGTCGGCCGCGGCTGGCAGGCCGCCGAGCAGGACCAGCACCTCACCCTGCGGGATTGCCGCTTCGAAGCGCAGTTCGACGTTCGGCACCTCTGGCCGAATCAGCCGGGCGACCGCCAGAGCCCTGCGCTCGCCAATGAGTGAGGCTTCGCCGCCGTCATAGCCGGCCGGACGGCTGGCTACGGTGACCAGCGCTGCGCCGCGCGCCGCAACGGCGAAGGCCTCGACATCACGGCGCTGGGCATCGTCCGGCTGCACCTGGGCGGCCATATAGCGCAGCACCAGGCCGGTACGGGCCGCGGGCCCCTGTGCCGCCGGGGATTCGGCGCGGGCTTTGGCGAGCAACTCCGCCACCGTGATCCGGCCGGGCTGCCGCGCCGCGCCGCCCTCGCCGAGCCGCGCCTGAGCTTCCAGCAGGGTGCGGTCGGTCGGCGGGATGAACCGGATCGGGTCCGGCGCGCATGCCACAAGCGGGAGCAGCAGCAACAGGAAGGAAGCGCGGCGGAGCGGCTTGGCCATTGCGATTGGGTAGGCTGGAGACGGAACGGCGGCAAGCCGGGGGACCGGGCGGGTCACCCTAGCGCCGGCCGCGCCGCCTGGGGCGCCGCGCCGGGCAGGCGCCTGGCCAGGGCGATGGAGGGCTGTTCCACCCAGCGGTACATCGCCCCGGCTCCCAGTAGGGAGAGCGGGATGGCGAGCAGCAGCAGCGTCTCCAGCGGAAGCCGGCCGTGCAGGCCGTGCACGACGACCAGCAGCACCGGCACATGGATCAGGTACAGGCTGTAGGAAACCCGACCGAGCCAGAGCAGCGGCGGCACCTCGAACACGCGCCGAGCGCGGGGGGAGCCGATGGCCAATGCCATCAAGAGAGCGGCGCCCAGGGTACAGGTATAGTCGACGGAGGGGCCGAGCAGCAGGATTGCGGCGACCCAGAGCCCGCCCAGGCTCCAGCTGGGCAACCGGGCGAGCACGGCTTGCACCGCGTCTCCGCGCAGTGCCAGAAGGGCGCCGACGACGAAGCAGTTGACGAAATGCAAGGTGGTCAGGGTGGCGCCGGCCCAGCCGTCGCCGAAGAAGGGGGCAAGGGGCAGGCCGAGCCGGCGCATCGTCGCATCGGTCGCCACCTGCAGCGCCAGCATGCCTGGAAGCAGCACCCGCAGCGGCAGCCGCTGCACCGCGAGCAGCAGCAGCGGGAAGACCAGCGAAATGCGAAGCTCGTAGGTCAGGCTCCACATTACCACGTTGAGATGCGCCGAGTGGGTGTCGCCCAGCATGGCCAGATGCCGCCACAGCGCCGCCGCGTCCGGCATGGCGGACCAGGGATCGGCGTTGAACCAGGGATGCACGCCGTCCAGCGCGACCGGGCGCATCACCCACCACAGCGCGGCCGAGAGCAGGATGGAGATGGCAAAGGGCAGCCAGATCCGGCAGATCCGCCGCAGCACGAAGCCACCCCAGCGCATCCCCGGCCCGCGGGCAAGCGCCAGGGCGAGCACATAGCCCGAGAGGACAAAGAACAGGATCACCGCCGGCCGCGCGCCGACCGCCGCCTTGAACGGGGTGAAGAGCAGCGCCTGGCGGATGCCGTCCGCCAAGGGCCCGGCCGGCAGGGTTTGCCAGGTGTGGTAGAGCACTACAAGAAAAGCGGCCAAGCCGCGCAGGCTATCGAGGACGCGAACGCGCATCAGGCAGGATTCCCGGTGGACAGAGGCGGCGAGGCACCCTCCGCTCCCGTCCGCCAGGGCCCTGGCGGCTCTGCGACCGGCCCGAGCGGCACCATGCTTGCCTCCAGCAAAGCCTTGGCAGGGGCGCGCGGGCTGGCGAGGCGTGCCCGTGCCAAGCGGGGAAAGAGGCTTCGGCCCTGCAGCGCGACCGGATTCCGCTGCAGCCAGTCCGCGACCATGTAATCGGCAAAGCGCGGCAGACTGCCGTAATTGCCGGAATAGATGCATTCCTTCAACGCGGCATCCTCGAAGCCGCCTCGCGCCTGCTGGATGCGCCGGTTCCACAGCCGGCGCAGGTCGCGCGGCCGGAACGGCGAGAGCGGCGCGACGGTCCAGGTCGCCGCCTCGGCCAGGGCGATCCGCCCGGTGTCCCAGGCATTGGCCCGTGCATCCAAATCATGCACAACCAAGCTGCCAACCAGCCCGTCGCCGCGATAGAGCCCGATCGGCAGGTAGATGCCCGCGGCCCTGATCCGGTCGAGGAAAGTGCCGCGCAGCGCATGCAGCGAGCCGTGCAGGGCGGGCGAGCGCCGCATCGCGGCGCGCTGGGACGGCGCGCTGCGGCCGCAGGAGGGCAGGGCGGCCGCGGCATGGGCCTGCGGATGCTCCGCCAGAGCTGCGGCGAGGGCGCGGATGGCGTCTGGCGTCACCATGGCATAGCCATCGACGAAGACATGCATCGACGCCGCCGGCGCCAGGGCATGGACATACTGGTTCCAGGCATTCGACTTGTCGCCGAAGCGGATCTCGAACAGCCGCATAGGAGACGGGCTCGACTTGGCGTAGAGGCGGACCACGCCGGCGCTGCCATCGGTGGTGTCGTTCAGGACCACGGTGATGCTGGCGTCGAGCCCATCGAGCGCCACGCCCAGTGCCCGCAGGCAATCCTGCAGGCCGGCAGCCTCGTTGCGGGCGAAAACGGCGACGCTGGCGGCGGCGGGCATGGCTGGTTCCTACGCTGAGAGGCGACCGCGTGACGCCTTCTACCGCAAGTTCTATCGCAAGCGACGTGCCGCCGTATGTCGCAAATTGCGACGCCGGCTGCACCCGGGCCGGCGGCACACTATGTTCCAGTCCAACCGAAGGAGGGTGACGCGATGAGCGGAACGGAAAACCAGGCGACGGCGCCGGGCATGGAGGTCGCCACCCTGGGCGGCGGGTGTTTCTGGTGTCTGGACGCGGTGTTCCGCGACCTGCGCGGCGTGGCGCGGGTGCATTCCGGCTATGCCGGCGGGCATGTCGCCAACCCGACCTATGAGCAGGTTTGCGGCAAGCGCACCGGCCATGCCGAAGTGGTGCAGGTAACCTTCGACCCGAAGGAGATCTCCTACGCCGATCTTCTGCGGGTCTTCTTCACCATCCACGATCCGACTACCAAGGACCGCCAGGGCAACGATGTCGGCCCGCAGTACCGCTCCGTCATCCTGTTCCACTCGCCGGAGCAGAGGGCCACGGCCGAGTCGGTCATGGCCGAGATCCGCGAGGCCGGCATCTGGGGCGCGCCGCTGGTGACCGAGGTGGTGCCCTTCGACCGCTACTGGCCGGGTGAGGCGGAGCACCAGGACTACTTCTCCCGCACGCCCTGGAGCGGCTATTGCCAAGTGGTGATTGCCCCCAAAGTCGCCAAATTCCGGAAGCTCTATGCCGACCGGCTGAAACGCCCCGCAGCCTGACCGAGGATCTCCCATGTCCCTGTTCCGCAAGGAAACACCGGCCGAGCATTACCCGGTCGAGAAGCCCGATGCAGAGTGGCGGCGCGAGCTGCCGCCGGAGGCCTATCGGGTGCTCCGCCAGCACGGCACCGAACGGCCGGGCACCAGCCCGCTGAATGCCGAGAAGCGGGCCGGCACCTTCGTCTGTGCCGGCTGCGGCCACCCGCTGTTCGATGCCGGCACGAAGTTCGAGAGCGGCACCGGCTGGCCGAGCTTCTGGGCGCCGAAGGAGACGGGGGTTGGCACCACCACCGACCGCAGCTTCTTCATGACCCGAACCGAGGTGCATTGCGCCAACTGCGGCGGGCACCTGGGCCATGTTTTTCCGGACGGGCCGCCGCCGACCGGCCAGCGCTTCTGCATGAACGGAGTGGCAATGCGATTCGAGCCGAAATCCGGCTGATCAACCACAAAGCGTTAAACAGAACACCGCTTGCCTTTCTGCGTCGGGCGGGGAATTTTCCCGTCCCTGTTTCGGGATTCCACCATGATGCGGCGCGCCCAATCCGCGCTTTTCTTCGGGCTGGCAGGTCTGCTGCCGGCCCTGGCCGTGCCGTCCTCCGCCCGTGCAGACCTCGTCTACGTGCTGAACAGCGCCGATGCCTCGATCAGCGTGCTCGAGAGCACGACAAAGGAGGAGGTGCGCCGCATCCCCGTGCTGCGGGAGGCGCACCACCTCATCCTCACGCCCGAGCGGGGCGAGCTGATGGTTGGGGACAGCGGCGGCAACGAGCTGATCTTCATCGACCCTGCCACTGCCGAGGTCACAAGGCGCGAGAAGTTCAGCAACCCCTACCACATGGAGCTCAGCCCGGACGGCAAGCTGCTAGTGGTGACCAGCCTGCGCCGCGACCAGGTCGACATCTACGACGCGGCGACCCGGACCTTGCTGGCGCGGCTGAAGGTGCCGGACAAGCCGAGTCACCTGGCCTACACGCCGGACAGCCGCATCGCCTTTGTCACGCTGCAGGGCGTCCGGAAGCTCATGGCGATCGACCTGGTGACCTACAAGCCGCTCTGGACCGCCGAGGTCGGGCCGCAGCCCGCCGGCGTCACCTGGCACAACGGTAGGCTGCTGGTCGGCGTCATGGGGTCTGACCATGTCGCGGTGGTGAACCCCGCTGACGGCAAGGTCGAGCGTACCATCTTCGCCGGGCGCGGCGCGCATACCGTCTTCCCCTCGCCGGACCGAAAGCTGCTTTACGTCAATAGCCGGGTCGACAGCCGCATCACCGTGCTGGACGGGGAGACGCTGGAGCCCCGGGCGCATTGGGACCTGCCGGGCGGGCCCGATTGCATCGCCTTCGACCCGCGTGGCCGGCTCTGGGTGACGCTCCGTTGGACCGGTCGGCTGGCCATCGTCGATCCGGCAAGCGGGGAGTGGGAAACCGTGCCGGTCGGCAGGTCGCCGCACGGTGTCTTCGTCCAGCCGCGGGCGGCGCCGCTGCCGCCGCTGGCCGTGTCCGAGACTGCGCCACCGGCCGAGGTCACGCCCAGCCCCACATCCGCCGGAACCGAGGTGGCGGTGCCGGCGCAGCAGCCGGCGGTCTGGCGCCGCATGCTTGGCCGATGAGGCGGCGCGCGCTGTTCGGCGCCCTGGCCGGCGCGCCGTTGCTGGCCCGACGGGCCAAGGCCCAGCCGGCCTGCCGCGGCACCGTCTACCTGACCATCGATACTGGCTGGTCGCGGGAAGCCGAGCAGATCGCCGGCATCCTGCGCCAGCGCGGGGTGCGGGCGACGCTTTTCGTGGCTGATGAGCCGACCTATCGCGGTGACCGGACATTGGATGACAGCTGGGGCCCCTTCTGGCGCGCCCGGGCAGCGGAGGGCCACGCCTTCGCCAGCCATACCTGGCGGCACTGGTATTTCCGTGGTGATCCGGCATCGGGCAAGGTCCGCTATGTCTCCAGCCAAAAGGCGGGGGAGGAGGTGCTGGACTATGCCGCGCTCTGCGCCGAGCTGCGGCGGCCGACGGACCGGCTGAAGCAGCTGGCACCCGCGGCGCAGGTGCTGCCGCTCTGGCGCGCGCCGGGCGGGATCACCACGCCGAATGCCATCGCGCTGGCCGGCGCCTGCGGCCTCCGGCACCAGAGCTGGACCGCCCACGGTTTCTGGGGCGACGAGTTGGACAGCACGAAGCATCCCAATGCCGAGCTCGCCCGCCGTGCCATCGAGCGGACCCGAGACGGCGAGGTGGTGGTGCTGCACTGGGGCATCCGCAGCCGCCGCGAGCCCTTCGCCGGAGTGCTGGACGAGGTGATCGCGGGCCTCCAGGCGCGCGGCCTCTGCTTCGCCCCGTTGCCGGCCGAGGGACGCGCATGAGCACCATCGCCAGCCTCTATGCCGAAGCCACCGGCTGGATCTTCGAGCATGCGCTGCAGCCGCTGCTCTATGCGCTGGAACTGATGGACTGGGCCGAGGACGCCTATGCCTGGCTGGACTTCGCCCTGTTCGGGCTGTTCGGCATCGCGGTCGCCTGGGCGGTCTGCCGGCCGCTGGAAGCCTGGCGGCCGGTGGAGTCGGTCTCGCAGCACGGCGCGGTGCGGACCGACATGCTTTACACCTTTCTCAACCGGCTTGGCGTCCTGCCACTGCTGGCCTTCGTCTTCCTGGCTTCTGTCCAGGCGGCCTGGGAAGGTTGGCTGACCGAGGCCGGGCTGCTGCCGCCGACCCTCGAGGAACTGGCGCCGCTGCTGCGCGATCATCCGGTCCTGGCCTTCGCCGCCTATGTCGTGGTCCTTGATTTCGGTGAGTATTGGCGGCATCGGGCGCAGCACGCCTTCCGTTGGTGGTGGGCGCTGCATGCGATCCACCACGCACAGCGGCAGATGACCTTCTGGACCGACGACCGCAACCATGTGCTGGACGACATCATCGCTGCGGTCTGGTTCGGCGGCATCGCCCTGCTGATCGGCGTACCGCCAGGGCAGTTCCCGGCCGTCGTGCTGATCCTGCGCTTGGCCGAGAGCCTGTCGCATGCGAATGTCCGACTGGATTACGGTCGGCTGGGGGAGCGGCTGCTGGTATCCCCGCGCTTCCACCGGCTGCACCACGCACCGCTTTCGGCCGGGGCGCATGGGCGGAACTACGCCGTGCTGCTGCCGATCTGGGACTGGATCTTCGGCACCGGGGATTTCCGCCGCGGCGTCTTCCCGCCGACCGGGGCGCCGGAGGAGCCGGAAGCGCTGGCGAGCGGCGGCTGGTTGCGGCAGCAGGCGATCGGGTTGCGTCGGATGGTGGGGGCGATCGGCGGCCGGTAGGGTCGCGGGCAGCATTGGCTGAAAGAGCCTCCGCATGAAGGCGCTCGGCACCCTGGTCCTGCTGGCGACGGTGGCCCTCGGCGTCCTGGTCGGCTTCCATTACCTCGCCCGCCAGCGGCGGCCCTGGCTCGTGACCCTTCACCTCGCTTGCGGCGCTGCCGGTGCCTGGCTGTTCTTCCTGTTGCTGCATGCCCCACCCGAGGGACGCAACCCGCCGTCGGGCATGGCCGCAGGCATCCTGCTCGGCGCCGCCCTGCTGGGCGGGCTGCTGCCGCGCCTGATCGCCCGTCGCGCTCGCAAGGCCGCCGAACCGCTTCTCGTCGTGCATGTCTTCACCGGCTTGGCGGGCTTCCTGGTGTTCCTGTCCTGGGCCTCACGCCTCTAGCCCGCGATCATCCTGGGTTGAAATATCCAGGGTGGAAATCGCTAACTTAAAAAAGGTTAGATAGATGTTGTTCTGACGCGGTCAGCACAACATCTGTCTGACGCCGAGCCGCGTCGCCGCAACTTTCTCGCCCCCTCTGGCATCTTGTCGACGGCCGCGGCGTTGCGCGCGGCGGTGACCGCATCGGCACGCCATACCGGCTGCGGTGCTGCCCGGGTGAAGGATGCCGACCTGACAGACGATTCTGCCCAACTGCCGGCTTCGCTTCAGGCCTGGCCCATCCTGCTGCGGGCGGCGCTGGGGATCGCGCTTGCGCTCTCCGTCGGTGCCGTCGCGGCGGCAGTCCCGGCCCTTGGCGCGGCGGAGCTGCAGGCCATGCTGCTCGGCGCCGTCGCCTTGGCGGCGCTCGGACTGGGACTTGGCGCCGCTCTTGCCGCGGCGGCGGCCGGCTTCGTCTGGCTGCTCTGGCCCGCCGCCGCGGACGGCACCCTCGGCACGGACACGCTGCTGCGGGCGCTGCTCTGGTTCGCCTTAGCCAAGGGCATCGCCGCCGCCATCGCCCTGCCGCGCGGCGACCTCGTCCGCCTGGCCTCGCGGTTGCGCGGGACGGAGGTGGTGGCTCGGGAACGGGCCCTGCTGCTCGAAGAAATGTCCCATCGAATCCGCAACGACATGCAGCGCCTGGTCGGCCTGCTGCAGGCGGAGGCGGGCAACAATCCGGTCGCCTCTGGCGCGCTGCTGCAGGCGGCCGGGCGTATCCAGGTACTCGGCCGGGTGCACCGTCGCCTGGCTACGCGCGCCGGCAGCGATGCCGTCGACAGCCAGGCCTTTCTGGAAGGCCTGGTGGACGACCTTCGCGCCGCCCTGCTGCCCGATAGCGGGATCGGTTTAACTGTCAGCGCCGAGCCGCATGCGCTGCCGGTGGCAATGGCCGGTGATCTGGGGCTGGTGGTGAATGAGCTCGTCACCAACGCGCTGAAATACGCCTTCCCCCGGGGCAAGGGCGGTGTCGTCCGGGTCTGCTTCGGGCGAGAGGAGAAGACCTATCGCCTTGCCGTTTCCGACACCGGCGTGGGGCTTGGCCAGGTCGGGCTGGCCGCAGTCGAAGGTGGCAGCGGCATGCGGCTGGTGCGAGCCCTTGCCGCCCAACTTGGCGGACGGGTCGAGCTGCGCGGGGGCGAGGTCGGCGGGACGCTCTGCCTGCTCCGTTTCCCGGTTGCCGGGCCGGGACGGTCGATGCCGCTTGCGGAGGCGCCGGCGGAGGCGCCCCCGCCACCGGAGCGGCGTTCCGCGACGTCCTAGGAAGAAGGCGCCGAGAGCGCTATTCCCGGCGCTGCCGAACCATTTCCCCGGGTACATGCGCTGACCAGTTCGCCCCCTTTCGATGTGATTGTCCTCGGCGCCGGCGCGGCGGGGCTGTTCGCCGCCATTGCCGCCGGCCAGCGTGGCCGCCGCGTGCTGCTGCTCGACCATGCCGGGGAAGCGGGAAAGAAGATCCTCATCTCCGGCGGCGGGCGCTGTAACTTCACCAATAGCGATTGTCGGCCCGACCGCTTCCTGTCGACCAATCCGCATTTCGCCAAGTCGGCCCTGGCCCGCTATACCCAGCACGACTTTGTCGCCCTGGTTCGCAAGCATCGCATTGCATTTCATGAGAAGACGCTGGGCCAGCTGTTCTGCGACGGCTCCGCCCGGCAGATCGTGGCGATGCTGCTGGCCGAGGCCACCGCGGCGCATGTCGATCTCCGCCTGTCGCACCGCGTCACCGGGGTGTCCCGGTCGGAGCGATTCCGGGTCGAGACGGACAGAGGCGCCTTCGAGGCACCGGCGCTGGTCCTCGCGACTGGCGGCCTGTCCATCCCGAAGATGGGCGCGACCGGCCTTGCGCATGACCTCGCCCGCCGCTTCGGTTTGGCCGTGGTGCCGCCGCGCCCGGGCTTGGTGCCGCTGACCTTTGAGGGCGCGCTGCTTGACCTGATGCGGCCGCTTTCCGGCGTTGCGCTCGATAGCGTCGTCCGCTGCGGCAAGTCGGCGTTCCGCGAGGCAATGCTCTTCACCCATCGCGGCCTGTCCGGGCCGGCCATCCTGCAGGCCAGTTCCTATTGGAAGGCCGGGGAGCCGCTGTTGCTCGACCTACTGCCCGGGCGGGACCCCGCAACCTTGCTGCGGGCGGCGCGCCAGGCCCGGCCGCGGGCGGAGCCGCGCACCATCCTCGGCGAATGGCTGCCGCAGCGCCTGGCTCAAGCGCTGGCGGGGATGCACCTGCCCGGGCAGCGGATGGCCGATCTGCCGGATCGCGCCATCCAGGCCGCCGCTACCCAGGTCAAGGCCTGGCGGCTGCTGCCGGGGGGAACGGAGGGCTATGCCAAGGCCGAGGTGACGCTGGGCGGGGTAGATACCGCCGCGCTGTCCTCCCGCGACTGCCAGGCCAAGGCAGTGCCAGCCCTCTTCGTGATTGGGGAAGCAGTGGACGTCACCGGCTGGCTCGGCGGCTACAACTTCCAATGGGCCTGGAGCAGCGGCTGGGTGGCCGGGCAGGCGGTGTAGTCGATTACCCGAGAAGCCAGCCGAACGCCGTCCGCAACACCAGCCCCGCCAGTGCGGCGATGCCCAGCGTCTTGACCACGTCCATCCTCATTCGAAACAAGCAGACCGCCGCCAGCATGGCCAGCAGCACTGCCACGGGGTCGATGCTGGCCAGGATCGGTACTTCCAGCCTCGCCGGGCCGATCGGCACTTCCCACATCGCGCCGAACAGCACGCGCAGGCCGAACCAGACCGCCAGGTTGGCGATGACGCCGACGACGGCCGCGGTCACACCCGCCAGCGCACCCTTCAGCCGCGCCGCATCGTGCAGCCGCTCGACATAGGGGGCACCGAGGAAGATCCAGGCGAAACACGGCGCGAAGGTGACCCAGAGGGTCAGCAGTGCCCCCAGTACCCCGCCCCAGAAGCCACCCTGCGCATGGCCCGCCAGGTAGCCGACGAATTGCAGCACCAGGATCAGCGGACCCGGCGTCGTCTCCGCCAGCCCCAGCCCGGCCAGCATCTGCCCGGCTGAGAGCCAGCGGTAATGCTCGACCGCTTCCTGCGCCACATAGGCCAGCACCGCATAGGCGCCGCCGAAGGTAACGACCGCCATCTTAGAGAAGAACCAGGCGACGTCTCCCCAAACCGGTGTGCCGATGAGCAGCATGACCGGCCAGACCCAGAGTACCAGCGCTAGCAGCCCGGCCCGCCGTGCCGCACCGGTCAGGCGGGCGATGCGGCCGGGCTCCGCCGCCAGCAACGCATCCAGCAGCGCAGGCGGACCGTCCTTGGCCGTGCCATGGCCGCCGCCGAAGAATGCCGCGGGGGCGAGATAGCCCGCCAGCCCCGCCGCCAGTACCACCGCGGGGAAGGGCAGGTTGAGCAGGAACAGCGTGGCGAAAGCGAGGAAGGCGACCACCCAGGGCACCCGGCCCTTCAAGGCGCGTTTCGCCACCCGCAGCAGCGCTTCCACCACCAGCACCAGCACGGCGCATTTCAGCCCATAGAACAGCCCGGCGATGAGCGGCACCTCGCCGAAGGCCACATAGATGGCCGAGAGCGCTAACATGACCGCGGCGCCGGGCAGGACGAAGAGCAACCCGGCTGCGACCCCGCCCTTCACCCCATGCAGAAGCCAGCCGAGATAGGTGGCGAGTTGCGTCGCCTCCGGTCCCGGCAGCAGGGTGCAGAAGTTCAGCGCGTGCAGGAACCGGGCGTCGGAGACCCAGCGGCGCTCGTCCACCACCTCTCGGTGCATCAGCGCGATCTGCCCGGCCGGGCCGCCGAAGGACAGGCAGCCGATGCGGAACCAGACGCGGAGTGCCTCGGCGAAGCTCGGGAAACCAGCTGTGCCGCTCACCGCAGCACCTCGATGCGCGGCGGCTCGCAGATCGTCTGGCTGTCGGCGATCGACCGAAGCGCGGCGCGTCCGGCGCCGGCGATACGGCTGTTGCGCGCCCGGAAGAGCAACTCCTCGTCCGGCCAGGCCATGAAGCGGTCCCCTTCGGGTCGAAGCCGCAGGGTATGCCATGTGCCCGCGGCGATGGGCAGCCTGTCGCGTCCCGCGAGTTCGATGCGCCGCCCGCCGGAGACGGGATAGAGCCGGATATAGTCCTTCGCCGCAGTGACCCGCGAGACGTAGGAAGTGTTCGCGTCCTGAACCCACACGGCGATGCCGCCGGCCGGGTCCATGCAGCCATCCACCGGGCGGAAGCGCAGCGTCACGTCGGCATCCCGCGCGACCGGCGCGAGGTGGATGCAGGGCGGGGAGCGGTCGGCGATCCTCAGGGGCGTCGCTTCGGTCATGACGCCGGCGACGCTGTCCCAGTGCGAGGGCGGCTGGCCGCCCGCAATGACCGCGGGCGCGCGTTGCGCCCGGGCGAGGCCTGGCAGCGCCAGCAGCGGGGTGGCGAGGCCGGCTGCAGGCGCCCTAGTCACGCTTCACCGAGGTCCGGTCGAGCGCGGCGCACAAGCCGGCGGCGACCGCCTCGGCCGCACGACTGCCCAGAAATGCATGTAGAATAGGCGGGGCTCCTCTCGCAGCGTGTGGTTGTGCAGCGCGGTGACCTCGATCCCGTGCTCGATCAGCGCGCGCTGCACTGGCTCGACCTCCTCGGCCAGCAGCACCAGATCGCTGGCGGCGGCGACGCGCCTGGCCTTCAGCGGCTCGACATTGGTCGTCCTGCCGGTGCCTAGGTTGGCCGCGGTCGGCATCCCTGCTTCATGATGCGCTCCGGCCGCGGCAGCACCGCCTGCCAGGCGCCGTCATTCACCTTGCCGGCGGTGCCGATGATGCGATCGAGCGGCGCGGTGTTGACATCGGGCGCCGCCGCGGCCGGGACCGACGGGCCGACCGGGGTGGCGCTCGCCTCCAGCGCCGTCCGCAGCGCGCGGGCCAGCGCCACCGCGTCGCCATGGCCGTGCACATGCATGTACATCGTCGCCGGTGTGCCGCGCAGCCGGTGGTTGTGCAGCGCCGTCGCCGTGAGGCCGCCGGCATGTAGCCGCCGCAGCACCGGGTTCACCTCCGGCTGGGTGAGCACCAAGTCGCCAATTACCTTGGTGATGCCGCCATGCTCGGCGAAGGCCGGCCAGTTGCCGAGGCCGAGGACCGGCCGCACCGCGATGCCGTCGACCTGTACGCGAGGTCGCTGCGCGGAAAGCCGAAGCGGCGTACGCAATCGGGCTGCACAATGGCGGGGCGGCCGAGCGCCGCCTCAACCCCCTTCAAGTCGGTTTCGGCCGTGGCGGATGCGAGGGGCGCGGGCGCTGCCAAGAACGCGAATGCTGCCTCGCGCATGTCAGTCGTCCGCCTTTAGCTGCGGGTGGGCGTCGGCCAGTTATGCGTCTCCTCCGCCCCGTCGCGGCACCAGCGGAAGAAAGCGTCGTACAGCCCCATCGCGGCGTCGAGCTGCGCCAGGTCGTCGCGGTACATTCGCGACAGGCCGAGCGAGGGCGCCAGCAGCCCGGCCGCCTGCGGCGCGAGGTCGAGCCGCCCGGTGTCGGCGGCGCGTATGATCAGCGCCAGCCGCTGCAGCGGCTCCGTCGCCCCCCCCATTCCTGCAGCATGATGTCGAAGGTGCAGAGTGGGCCGCGATGGCTCCAGGCCACACCCTCAACGTCAAAGGGTGTGGCGCTGAAGCGATCGCCAACCGTGGACACCTCGGACGGCGCCACGAACAGGAAGACGGCAACGGGATCGACGAAGCGGCGGACCAGCCAGGGGCGGGCGATGCGGTCGATCTTCGGCCGCGCCCGAGTCACCCAGACGGTGCGCCCAAGCCGGTCGTGGGGCGGGCCGCGGTGCGCCCGCAGCAGCGGCAGGCCGGCAGCCGTCCAGGCCTGGAAGCCGCCCTCCGACACCTCGGCGCGCGCTCCTACGTGCCGAAGCCAGGCGGCGGTGCCCTGGCTGAGCTTCATGCCGCCCTGGCAGAGGACGACGACGTGGCGGCAGACATAGTCTGAGGCCCAATCGGCAAGATCAGCATGGTTGTGGAGGGGGTTGGCCGGCAAGAGTCGTGGATCGGCGGCACGATCCTTGGCCAAGCGGACGTCGAGAATAGGCGGTGCGTCCAACGTGCCGATCAGGCGGGCAAGTTGTGGAATTGCAATACCATCTGGCGCAGGCATGGCGTCCACTCCAAGTGATGGACGCGACACCTGGGCCGAAGTCTCACGGGGCGTTTGCGAGAGCCCATGTGACGATCTGCTAAGCCGGGAAAGCGGTGTCAAGCGAAGCACCGCGGCGGAACAGGTCCGCCGCGGCGCGCTTCGGTCAACCGCGTCAAGCGACGGTGGGCGAGCTGCCCAACGACGGGTCGTTCGCTGCCTGCGGCACGGACATGCCACCCTTCAGCTGTTCGGTCTGCGCGCTGCCGTCAGGGCGCGGCGGCGCCAGCACCGGCTCCCCGCCCAGCGGTTCGGAAACCATTGGCTCGAATCTGCCTTTGCCATCGAGCGAAGCGCCTTCGGTCCAGCGGCCCATCGGGATCTGCTTGTCGATGCGGTGGCCGAAATAAGCGTAGGAGAAGCGGTTGGCCTCCTGCTCCTGCGGGAAGCTGTTCGGAATCGGCAGCTGCTCGGTCTGGCCGCCCAGCTCCTCGATCACCGCCAGCCATTGCTGCTGGTGCATGGTGTCTCGGGCGATGAGGAAGGACAGCATGTCCTTCATGCCCGGGTCGTCGGTCATGCCATAAAGCCGTGTCGCCAATGCCCGGCCGGTCGCCTCGGCGGCAACGTTGGCGTACATGTCAGCCGCGATGTTGCCGCTGGCATAGACATGGCTGGCATTGAACGGCACGCCGTTGCAGTTCTCCGGCGTCGCCGCCATGCCGGTGCTGAGGATGTGCCGCAGGTTCATACCGCCGAGCACGGCGCCGGCGATGCCGTCATTCGCTACGTCTTCCTGCAGCGAGAGCGGCGCACCTTCGAGGTTCAGCGCGACCGCAGTCGAGAGCATCTCGATGTGGCCGATCTCCTCGGTGCCGGTGTTGATCAGCATGTCGCGGTACTTCTTCGGGCCGCGGCTGCCCCAGCCCTGGAACAGGTACTGCATCATCACGCGAATCTCGCCCTCGACGCCGCCGATTGCCTGTTGCAGGGCGCGGGCGAAGATCGGGTTCGGGGTCTCGACGCGAACCGGATACTGCAACTTGCCGTCGGTGTAGAACATGGTCTCTCCTTGATCTCGATGACCAGGGCGAAAAGGACGCAGCACAGGCCGGGTTCAGGCACACCGAGGCAATGACGCGGGCGCCTCCCGAAAGCTTGCGGCGGGCGCGCACGGCCCGCCGCTGTCGTTCAGGTCAAGCCGACTTCCTGCCGGCGCTGCGCTTGTCGTTCGCCGCCTCCGGCGACTGCATCGCCTCGATCGCGGCCGCATTGATCTCGCGCTCGGCAAGCTCGGTGAGCAGTTCGTCGGTCTTTTTCTCCTCGGCAAGCGTCTGCCCCAGAAGCTCACCAAGCTCCGCCTGTCCGGCCGACTTCGCCAGGGTTGCCATCGTGCCGTAGGAGGCGATCTCGTAGTGCTCGACCTTCTGGATCGCAGCCGTCAGCAGCATGTCGTAGACCGGGCCCTTTTCCTGGTCCTCGAGCTCATGTTGCGCTTCCTCAAGGATGCCGCGCATCGCCTCGCAAACCTTCCGGCCGGGACGGCCGCCCAGCATCTCCAACGCCTTCTCCAGCCGCTCGACCTGAGCCTCGGTTTCTTCGGCATGCGTCTGCAGCGCGTCCTTCAGCGTCTGCGCGCTCGCCTTCTTGGCAAGTCGTGCCATGCTGCGAAGGCCCTGCCGTTCCGCGCTGTAGGCGTCACGCAGCTGCTCGACCATCAGTTTGTTGAGGTCTTCCATTGCCGTGCTCCTCACCCGCGGCCGGGAATGGCCGCGCCGCTGCGGGCAACGGAAGGAGGGCGAAGGTGGTTGCCGGACATTCCGCTACGGTGGCCAGAGGGCGCGCTGCCCCCGGCCGGGATGCCGCTCAGGCGCTCGCTGCATCCAGCTTGGCGACGGCCGCCGGCGGCAACGTCAACGATGCCGCCCTCACCAAGTCGTCGATCTGCGCGTCGTTCGTCGCGCTGGCAATCGGCGCGGTGACGACGGGCTTCGCCAGCAGCCAGCCAAGTGCCACCTGCGCCGGTGTCGCGGAGATCTCCGCAGCGACCGCATCGAGCGCGGCGAGCACCGCATGGCCGCGCGGCGTAAGGTACCTGGCCATGCCGCCGCCGCGCGGGCTTTTCCCGAAGTCCGCCGCGGAGCGATACTTGCCGGACAGGAAGCCGGAGGCGAGGGAGTAGTAGTTGATCACGCCGACTCCCTCGCGGGCGCAGAGCGGGCCGAGCTCGGCTTCGAAGCCCTCGCGCTCCATCAGGTTGTATTGCGGCTGCATAGTTTCGTAGCGCGGCAGACCAAGACGGGCGCTGGTCTCCAGGGCTTCCTGCAGACGCGGCGCGGTGTAGTTGGAGGCGCCGATGGCGCGTACCTTGCCCGCCTTGATGAGCTCGGCGAAGGCCGAGAGCGTCTCCTCGAGCGGCGTCTCCGGATCGTCCTTGTGCGCCTGGTAAAGGTCGATGACATCGGTCCGCAGCCGCTTCAGCGAAGCATCGACGCTGTCCATGATCCAGCGGCGGGACAGGCCGACGGCATGCTTCGGGCCATTCCCGGCGGCGTCACGCGGGCCCATCTGCATGCCAACCTTGGTCAGGATCGTCACCTTCGATCGGGCGCCGCGGGCGGCAAGCCATTCGCCGATGATGGCCTCGGACTCGCCGCCCTGGTTGCCGGGCACCCAGGCGGAATAGACATCGGCGGTGTCGATCGCGTTCAGCCCGACCTCGACCAGCCTGTCGAGGAGGCGGAAGGACGCCGCCTTATCCAGCGTCCAGCCGAAGACATTCCCGCCGAAGACGATGGGTGGGACAGCGATGCCGCTGCGCCCCAGGATGCGGTGCTGCATGACGTTTCTCCTCGTGCCGGCGGGCAGGATGCCGGCGGCGGGATCAGCGGTCCAGCAGCCCCGTGGCGCGGAGCGCTCGACGGATGACCTGGCCGGGATCGATCCGCTTGCCAGCGGCCGGCGGCTCCGGTTCCTCGGTCGCGGCCCCAGGCCGCTTCGGTGGCGGGCCTCCCGTCAACAGCTTCTTCAGCCAAGCGGCGGGCGCCTCTGCCGCCTTGGGTGCCGCCGGCGCCACCCGCGCCATTCCGTCGCGGCTGACGGCGATGATGCGGTCGAGCCAGCCTGGCTGTGCGGTCCGCTCCGGCTCGGGCCGCTCCCGCCGAAGCGTGGGCGCAGCCGCGGGTTGCGGCGCCGCTTCGCCCAGTCCGAAGAAGTCGGCGATGGCATTGGTCGAGGCCACCCCGACATCAAGCATGAAGGGCGCCGCAGCACCGATCGGTGCCGCGCCATCGGGCGCCGTGGCAATGGGCACGCCATGGCCCATGCCAGCAATCGCATGGTGTTCGATCAGCGGCGTGCCATCCGGCCCGCGCCAGAGCTCGACGCGGTGTGCCCTCCCGAGCGGGGTGCCCGCTTCGGGCGCGTCGTCGAGCCCGTGCAGCGCGCGCCACTGCTTCAGGATCTCGGTCGCATTGGCCGGCCGCACGGTGATGTCGGCATCGCCCTGCCAGACCGCGACGCGCGGCCATGGCCCGCGATGCGGCGAGGCGTCGCGCACCGCCGCGGCCCGCTCGGCGGCCGGGCGAGGCCGGCCTGTCGCCATGGCTTCGAAGGCCTCCGACATCGACTGCGCCGCGCCAAGCGGCAGGCCGGCCAGGATCGCGCCGGCGGCGAAGACGTCGGGATAGGTGGCGAGCAGGACTGAGGTCATGGCGCCGCCGGCCGAGAGGCCGGTGACGAAGACTCGCTTCGGGTCCAGCCGGTGGCGGGTGACCATGTGCGCGACCATTTGCCGGATGGATGCCGGCTCGCCGCGGTCGCGCTGCGTATTGCCCGGCTCGAACCAGTTGAAGCAGCGGTTGGCATTGTTCGCTGCCCGCTGTTCCGGCAGCAACAGGGCGAAGCCTCGCCGCGAGGCGAGGGTGGACCAGCCCGTACCCCGGTCGTAGCCACTCGCGCTCTGGGTGCAGCCGTGCAGCGCGACGACCAGGGGTGCCCCAAGGGACAGGTTCCCGGGGACGAATTCCAGCATGCGGAGCTGGCCGGGATTGCTGCCGAAGTCGATGACCTCGACCAGCGCGCCGTCGCTGGGCGGGGTGCCGCCGAAGCCGGCAGCGGCGAAGCCACTGCCCTGCGCGATGGCTTGGCTGCGGCGGACGAGGGCAGCAATGTCGATGCGGCTGGGATTCAAGACGGTGGTCCTTCCAAGGCGCTGCCCTTAGGGGCGCCATGACCAGCGTCGAGTTCAGAGGTGAGTTTCGCTGCATCGCAGCATTAACCTGCTGCGATGCAGCATGAATGTCGGAAGGGGTTTAGGCAACGCTATGCCAGGGCGAACGTTAGGCGAACACGCAACTGGCAAAGGAAGCCCGACGCATGGCTAAGCAGCCCTCCCAAACGCACGACGCAGCCGACAATCCGAAGCGCGACCCGGAGCCTAATTCCAACACCATCAAGGACCCGGACGACTGGACAACCGGCGACGAGAAGATGACCGGCGCCCAGGCCAGCTATTTGAAGACGCTGAGCGAGGAGGCGGGCGAGGAATTCGATCCCAGCCTCAGCAAAGCGGATGCCTCGCGTCGAATCGACGAGCTGCAGGCCAGGACAGGTCGCGGCCGGGATCACTGACCAGGAAAAGGCGGTCGGCGTTAGAATCTTCGGCGCCACCGTCTGGGATCCTGACTTCAGCGGACCGTGTCATGTCGTTCACGCTTACACGGTCCGTGTCGGCTGCTACTTCAACTGGAAACCCAGCGCGTTCAGAGCCGCCGCCAGCCGGTCGCGTCCGCGCAGCGCCTTGATGGTGCCAATGCGGGCAATCACCCGTGCGGTCCAGGTATCCGCCGCCATCTCGTTTCGCTGCGAGAAAGAGCTCATTTCGGTATCGTAGGCGGCCCGCACCGTCGTCTCGGCCGAAGCATCGTAGCGCCCGCGATGCAGGATGATGGATTGCGGAAGGCGCGGCTTGACCTCCCCTTCTGCGCCGGGCTTCGGGTACCCGACGCAAAGCCCGAAAACACCGGCCGTGCCTGGCGGCAGGCCGAGCGTCTCCGCCACCTTTTGCGGGTCATTCCGCAGCGCCCCGATATAGACGGTGGACAGGCCCAGGCTCTCGGCCGCCACCACCGCATTCTGCGCCGCGAGCGCGGCATCGATCGCCGCTACCAGGAAGGTCTCCAGGTAGGGCATACCGGCCAGTGGCGTGCCTTCCTCAATTCCCATGCGGTCGTTGCGACCGATATCGGCCAGGAAGACCAAGAAGAGCGGGCATTCCAGGATGTGCTTCTGGCCGCCGGCGACGTCCGCCATTACCGCCCGCGCCGCCGGATCCTCGACCGAGACGACCGACCAAGTCTGCAGGTTGGAGGAGGTGGCGGCGGACTGCGCCGCGGCCATCAGCGTCTCCAGGGTACCGGACGGCAGCGCGGCCTGCCGGTAGCCGCGGACCGAACGGTGGTCCAGCATACCGGCAATGGTGGCATTCCAGGGACCGGCGGTGGGTACCGCGGCGCCGTAGCGCGCCGCGAGTGCCGCCTGCTGCATGGTTGTAGGGGTCATGCCGTCCATGGATCCATTCCTCGCTTTGGCGCGAGGCTAGCGGCAACGCCGCCAGTGGCAAGCCTCGGCGGTGGGGAGCGGCCGGTTCAGGGCAGCATCTCCAGCATGGTGATCGGCGGCACGGTCGGGGCGAAATCCCGCAACGCCGCCCGGATACGGGGAATATCGGCCTCGGTCACCGCGTAAAGCGTGATGCCGAAGTTGGTCTCTCCGGCGCCGATGCGACGCGCCGAAAGCCGCGCCACCGGGCGCCAGGCCGGCGGTTCCACCGTGCCGCCGCCGTCGAACAGCAAGGCCAGGCCAATGCCACGACGCGCGGCCTCCGTCTCCGCCTGGGCAATCTGCACCGCATCGGGGACAGCGACGGAGGGCGGCGGCATCGGCGCCACGACATTGGGGTTGTGCCAGTTGATCCGCCCCCAGCGAGTCACCATCACCGGCCCGCGCCAATATTCAGTGACAAAGCGAGCCATTTGGTCATCGGTCGCGTGCAACGCCTGCGCCGACTTCACCGCATCGATGCTTCGCAAGGCATAGCCTGCGCCGCCTAGCAGGAAGGAAGCGCAGATCGCGGCGCAGGTCCAGGCGCCCAGGTGGCCGAACAGCGTCTCCGCCGGCCGGTCGAAGACTACCAGCATGGCGCCGAGACCGAGCACGATGACGTAGATCTCGTAGCGGGAGATCGAGACCAGGCTGCCGGCCAGGACATGGGCCAAGCCGGCACAGGCGAAGAGCAGAGCGGCGGCAATCCTGGCGCGGTCGCGTGCGTCGAAGCCGGCCAGCGGCTGGGTCCAACGGAAAGTGGCATTGCGGGGACCGAGCCCGACCACGGTGCCCCAGGCAGTGACCAGAAGGCCGAGCAAAATATGTGCTCCGCCATGGCTGAGCAGGTTCACCCGCGAATTGGTATACAGGATCCAGATCAGCCTGCCGGGCAGGCGCCGCCAATCGGTATGCGCGCCGGTGCCGGCCACCATCGAGCGGTCGAGCACCGATTGCGGCAATGCCGGCAGGCCCAGCGCGTGCATGGTGGCGAAGAACCCGCCCAGCACCAGAATGGTAAGGCCAAGCGTCATCGTTGCCAGTCGCCAGCGGCCGAGCGCCACCATCGCCAGCATGCAGCCCAGGGTGACGGAACCGGTCTCAAAGCGCAGCAGCGGCAGCAGGACCAGGGTGGCGATCCACCAGGCATCCGCCCGGCCGCGATGGCAGAACCGCACCAGGCCGAGCAGGGCGGCAAGGCTGAATGTTACCTGCGGCGCATGCTCGAGCCCGCCCATCGCTAGGCCAACCAGGTTCAGGCCGAGCGACATGGCCGCCGCCATCAATGCCAGATAGGCCGGCGCGACGGCTCGCAGCCGGATGCCGCATTCGGTCGCGATCAAGCAGAGGAGCACCGCCGAGCCTGCATTGGCCGCCAAGCAGAATATCAGGCTGGTTGCTGCGCCAAAGGGCAGGGGCGTGAGCAGTGCGAGCAGGAAGGGGTACAGGATCGAGGAACTGGGCGATGCCGGCTCACCCGGGTTGAGGCCGTAACTCCCCTGCCGGATCTGGTCGGCCATCGCCATGTGAATATAGGGCCCGTCCATCCCATAGGAGAACTCGCCGCCATTGCCGATGATCACCAGGATGACCGCGACCAGGCTAGGCAGGGTGACGCCCAGCGTGACGGCAAGGAGCGGACCGATCCCGGTGCGGGGCGCCGCGGCGGACCAGGGGATGGCACTCGGGGTGCGGGGCAAGGGAGGGCTCCGGCTTGAAGTTGCGTGCGGGGCGGGCACATGCCGGCCCACCGGTGCAGGCCATGCTGACCTGCAACACTCCCGTAGTGCCGCGGGCAGTCGCCAATTTCTTTTCACGTTCCTAAGCGCCGGGGCGTCAATGCAACAATGTGACCTTGGAGACACTGGCGCCGGGCTGGCCAGGGTACAGTCGCGAACCAACCAATGCCCTCAGATCAGGCCCAGCCGGCGTCCCAGATCGCGGTAGAAGGCAACTTGGCCGCGGAGATAGGCTCGCGTCTCCTCGGGTGTCAGCAGGCGAGGAATTCCCCCCGCACCGCGCACGCCGTCCTGCCAGGACTGGTCATCCCGCAGGGCGGCGAGCGCGGTGACCCAACTCCGCTGTGCTTCATCCTCGAGTGCCGGGGGGCCGAACAGGGCACTCCAGCCGGTCACGCCGGTCAGGCCGGGCACCTCCGCCTCCCGCGCCGTGGCAATGGCCGGCAGTATCCGCAGCCGCTCATTGGTGCCGATCACCAAGCCTCGCATTCTACCGTCCCGCAACGCCGGCAACGCGTCGCTGAGATTGGTGCCGAGGAACTGCACCCGCCCGTCCAGCAGGCCAGCGACGGCATCGCCCCCGCCGCGGAAGGGCACCGCGAAGCCGGCATCGATCGGCAGGCCTGCGGTCGAGAAAAGGTGGCGAACGCCAAGGTCGAGCAAGGTGGCCGGCCCCGTCGTGGCGAAGGGGATGCGCCCGGGCTGCTCCCGCAGGGCGGTGATCAGGTCGCGCAGTGTCTCCCATGGGGAATCAGCCCGAACGCACAGAACGAAAGGCGTCTCCTCCAGAAGGCCGAGCATGCTGAATTCGTCCCAGGTATAGGGTGTCCGCGGATCCGTGGCCGGCAGGATGGCGGAGGAGGCGACGCGGGCGAGCAGCAGGGTCTGACCGTCCGGCTTAGCCTTGGCCACGAACTGGGTACCCACCGCGCCCGAGGCGCCGGTTCGGTTTTTCACCAGCAAGGTTGCCCGCGGGTTTGGTAGATGCCGCTGGACATGCAGGACCAGCAGCCGCGCCGCTATATCCGCGGCGCCGCCGGCCGAGAAGGGCACCACCAGCGTGATCGGGGCGGCCGGATAAGGCACGGCTCCCGGGCCCTGCCCATGCGCCGGCATCACCCCGGCCAAAACGGGCAGGGTTGCGACCAGGGCTCGGCGGGACAGGCGGCGCATGGAAGACTTACTCCCGATTCCGGACCAGCTTGACGCCTCATCTGGTCGGTTTTGCGGCAGCGCCGAGTGTCAGGTGTCAGAAACCGTGGGGCAGACCCGCTTCGT
This sequence comes from Dankookia rubra, assembly GCF_004355005.1. GTDB lineage: Bacteria > Pseudomonadota > Alphaproteobacteria > Acetobacterales > Acetobacteraceae > Paracraurococcus > Paracraurococcus ruber_A. Next base: position 136,772 of record NZ_SMSJ01000007.1, read on the forward strand.
CGGATGTTCCGCCCGGCTCTTCCCTTGTCGGCGGCACCGCGGTGACCTCCGCGACCGCTCCCTTGAATCTGGTCGCACCAACAAGCGCGTGGCGGCGTCCTCGCTGTCGCGGCCCTGCCAGACCGAACCGCCCAGACGGCGAAACAGGAGCGGGCAACGCTGGCACGGAACCTGATGACCGGGGATCAGTGAAGCGCCGAGCAAACCGGGCGGACTGCGCGTTGCTTGGAGGCGAAGGCGGAAGCGGGGCTACCCCGGCACGGGCGGGGCAGGGCGCCGCAAGCACGATGCAGCGCACGCGAATACCCGATTGCCGCCCGGATTACCGCAGATGCACCGGGGGTACCGGCCTGTCAGGGCGGTCAGTCCGATCCCTATCTCGCGCGCCTCGCTCGCGGCTGGGCGATGCGCAATGCACTGGCAGGATGGCGGCGCGCATTCGGCACAACAGCAACACGCTGCCGGTATGTCACATCGAGCGCAGCGTCGGCGTCGCGTGCTGGTGTACGCGCGGCAACATAATCGGGCGGAACGCTGTCCCGGGATGGTCTGATCGTTGAATCAGAAGGCCTGCACAGGCGAATTGCGGAAAATGAAGCCTTTCTTTCTGCACACGACACTTGCATCGAACGCGGGGCGGAGAGATAAGTCACGCGCTCGTCACATGGAAGCGGAGCAACGGAGCCAGCCATCTGCACTTGCCTAATGCAAGGCGGGGAACCCGAGGAATGCAGGCCGAATCACCCTTGTTGCTTGTCGTGGAGGATGACTTCCTGGTGCGACTCACTCTGGTCGACGCGCTCAGCGACGGAGGCTTCGAGGTGCTCGAAGCGGCTGACGCGAAGGAGGCGTTAACCCTGGTGTGCGATCGCGACGACATCTCTGCGATGCTGACCGATATCAATCTGCCCGGTGGGTCAGATGGTTTCGCCCTGGCACGTGCGGCGCGGGTCATCCGGCCGCAGCTGCCGGTGGTTTATGCCTCAGGTCGTTACGGCGGCGCCGAGGAGGGTCAGGCGGTGGATGGCTCCCGCTTTCTTGCCAAGCCCTTCACGCCATCGCTGGCTGCGGCCGTGCTACGTGACATGATCAGCGGTGGAGAAGGTCGCGGGTCGCATCGTCAGCAGCATGAACGCGAACGGCGCGTCTAGCGCCGCTCGTTTCATCCTTTTCAGTTCACCGCGCGATCAACCGACCGGCCCAGCCGTTCCACAGGCCCACGCGGCGGATCGACCGTGTCCCTGACACTCTGCCCGGCTTTGTCGAGGCTGCGGCCAGCGCGCTCCGCCGGGCCTTCCTGCTGGCAAGCGGCGAGGCCGAGCAGTAGCAAGGTCGGCAGGATCATCCGGATTGTCGGGTTCATTAGCAACTCCGTGGCAGTCGGTTCGCGTTTCGGTGGACCGCGGTCGCGCCTCAGCGCATGAGGCGGGCCGCGGTTCACCGGGCTATGCGTCAGCACCCCTGCATCAACTCGGATCGGGCGAGGGTCCGCGGGTTCCGGTACCGGTCGACAAGGACGGGATCGCTTCCGGGCGGCCGCTTTGCGCCGCGCGGACGATCGCCTCCATGATCTGCTGGTCCTGCAGGCCTTCTTCGCCCGGCGTATGCGGCTGTCGCGCGTCGCGCACGCAACGGGCCATGTGGTCGATCTCGAGTGCGAACTGATTGCGAGGATGGATCTGCGGCACCTGCTCGATGCCTCGCTCACCCTCACGGCGGAATAGGCGAAGGCGCTGACCTTGATAGGCGAAGGCATCCTCGATCATGAGGCTGCCGCCTTCGCCATGCAACCGCAGCGACTTCTCCTGGTAGGCGCCATAGCTCGACACCGCCTGGGCGAGCAGGCCGGAGGGGAAGCGCAGGGTGAAAGACATGCTCTCCTCCACCTCGCGGAAGCGCTCGTCGCCAGCCGGGCTAAAGGCCTGCGCAAAAACCTCCACCGGTTCCTCATTGCTGAGATAGCGCGCGGCGTTCAGGCAGTACAGGCCAATATCCGGTAGGGCGCCGCCGCCGGCCAGCGTCCGGCTGTAACGCCATTGCGGGCCGGGGCCGTTGGCCTGCAGGTTGGCCGCCTGGAAGAAGCGCAGTTTGCCCAGCGTACCGCCCTGCGCGGCGCGGATTGCGGCGCGGTTCACCTGTTCGTACTGGCAGCGATAGGCGACCATCAGCCGTACGTCGGCCTTCGCGCAGGCTGCGACCATGGCCGCACAGTCCTCGCTGCTGGTCGCCATCGGCTTTTCCGTCAGCACATGCTTGCCGATCGCCGCGGCGCGCTCGGTGAAGCCACGATGCATGGCATTGGGTAGGGCGATGTAGACGGCCTGCACCGCGGGATCGTCCTGCAGTCGCTCAAACCGGTCGTAGCCGTGCACGGCCGCGTCGCGGATGCCATATTGCCGCGCCACCACCCGTGCCTTCTCCTGCGATCCGCTGACCAGGGCCACCGGCCGGGCCATGCGGCTCTCGGCAAACGCGGGCAGCACCTGTTCCAGGCTGATGCGTCCCAGACCGACAACAGCGAAGCCGACGCGCTCCTCGGGCGGCAGCGGGGCAGGCGGCGGGTCGCCCGGGGGGTCGGCTTCGCCGCGCCAGGATGGGAAGGCGATGCGGCCGTCCCGCACACCGCCTGCGTCGATTGGGGAGGGTGGCGGGAAGCCCGGCACGCCCGCGGCGCCCGTCATCGCCCCCGCAGCGGCAACTCCGCCCGCCCGCATGATCCCACGTCGTGTCGTGCCTTCACCCATGCCGCCTCTCCTGATCCTTGCCAGCCAACGCCCTCGGCGGTTCAGGGTTGACGTGGGTTGGTCGGTCGTCCGACGCTGGCGCCAAGGGCCTCACAGACGGTCCAGGACCGGGGCACCAAGGGCGAAAGCCCCGTCGCGGGAGGAAGCGGATGTTCGAGGAGCTCGACCGAAGGACCAGTCTGACCGGCAATCAGAAACGGATCGTCGCAGCCGCCGTGCTGGGCGACATGCTGGAATTCTTCGACTATTTCCTGATCGGGTTCGTTCTGGCCTTCGTCGTCGGGCCCTGGGGGCTGACCTTCGGACAATCGGCGATCATCCTGCTTTCCTCCGGCTTCGGAGCAATCGGAGGGGCATACTTCTGGGGCTGGATGGCGGACCGCATTGGTCGGCGACCAGTCTTCAACCTGACAATCCTCAATTTCTCTATCGCCACTGGCATCCTCGCCTTAACGCCCGACAATGGGTGGATCTTCCTGACGATCTTCCGCTTCGTCGTCGGCTTCGGCGTAGGCGGGCTCTATTGCGTCGACCTGCCGCTAGTTCAGGAGTTCATGCCTTCGAAGAAGCGCGGGCTGATTGGCGGGCTGGTAACGGTGTTCATCCCGGTCGGCGTGCTGCTCGGCTCTATCTTCGGCGCCTACCTGGCTCCCGAGATCGGTTGGCGCGGTCTGTTTGCCGCCGGCGTGCTGCCGGGGCTGCTGGTCTTCCTGGTGCGCATTTGGGTGCCGGAATCGCCGCGCTGGCTCGCCCGGCAGGGTCGGCCGGAGGAGGCGCGCGAGTCGCTCGCCTGGGCGCTGGAGGTGCCGCCCGAGAGCCTGCCGCTGCCGCGGCCCGAGGACTATGCCGAGCCGAATACTCGCTGGACCGACCTGTTTCGCTATCCCCGAAGTCTTGTTGTCTCCTGGTTCGGCAATCTCGGCGCGCAGACCGGTGTCTATGGCGTGACCTTGTGGGCGCCGACGCTGTTCATGCTGATCCTGCACGTGCCGCCGGCGCAGGCGTCCAAGATGATGATCGGGCTGACGCTCGGCGGGCTGGTCGGCCGCGTCTCCTTTGCCCTGCTTTCGGAGGGGATCGGGCGGCGCCGCGCTGGCGGTCTGCTCGGCTTCGGCGCCGCGGCGATGATTGCGCTGGCCGGGGTCTACCACGACCAGATCTGGTTCGGCTTTTCGGCGCTTTGGCTCCTGCTGATCGTCGGCTTCTTCTTCGCCGATGGCGGCTTCGCCGTGGTCGGTCCCTATGCCGCCGAGGTTTGGCCAGCGCAACTCCGCACCTCCGGCATGGGCTCGGCCTATGGCTTCGGCGGGATCGGCAAGGTGATCGGCCCGCTCGGCTTGGCGCTGGTGGTGGGCAGCAGCAACGTCATCAAGCCGGAGGCAAGTGTCGAGAATGTGCTGCCTGCCTTCCTCTACCTGGCGTCCTGGTTCGTGCTGGCGGGCGCGGTCTACCTGTTCCTTGGCATCGAGACCAAGGGCCGCTCGATCGAGGAGATCGACCGCGACCTGCATGTGCAGGACAGCGCGGCGCGTCCGGCGGTAGCGCCGGGTGAATGACTGGTGCATGACGGGCCGCTTGCAGGGAAGCGCCATGTGCGCTCCCATCCGTCACCCGCGCCTGGAGGCCATGCATGCTGCAATTCTACTACAACGCCGCGCCGAACCCAATGAAGGTGGCACTCTTCCTTGAGGAGAGTGGCCTGCCCTACGAGGCAGTGCCGGTCGATACGCGCAAGGGCGACCAGTTCAAGCCGGACTACGTGGCGATCAACCCCAATTCGAAGGCGCCCTCGATCGTCGACGACGGCAAGCCGGTCTTTGATTCCAATGCCATCATGCTGTACCTGGCGGAGAAGACCGGCCAGTTCCTGCCGAAGCCGGACCATGCCGGAGAAACGCTCTCCTGGCTGATGTTCATCGCCTCCGGCATAGGTCCCTATTCCGGCCAGTATGTCCATTTCAAGAATTTCGCACCCGTCGGCAACGACTACGGCGTGAAGCGGTACGAATTCGAGGCGAAGCGCCACTGGGGCATCCTGAACGACCGGCTGGAAGGCCGCGAGTGGATCGTCGGCGACAGCTACTCCTTCGTCGACATGGCGGCCTGGGGCTGGGAACGGCTCGGCGCCTTCGTGCTGGGCGCCGAGGAGTTCGACAAGCTGGGCAACGTCAAGCGCCACCTGGCGGCGATCAACGCGCGCCCGGCCGCGGCCCGCGCCGAGGCGATCAAGACGCGGCATGCCTTCAAGGCGGAGATGGACGAGGAAGCGCGGAAGATCATGTTCCGCCACACCGCAGCCTGAGTGAAGGCTGGGGAGATGGTATCCTCCCCGGACCCTTCATCTATGGTTCTGGGTTTGGCAGGCGCCGCGCAGGGATATCCGACTCGGAAAGAATGGTCGGGTTCGGGAAGCGAATGCTTTTGCCTTCTCAATTCTGCTGACCACTCAAGCCACCATCCCGGCAGCAGCCGGGCAAGCAGCACCGGAGGAACATCGTGTTCAGGCTTGATGGAAAGGTCGCGCTCGTCACAGGCGCGGGCTCGGTCGGACCGGGCTGGGGCAATGGCAAGGCGACGGCGGTGCTGATGGCGCGTGCCGGGGCGCAGGTCTTCGGCATCGACATCACCGAATCCGCCGCCACCGAGACCCGCGACCTGATCGCCGCCGAGGGGGGCACCGCCGTCGCGCATCGCTGCGACATGCTGGCGGCGGAGCAGGTGGAGGCCGCGGTCGCCGCCTGCATCGCGCGCTTCGGCCGCATCGACATCCTGGTGAACAATGTCGGCGGCTCCGCCCCCGGTGGGCCGGCCGACATGGCAGAGGAGGCCTGGGACGCCCAGATCGACCTCAACCTGAAATCCGCCTTCCTCGGCTGCAAATACGTGCTCCCGCACATGGAGGCGCAGGGTAGCGGCGCGGTGGTGAACCTGTCCTCTGTCGCCGGGCTACGCATGGGGACGGGCCGCGTGCACAGCGCCTATTCCGCGAGCAAGGCCGGCATCATCGCCTTCAGCAAGTCGGTGGCGATGGGCTATGCGAAGAAGGGGATCCGCTGCAATACAGTAGTTCCGGGGCTGATGCACACGCCCCTGGTGGAACACCGCCTGGTGCGCCAGCTCGGCGCCAATGACGCTGAAGCGCTGATCGCTAGGCGCAATGCCAGCGTACCCATGGGGCACATGGGCACCGGCTGGGACATCGCCCATGCCGTGTTGTTCCTGGTGAGCGACGAGGCGAAGTACATCACTGCGACCGAGATCGTGGTCGACGGCGGCTTCACCGCGGCGGGCCCGGTCTGATGCGGCGACGTGCCGTGCTCGCGGCACCCGCCCTGTTGCTGGCCCCGGCGGCGCGGGCGCAGGCCTGGCCCTCGCGTCCCGTCACGCTGATTGTCGCATCGCCTGCCGGGGGAGGCACCGATTTCGCCGCGCGCCTGATCACGGAGCCGCTCGGCCAGCGGCTCGGCCAGTCGGTGATCGTCGAGAACCGACCGGGCGGCAATGGCGCGATCGGCATGCTGGCCGCGATCCGCGCGCGGCCGGACGGCCATACCCTGCTTGTCGGCTATTCCGGCACGCTGACCGGCAAGCCTGCGGTGGAAGGCGTCGCCGACTACGACCCGGCGAAGGACCTGCTGCCGATTGCCCAGATTACCAACTCGCCGCAGGTGATGATGGTGCATCCCTCAGTGCCGGCGGCGACGCTGACCGAGTTCGTTGCGCACGCGAAGGCGCATCCGGGCAAGCTGAACTACGGCTCCTCCGGCAACGGCTCCCTGCATCATCTCGGCTGTGAGCTGCTGAAGCTGCGCACCGGCATCGACATCGTGCACGTGCCCTACCGCGGCACCGGGGAGACGATCACCGACCTGCTCGCCGGGCGTATCCAGTTCTACATGAACAGCCCGCCGCCGGTGCTGGCCTTCTTCAAGGACGGCAGGCTGCGGCCTGTCGCCACTACCGGGGAGGAACGCCACCGCGCGCTGCCCGAGGTGCCGACAATGATGGAGCAGGGCTTCGCGCCGATCCCGATCGACAGCTGGTTCCCGCTGCTCGCCCCGGTCGGGACCCCGGCGCCGATCTTGGCAAGGCTGCAGCAGGAATTGCGGACCGTGCTTGCCGATCCCGGCGTGCAGCGGCGGGCAGAGGAGGCCGGGACCTTCGCCGCCTTCGCCGATGCCGGCTCCGTCGCCACCCGCATGGCGAGGGAGACGGCAGCCTGGACCGGGGTGGTGAAGCAGGCGGGCATCCGGCCGGATTGACCTGCCGGGGGGTGGTCAGGCCTGCATCGCCGTCCATTCCTCCGCCGTGAAGCGTGGCGTGATATGTTGCGGGCAATTCCAGTCATAGCCGGCAACCTCGATCAGCACGGCGCTCTCGGCGAGGCGTTCGGTGCCCGGCGGCGTCAGTCGTGCCAGCAGCGCCGGATTGTCCCGCACCACCCGGGCATGGCCCAGCAGCTTCAGCCGGCGGCGATTGCCATAGTCCATGAAGAAGAGCGACACGCGGTCGTCTCGCGCCAGATTGCCGACCGAGATGTGCTGCCGGTTGCCGATAAGGTCGGCGAAGCCGACCATCCGCGGATCCAGCACCCGCATGAAGCCCGGCGGCCCGCCGCGGTGCTGCATATAGGGCCAGCCGGTCTCCGAGACCGTGGCCATGTAGACGCTGTCCCGTGCCTGGATGAAGCCCGCCTCGCGCGCGGTCAGGGCGCTGTCATCTGCGCCGCGCTCGGCAACCTGAGCGTAATGCAGGTGAGAGCCGAGCTGTTGCTGCTCGGCCCGTACCGTCGGAGTGAAGGCGATCTCCGCGAAGTGCCTGCCCATGGAAGCATGCTCCCGTTGTATCGGGGATGACAATAGGGCTTGCTTCCAAATGTAAGAATTTGCTCAAATCGCAATATCTAATTCCAGGTCACGGAAGAATGGACCGATTGGAGGAGTTGCGTCTCTTCGTCGCGGCTCTGGAGGCCGGCAGCTTGGCCTCTGCCGGCAGGCGATTCGGACATTCCCCGCCGGCGATGACCCGCATGCTTGCGGCGCTGGAGGAACGGCTCGGCGTCCGGCTGCTGGAGCGCAGCACGCGGCGCTTGGCGCCGACCGAGGCCGGGCGGCGGCTGGCCGAGCATGCCCGCCGGCTGCTCGCGGATTATGCCGAGGCAATGGTGGAGGCGGCGGGCGAGGGGAGCGCACCGCGCGGTACGCTGCGCGTGGCGGCGCCGCTGGTCTTTGGCCGCCTGCATGTGGCCCCGGTCGTGACCGCCTTCCTCGCCGCGCAGCCGGCTGTAACGGCCGAACTGCAATTGGCTGATCGCAACGTCGACCTGCTGGAGGAGGCGATCGACGTCGCGCTGCGGATCGGCCCGCTGCTCGAAAGCGGCTTGGTTGCGCGGCGTGTCGGCAGTGTCCGCCGGCTGGTCGCGGCCAGCCCTGGCTACTTGGCAGCGCGCGGCATGCCTGCGGTGCCGGAAGACCTGAATCAGCACGACATCGTCGAGTTCCACAGCCGCGTCACGCCGCGCGAATGGCGGTTCCTTGCCCCGGAGGGGCGCGAGGTGGTGCAGCGCATCGTGCCGCGGTTCGCGGTGAACGAGGCAAGGGCCGCGGTGGCGGCCGCGGTCGCCGGCCATGGCATTGTCAGCGCCCTGTCCTACCAGATGGCAGCCGAGCTCGGGAACGGCGCACTGGTCCGGCTGCTGCGGGGCTGGGAGATGCCGGCGCTGCCGGTCTCCCTGGTATTCCCCTCGGCCCGGCTGCTGCCGCCGCGGGTCAGGGCCTTTCTTGATTTCGCCGCCCCGCGCTTCGCGGCACTGGCGGTGCTGCGGGACATGCCTTCAGAACACGGTGCCGTCGCTGACGACGCGTAACGGCGGCCCGCCATCGGCGCGGCGCTCCTGCGCCAGCCGCCGCCCGGCCCACCAGGTGCCGCCTTCCAGCACACGGACCAGTGGGAAGTCCTCTACCGAGAGCCCGAGGCGTGCCCGTACCATCGGCGCAGTGGCATCGAGAAGTGCGACGGTCAGTGCCCGCCATTCGACGATGAGGATGTCGCCCGGCGCATGCACGGCTTCAAAGACGCCCGGGTCGCGCGGGCAAATCACGCCCATGTCGAGGAAGAGCCCGCCATTACGGTATTCCGGCAAGCCGGTCAGGGCATCGATGCCGGAAACCGGCACACCCGCCGCTTCCAGTGGTTCGATCAGCGAATAGGCCAGCCATTGCGAAAGCTTGTGGAAAGGGATCAGCCCAGCGGTCGCATCGGCGCGGCGGATGCCGGGATGCCGCCAGCAATCACCGAGCTCGACGCCCTCCAGCGCCTCCCGACCCGGCCAGATCGGGCCGAGATGGCGCAGCAGGGCGACCAGGATGCTGCGGGCGGGCAGTGCGCCATCCTCCAGCTGCCCGGCCAGGATATCTGCCAGCCCACTCGGCCGCGGTGTGTCGGCTTGGCCGAAAACCGCCGGCGCAGCGGCCAGCGTTGCGCCCAGCCGGCGCAGCAGCGCGGCGCGGCCCTCAAGCCCGGTGAGCGGGTTGTCCTCCCGCACCTGTAGGCCCCGGCCAAGTTCCTCGGCGGTGATGGCCGAGAGACGCGCGGCATCGGCGCGGGGCGACACGTCGTCATCGGCGAAGGCGCCGGCCGTGAACAGCGCGAGGCTGGCCATCGCCAAGCCTTCGGAGCGTGCGAAGGTCCTGCCGGTCGCGGCATCGCGGTAGCGCCAAGCCATCCCCGCCCCGGCATCCAACAGGACGGAGACGATGGCGAGGTCGAGCCGTGCGCGCAGCAGCGCCGCTTTGTCGTCGGTGATACCCGCCAGGCTGTCCGCGCCGTCGGGCAGGAGATGCCGCCAGCGCGCGTGAAAAGGCACTTTGAGGTCCGGGTAGTTCGCCCTCACCACCTCGGCCACCAGATCGGCGGTGGCGACCATTGCATCGGGTCGCACCAGCCAGGCTTGCAGGCGGTCGTCGAGCCCGAGCGCGTACAACTCCTGCGACCGCTCCCGTACCGCCTCTGGCGTCAGCAGCGTCTCTGCCGCGCTCACATCTCCCCCAGGGCGCGGCCCACGGTGCGCTTCAGGTCCTCGGCGGTCGGCACGTCCGGTGCGTAGTAGCCGGCGGCCTTCTTCGCCTCCATCTCAACGCTCGCATCGGGCGGGATTCGATTGCCGGGGATCGGAACGCGCTCGCCGATCTCGATTCCCTGCTCGACCATCGCGTCGTGCTTCATGTTGGACATGGAGACGAGGCGGTGGATCTTTGTGATTCCCAGCCAGTGCAGCACGTCCGGCATCAGCTGCTGGAACCGCGCATCCTGCACGCCGGCGACGCATTCCGTGCGCTCGAAATAGGTGGCGGCCTGGTCGCCACCCTCCTGCCGTTTGCGGGCGTTGTAAACGAGGAACTTGGTCACCTCGCCCAGCGCGCGGCCTTCCTTGCGGTTGTAGACGACAAGGCCGACGCCGCCCTCCTGCGCCGCGCGGACGCTCTCCTCGATCCCGTGGATGAGGTAGGGGCGGCAGGTGCAGATGTCGGAGCCGAAGACGTCGGAGCCGTTGCATTCGTCATGCACGCGGCATGTCAGCGGCACCCGGCGATCGGCCAGATGCGCCGGGTCACCGAAGATGTAGACCGTGATGCCGCCGATGGGGGGGAGGAAGACCGAAAGGTCGGGGCGGGTGACCAGTTCCGGGTACATGCCACCGGTCTGCTCGAACAGGGTGCGGCGCAGGCTGTGCTCGGCGACGCCGAAGCGCTCGGCGATGCCGGGCAGCCACCAGACCGGGTCGATCGCCGCCTTGGTGACGGAGACGTCGCCGCCGGAATGCAGCACTTGGCCATCCGGTTTGAGGTCTCCGGTCGAGATCAGCGCGTTCAGCTCGGCCATGTTCAGCCGGGCCTTGGTGATGGCGATGGTCGGGCGGATGTCAATGCCCTCACCGATTGCCTCGCCGAAGACCTCCCCCACCACATGGCCCCAGGGGTCGAGCGAGACGATCTTCCCTGGTTCCGACCACTGCGGATGCGGGCCGATCGGGGTCACCGGATGAGTATTGGCCAAGTCCGGCCGTTGCAGCGGCGAAAGGGTGCCGGCGGACACCGCCAGCGCACGATAGAGCGAATAGGACCCGCCATGGGTGCCGACCACGTTGCGGTCGCCCGGACGGGTGACCGAGCCGATCACCGGCCCGCGCTCGGCCGGGGTGGCAGCGGCCCAGTTGATCTGCCAGCGATGCGCCTGCTGGTCGGGATGCGAGGTCAGCCGGATATGGCGGGGCTGGTTGATGCTCATGGGCGAAATGTCGGGCGAATGCCGCGGCGCGGCAAGTGCCACGCCGCTAACTGTGCCCCTCCAGCAGCCGCCGCAGCCGGTCGAAGCGCGGATCCGGGCCGCCGCCGAAGCGGAAGGTCCCGCTGGCCCGCAGTACCGGCACACCCTCCGCGGTGACCAGGCATTGGCCGAACAGGGTGCTGCGGGTCACCGTCAGCACCTCCGGCCGGGCTTCGACCCAGGCGCCGAGCGGGGCGGGTGCCAGGAAATCCGTGGTCAGCGAGACCGTCACCAGGAAGCGGCTGAGCCGGGCCAGGTAGTTGCAGCCGCCGACCAGGACGATGTCGGCGAAGCCTGCCAGCATGCCGCCATGGCATTGCCCCGCCGGGTTGCTGTGCCTTGGCTCGACCCGGAAGCCGATGGCCAGGGCCTCGTCCTCCGGCCTGGCCCAGAAAGGGCCAATCAGGCTGTTGTAGATGCCGGGATCGTGGCCCGGCATCGGCACGTACCCCGCCGGAGCCTGCATCAGCAGCCAAGCTTCGCGGCGAGGTCCTGGAAATCCCGGCCCACCGCGTCCCAAGCCTCGCTCGGCGCGACGTCGGTCGCCTGGCCCGGCCCGTGCTCGGTCGGCCGCGGCACGAAGGCGGTGGCCAGCCCCGCCGCGCGTGCCGCCTTCAGGTCGCCGTTATGCGCCGCCACCAGGCAGAGCTCGTCGCGGCGGATGCCCAGCACCTCGGCAGTGCGCGTATACGCTTCGGGCTGCGGCTTGTAGGCCTGCACCACCTCGGCGCCGAGGACGGCGTCCCAGGGAATGCCGGCGCGCTTCGCCATGTTGGTCATCAGCGCGATGTTGCCGTTCGACAGCGGCGCGATGATGAAGCGGCGCTTGAGCCTGGTCAGCCCCGCCACCGCCTCCGGCCAGGGGTCAAGCCGGTGCCAGGCGCGGTTGAGGTCGTCGAGCGCCGCCTCCCCCAGCTGGGCTGGGTCGATGCCGTGGTCCTGCAGCACGCCGTCCAGGTTCTCCCGGTGCAGCACGTCCAGCCGCGTCCAGGGGCGGCGGCCGCTGCGGCATTCCTCCATCGCCGGCTGGTAGCGGCGGCGCCAGGCATCGGCGAAGGCGCGCGGGTCGATGTCCTGCCGGCCGAGCTGCGCCAGCACCGGCGCGGCGTCGCGGGCGATGCCCTCGCGCCAATCGACCACGGTGCCGAAGACGTCGAAGACCAAGGCCTTCACGCTGTCGAAGCGGCTCACTGCGCATTCTCCTGCGCCCATTTGGCGTCGAAGTCCCACACCTCGGGGAAGCCCATCAGCTCGGTCATCCGCTTGAAGCCGTAGCTCTCGCCGATCGCCGTGCTGTCGCCGGTGGCTTTCAGATGCGCATAGGCCTTCTCCAGCGCCGCAGCGGCGGCGAGGAAGCCGATCGCGGGGTAGATCGCCATGCCGTAGCCGATCTCGGCCAGGCGGGCGGCGGGCAGGATCGGCGTGCGGCCGCCTTCCACCATGTTGGCCAGCAGCGGCTTGCTGATTGCCTTGCCGATCGCCTGCATCTCGGCCTCGCTCTCCGGGCTCTCGATGAAGATGATGTCGGCGCCGGCTTCCTCGAACATCTTGCCGCGGCGGATTGCCTCCTCGAGGCCGAGCGTGGTCCGGGCATCGGTGCGGGCGACGATCAGCATGTTCGGGTCGCGCCGGGCCTCGGCCGCGACGCGGATCTTCAGCACCATCTCCTCGGCCGGGATGACGCGGCGGCCCGGCGTATGGCCGCATTTCTTCGGCATCTCCTGGTCCTCCAGCTGGATGCCGGAGACGCCGGCGGCCTCGTAGCCCATCACGGTGTGGCGGACGTTGAGCAGCCCGCCATAGCCGGTATCGGCATCGGCGATCACCGGCGTGCGGCAGCCGCGCGCCATGGCGCCGACGCGGCCGACCATGTCGGTGTAGGTGGCGATGCCGGCATCGGCGACGCCCAGATGCGAGGCGACGGTGCCGAAGCCCGTCACGTAGAGGCAATCGAAGCCCATGCCGTCCGCCACCTTGGCGGAGATCATGTCGAAGATGCCGGGGGCGACGACGAAGCGGCGCGCGGCGAAGGCGGCCTTGAGGCGCGGATCGGCCATGTCTGTTGTCCTACTGCTCTTTCTTGATGTGTCCCGCGGCGGCGGCCGCGGCCCAGAGCCGGTCTTCCCGCTGCGCCGCCTGCATCAGGCCCGCGGCGGGGCGGAGATCGGGCTCGATCCCCATGGCGGTGAAGCGCTGCTGCAGGGTCGGATCGGCGAAGGCGCGGCCCAGCGCCTCCTGCAGCCTGGCCACCACCGCCTCCGGCAGGCCGGCCGGGCCATAGAGCCCGACCCAGCCGGAGAGGTCGAAATCCGCCACGCCCTGTTCCTGGGCTGTCGGAACATCCGGGAAGAAGGGCGTTCGCGTCGAGGTCGAGACAGCCAGCACCCGCACCCGCCCGGTCTGCATATGCGGCATGGCGCTGGCGGTGCTGGTCCAGCCGACCGGCAGGTGGCCGGCGACGATGTCGTTCATCAGCTGGCCGCCGGAGCGGTACTGCACGTCCGCCATCTCGACATCGGCGCGGCGGGCCAGCTCCTGCCCGATGAAGGAGGAGAGGGATTCCGTGCTGCCGGTGCCGACCTTGCCGGGGTTGCGCCGGGCGTAGTCCAGCATCGCGCGCAGGTCGGCATAGGGCTGCGCCGCGCCGGTCACCAGCACCATGGTGTTCCGCGACAGCAGCGCAACCGGGGTGAAGTCCTTGATTGGATCATAGGGCAGGGATGGCAGGAAGTAGCGGTTGGCGACATGGGTCGAGACGACCGCCATCAGCGTGTGCCCGTCCGGTTCCGCCCGTGTCACGAGCTCCGAGCCGATGACGCCGGCGCCGCCCGCCCGGTTCTCCACCACCACGGGTTGCGGCAAGGCGGGGCGCAGCGCCTCGGCGATGGCGCGGCCCAGCAGGTCGGTCCCGCCGCCGGGGGCGTAGGGGACGATCAGCCGGATCGGCCGGCTCGGCCAGGCCTGCGCCAGGGCGGGCGCCCGGGTGGAAAAGGCGAGCAGGGCAGGGACGGCCAGCAGCCTGCGGCGGCCGAGGGGCATGGATCGTTCTCTCCCGGTTCGGGCGCGAGTATCGGGCGGCACGGCACGGATGCAAGGCCCGGGCTTCCGTGGCAGGATGCGGACGGTAGAAACAGGAGACAGCCATGCCCGATGCCAGCGGCCGCCCCATGGCGGCCAGCGCCGTCGCCGAGATCGAGGCGGTGATCCAGACCTATTTCGACGGCCTTTATGAAGGCGATGCCGAAAAGCTCGCCGCCGCCTTCCATCCGGTCAGCCATTTGTACTGCGAGAAGGATGGCGGTGTGGTCGACGTGCCGCGCGAGGCGTGGTTCGAGGCGGTTCGCAAGCGCGAGAGCGCTGCCAGCAAGGGCCTCGACCGCGACGACCGAATCCTGATGATGGATATCAGCGGGCCGGAGACGGCCTTCGTGAAGGTCGCCTGCCAATTGCCGCCGCGCTACTTCACCGATTACCTCGTGCTGAACCGGACCACCGAGGGTTGGCGGATCGTCAGCAAGATCTACCGCGCGGAGATTAGGGGCTGAGCGGAGGAAGCCTCCTCCCGCCGGTCCACCAGGCCGGCGGGCGTAGCGCAGCGATGCGTCGCCGTCCTGTCGGCGTGCCGCATGCGCCAGGACGGCATGCGCGCCTTCTTCAGCCGGCACCCCGGCGTGCACCGGGGGGGGGGGCGGCAGGTTGCGCCGTCCCTGCCAGTCCACGCGCACGGCGTGCAGCACCGGCGTCAGCGCGGCGAGATGATGGTGCACTTCGCCGCCGCATCCATCTTGAGGCCGAAGGGCCGCCGGTGCGGACCGTGCCGCAGGGCGCGCCTGGCCGAATGCCTTCTCAATGCAATGCCGCGCCTCGTCAGGGCATCGAAGGTCGGGCAGGCGGAGGCAGGCGTCGCGCCACGGTTCAGCGATGATCAGCAGCACGTTCCTGCAACGGGCCGTGCGGATTGCGTCCCGGCATCGCCTTCGGTAACGTCCGTGCACGTCTACTTAATGCGAATGGCAGCACCATGACTGACCCCCGGCTGCAGCGCATCACCGAACTGCTGACCCTGCGGGCCGAGGGCCAGTACGGCCTGTCCGACATCAACCAGAAGCAGCATGCGCTCCAATCCGGCTGGTTGGCCGAGCGGCAGGGCTGCACCGATGCACTGATCACCGCCAGCCTACTGCACGACATCGGCCACATGGTCCACGAGCTTGGTGAAAGTCCGGCCGAAGCGGGGATCGACGACCTGCACGAGGTGCGAGGCCATGAATTCCTGGCCGGCTGCTTCGGGCCGGAGGTGACCGAGCCGGTACGGCTGCATGTCGCTGCAAAGCGCTACCTCTGCGGCACAGAGCCGGACTATTTCGCGAAGCTTTCGAAGGATTCGGTGCTCAGCCTGTCGCTGCAGGGCGGTCCGATGTCGGCCGAGGAAGTTGCCGACTTCGCGGCGCTGCCAGGGGCGCAGGATGCCATCCGGCTGCGCCGTTTCGACGAGCAGGCCAAGGTGAAAGGCCTGGAGACGCCGCCGGTCGAGCATTTCCTGCCCTGTGTCGCGCGCTGCCTGAAGCCGACCGCCTTGAGCGGTGCCGTCGCGTCGCCGCGGATCGTCTTCAGCCGGCCAGTCGATGTCCGACGGGGCTAAATATTGGTCAAGCGACTGCCCCCTACCGCCCGGCCTGGTCCTCATCATATCCTCGCCGCAAATAGCCCGCCCCGGCCGGGGCGCGTGGGGGGGCAATCCATGGCCAAGCTGACCATCAACGGGCGCGTACACGAGGTGCAGGTCGATCCCGAGACACCGCTGCTCTGGGTCATCCGTGAGCAGATCGGCCTGACCGGCACCAAATATGGTTGCGGTATCGCGCAATGCGGCGCCTGCACCGTGCATGTGGACGGCGTCGCCACGCGGTCCTGCTCCATGCCTGTCTCGGCGGTGACCGAGGCGCAGAGGATCACCACGATCGAGGGCCTCTCGCCCGATGGCAGCCACCCCGTGCAGAAGGCCTGGGTCGCGCTCGACGTGCCGCAATGTGGATACTGCCAATCGGGCATGATCATGGCCGCGGCCGCGCTCCTGGCCGAGACACCGAAGCCCTCGGTCGCGGACATCCGCGCCGGGATCACCAATATCTGTCGCTGCGGCACCTACAACCGGGTCCAGGCCGCCATCCAGCAGGCCGCCGGCATCAGCGCGGCAGGCTGAGGGGGAACGCCACCATGAACGCGATCGCACCGCTTTCCCGCCGCGGCTTCTTCTCCGTCTCGGCCGCCGCCGGCGCCTTCACGCTTGGCATCCGTGCCCCGCTGGCGCAAACCGCCTCCTTGCCCGGCGCGACCTTCGGCGGCGTGCCGGAGATCAATGCCTGGGTCGTCGTGAAGCCAGACGACAGCGTCGTCATCCGCATCGCCCGGTCCGAGATGGGGCAGGGCACGCTGACCGGCCTCGCCCAGCTGGTGGCCGAAGAACTGGATTGCGACTGGGCCAAGGTCACCACCGAATACCCGACCCCTGGCCAGAACCTAGCGCGTAACCGTGTCTGGGGTGACTTCTCGACCGGCGGCAGCCGCGGGATTCGTGAATCCAACGAATATGTCCGCAAGGGCGGCGCCGCGGCGCGGATGATGCTGGTGCAGGCGGCCGCCGATGCCTGGGGCGTGGCTGCGGCCGAGTGCCGCGCGGCAAAGAGCGTGGTGACCCATACCGCCTCAGGCCGTACCGCCACCTATGGCAGTCTGGCCGTCGCGGCGGCGAAGCTGACGCCGCCCGCGACCATTGCGCTGAAAGACCCGAAGGACTGGACCATCGCCGGCAAGCCGCTGCCGCGGTTGGACACGGTGGACAAGACCACCGGCAAGCAGGTCTACGGCGCCGACCTGAAGTTGCCGGGCATGCTCAATGCCTCGATCCGCGACTGCCCGGTCTTCGGCGGCAAGCTGAAGGGCTTCGACGAGGCCGCGGCGATGGCAAGGCCGGGCGTGAGGAAGGTGGTCCGGGTCGGCGAGAGCGCTGTCGCCGTGGTCGCCGAGACCTGGTGGCAGGCGAACACCGCGCTCGATGCTTTGAAGATTGAATGGGATGCGGGGTCGAACCAGGCTGTCTCCCAGGCGACCATCGATGCGACGCTGAAGGAAGGGTTGGGCGCCGCGGAAGCCTTCGTCGGCAACAAGGCAGGCGACGCCCGGGCGGCGCTGCCCAAGGCGGCGAAGACGGTGGAGGCGACCTACACCTTCCCCTTCCAGAACCACGCGACGATGGAGCCGATGAACGCGACCGCGGTCTGGAACGCCGATCGCTGCGAGGTCTGGTGCCCGACCCAGAATGGCGAGGCTTCGCTGGCCGCCGCCGCCGAGGCTGCCGGGCTGCGCCCGGCGCAATGCGAGGTGCACAAGACGCTGCTCGGCGGCGGCTTCGGCCGGCGGGGGTGGCAGGACTTCGTGCGCCAGGCAGTGGCGATCGCCAAGGAAATGCCGGGGACGCCCGTGAAGCTGCTTTGGTCGCGGGAGGAGGACATGCTGCATGGCCGATACCACCCGATCACCGCCTGCAAGCTGACCGCCGGGCTCGATCCGCAGGGCAATCTCGATAGCCTGCACATGCGCATCTCCGGCCAGTCCATCATCGCCGGCATCGCGCCGCAGATGCTGCAGGGCGGTGCCGATAGCCGGGTTTTCCAGGGATTGAACCCGGGCGGTGCGGAAGGCGCCTTCGGCTACGCCGTGCCGAACCTGCTGATCGACCACGCCATGCGCAACCCGCATGTGCCACCGGGTTTCTGGCGCGGCGTGAACGTCAACCAGAACGCCGTCTACATGGAATGTTTCATCGACGAGGTGGCGCAAGCCGCCGGCAAGGATCCGCTGGACTTCCGCCGCGCCCTCCTCAAGGGCAGCCCGAAGCACTTGGCAGTGCTGAACGCCGTGGCGGAGAAGGGCGGCTGGGGCAAGCCGGCGCCGGCCGGACGGCATCGCGGCTTGGCGCAGATCATGGGCTATGGCAGCTATGTCGCGGCCTGCGCCGAGGTTACGGTTTCCCCGGCCGGAGAGGTGACGATCCACAAGATCACCGCGGCAACGGATTGCGGCCATGCCGTCAATCCGCAGCAGATCGCGGCGCAGATCGAGGGCTCCTTCGCCTATGGCCTGACGGCGATGCTCTATGGCGAGTGCACCGTGAAGGACGGTGCCATGGAGCAGGCCAACTTCGATACCTACCCGATCATGCGGTTGGCGGAGATGCCGGCGGTCGAGAGCATCGTCATGCCCTCGGGCGGCTTCTGGGGTGGTGTCGGCGAGCCGACCATCGCGGTCGCGGCACCTGCAGTGCTGAATGCGATCTTCGCCGCGACCGGCAAGCGGGTGCGGCAGTTGCCGCTGAAGCACGCCGACCTGCGGAGGGCGTGAGGCGAATCCTCGCGGCGCTCCTCCTGCTGCTCGGGGGCGGGGTGGCCGCAGCGCCGGTGGTGGTAGGCGATGCCATCCCGGCCTCGCTCACCGGCTCGCCGGGGGATGCGGCGCGCGGCCGCGCCATTGTGCTGGACCGGCAGCGCGGGCTTTGCCTGCTCTGCCACAGCGGCCCCTTCCCGAAGGAACGGTTCCAGGGCGACCTGGCACCCAACCTGGCGGGGGCCGGGGCGCGGCTGAGCGAGGGGCAGTTGCGCCTGCGGATGGTGGATGGGCGGCAGCTCAACCCCGATACCATCATGCCTTCCTATTTCAGCTTGGACGGGCTGGTGCGCGTTGGCCGGGCGTGGCAGGGCCGGACGGTGCTGACCGCGGAGGAGATCGAGGATGTCGTCGCCTTCCTGGCCGGGTTGCGTGACTGATCGTCGGGCGCTGATCGGCGGCCTGCTGGCCGTGATGCTGGTGCGGCCCACAGCGGCAACGCCGGAGGCGCTGGAGGAGGCGATTCTCGACTTCACCAAGGGCACGGCGCCCCAGGTGGGCGGGGTCGTGCTTGACATCCCGCCACTGGTCGAGAACGGCAATACCGTACCGGTCTCTGTCGAGGTGGAGAGCCCAATGACCGAGGCTGAGCATGTCCGCGCCATCGGCTTGTTCAACGAGCGCAATCCGCTGCCGCACGTCCTGACCGCGAAGCTTGGCCCCTGGTCCGGCGAGGCGCGGATCGGCACGCGCATCCGCCTGTCCAACACCCAGCGCCTGGTGGCCGTCGCGGCCATGAGCGACGGCAGCTACCGTTTCGGCGAGGCACAGGTGATCGTCACCCTTGCCGCCTGCGTGGAGGGCTGAACCATGGCGCGCACGCTGCTTCGCGTTCCTGCCACCGTGACCCGCGGCGAGGTAGTGGAGATCCGCACGTTGATCCAGCACCCGATGGAGACCGGCTTCCGCTCAGGCGAGAACGGCAGGATGCTGTCGCGCGACATCATCCGGCGCTTCACCTGCCTCTACAACAACCGGCCGGTCTTCGAGGCGGAACTGCATCCGGCAATTGCCGCCAACCCTTATCTGACCTTCACCCTGCGCGTGGACGAAAGCGGGATCCTCGCTTTCACTTGGGAGGGCGACAATGGCTTTTCACAGACCGAGACCCGCACGCTGACGGTGGCATGAGGCAACTGGCGGCCGCAGCACTGGCGGCGCTGACGCTGGGGGCCGCGCCGCGCTCGGGCTTCGAGACGATGACGCCGGAGCTGCAGGCGATGCAGCGCGACGACCTGGCCAATCCCGGTATGCTGTACGTGGCGGACGGCGAGGCGCTCTGGGCCCAGGAGGGCTGCGGGTCCTGCCATGCGGTCGCCGCCATGCGCGGCGTCGCGGCGCGCTATCCAGCGCTCGACGCGGCGAGCCAAACACCGATCGATTTGACCGACCGCATCGCGCAGTGCCGGGAAGCGCGCCAGGGTAAGCCGGCGTTGCCTCCCGAGGCTGCACCGATGCTGGCGCTGGCCGCTTTCGTCGCGCATCAGTCGCGCGGGATGCCGTTGCAGCCCGACGCACAGCTGGAAGGTGCCCGTCGGCAGGGAGAGGCGCTGTTCCGCGAGCGGCGCGGCCAGCTCAACCTGTCCTGCGCGCAGTGCCACGACGACAATGCCGGACGGAAACTGGCGGGCAGCACCATTCCCGAGGGGCATGCCAACGGCTACCCGCTCTATCGCCTCGAATGGCAGGGCCTTGGATCGCTGCAACGGCGCCTGCGCAACTGCATCGCCGGCGTGCGCTCGGAGCCCTACCCACCCGGCGCGCCGGAATACGTCGCGCTCGAGGCCTATCTGGCGGCGCGCGCCCGCGGGCTGGTGGTGGAATCGCCTGCGGTGCGGCCTTAGCTGCCGACAGCCGCTCGCGTCCAGGCGCAAACGCGCGCCGCTATGGCCGGTCGTTTTCAGAGCAGGTTCACGTGCCCGGTCCTTTACGCCCCCCCGCAACCTGCTCTAGCTGTTCGGCCGTAGCAAATAGGGCGCGCCCGACCTTTCGCAGATGCCGCGAATCAGCTCGTCCAACGTATCCGGCACCGGCACGCCCTCGGCCAGCCGCTTGGCACGCATGATGTCCTCCGGCTCGCCCGGCACCAGCACCGGCTCGGCCGGTTCGGCCGGCGGCGTTGCGTGCAACACGTCGAGGATGTCGTCCAGGTCGCCCTCGAAGGCACTTTCCTCGCGGAAGGCCTTCGGGTCGAGGGCGAGAAAGAAGTGGCCGATATTCTGCGGCTGGTCCGGCGTCCAGGTCCGCTTGTGGATCGGCGAGAAGGCGGCGCCGACCAGCGTGCCGCCGAGGATATGCACCAGCATCGCCAAGCCGTAGCCCTTGGCGCTGCCCTGGTTCTCCGTGCCGCCGAGCGGGGTGATGCCGCCCTCCTTGCGGTCGAAGACATAGGCATTGCCTTCGTGCGGGTCGGTGATGGCCTGGCCGGTGCCGTCCACCACCCAGCCGGGCGGCAGCGGCGCGTCGTTCAGGTGATGCACTTTCACCTTGCCGGCGGCGACGGTGGTGGTCGCCATGTCCAGCACGAAGGGCGGGTTGCGCTTGGCCGGCGCGGCGAAGGCCAGCGGGTTGGTGCCCAGCACTGGCATGGCGGCGCGGGTCGGCACCATGGTGATGCCCTGGGCCGAGCTGGTGACCATGCCGATGACGCCGCGTGCCGCGGCGATGCGCGCATAGGCGCCGGCGGCGCCGAAATGATGGCTGTTCACCACGCCGACCACGCCGATGCCGTGCTGCAGCGCCTTGTCCACCGCCATGTTCATCGCCAGGGCGGAAACCGGATGGCCGAGCCCATTACCAGCATCGAGCAACGCGGTCGGCCCGGTGTCACGCGCGACGCGCGGTTGCGCCTGCATCTGCAACCGCCCGGCCTTCACACCCTGCTCGTAGGTCATCAGCATCGACAGGCCATGGCTGTCGACGCCCATCAGGTCGGTCTCGACCATGATGTGCGCGGTGGTCCTGGCGTGGTCGTCCGGCATGCCCCAGGCCGTCAGGATGACGTGGATCTGCGCCCGGATGGCGTCTGCCTGCACGGGCCGGCCGGATGTGACGTTCTTGGCCATCGTCTTCCTTCCCTTGAAGTCATTCAGTCGACGCGGGCGCCGGTCGCCTTCACGATCGGCACCCAGCGGTCGATCTCGCTGGCGATGAAGGCGCGGGTCTTCTCGGGAGTCATACCTTCGGGGATGGTGTTGCCGAGCTGGAGCAGCCGGTCCCGCACCGCCGGCACGCGCAGCGCCTCGGAGATTTGCTCGTAGAGGAACTGCCGGATCACGAGCGGCGTGCCAAGTGTCGTGCTCCAGGGCGTCCAAGTGGTTGCCTGGTACTCCGGCAGTCCGGCCTCGGCACTGGTCGGCAGCTCGGGCGCCATGGGGGAACGGTCGGGCGTTGCGATAACGATGCCGCGCACCGTGCCGGCCTTGAGATGGTCCGAGAGGAAGGAGATCGTGTCAGCCTGGAAGGCCGTGCGGCCGGCGGCCAAGTCGGTGAAGGCAGCGGCGGAGCCGCGATAGGGCACGTGCTGCGCCTGCACACCTAACAACTGCACCAGCATGGCCCCTGCGATGTGCCCGGTCGTGCCATTGCCGGAGGAGCCGTAGTCATACTTGCCCGGATTGGCCGCCAGCAGGTTGCGGAACTCGGTCAACGTCTTCACGCCGAGGCTCGGCTGCACCGCGACTGCAATCGCAGAATGGCTGGAGATGGTCACATGGTCGACGCCTGTCAGCGGATGCACCCGCAGCCGCTCCCCGTAGAGGCCGACATTCAGCGTGTGCGAGCCGAGCGCGCCGACCAGCAGCGTGTAGCCGTCGGGCGGCGTCGCCGCGACCGTCTCGAAAGCGACGGTGCCGCCGCCGCTCGGCCGGTTCTCCACCACGAACTGCTGGCCGAGCTGGGCCGAAAGCTGCGACGCGACCAGCCGTGCGTTCAGGTCGGCATTTCCGCCGGGGGCGAGCGCCACGACGATCCGCACCGGCCGGTTCGGATAGTCCGTGCCGGGCGCGCGCGGCTGTGCGGCCGCGGTGCCGGCCAGCGCCAGAAGCAGGGCTAGGGTGCGAGCGATCATGCCGTGCCTCCCATGGAATGTTCGAGCACGCCGACCTTCTCCACCTCCAGCCTCAGCCGGTCACCTGGCTTCAGGTAGACCGGCGGGCTGCGGAAATGCCCGACCCCGGCCGGCGTGCCGGTGGCGATGACGTCGCCCGGCTGTAGCGCCACGAACCGGGACAGCCAAGCGATCAGCGTGGCCACGGGGAAGATCAGGTCGCGGGTATTCCCGTGCTGCACTTCCTCCCCGTTGAGGTGGCAGGTCAGGCCGAGCGCCCAGGGCTCGCCCACCTCCTCCGCCGTGACGATCCAGGGCCCCATCGGGCAGAAGCCGTCGAGGCCCTTGCCGAAGCTGGTCATGCCGATCGGGTGGTCGAATTGCAGGGCGCGGTCGGTCAGGTCATTCAGCACGGTGTAGCCCGCGACATGGTCGAGCGCTTGGCCCTCGCTGACCTGCCAGGCCGGGCGCCCGATGACGACGGCCAGCTCCACCTCCCAGTCCGGCTTCAGCGCCGCGGCGGGGATGCGCACCACGTCGCCCGGGCCGCTGACCGAGGATGTGGGCTTGAGGAAGATACGCGGCGCCACCAGCTTCGGCCCGCCGACCTCCTTCGCATGGTCGGCATAGTTACGCCCGACCCCGAGGATCTTGCCGGGCAGCAACGGCGCGCGCAGCCGCACGGTGGACACGGGCCGGCGGAGCGCTGCATTCTCCGGCCGCGCCGCAAAGGCCAGCGCGCGGGTCGCCTGCACCATGGCCGCCTCGCCGGCAGCCAGCAGCCCCCGCATCGCAGCGGGTAATGCAAGCGGCGGCTCACTTGCCGCGGTACAAGCCGCGTCTAATGCAGGCTGAAATTCCACCACGCTATCGCCGAGCACGGCGCCGATGCGCTGGGTGCCCTCGGCGAGGAAGGTAACCAGCTTCATCTCAAGCAGCCAGCGATGCGTAGTCGCGCGTCGCCATGACCTGCACCCGCAGGATGTAGCGCGGCTCCTCCGGCCCGTAATCGGCGGCGGCGTTGTGCACCGTACCGATATTATCCCACATCAGCAGATCGCCCGGCGCCCAGGAATGGCTATAGAGGTATTTTTCCTGCGCCTGGTGACGGAAGAGGTATTCCAGCATCGCGTCGCTCTCTGCCGGCTCCAGCCCCTCGATCCGCATGGCATAGCCGGGGTTGCAATACAGCACGCGGCGGCCGGTGATCGGGTGGGTGCGGAAGATCGGCTGCGGCACCGGCGGCTTCTTCGCCCGCTGCTCCGGCGTCAGCGGCTTGCGGATGCTGCCCGGACGCGTCCGCATCACCTCCCAGAACTTCTCGAAGTCGTGGATGGCAATGCGGCCTTCCAGCCGCTGCACCACCTCGGTCGGCAGATCGTCGTAGGCCGCGTGCATGTTGCGGAACTGCGTGTCGCCCAGCGGCCGGCCGTCCCGCATCGGGATCGTCTTCGCGTGCAATGCATTGGCCAGGGCGATGTCGTGCGAATAGGACATGTCGGTGTGCCAGCCCTGGCCGGCATCGTGCAGGCCGACCGGCTTGCCCTCGGCATCCCTCATGTTCGAGAGGATCATCACCTCCGGATGTCCCGGCGCATGGAACAGGTTGGCAACGTTCACCTCAAGATCGCCGAAGCGGCTGCCGAATTCCGACAGTTGCGCCGCTTCCAGTTCCTGCCCGGGGAAGCAGAGCACGCCGTACTGCCCCAGCGCCCGCAACAGGGTGCGGAAGTCCGGCTGGGTCAGCGGCGCCGCCAGGTCGATTCCTTCGACCCGCGCGCCGAGGCCGGCATTGTTCGGCGTGATGCGCATCTTCGTTTCCTCCAGGGGATGGAGAGTCGGGCAGCGCCCGGCCGCGGTCAAGCTTGCGCGGCGCCCGGCTGCGCCGCAGCATCGGCGCAACGGTGCGGAGGGGCGGCAATGCGGATCGGACGGCGGGCGATCTTGGGGACGGTGCTGGCGGCGCCGGCGCTGGCCGCGACGGATTATCCCACGCGCCCCGTGCGGCTTGTCGTCGGCTACCCGGCCGGCGGCAGCACGGACCTCGTCGCCCGGCTGCTGGCGGAGCGGCTGTTCAAGGCTTGGGGCCAGCCGGTCACAGTGGAGAACCGCGGCGGTGCCGCCGGGACGCTTGGCGCCGACCTGGTCGCCAAGGCTGCACCGGATGGCTACACGCTGCTGGTCGGCGCCTCGGCCGAGATGGCGATCGCCCGCGCGGTGATGCGCGCCATTCCCTACCAGCCGGAGGATTTCGCGCCGGTCGCGCTGCTGACCGAGCAGCCCTTCCTTGTGCTGGTCAATGCCGCCCAGCCGGTGGGGAGCCTGGCCGAGCTGGTCGCGCTGGCGCGGCAACGGCCGGGGATGTTGAACTACGCGTCGCACGGCACCGGCACGGCGAACCACCTGCTGAGCGAGCTGCTGCGGGTCGAGACCGGCATCGCCATCACTCACATTCCTTATCGCGGTGGAGGACCGGCGATGACCGACTTGATGTCCGGCCAAGTGCAGATGCTGCTGGACGTCATCCCCTCCGCCCTGCCGCACCTGCTCTCGGGCCGCATCCGGGCACTGGCGCTCTGCCGCACCACGCGCTCCGCCACCCTGGCCGGGGTGCCGACGACGGCGGAGGCCGGCTTTCCCTTCCTCGCCGGCAGCACTTGGTCGACCCTGGTCGCGCCGGCGCGGACGCCGGAGCCGGTGCTGGCCCGGATCGGCGAGACCGTGCAGGCGGCGGTGCGGGAGGTGCTGACCGATGCCTTTCGCGAGCGCGGGCTGGAGCCGCTCGGCGGCGATGCCGCCGCGGCGCGCGCCTTCATCGCGGCGGAACAGACGAAGTGGCAGCGGATCGCCTCGCGCACGGGCGTGCAGCCGGAATGACCCAGCGGGTCATTGTCGTCGGCGCCGGCATCGTCGGGCTCTGCGTCGCTTGGCACCTGGCGCGGTCCGGCGCCGCCGTCACGGTGCTGGACGGGGAAGCGCCGGGCAGCGGCGCCTCCTCCGGCAATGCCGGGGCGATCAGTGCCGGCTCGGTCGCGCCGCTGGCTATGCCGGGCGTGCTGAAACAGGTGCCGGGCATGCTGTTGGATCCGGCCGGCGCGTTGCACATCCCGCCGGCCTATGCGCTGCGTGCCGCGCCCTGGCTGATGCGCTTCGTCGCCAGCGCTCGCCCGGCCCGCATCGCCGCCATTGCCGAGGCGCTGTCTGGCCTGCTCGGCAACGCCATGGAGGAGCACCGGCGCATCCTGGCCGAGGAAGGCGCGCTCGACCTGATCCGCGAGACCGGGCAGCTCTATCTGTACCGGGACCGCGCGCAATACGCTAAGGATGCCGGCGGCTGGGCACTGCGGCAGCGGCACGGCATGCGAATCGAGTTCCTCGAAGGGAAGGAAGCGGTCCGCGAGCTCGAGCCCGACATGCAGGGTGACTACGCGCTCGGCCTGTTGAT
The DNA here is from genome assembly GCF_004355005.1 of Dankookia rubra. Taxonomy (GTDB): domain Bacteria; phylum Pseudomonadota; class Alphaproteobacteria; order Acetobacterales; family Acetobacteraceae; genus Paracraurococcus; species Paracraurococcus ruber_A. Next base: position 162,777 of record NZ_SMSJ01000007.1, read on the forward strand.
TCCGGAGCAGGGCAGCAGCGTGAACCCGCACCGGCAGGCGCAGGTGGTGGCGCGCGGCGTGGAGCGGCTGGGCGGCACGATCCGGCGGGGGGCGGTGCGCGCACTGCTGACCGAGGCTGGCCGCGTGACAGGCGTGGCGACCACGTCAGACCCCATCGCGGCGGACCAGGTAGTGCTGGCCGCCGGCGCTTGGTCGGCCCGGGTGCTGGCGCCACTCGGGCTTCGAGTGCCGCTGGAAACCCAGCGCGGCTACCACGTCATGCTGCCCGATGCCGGGATCACGCTGCAGCGCCCGGTGGTACCGGCCGACCGGAAGGTCTTCATCTCGCCAATGGATGTTGGGCTTCGGGTTGCCGGCACAGTGGAATTCGGCGGGCTGGAAGCACCACCGACGCCGCGCCGGGCGGCACTGCTGCTGGACGATTTAGCGAAGGTCTTCCCGCAGGCCCGCATCAAGGGCGCTGCGGGCCACTGGATGGGCCATCGCCCTTGCTTGCCGGACAGCCTGCCCGTGCTGGGGCCAGTGAAGTCCTGGCCTGGCCTTTGGTGCGCCTTTGGGCACGGGCATCTCGGCCTGACCGGCTCGGCACCGACCGGGGCGCTGCTGGCGCGGGCCATGCTCGGTCCGGCACCCAATCTCGACCTCGCGCCCTTCACAATCGAGCGCTTCGGCTAGAGCGCCGTGCGTCATCATCTGAACGATATCCACAGTGCCGGAACCACGCGCTGGCGTCGTCTGGGGTGATGGTGTCGAGCGCGTCGGGAACGGCGGTGTCTAGGGTCTCGATGCTGCGGGCACCGGCTTGGCGCAGGCGCTCCTTCATCGTCGCCCAGGCCTGCTCGATCGGGTTGAGGTCGGGCGAGTGGGGCGGCAGGTAACGGCGCTTGAGACCGGCTTGGTCGAGCGCCCGCCGCGCGGCGGCCGCCTTGTGCGGGGCGAGGTTGTCCATGACCAGAACGGCGCCGGGGCGGGCCTTCAGGGCGGGTGCCAGCACCTGCTCGACGAAAGCGACGAGGACGGCGGTGCTGGTTGCCGCCGCGACCGTCATGACGGCGACCATGCCGTCGGGGGCGATCGCGCCGAGGATGGTCAGCCGTCGCCAGTGCCCGCCGGGCACCCGTCCGATGGCCCGCTTGCCTCTCGGCGCCCGAGCGTGGCTGCGGGTCATGCGGGTGTCGATGCCGCTCTCATCGAGGAAGACCAACTGCCGAAGATCGGCCCCGGCGAGCATCTCCTCGTGCCACGCGTCACGCGCGGCGAGGACGTCGGGTCGGTCCTGCTCGGCGGCGTGCAGCGTCCTTTTTGCGCGGCAGGTCGAGCCGCAGCAGCGCCCGGCTGAGCGTGCTCGGGTCGAAGCGCCGGCCGCCCGTCCGCTCGGCCAGCCTCTCCGCATACTGCGCGAGGGTCGCGTCGTTCTGCTCGGCCACGAGGTCGCGCAGGACCGCGGGATCGGTGCCGCCGAGCATGGCTTGGCCGCTGCCGCCCCTGCGCGGCGCCCGCTGGCCGGAGCGCGCCAGCCTCAGCCAGACGCTCACCGTCCCGAGCGAGACCGCGAACCGCTCCGCCAACACTCGCTGGCTGCCCTCACGCCGCTCATGTGCCGACAGCAACCGCTCCCGAAGATCCACCGACAAGGCCATGGCGTCCCAGCCTCCAAAGCAGATTAAAACACCGCCCCGCATCAAGCGCTCAAACCACTTCACACGGCTCCCTAGGTGTGCAGTCCCGGGGTGTAGTGGTGCGTTCTCGCGCGAGCAGGAGAACGCTCTATGGCAGCAGGTCTTCACGGCTCGGCCCGAACGACGCCGCGAGTTCAAGCCGGTTGAACGTATACGTTCAACCAAACGTCGCAAGCGTCGACCCGCGTCCTGGCCGCCCAGTACCACCTAAACCCCAAGACCGTGCGGAAATGGCGTGGCCGGACCGGCACCGCTGATGCACCCGTGGGGCCGCGGCAGCCCCGAAGCAGCGTCCTCACGGGTTCAAGGCACTGCCTTGAACGAGGAGGCGATCGTCGTCGAGTTCCGACGCCGCACCCTGCTACCCCTCGATGATGTCCTCGGCTGCTTGCGGGAGACCATCCCGGCGCTCAGCCGCTCGGCGCTGCACCGCTGCCTGGTCCGCCATGGGATCTCCCGGCTGCCGCAGCCCGAGCAGACAGCGTCAAAGCGCAAACGCTTTGCCGAAACCGCCATCGGCTACGTCCACATCGACGTCTGCGAGTTGCGCCTGGCCGAGGGCAAGCTCTTCATGTTCCTCGCCATCGACAGGGTCTCGAAGCTCACCCACGCCGCCTTCCTCGATGCCAATACAAAGCTGAACGGCGCCGCGTTCCTGCGGGAGGTGATCCAGGCCTTCCCGTACCAGATCCACACCGTGCTGACCGACAACGGCATGGCCTTCGCCGATCTGCCGAAGAACCGCGGTCGCCATGCCACCATGGTGGCCATCTTCGGCGGTCACATCTTCGACCGGGTCTGCGACGAGCACGGCATCGAGCATCGGCTGACCAAGCCCTACCATCCCTGGACCAACGGTCAGGCCGAGCGGATGAACCGAACCATCAAGGACGCCACCACCAAGGCCTTCCACTACCCCGACCTCGACGCCCTTAAGGCCCATATCATGGCCTTTGTCACGGCCTACAACTTCGCCAAGCACCTCAAAGCACTACGATGGCGAACCCCGTTCCAGGCCATCCGCCACGCCTGGGCCAAAGACCCGGACATCTTCAAAATCAACCCGCACCACCCCATCCCGGGACCAAATATCTAGAGCAGATGGTAGAACGGCGTGAACGCCCGAACGCCTGAAACCTTTCTGAAAACTAGGCCCCGTTAGCGCCTGAACGCTGCGGCGTTGATGGCGTTGGGCCGCCTTTGTGAAGGGGCGGCAGTGGTTCTCACGGATGAGCAATGGGCGGTGCTGGAGCCGCTGG
>NZ_SMSJ01000080.1 GCF_004355005.1 Dankookia rubra
GCCTGAGGTGCTGCGGGTTGGTCTCGACACCCAAATCCGTAAACGCAATCAGCAGTTTACGCCACGCCCGCCAGCCGCACCGTAGGCCCGTGATGAATAAGAGCGGCTAGCTTCTGCAGTCCCTGGCAGTCGCTCAGGCGCCGCACTGCCTTTGTCATTGCATAGCGCGCAAACGCGTTGCCCCGCCGCAGCAGCAGCCAGGCTATGAAAGCAGCATCGCGCGCGCCTTGGCTACAGACCAGGTTTACGATCGGAATTGGTAACATATTTCCTCTCCTCAGGTGCGATGAGGGCCGGTGGGCCGAGCCTGAGGCAGGTTCCAAGTTGTTCGTGGCAAGCGGCGTAGGTGCCAGCGTGGAATTGGCGACGACCAGAATGCTTGCCTCGGCTGATGGAATTGTTTGATGCTTTAGCGGTCTGGGCCAAGCTGTGATGCATGCGACGCACTGCCACGGTGGCGTGCACTGCAGGTGGGAGCGGCGATGCTGACCATCCAGCTTCTGGGTGAGATGACGGTGCTGCGCGACGGAGAGGCGCTGCCGCTACCACCCTCAAGGAAGACACGCGCGCTGCTCGGGTACCTCGTCGCGACTGGCCGGCCGCAACGGCGCGAGAAACTCTGCACCATGCTCTGGGAGGTCCCTGACGACCCACGCGGCGCGCTGCGCTGGAGCCTCAGCAAGCTGCGCGGATTGGTGGATGAGCCGAATGGACCCGCTCGGATCCTCGCCGAACGGGAGACCGTCTCCTATGTGCCCGAAGGCGCAAGGTGTGATCTTCGCACGTTGCGAGAGACGGCCACACGGCCGCTGGAGAGCGTTGGCATCGAGACGCTGCGCACTGTGGTGGATAATATCGAAGGCGATTTCCTATCAGGGTTGGAGCTGCCAGGACAGCCCGACTTCCAGGCCTGGTGCCTGGCAGAGCGTGAGGATGCGCGGCGGCATCATGCGGCTGTGCTTGACGCTCTGGTCAGCCGACTTGCTGCGACAGCACCAGAAGAAGCCTTGCCGCATGCCAGGCGTCTGGTTGAGTTGGATTCCTTTGCGGCAAGGCCACGTGCCGCACTCGTCGCCCTGCTGGCACGGTTAGGCCGACGTGAGGAGGCCGCGCAGCACTGCGAGACCGGTACGCGCCTGTTGCAGGAGGCAGGCCTGCCGCTCGGCCCGCTTGCGGCTGCCGCGCGTGACCTCCGGGCTCCCCCATCGTCCCGCCACACCGCGGCGCCGCAAACGGACACAGCCACCAGACTACCGGTGGCAGCCGCGAATGCATCCGCTCTTCCAGGACCGACATCAAGAGATTTGAGAGAGGATGTGAAACGTCTGATCATCGTGGACGATGAGCCAGAGCTCGGCCGCATGGTTGCGGAGTATCTTGGTGGGCATGGGTTTGCGGTGCGTACGGCAACCAGTGGCCAGGCAATGCGTCGCCTGCTGGCTGAGGAGCCGGCCGATCTCGTCATCCTCGACGTTAATATGCCAAGCGAGGACGGCTTTTCAGTTGCGCGGAGCCTGCGTACTGGCGCGGGCGGCCCGAAGATTCTTTTCCTTACCGCTGCAAGCGAAGTTGTCGACCGCGTCGTCGGACTTGAACTGGGGGCCGAGGACTACGTCACCAAGCCTTTTGATCTGCGTGAGCTGCGCGCCCGCATCCGCATCATCCTACGCCGTGCCGAGGCGGAGAAAGCTCCGGCAACTGCTGCCCGACCGGACCCGCAGATGATCCCGGTACAGCCGCCGACCGAGGAGGTCGCACCGCCTCCGCAGCAGGAAATCCGCTTCTGTCTCGCCACCGACGGCGTGCGCATCGCCTACGCGACAAGCGGCGAGGGGCCGCCACTGCTGAAGCCGGCAAATTGGCTTACTCACCTGGAATTCGACTGGGAAAGCCCAGTCTGGCGCCATTGGATGCGCGAGCTGTCGCGCGGACGCCGATTGGTCCGCTACGACGAACGGGGCAACGGCCTATCGGATAGGCAGATTGAGGAGCTGTCGCTTGAGGCCTGCCAGCGCGATATGGAGGCGGTGATCGCGGCAGCAGACCTGACACGCTTTCCCGTGCTGGGGATCTCGCAGGGCTGCGCCTGCGCCGTCGCGCATGCGGTGGAGCATCCGGGGCAGATATCGCGGCTGATCCTCTATGGCGGCTATGCGCGCGGCTGGACGCACCGGTCGAGCCCGGCGCAGCTCGCCACCCGCCAAGCCCTGATTACCTTGATGCGCCATGGCTGGGGCGCCGACAGCCCGGCCTTCCGGCAGGCCTTTACCAGCCTCTTTATCCCAGATGGTACGATCGAACAGGCGCGCTGGTTCAACGAGCTGCAGCGGATGACGACGTCGCCGGAGAATGCGATACGGATCCAGGAGATGTTCGGCGCGATCCAGATTGAGGCGTTGCTGCCGCAGGTGACGGTTCCCACCCTGGTGCTGCATTGCACCGGCGACGAGGTGGTGCCTTTCGAGGAGGGGCGCCGGCTAGCGATGGGCATACCGGGCGCACGCTTCGTCCCGCTCGAGGGCCGCAACCACATCCTGTTGGAGGACGAGCCGGCCTGGGGCCGTTTCCTCGGCGAGGTCCGCGCTTTTCTCGCCGAGGACGATGCCTCGGGCAGCTGGGATTACAGCGCGCTGTGACCCCTGGCGACCCACTTCAGACTCGCGGCGTCTGGCCGGGGCCACCGCGCATATAATGCCGCTCCGGCCGGTAACCGGTGCCGCTCAGCCAAGCCCAGATGTCGCGGAGCGCCCAAAAGCTGGCGCGTGCCGGCGTGCTCATGGCTGCCTCGCCAGACGCAGCGGAGCGGGGCGCGGCAGCTTGCCGGCGAGCGTCTCAAAGGTTGGATCCATGGCAGCAGTCTCAAGGAAGGCGGCATAACCAAGGTGGGACTGCAGTGCCTCCATGAAGATTTGGCAGTCGCGCGGAGCCGCGCCGCTTGCCTCGCAGCTCATACGGAAGCGGGCCTCCGCCTCCGGCCCGTATTCCAGCGCCGGGGCACCAAGGGCGAGGCTCGGCACAACGATGGCGAGCCCTAGCACGGGCAGCCACCAAGGATGGTGGCAGCTCGAATGGCGGGCTTGGTGGTGCATGGCGGTCTCCTCTGTCCTGTTGCTCGGGCCGCATCGGCCCACGATCAGGATTTTCGGTGCCGCCGGTGTGCAGGGCGTAAGCGTCCGGTGATGCGGCGATAGACCGTCAGCTTGCTGCGGCAGCTGCGTCGCTTGGCAGGTTCCACGGCAGGAGCTCGGCGACCCGACTGACGGGATGGTCGGCGATGCGCTCCAGCACACGGCGGAGGTAGGCCTCCGGGTCGAGGCCGTTGAGCTTGGCGGTGGCGATCAGCGAGGCGATTGCCGCGGCACGGTGGCCGCCGGTGTTGGAGCCCGCGAACAGCCAGTTCTTCCGGCCGAGGGCGAGCGGCCGGATGGCCCGCTCGACCGGGTTGTTGTCGATCTCCAGCCTGCCGTCCGCGACGTAGCGTGTCAGCGCTTCCCATCGGCTGAGGGCATAGCGGATGGCTACGGCCAGATCGCTGCGGCCGGAGATCCGGGCGAGGGTCGCGTCGAGCCAGGTGCGCAGGCCCTCGAGGAGAGGCCCGGCCCTGGCCTGGCGCTGCTTGGCCCGCGCATCGGGCGGCTGGCCGCGGATGTCCTGCTCGATGGCGTAGAGCAGGGCGATGCGGCGCACCGCCTCGGTCGCCAGCGGCGCCTGGCCGGTGGCGTGCAACTCGAAGAAGTAGCGTCGGACATGCGCCCAGCAGGCCGCCTCCTGCACCTGGCCGCCGTCGTACAGTCCGTCGAACCCGGCATAGCCGTCGGCCTGCAGCACGCCGCAGAACCCGGCGAGATGCGCCTTGGGATGCTCGGCCCGGCGGTCCGGACTGTAGCGGTAGAGCACGGCGGGCGGGATCGTGCTGGCGTGCGGCCGCTCGTCGCGGAGATAGGCCCAGAGCCTGCCGGTGCTGGTCCTGCCGAGACCAGGGGCGAGGACCGGCACCGGCGTGTCGTCGGCATGCAGCACGGCGCCCGCCAGGACATGCCGGGCCAGGGCGTCCAGCAGCGGCCGCAGCAGCGCCGCCGACTGGCCGACCCAGTCGGCCAGGGTCGAGCGCTGCAGCTCGAGGCCTGCCCGGGCGTAGATCTCGCTCTGGCGGTACAGCGGCAAGTGGTCGGCGTACTTGGCCACCAGGACATGGGCGAGCAGCCCCGCCGTGGCGCGGCCGCGGCGGATCGGCAGGCTCGGCGCCGGGGACTGCGTGATCACCTCGCAGCCGCAGCAGGAGAACTTCGGCCGGACATGCCGGAGCACACGGAACCGGCCCGGCAGCCAGTCCAAGACCTCGGTCACGTCCTCGCCGAGGCGGCGCAGCGTGCCGCCGCAGGCCTCGCAGGCCTGCACATCGGCGCCGTGCTCCATCACCTCGCGCGGCAGGTGCTCCGGCAGCGGCCGCCGGGCAGGCTTGCGGCGCTCCGGCCGGGCCGCGGCGTCCGCGGGATCCTCGACAGGCGCCGAGGTGGGCGCCTCCGTCTCCAGTTCCTCGAGCGCCAGCTCCAGTTGGTCGGCCTCGCGGGAGAGCCGCTCGGAGGAGCGGCCGAACTGCATACGCCGCAGCCGGGCCAGCTGCAGCCGGAGCCGCTCGATCAGTGCGCGCTGATCAGCCAGCGCCGCGGCCTGCGCCAGCACGATGGCGCGCAGCGCGTCGGCGTCGTCAGGCAGGGTGGCGAGATCGAGGACCACGACGGCATCATCCTCAATGCCGTCGCGTCGTGCCGAATGAATCCCCTGCGAGCCGACGCTATCCCGCCATCTCCGGTCGCCAGGTACGGGCGGGCATGCGCCAGTCGATGCCCTCCAGCAGCATCGAGAGCTGCGCGGGCGTCAACGACACCACGCCGTCCTTGGCCTGTGGCCAGACGAAGTGCCCGCGCTCCAGCCGCTTGGCGTAGAGCACCAGGCCCTGGCCGTCCCACCACAGCGCCTTGACCAGGTCGCCGCGGCGGCCGCGGAAGACGAACAGCTGGCCGCTGAACGGGTCCTGCCCCAGTGCCTCCTGCACCTGCCGCGCAAGCCCGTCGAAGCCGCGCCGCATGTCGGTCGGGCCCGCGGCCAACCAGACCCTCACGCCAGGCGGCGGTCCCGGGATCACCCGCGCAGCGCCGCCAGCACACGCCGCAGGGCGACCAGGCTGACCTCATCCCCGACCCGCACCCGGATGCCGTCGGGCAGCTCGATCTCGATCGCCGCAGCTTTCCGGGATGATGGTGGCGGCGCAGGCTCCGGTTCGGGCAGCACCTCGTCCTGACGATCGGCGACGGCAACGCGGACCGGCACGAACTCCGGTGTCGGCTCGGCCACCAGCAGGCCATCCCGAGCCTGGCGCCGCCACTGGAACACCAGGCTGCGGTAGATGCCGTGTCGAGCCGCCACCTCTGCCACCTGCACGCCGGGCGCATCGCATTCAGCGAGAATGCGGAGCTTGTCGGCCACGTTCCAACGGCGCCGCCGCTCGCGCCCGGTGATGATCTCAACCGTCCCGCTGCCCATGACCTTACAGCCGACCTTACGCCCGACGTTAAGGCCGCCAGCCTCAACAGACGTCAGCGGCCAGGGAAGGCGCCCGAGGCCGGACGCTTACTGCAGGGCCGTGGAAGCAGGCGTTGGAAAAACCAAACGACACGTGGTTTTTGCACCACCGTGACCGCGCCGCTGTGAGGCGAAACACAGCCTTGCCTCGGATAAATGAAGGCCGGCGCGGGGCATTGCGACCCGGCCGGCCTTCCATACTGCGCCCGCGCAGAGGCGCGCCGCTATTCCTGCAGCGGCACCGTGTAGGTCACCGCCGACCCAGTCAGGCAGACCTCGCCAGCCGCGTTGCGCACCTCCGTCCTCAGCGTGCAAATCGGCTTGTCATCTCGCACCGAGATGACTTCGACGTGGCCAGTGATCTCCTCGCCGACCAGGACGGCCTTCACGAAGCGCCACTCGACCTGAAGGAACACCGTGCCGGGACCGGGCAGGTCTTCGGCGACCAGCGCATTCAGCAGGCCGGAGGTGACACCGCCCTGTACGATCAATCCACCGAAAGGCGAGGCGGCGGCGAGCACCGCGTCGTAATGCAGCGGGTTCATGTCACCGGTCATGGCGGAGAACATCTCTACGTCGCGCATGCTTGTCTGGCGGCTCCGCTCGGCCATGCTGCCATGCTCCGGACGCCCCTTGAGGGTACGCCGCCAGGGTGTGTCGTGCGTCATGCTGCTTTTTCCTGCCAAATGGAAGTAGAAGCCTCAAGTCCGGCGAGGTGCTCCACCTCCGCCTTCATTGCCCGGTTCAGCGCCTGGTGGTGCTGCTTCAGATCTTCGAGCGACCAAGCGAAAGAGGCGATGGCGTCGCTGGCCGCCAGCAGTGGCAGCGACATGGCGTCCCGCGTTTCGGCATAGGCGGCGAGAGCCGCCACGGTGTCCTCCGAAACCGCACGCGCCAGCAGCTCAGCATCGCGCAGGGCATCGGTCATGCCATGTGCGGTCAATGGGTCCTTGAAGTAGCCGGCATCGCCGACCAGGGCCCAACCCGGCCCATATGCCTGGCGCAGGTATCCGCGCCGCCCACCAAAAACAATGCGCCGGCCCGCAGGCTCGGCGTCCGTGACGGCTTCAGCGAGGGCAGGAGAACATTCCGCCAGCACCTGCTGGTACAGATCAGCCAAGGCCTGCCCAGCCGAGGCGCGCAGACGCACCGGTGGTAGAGCAGCAAAGACGCAGTGCCGCCCGTCATTGGTTGGAATGACGCCGGCGCTGACGCCCTCGCGCCAATACCAGTTGTAGCCTTCCGCATGCAGGCCGCACCAATGGCTGTAGATCACCGCGCTGGCATGCAGCCCCTGGTGCAGTTGCGGCGCGCCGGTCAGCCGCGCGACGGCTGAGCTCATGCCGTCGGCGCCGACCACCAGGCCAGCGGCGACTTCCGTCCGCTGACCATCCTCGCCGAGGATCACGGCACCGGTGACGCGCCCATGCGGGCCCCGCAGCAGCTCCACGAGGTGATAGCCGTGCCGCACCTCCGCGCCCGCCTCCCCTGCCGCATCGGCCAGCACGCGGTCCAGTATCGTGCGCCGCGGCGCGTAGAGCGCGTCGCCGCCTGGACCGGCTCGCAGCGCAAGCTCGATGCTATCCTCGCCGTAGTGGAAGACGGTGTGACGCACCGCTGGCGTTGTCTTGGCAATGCGAGGCAGCAAGCCCCAGCGGTGGAGCTGCAGCACCCCGCCGCGCATCAGCGCATGGGTCGACATGGTATCGACGCCGTAGACGGCACGATCGATGCAGAGCACCCGAAGGCCCTGTCGTGCGAGTAGCATCGCGGTAGCGGCCCCGGCGCAGCGCGCGCCGACCACCAGGGCATCGTAGCTCTGCAGTGCGAACATGATCTGTACTCCCTAGGTCAGGCGGCGACGCGGCTGGGCAGCGTCAAATGGTCGAGGATCGCCTCGGTCAGCTCCCGGGCGTCCTGGCCGACGCCGTCGATGAAGCTGGACCGCCGCCGCCGCATGAAGCGAAGGCCGAGGGCGAAGAGCCCCGGCGCCGGCGTGATGCCGCCTTGGTGGACGATTTCGCCGTCGGTCCCGAGGACAGGCACCTGCAGCCAGCCATAGTCGCGGCGGAAACCGGTGGCCCAGACGACGCTGCCGATCCCCGCTGCATCTAGATCGAGGCTGGTGGGAGCTGTTCCTACCCGGATGCGATGGGCAACACCGGGCTCGGGCGATGCGCCTGCCTGGTCGGCCAAGCCGTCGATCCGCGCCAGCAGCCGTTCAAGCGCCCGTTGCGCGCCCTCGACCGTCTCCTCCAGGTCATCCTGCAGATGCAGCACGCCGCCGGAGTGGCCCGTGGCGCGGCCCAGCAGCCGCACCCCCGCCGCCTGCAGGGTGCCGAGGTCAGTCGTCCCGCCGTCGGGTCGGCCGACGAGCTGGAAGGAAGGCTGCTGCCGCGCACGGGCGAGATCCGACACCTCGGTCGTCCTTTCATCGAGCAAGCCGGTTCGCTCCAGCCAGCACCAGATATCCCGGCCGCGGTAATGTCGCGGCAGGCGGGTGTGGCGGCCCACCGAGAGATGCACCTGCCGCCCGGCGCGCTGGATCTCCTCCGCCAACTGAACGCCAGTGGCCGAGGCTCCAACAACCAGCACGCCACCTGCGGGCAGCTCTGCCGGGTTGCGGTAGTCGGAAGGCGTGACCTGCCGGATGCCAGCGGGCAGCGCCTGCGCCAGGTCGGGAATGGCAGGCCGGTCGCAGTAGCCGGTGGCGATGACGACCGCTGCGGCCTCCCAGGTGCCGCGGTTGGTCTCCACGCGGTAGCCACGCCGCCCGAACCGCACGGCCTGCACCGTGACACCACATTCGACGGGAGCATCGGTAGCGCCCGCATAGGCATCGAGGTAGCCAGCGAAGTCGCCGGACGCCATGAAGCCGTCGGGCTCGGCACCGCGATAGGACCAGCCGGGTAGCCGGGTCATCCAGTTGGGCGTCAGCAGGCGCAAGCTGTCCCAGCGCTCGCTGCGCCAGCGCTCGGCGATGCGTCCGCGCTCCAGGACGACATGCGGGACGCCGCGACCGGCAAGGCAATGGCTGATGGCGAGGCCGGCCTGGCCGGCGCCGATGACGACGACAGAGATGCGCTGCATGGGTCCCTCCGGGGCAATCACCGCCGGCGCCGCTTGTCGCGCTGCGCCGGCGGAGGAGCGTGTCGCTCAGGCCTCCAGGGCGATGGAGACGGGCACACCCTTGGTCAGGATGTCGAAGACGGCCGAGCGGGCGCGCGACTGGTCGATAATCTTCTGCAGCATCTCGGCTGGTGCATCGCCCTTGACCTTGAAGGTCACGCGGATCGCCTGGAAGCCGTTCCGCACCTCCTGCGACAGGCCGAGGATACCGCGCAGGTCCATGTCGCCCTCGACCATGCAGCTCACCGACTCCAGTGTGACGCCGCGCGCCGCGGCGATGTTGGCGATGCCGGCGGTGAGGCAGCCGGCCAGGGCGTGCAGCAGGTGTTCGACGGGCGTCGGTCCCTGGTCCTCACCGCAAAGAACCTTCGGGTGGTCACTCTCGGCGGTGAAGGGCATGGCGTGCTTCATCTCGCCGCCAACGCCGTAGAAGCCGGCCACGGTGCTGCGGCAGTGCGTGCCGCCCATCCACTTGCCCTGGGCGCGGAACTTGAAGGCGGCGAGCGAGGGCTGGTCAGCAACCGCGGCGATCGTGGCGAAGAGCTTCGGGGTGTCGACGCCGTTGCGCGGCACGGGCAGCTTCTTCGGGGCGGGCATGTCGGTGGTGACGTGGGTGTCCATGGCGGCTCTCCTCTGACTTGCCTCGACCGGCCTGTTGCCTGTCGGGGTCGGCCCTTTGATAAGGAGCGGCCGTGGAGGTGACCGTGTGAACCATCGTGGAAATGGCAGTGTCGGCCGTGGGATCGAGCCGGGGCGCCGGTCCTCCTGCTAGCGCCGGCCCGCCGATCCCGGCGCGCGCCACGGCCCATGCCTCGCCCGGGCGGATTACCCGATGGTCAGACAAGTCAGCAATGGCCGCCCCGAGGCGACCAGCCGATGACAAGACTGATCGACTAGACCGGCACGGTACCGTTAGACTCAGGCCCGGCTGCGTTCACGCTCATAGGTTGTTGAATGAAGCGGCGAGATTTCATGGCCTTGGCCGGCATGGTGTCTGCAGTTCCATCTGCTGCAGGACACGCGCAGGTACCTAGGCTGCCGGTCATCGGATATCTCTGTCCTGAGTCGCCAAGACTTTTCGGCAGTCGCATCCGTGCTTTCCGCGACGGTCTCGCCGAAACGGGATATGTCGAGGGCCGCAACGTCGCCATCGAGTTCCGCTGGGCGGAAGGCTACTACGATAGGCTACCCGCCCTTGCGGCCGATCTGGCCAACCATCAGGTGACAGCGATCGTCGCGCCCGGTGGCGCTCCCGTTGCACTCGCTGCGAAGGTAGCAACCTCGACGATTCCCATTGTATTCGAGATGGGTGGCGATCCTGTCGCACTCGGGGTTGTGGGCAGCCTCAATCGACCGGAAGGCAATCTTACAGGGGTGTCGAGTTTGAGCGTTGAGGCCAGCCTCAAACGGCTGGAACTTCTCCACGAGGTGGCTCAGAACGCTGCCGTTGTCAGCGTCGTCGTCAATCCGACAAGTCCCACCGCTGATGCGCAGCTGAAGAAGCTGCAGATTGCGGCGGCCACTCTCGGGCTGCAGCTTCCAGTTCTGCAGGCCAGTACCGAACCGCACTTCGAATCCGTGTTCGCAGCGGTACCTCAGCTGCATGCGAGCGGCCTGGTCTTCACCTCCGACCCTTTCTTCGCCTTCCGGAGCCAGCAACTGGCTGAACTCGCCATCCACCACGCCGTGCCCGCGATCACCCAGTCCCGGGATTTCCCCATCGGTGGCGGACTCATGAGCTACGGCGGCGATTTCGTGCAGTCCCACCGTCAAGCCGGGGTCTATGCCGGACGCGTGCTCAAGGGCGAGAGGCCTGCTGATCTGCCAGTGCAGCGGGTCACGAAACTTGAGTTGTTTATCAACTTGAAGATTGCCAAAAGCCTCGGCATCGCTGTTCCGCTGTCGCTCCTCGCACGGGCCGACGAGGTGATCGAGTAGGCAAGGCGATCCCGGCGATGCTCAGTCGTTGAACGTCGTCGATAGCCGGCGCCCGGATCAGGTCCGAACTCCAATTTGCTCCTGCAGTTAGTCTGGGTGAGGAGGTCAGCGCTCGCCTGGCGCATCCGCAGCTAACTCAGCGACGATCCGGCGAACTTCGTCTGGCCTGAAAGGCTTCTCGAGCACGGGCCGGCCCGTGCTGGCCATTAAGTCGCCGGAGGCCGGGTTCAGCGTGTCGCCGGTAATGAAGGCGATGCGCCGGCACAGATGCGGCCGATTTTCCTCCAGCCAGCCGTAAAGGGCTTGCCCACCCACCTCTGGCATTCGTAGGTCGTACAATATAGCATCGTAGTCTTGGTTGGACAGCAGGCGCTGGGCATCGCGTCCCGTTGCCACGAGGTCGCAGCGGTAGCCGAGTGGATCGAGGAAGTCCGCCAGCATGCCGGCAAGGTTGGGCTCGTCATCCACCACCAGCGCGCGGCGTTTAGATTGCGCGCTGCCTGCCTCGACCTGGCAACTGATGTTTCCGTTGCCCGGCGCCTCTTCCGCAGGCGCCCGTGGCACCCGCAGCACGAAGCAGGCGCCACCTCCGGGTGCCTCATCAAGGCACAAGGATCCGCCGTGCACCTCCGCGATGCTGCGGGAAACAGCCAGCCCGATCCCGGTGCCGGCCCCGAGCGGCTTGGTGGTGAAGAAAGGGTCGAAGATCCGCGTCCGATGCGCTGGGGAGACGCCAGGCCCGTTGTCGGCCACGGTGATCTCGACGGCGTCGTCATCAGCTCGCGCCACGAGGTTGATCCGGCGCGTTGATGGCCGCTGCTCCAGCGCCTGACGCGCATTGGTCAGCAGGTTGGCGATCACCTGCTGAAGCTGATCGGCATCACCAAGCAGCGGCGGCAGCCCTAACGGAATGTTCTGCGCGACTTCGATGCCATCGCTGCGCAGCTGATAGGCGAGGAGCTGCAGGGCGTCTTCGATTATTTTGCGCGCTTCCAGCGGCCGTCGCACCGCCGCCTGCTGGCGTGCCATGGCGAGGAAGCTACGCACGATCCGGGCACACCGATCGGCGGCCAGATGGATGCGCTCCGCCTTCTCGGCGATGGTCGGGTGCTGACCATCCACCTGCTCCCGAAGCATCAGTGCGCTGCCGAGGACGATGGAGAGTGGGTTATTCAGCTCATGTGCCACGCCGGCGAGCAGGGAGCCGAAGGCCGCCATCTTCTCCGTTTGCTGCAGTGCCTCGCGCTGGCGCTGGAGTTCGGCCGCGGAGGCGCGGGCCTCGCGCAGGACAGTGACGTGGCGCAGCGTCTTGGCGACCGTCACCTCGAGATCGGCGAAGTCGATCGGCTTGGTCAGGAAGTCAAAGGCACCGCGGTTCATGGCGGCGCGGATGTTTGCCATGTCGCTATAGGCGGACACGACCACCGTAGCGAGCGGCGGCGCTAGCGCCTGCAGCCGGCCGAGCAGCGTTAGTCCGTCCATGCGCGGCATGTTGAGGTCAGCGAGTGCGAGGTCGATCCCCGGATGACGCGCGACCAGGTCGAGCGCCTCGACGCCATCGTGCGCAAACAGGAATGCCAGATTGCCCGCGCGGATCTGCCGCCTGAACCGCTGCAGGATGAGCGCCTCGAGATCCGGCTCGTCGTCGACGACGAGGATCGTCGTCACGGCCCGGCCCTCCGCTGCACGAGGCGCCGTTCCACCTCGGCCCACAGGGCGGCGATGTCGATTGGCTTCGGCAGCAGGTCGAGGTCTGTCATCGCAGTCATGGCGATGCCAGGGAGCAGCAGGACGATGCCGAACCCGCCAGACCTCCGGGTAGTCCGGAATACACGCAGGGCAAAGACTGCAGATTCCAGGCCGAAGCGGCTCGGGCAATCGCCTCGGGCGACCACCTGACGGCTTTCTGGTATCGGCCTGAGAGGCTCGACGGGGTGATCATTGCAGCGAGACCTTGGTACCGGTCTGACCGTTGAGGAGCCGGCGCAGGTGGAAGCTCGCCAGGGTGTCGGTCGCGTCCGTGCCTACAAGCGCTGCGAAGGCTGAGAGCGCGCTTGGATCGCCCGCGGCAAGCTTCTGGAAGGCGGCGGCATAGGCGCCAGTGGCCGAGTCTTCAGAACCTTCAGGTGAAAGCGGCTCGTATGCGCGCAGGGGTTCGCTGCGGCCTCGCAGCAGCAGGTCGCCAGCGGGGCGGCCCCGGAAGCCCGGAACCCGTGTGGCCACCGCTGCGCTAGCACAGACGCGCGTACCGAGAACTTTGTTTGCGGCCTCGAGCCGCGCGGCGGTATTGATCGTGATCCCATACGCCGTGTAGTCGAAGTACCGCCCACCCCCAAAATCGCCGACCAGGGCCGCGCCGGAATGCAAGCCGATGCGGGTCGCGCCGAGCAGGATCGTCTCAGCCCTCCACCGGCTGCGGAACCCCTCCGCGAAAGTATCGAGGGCAACCGCGCAGGCGACTGCGCGTCCCGCATGGTCTGGTTCGTCATCGGGCGCACCGAAGAGCACCTGGAGCGCGTCGCCCATGATCTTGGTGATCGTGCCGCCATGGGCGAAGACGATGTCCGTCATGCCCGCAAAGTAGCCGTTGAGGAGGTCCGTGAGCACGGTCGGCTCCACGGTCTCAACCAGAGCAGTGAAGCCGGTGATGTCAGTGAAGACGGCCGTCACGTCGCGGCGCTGGCTGGCCAGGCTCGGCGCACCAGACTCCGCAGCAAGCTCCGCTACACGGTTCGGTGAGAAGTAGCGGGCGAGTGCTGCATGTGCGCGCTCCGCGGCGGCCCGCCGGGCGCGGGCCTCGCGCAGGACAGTGACGTGGCGCAGCGTCTTGGCGACTGTCGCCTCCAAGTCGGCGAAGTCGATCGGCTTGGTCAGGAAGTCAAAGGCCCCGCGGTTCATGGCAGCGCGTATGTTCGCCATGTCGCCATAAGCGGACACAATCACCGTGGCGAGCGGGTCCTCCACCTCCTGTAGCCGGCCGAGCAGCGTGAGCCCGTCCATGCGCGGCATATTGAGGTCAGCGAGTGCAAGGTCGATCCGTGGATGACGCACGACCAAGTCGAGCGCCTCGACGCCGTCGCGCGCAAACAGGAATGCCAGATTGCCCGCGCGGATCTGCCGCCTGAACCGCTGCAGGACGAGCGCCTCGAGATCCGGCTCGTCGTCGACGACGAGGATCGTCGTCACGACCCGGCCCTCCGCTGCACGAGGCGCCGTTCCACCTCGACCCGCAGGGCGGTGAAGTCGATTGGCTTCGGCAGCAGGCCTTCTGCGCCACCCTCCACCGCGCGACGTCGCGTTTCGATGTCGCCATAGGCGGTGACCATGATCACGGCCAAGTCGGGGCGCACCGCCTTGGCCCGTGGAAGTAGATCGAGGCCACTCATCCCCGGCATGTTAACGTCAGAGAGCAGCAGGACGATTTCGTGCCCGGCCGTCCCCTCTATGATCTGGAGGGCCTGCTGAGCCGAGGTGGCGAACTCCATCCTGAAGCGACCCGCTTTGAGGTCGCGCCGGAACTGCTGGCGGAATAACGCCTCGATATCAGCTTCATCATCCACGATGAGGATGTGCTGACTCATCCCATCCTCCCGGCCGGCGGCGCCACAACCAGAGGTAGGGTGACGACAAATTCAGTAAAATCGCCGGGCTTCGTCACAACATCAATGGTTCCGCCATGCTGCTTTACCACGATGTCGTGCGATAGGGAGAGCCCAAGGCCGGTACCCTCGCCCGCCGGCTTGGTGGTGAAAAAAGGTTCGAAGATACGTGCCTTCACCGCGTCGGGAATGCCGACCCCGTTGTCGCGTACGCGGATCTCGACTCGATCCGGCAGTGCCCTCGTAGCGACGGAGAGCGCCGGCTGGAAGCCTTCCGGCGCGTCGTTGAGGCCCTTCCTGTGCGCCGCGTAGAAGCCGTTGCTGATCAAGTTCAGCAGCACCCTGGTGAATTCGTGCGGGTAAAGCTCGATCTGGCCGACCGTCGGGTCGAAAGCCTTGGCGAGCTCGATATTAAAGCCCGGCTTCTCGGCCCGCGCGCCGTGATAGGCAAGGTTCAAGGCTTCCTCAACGAAAGCGTTCAGGTCGACCAAGCTCCGCTCGCCGCCGCCCTCGCGGGAATGGGCCAGCATGTTTTTAACAATGTTGTCGGCCCGTCGGCCGTGCTGGACTATCCTGGCCAGATTGTCCCGCAGCATCAGGGCCAACTCGGCGACCTCCTCGCGCAGCTTGGGTTGCAGGGAAGGCCCAACTGCTGCAAGCGCGTCCTCTAGCTCCTGCAGCAGCTCGACGGACAAGTCGGCGAAGTTGTTAACGAAATTCAGTGGGTTTTTGATTTCGTGGGCAATTCCGGCCGTGAGCTGGCCGAGCGAGGCGAGCTTCTCGGTCTGGATCAGCCGGTCCTGTGCCTCGCGCAGGTCTTCGAGGGAGCGCGCGAGCGCGTGGGTCCGGTCGGCGACCTTGGTCTCCAGCGTCTCCTGCGCCTCCTGGACGCGCTCCGCCATGACATTGAAGCGCTGCGCGAGTGCGCCAATCTCATCCGTGGAGGCGACCGGGATGCGCTGGGCCAGGTCGCCTTCCCCAAGGCGCTGGGCACCAGCCTGGAGCTGGCGGATGGGCACCACCATGCGCCACGCGAGCCATCCACCCAGCAAGAGGGCGAGGAGGACGCTCACGCCCAGCAGTATCAGGGTTTGGGAAAAGGTGGCCATCACCGGGACCAAAACCTCACGGCGCGGCAGTTCGACGAAGACGAGCCAGCCGAGCCGAGGGATTGAGGCGTGGGCCGAGAGCACCGCCCGCCCGTCCAGGCCGACCACGGTCTCGGGCGTGAACCCGTCACCATCGCCATCCGCGTTCCGGACCGCCCGCGCGACCTGGGGCAAGTGAGAAAGATCTGTCGCGCGCAGGACGAGGCTCATGTCGGGGTGGGCGACGAGCCGGCCGGCAGAATCAGTAACGTAAGCGTAGCCCGCCTCGCCGACCCGGATTGCCGTGATCGCGTCCCATATCAGCTTCAGATTCACGTTGACCGAGGTCACGCCAGGTTTGCGGCCGGCATGAGCGATGGACAGCGTCATGTATGGCTCGGATCCACGCTGAAAGTAGACGGGGCCGTACCAGACCCGATCTACAACCGCTCGCGTAAAGCGCGGGTCGGCCGAAAGGTCGGCCCCACCGCCGACCACGTCTGGCTCAAGGCGCGAGAGCCGCAGTTGCTCGCGGCCCTCGCCATCGATAAAGAGCACGTCGGTGATCGCCAGCGTCTGCCGCAGCAAACGGATCAGGTCGTAGCGGCGCTGGTCGACGCTTATTCGCGCCCATTCGGCCCGGGTGGTCCATCCTATCTGGTTTTCGATTTCGGCGACGAACTGCGCCACCCGCTCGGCCGCCGCGAGCGCCTTCTCCTGCTGCACGCCCACAGCTGATGCTGTAGCCTCTTTGTAAGAGAGCCACATATTGACCGCCCCACTCACGAGGAGCGCGATAACCACTAGACCGATAAGGGCACGGGCGAAGCGTCGCGCCAAGCCTGATGGTACAAGCGCGGCTGCTGCCGCACGCATCCAGCGGACTGGGAACGACTTCTTGCGGCGGAGTGTGCTTTCTGGCATGGCCGCCAAAGTCAGAGGTGTCAATCGACCTCGTTTGAGCATGGAGAATCATTCCACGATACCTCCGAATGCGCTGGTAGTTTGCGGGTTTGGGTTGAACCTGAAAATTGCCGTTAGATGTGAGTGGTAAGTCGCCCAGCGTGTACACAGCATGCGATTGAGCAATGGATGGACGACGAGGCTTATCCGCAGACCCATGCCGTCCCGCGTTAGCTGCATGCGAATAAACCCATATGTACATCAGGGTCTTATCGCCGAGCCGTGGCGAGATCATTGCGACACAAATCTCCGTGTCAAATCAGCAACACTCAAGATACCGGCGCAAGATATCGTCCCGGCATGGGGAGTTTGGGTCGATGCCGCCTTTTGTGCAGACCCCGGCGTGAAAGCCTATTTATTTCGTACGCAGATTATAAACGAGCTCTCATTCCGGGTTCACGACCGCGTCACGACGACTTCGAGGTACTCGCTCGGCACGATCAGCGTGTCCGTGCCGCCACGATTCATGCGGGTGAACAGCGCGCGGACATCATGCTCCAGCGCCGCGGCCTTCGTCGTGTCGAGCGCCGCAAATGCGCGGTTCACCGGGCCATAGTAGGTTCTGAAGACCTCCAGCATGTGGTCGGGCGAGCGGTAGCGGAAGGTGAAGACCTGCGAAGACGCCTCGACACGGTGGCTGGGGAACAGCTCGGCAAGGCGGGCCTCCGTGCCCCAGAGCGCGGGCGAGCGAATGCCAGCCGGCGGCGGCAAATGCTGGCCGATCGTCCGGAACAGCTGGCCGATGAAGCCCTCCGGCGTCCAATTAGCAAGCCCGACCCGGCCACCCGGGCGCACGACGCGAACGAGTTCGGCGGCCGCCTTTTCCTGGTCCGGCGTGAACATGACGCCGAAAGTCGAGAGCACAACGTCGAAGCTCCCGTCATCGAACGGTAGAGCTTCGGCATCAGCCTGCTGAAAAGCAATCACCAGCCGCTCGGCAGCGGCGCGCTCCCGGCCACGTTCGAGTAGTTCACCGACGTAGTCGGTGGAAGTCACCTGTGCAAAGCGCCGGGCCGCCGCAAGAGTGGCGTTGCCGTTGCCGGCGGCAACATCGAGCACACGCTCGCCGGCACGCAGGTCCACTGCCTCGCAGATACGCTCGCCAACAATCTGCAGCGTGGTGCCGACGATGGCGTAATCGCCGGTTGCCCAGGTCGCCTGCTGGCGGGTCTTGAGCGCAGCGAGGTCGGGGGTGGGAATATTGGTGTCCATGGGGTTCTCTCCCGTGTGCGGTAGGATCGTGTTGGGGTGGCGCGGGCCGCGCAGCGTCGCGCGGCCGTGCCCTGGTGGAGCCCGGCGCCCGCCCGGCCGCCGGGCTCTGGGCGGCCATGCGCCAGAGGATCAGGTGGCGATCGCCGTCGCGCTGCCGGAACCATTGCCGTAGTAGCGGAGGATCCGGTGTCGGTTTCGTACACGAAGCACTGGTCGGGCGTTGCCGCGGCGCCGGCGGCGACCTCAGCAGCAGCATCAACCTGACAGAGCCCTCTCGAGTGGCCATCGCTTCAGCCGCACGTGAGGCCTCTGGTCAGCTCGGTCGCCCATAGAACAGGAGGTCCGTCCAGCCATCGCCGCCGAAGTCACCGGCAACGATTTGGGACCAGCTGGTCCTCCAGTTGCCGAAGGTCCTCAGCTGCGAGAGGCTGGCCTTACCGCTGCTCCGGTAAAACTCGCCCCAACCTGCGGTGCGGTCGTAGAACAGGAGATCCGTTGTGCTCCCATCGGCGAAGTTGCCGGGAACAATCATTGTCCAGCTTTTTCGCCAGCCGTCGTAGGATCTCAGTTGAGCGATGCCTCCCTGCCCATCGGTCTTGTAGAATTCACCATAGCCAGCAGCGCGATCGTAAAAGAGAAGGTCGGTGCGGCCGTCACCACCGAATTTGCCAGGGACAATAATGTCCCAGCTCGTCCGCCAGTTCGTGTACGACCGCAGGAGCTTCATCCCGCCGGAGCCGTCCGTAATGTAGAACTCCCCGTACCCGGCACTCCGGTCGTAGAGCAGCAGGTCCGTATGGCCGTCGCCGCCGAAGTCGCCCGGGATGATCAGGTCCCAGCTTGTGCGGAAGTTCGTGTAAGTCCGCAGCCCGCCGATCACGCCACCTTCGGTCGCATAGAACTGCGCCGTTCCGGTCTCGCGGTCGTAGAATAGGAGGTCGGTGCGTCCGGTCCCCCCGAAGTTTCCCGGGACGACGATGTCCCAGGTCGTCCTCCAACCCGGCTGTGCCCGCAGGAGGCTGACCCCGCCGGAGCCGTCCATAGTGTAGAACTCCCCGTACCCGGCACTCCGGTCGTAGAGCAGCAGGTCCGTATGGCCGTCGCCGCCGAAGTCGCCCGGGACGATGCTATGCCAGCTATCCCGCCAGTTGCCATGCCCGCGTAGCATCGCGATCCCGCCGGATCCGTTCGTCGCGTAGAACTCGGCGTTGAAGATGCCAATGGTTGGCCGGATCCAGCCAAGGTGCTTGAACACGTCGACTGCCGTGAACTCCTTGTTCACCACCGTACAGTCCTGGACGACCCCTTGCGACGCTATGCCCGTGACGACGGGAACACTCCCGTTGAAGGTGACGAAGCCTGAGCCGCTATCCCCGGGGCACAGGGACGCGGTCTGCGAGCGGCCAATGAAGGTCGTCCCGCCACCGAGGATGATGGGTCCTCGCAACACCGCTACTTGGCCGGCGGGTAAGGTCACCGTGTGGCTGGAACTAGCGATCGTCCCGACTGCACCCACGGCGCCCGGAGCAGCTGGAAGTGCGGCGGGCTGGAGGAGCGGGTCGGACGGGAATGGCTGCGGTAAGCGCACTAGCGCAAGATCAAAGTCGGCACTCCCCGTCTTATAGCTGGGGTGAAGAACAACCGACCCCGGCGACGTGGTCTGGTCACCCCTGGTCGCTTTGCCCGCCGAGTTGGTCCTGCTGTAGGACACGCGGACGCCGCCGAAGCTCGTTTCCACGACGTGGGCGGCGGTCAGCACCCATGTCGGAGCGATCAGGACGCCCTTGCCGGTCAGGGTTCCCTGGACGTTCACGACCCAGGGGAAGTTGTGATCTGGCTCGATTGTTCCCCCCACAACGCTCGGCCAACGTTCGAGAATTTGGTCCACGGCGGATCTCCAAAGTTTCTGACCAAGTGTTCTCAGAAGTTGACGCGCGGGCTCGTCGAATGGAAATCTTGTTTTCAAATCGCTCTAATAAGGTAGGCTTTGGGATGCGGAGCCTGAACCTCGACCAGCTGCGCACCTTCGTGGAGGTGGTCGCACTCGGTAATTTCTCTGCAGCCGGGCGGCGGCTCAGCCTGACGCAGCCCGCGGTAAGTCTGCACGTCCGCGAGTTGGAGCAGCGCCTCGGCGTTCGACTGGTCGAGCGCAGCGGTAGGCAGGCGCGCGCGACAGCGCCGGGGCGGGAGCTGGTAATGCAGGCGCAGCAGATTTTCGCCGCATGCGATGCGGCGGAGGCTGCGATGCGTCGGTTTCGCGAAGGTTGGCTTGGCCGGGTCCACTTGGGCACGACACTGTCCGCGCTGATGTATGACCTGCCGCCAATTCTGCGGGCACTGCGCAGGGACTATCCTGGGATCGAGCTGCTGGTGACGAACATGCCGACGCGCGACAGCGTGGACGGGGTGCTGCGGAACGCGCTTGACCTCGCGCTGGTGACACTTCCAGTAAAGGCGCCGCGGCTCCGGATTACGCCGCTGCGGCCGGGAGTTCTGGTCGCTATCTTTCCTGCCAACGCGCGAGACGTGCCGGACATTGTTACGCCTGCCTACTTTGCCCGGCAGACGGTAGTGCTGGAGCACGCGCGCGGGGCTGTGCACGCGCTCGTCATGCAGTGGTTGGCCGGCTGTAAGCTGCAGGGCGCGCCGATGTGGATGGGCACGATTGAGGCGGTGAAAAAGGCGGTCGCGTCGGGTCTAGGAGTCTCAATCATATCCGATGTTACGGCATCCGAGCCCACGTCCGAGATCGTCGTACGCCCTCTGCAGCCCGCGGTTCCATGCACGCTCGCCCTTGTCGAGCAGCAGAACCCGCCGGAAGAACCGGCGCTGGGGATCGTCCGCAACGCGCTGCTCGAGATTGGCGCTGCCAACCGGTGAAACTCCCCTGACAAATGCATCGGTGTTGTTGTATATATCTGGCCAGTAGGATTGCGGGATGCGCTACCGCTTGTGGGAAATGACGGTTGATTGCAACACGGCGTGGGATACGCGCTGGCGCGCCGCAAAGCCGCAGCCGACCGCAATGGTGGTGTTAGGCGCCGATTAAGGCAGTCGCCGCTCAGACTGGATAAGTGTCCTGAGCTCGCGCGCTGTCTGCGTGGAAGGAGTGCTCAGCGGCGCGCGGCCGGCGGCTCCTGGTTGGTCGGAATGCCGGCGAGGTGACGGTAGAACGCCAGCGCCCGGTTCACTGACAACGCTTCATGCCGGGAGGTCTGCGCGCCGGCCCGAATGCCCCAGAGCCCGTAGTAACCCCACACCTCTGGCGACAGGCGCTCGAGGTAGGAGGTGCAACGCAGGTCACTGGGCGCGAACAGGGGCACCAGAAGGAAGCGCACCGCGGTAATGTTCTCGACCGCGATCGCCACCCGGCTCGGCCCGTGGTCCAACACCCGCATCCGGTAAATCACCTCGCCGGACGAGCGGCTGTCCTTCTGCGCGAAGTAGAGATCCGCGCCGGGGACCATCTCGGCGGGCACGAAATCGGCGCGGCGGCGCCGCGTCTCCGGCCCATCGAGCGCGGCAGCATCGGTGACTAAAGTGCGCCAGCTGCTATCGCTGACGGACCGGTACCTGACGAAGTCCAGCCGGTGCAGGCGGATGCGGTCCAGCCCGGCTCATGCCAAGTCTGTATCGCCGGCACCGCACCGGGTGGAGCGTAGAATGGCTGCGGCGTGCCCCCACACGGCGGCCTTGAGCCGTCGCCGGCTTGGGCGAGCGCAGCTAGCGGCCGTGACAGAATGAGGACCATGCCGGCCCGCCGCCCCATCGCCCATTCACGCCGAACGCCTTGCGGCGGTGCACCTGGCGCGCAGCTGACATGCCGTCTCACCGGCGCAGAGGCACGTCGTGCGGTGGCGTGGGCTGGGGCACTGGTGCCGGAGCGCCTGGGGCACCTTCCAGGACTGCCCCGCCTCCCTTGTGGGCTTGGTTCGCCTTGGGGGAGATTGGGCCCTGATCTGCCGATTGTGCGGGCGACTCTGACCTCGAGCCCGCCTGTGGAGCGCGGGAAGTCGATTGGTTAGCGACAGCCCGCGATGACTCCGAAGGAGATATGCTCGGGTTCGTGTCGCGTGGCGTTTGGGCGAGAGCGGGGCTGACCAGGAGGGCAGCCACAATGGCGAAGAGCGTGGTTTTCCGCATGACGGTCTCCAGGCAGCTCCGGATGATCCGCCTCCCAAACGTCAACACGACGGGCAGGTTGCTGCGCGCTTCTTGTGGTCCCTCCCTGCCTGTTTCCAGGGAGGCCAACGCACTTCACCGGCCGGCCTTGGCACGCACTGCAGTGCCCGCCACAGAGCTGACGAGGCTCAGGACGGTGTCGGGTGGGTGCCCGAGGCGCTCCGCCACCACGCCGGCCCAGAGCGTCAGGACGGGCGCGCGCTTGACCCAGATTGGTGGCGGGCACGGTCGCCGGCATGGCGGCCGCGGGCCGCAGTCGGACATGCGGCGATTCCAGCATCTTATGCGGATTGGGGCAAGCGCTTCTATGCTCCGATAACCGCCCTTATCAGAGGGGAGAGAGCGTGCCTGGGGTGATCAGTCCTCGCCGCG
This sequence comes from Dankookia rubra, assembly GCF_004355005.1. Taxonomy (GTDB): domain Bacteria; phylum Pseudomonadota; class Alphaproteobacteria; order Acetobacterales; family Acetobacteraceae; genus Paracraurococcus; species Paracraurococcus ruber_A. Next base: position 22,067 of record NZ_SMSJ01000080.1, read on the forward strand.
ATGTGCATATTCAGGGTTGAATATAAGCAGCATTCTTTTGCTGCGGGGCGGGCCAGATTCTCTCCCTGGCGGCAGTCGCGCCCGCGCTGCCTCCCCCGCTCTCCCCCAACCTCTGCCTAGTCGGGCAGCCCGGCACGGGCCACCGGACACGGCCCCTCGCTCTCCGGCATCTCGGCCGGGCGCGCGTTGGGCTGAATCACGATGCCCACCTGGCGGTTGCCGCATCACCCCGCGCAGCACCAGCTCGCGCCGGACCATCAGCGGCGTACACCGCGCCAGCTAAGCAACTTCGACGATGGTCAGCCCGTCGACATACAGCCCCGGTCAGGCGCCCCGCGGCGCAGGCTTCTCCGGCGCGCTCATGCCGACACCCCTGCCCGCTTGTTTCGCACCACCCGCTCGACGCTGCTCCGGCTGACGCCAAGCCGCTCGGCGATCAGTGCGCAGCTCAGCCCCTGCGCTCGCAGTGGCGCGACCCGGTCGTGCCATTCGCACCTCTTGGCCACCTGCCGCATCGGCACGCCCATCGCGTGCAGGTGCTGCAGGACAGAGCTGTGCGGCACTCGCGCCTCGTCGGCGATCTCGCGCACGGTGGCCCCGACCGCATACCAGGCCGCGAACTGCTCGGCGTGAGTCATGCTGGGCCCCGTTTCCCCTGCCGCATGTAGCTCGGCAGCCGGCCGGTATCAGCCCAGAGATCCACCGGAGCGTTATGTACGAAATCATACAAAGCTGCGGCCTCGTCGGGCGTCAGATGCACGGGTGGATAGCCCATGAAACAGGATGATCCCCGACCAAGCGGGGGACGGGTTTCGACGAACGCGTCGGTTAGCTCCAGCACTTCGGTTGGCTTGCGAGGGCAAGACATGCGGGCACCTCCGGCTAGGACCGGTTTGGAAGATCCCACAGCGATTTTTGCTGGGCTCTTAACCAGGGTTCCGCGTTGCCGTCGCCGGCCGCGGCCTCGTGTCGCCGATACCTGGTCAGCACACTCTGGCGCAGAACTTCAAATAATCCGCCACTTTCCGCCCGATGCAGGCCTAGTGCCAGTTGCGGATCCCCAGCAAACCCGCCGGGCGCTGATTGCGCCCCTAGGAGCCCGTCCCGGTAACCGGATTTTGGACTGATGCCGCTGGGGGCGGAGCGGCGCTCTTTCGATGTGCGCCGCCGCTGTGCGTCAGGCAGCGGCTGCCCTGGCGA
>NZ_SMSJ01000081.1 GCF_004355005.1 Dankookia rubra
CTGTGTAGGCTGGTGCGAGACATCGGCCCAACATGGTGAGGCTCAGCCGGCGCACTGCCCTACGTGTCGAAACCGACCTGAAGGGCCAGACTTATTTCGCGTTCAGACTCTTACCGACCTCCTTGGTGGTGAAAAATGGGTCGAAGGCCTTAGCAACAACCTCAGCGGACATGCCCGGCCCGCTGTCGGTCACCGCGATCAGCACGTACTGCCCAGGTGACACTCCGAAATGCGCAGCGGCATAGCGGTCGTCGAGGTGGGCATTCCCCGTCTCTATAGTCAGGCGTCCGCCCTCCGGCATCGCGTCGCGAGCATTGACCGCGAGGTTGAGGATGACGTTCTCCAGCCCGTTCGGGTCGGCATGCGTGCGCCACAATCCACCTGCAAGCACGGTTTCCAGGCGGATACCGGCTCCGAGAGAGCGCTGTAGAAGATCGGCCATACCGGCCACGAGCTTGTTAGCGTCAATCGGCTCGGGCCGGAGCGGCTGTTGCCGCGAGAAGGCGAGAAGCCTTTGCGTCAGGACTGCGGCCCGCCGGGCACCTTCGGTGGCCGCGTCGATGTAACGCCGGGCCCGGGCATCGGTGGTTCCAAGGCGGCGGCCGAGCAGGTCGAGCGAGCCGATAACCACGCCAAGCATGTTGTTAAAGTCATGCGCGATGCCGCCCGTGAGCTGGCCCACAGCTTCCATCTTTTGAGCTTGACGCAGCTGATCCGAGAGCTGCCGCCTGTCCGTGATATCGCGCCCTGAAGCGTAGAATGTGTCGCCTTCGGGCACCCAGGTCCAACTGAACCAGTATTCCGAGCCGCTTTTAGCGCGTAGACGCACGTCTAAGTCTCGGACGACCTTGCCCGACGCGAGATGCTCGATCGCTCGCTTGACGGTTGGAATTTCGTCCAGATGGACGAAAGTATCGAAGGTTTGGCCGGCAATCTCGTCCAACGGAAAGCCAAGCGTCTTGCTCCAAGCCGGATTGGCTGAGCGCAGCACGCCATCGAGGCTGCCGACGGCGAACAGGTCGCGACTGGTCCGCCAGACGCGATCGAGTTCGCGCGTGCGTTCGGCGAGTTGCCTGACCGCGACCGCTTCGCCCCGCGTACGGCGAAGTGCCGTCAGGGCAAGCAAGACGAGAGCCCCCGTCGCGGGTAGGCCAAACAGCAGGTAGCGCGCCAGGCTCCCGCGCCACTCAGCAAGCACGGTCGCCCGGTCAATTCCGGCTGTCACGTAGACCGGGTGGTGAGGCAGGCGCCGGTAGACGTAGAGGCGCCGGATGTTGTCGACCCCCGATACAGTCTCGTAGGCGCCTTGCTGTGGGTTCTGGGCAATCGAGATCATGAAGGTGCTGGTGGAGGACAGGCGCGCCGCTACGTCCACCGCACCGGGATAGCGGGCGAGTACGGCACCATCGGCCCGCAGCAGGGTCACGGTGTCGAGGTCGTGCCCGGCGATTTGCCGGAATTGCTCGATGAAGTACGTGGGCTTGGTTGAGATTGCGATCAGGCCACGGAATGACTCTGGCTGGGCTACGGCCTCTGACGTCTCCTGGAACTGCCCACCCCGGCGCTTTGCAATGAGAAAGGTTGTGTTGTTCGCTCGAAGGCGACCTTGCAGGACTGCGCTGACGAAGGTCTGCTCAGAGGAGGCGGTGCTGTCTTTAAGGGCCTCAAAGTAATCCCGACCACTATAGTCTGTGCTACGGTCGGTTGGAAAAAGAGCGCTGAAGACGAGGGGGTGACCCTGCTCGTTGACAACGAGAACAAATTGCACCTGCTCGAGCGACGCGGCAATTGCCTTCGTCCGGTTGTGGAACTCGCCTTCGCGGGCCCAAATCTCCTCGTTCGGAAGGTCGGCCAAAATGTCGTCGACGCGTCCCGCGACGAGATCAAGGGTTTCAAAGACCTTGGCCGACTGCTCGTAAAGGATGTCGACACCACGGGAGAGCCGCGCCCAGGCTTCCGCGAAGTGCTGTTGGTAGGACACGAGCGCGGCGCCGGCGAAGACCAGGGCCGGCACCAGAACCACCGCAGCTAGGAGAAGTCTGAGGGGGCGTTCAGCCGCGGACACGGGTGTATCAGGGCTGCTCATCGCTCCTCGCATCATCGCGGCAGAGTGTAACGGTGCGAGCGGGTCTGTACATCAAAATGCAGAATTCGATACCAAAACAGTGTCTCTTTCCAAAGGACCCACCGTTAGGATCTGACGCGGAATAACTAATCGCTTGTAATGTCGGCTCAGTGGCTAAGGGCCGGAAGGGACTGACGGTGGCTGCTAGCGTATTCGGCGGAGTGATCGACCTCGCTCTGGAGACGCTGATCGAGGATGCCATCCGCGGTGATCCGGAGACGGCGTTGCGCTGGGTGAGGTGATCCGGAGACGGCGTTGCGCTGGGTGAGGTGATCCGGAGACGGCGTTGCGCTGGGTGAGCCGCAGCCAGCGTCAGATCGCCCGCGTGCTGGGCTATCAAGGTCACGGATGCCGAGATGGCGGCGCTCGCCATCGAGCGTGACGCGTTTCATGGCGAGTGGAACTGCACCATGTCGCCCAATCTGCATCTATCCTGACGCACTTATTCCGCGTCACATCCTCAGTGCGGGACGCTCGAAGAAAGCCCATTTCTACAAGCTGGTGCTAGAAACCGCGTTGCCGAGGAAAGTGGCTGGCGCTGCCCACCGGGACGGCATAGGTTGCGTCTGCCTCCCGCTGGCAAAAAGAAGGCGACGCCCGCTGGGCGAGCGCCGCCGAGTTTAGGGAGGAAACGTCCAAGAAAGCAGGCAAGGCGGCGGAGACGCCGTCTTGCTGCGCTGCACCAATTAGGCTCTACCTTGGGGGACTGCAACCCTCCCCTCGGACCCCACTCGCCGCGAAGCTCGTGGCGTCTCCAACACGCCCGGGCCGAGTGGCACCGGAGGATGGCTCAAGGCCCGTTCGGTCGCGCGTCCGATTGGCGCTCTCCCCTGGCGGAGAGCGCGTGTCCACTGCCGCAACACAGCCGCCGCTACTTAGAAGACGTCCCTCACAGCGCTGTGGCCCGACGCGTCGCCTGAACACGCTCAAGAGAGGCTGCCCTGCGACGTTCCTCCCGCAGCACCTCAATCGTCGGTTGCCACCAGCCACGCGCCAAGTCAGCCGGATGAGGTACTGTCCGTGCGGGCCAGGTCCGAGGGAAGGCAGCGGAGCTCACTTGGCGCACACGTAGTGAAGGCCCTCGTCGCATCGGGTGCCACCGCGTCTGGCTTGATGCTGCTTGTGCTTCGCTTCTGTGCTGGTGGTCGGAGCGCTTAGCTATTCAGAAAGTAGCAGCCGAGGTGTGTCACACAGCCAGGATGGCCAACAGGACGTCCAACGACGGCAACGACGTCGCCGAGGTGACTTTGCGGCTGACTCTGTCGGGGCGGCGCGTCCTGCCTTATGACGAGCGCCTGACAGTTGCCTGCTTTGACCATGGTATCCGTCTGGCACAAGCCGGGGCGGATCTGCCGGACTGGTTGGTCACCGCGCCGCCTTGGGCCCGGGCTGCGGTGGCGATCGGGCGCTCAAGTGCGCTGCGCATGATCCAGGAGGACCGCCTGCTCAGCGCACGCGGGGCCGTCGAAGCTACCAACCCGATGCTGGAGCCTGAGCCATTCTGGCGACGGTGGATGGGCTGAGCGAGCTGGAACAACGCGCGCCGTGACGATAGCAGCAGAGATGGTGCTTGGACTGGCCCTTGCCCTAGTCGCTGTTGTCTCCAACGGTTCGTCCCTACCCGCCCGGACCAAATGGTTCCTGCTTCTGTTGGCCTTCGTCGCCGGCAGTTTGGCCTTCGTCGCCGGCAGTTTGGCCGCACTCCGCCGGCAAGGCATGCTGTGACCGAGGAACGCGCGCCGTCTGGTGCGTGACAGCCTTGCTTCGTCCAGCTCGAGGCGAGGATCGCCTGATTGTACCGCACCCGGCTTCCTGGACATCTGGTTGGACTATGCGGCGCGCCTGAGGGGCGTGTCGAGCCAAGCGGCGCGTGCATCGAGCGGGCTGCGGTAGCCGTTCTTCTCGACCAGCCACTCGGCGTTGTAGCAGGCGGTGAAGGCGCGGACGGCGTCGCGGACCTCGTCGATGGTCTGGAAGATGCGGCCGTGGATGGCCTGCTCTTTCAGGGTTCGGAAGAGCCTCTCGATGACACCATTCGTCTCGGGCTCGCCGACGAAGGCGTAGCTCGGCGAGATGCCCCAGAACCTGGCCTGCTTCTGGAAATGGTCGGCCATGAAGTTGCTTCCGTGGTCGTGGCGGAGCGCGAGGCCGCGGGCGGCGTCAGCAGAGAGGTGGCCGAACTGCTGGCGGACCGCCATGCCGAGCGCCTGGGTCGCCTCGAAGCGGGTGCCGGGCTTCGTCACGTGCCAGCCCAGGAGCTCTGCGTTCCAATGCTCCGCGACACCGAAGATCCAGACCTTGCCGTCCTGGACGGTGGTGACCTGGGTGGCGTCGGTCGCCCACATGATGTTCGGCGCCGCGGTGATGATCTGGCGCTGATGCGCGTCGTTCGACTTGCGGCGCGGGCGGTGGGGCGAGAGCAGGGTGTGCTCGCGCATCAGGCGCAGGACGCGCTTGGCGGAGACGCGGATGCCGTCGCGCACGCGCAGGCGGGCCCAGACCTTCCGGTGGCCCTCGCCTGTCCAGGGGGAGCGGTCGAGGTCGTGCCGGATGGCAGCAAGCGGGGCCGCGTCCGTGACGGCGGGTTTCGGTCCGCGGCGCGCCGGCAGTGGCGCCGGGCTGGCGCTGGCCGATGTCGGCGTCTGGGCGGCGTAGAAGCTGGAGCGAGGCACGCCCCAGACCTGACAGACGCGCCGGATGCCATAGGTCTGGCCGCTGGTGGGTGAAGTCGCCTTGGCCATCAGCGCGACCTCCGCCGGGCCAAAGGGGTGGAGCACTCCATCTTGGCGCGGAGCAGCTCGACCTCCATGCTGAGCTCGCCGATGCGCTGCATGGTCGCGGCGAGTTCGGTGGCGGCGGTGTCGGCCTCGCGTTCCTTGAGCGCGCCATCGACGGCGGCCTCAGCCTTCTGCCGCCACTGCTCGAGCTTGAACATCGGCAGGCCGAGCTCGCGCGAGAGCAGTTCGGCGCTCTCGCCCCGCAGCAGGCGCAGGACGACCTCGCGCTTGCGCGCAACGCTCCAGCGCTGGCCGGGTGCCAGAGGCCCGACTTTCGGCCCCGGCGCAGCGGGCGGCGACGTGGCCAGGCCGGGCGTAGCCTAGCCCGTGGACAGCGCGGACGGGCTGCGCCCGCCCTCGCTGCCCACCGGCTCATCAACGGCTAGAGGATGATCGAGCTTCTTCATGCTGGACATCATCGTTCCGGTCTCTCCTCGGACGAATGGGTGTCCAGGGAAACCGGGTGCAGCTCAGAGGGTCGCCTGATCTTGTTGTCCGCTTCGCTGACATTAGTGGCGGGCCACACGTTATCTCCGCGCCGAGAATGCCGCATCCCTGATGCTTCCAGGAGTGGCCGGTTGCCGGTTGGTCTTACTGTTGGTGGCTCAGAAAGGCTCCAAAGCTAAATGCACTTCCGGACTGAACAGTGCACTTGTTTCGCGTCGGTTCGCCCGAGGTGATGTTCCATTCACGGGCGGGTGTGGGGTTGGCGACGTGACATCCTCAGACGCTGTGCTCGCTCGGCAGGGGTTGCGGGCTGAGGTGCGCAGGCTTGCATCTGCCATTCGGGAAGTCGAAGAGACACTGCCAGGTTTCTTCGGTAAAGACGCGGCTGTTATTCGCTGCCAAGCAGCAGGCGACGACGTGCCGCCGGAGGTGCTGCAGCAGACGCTGGGCCGATTGAGGCTGGCGTTTTTGCCTGTCTGGCTCGCTCACGAAGTCGGTTTTGAGGTCGATGCTGGACATAACGTCCAGCAAGCGTGGGAACGGATAAAGGCTCGTTCCTTCAGGATTTGAAACGTCTCGAGATGCTGTATGCGGCAGCTTGTGATGCTTGGATCGCCATGCCAACCGCGGCTCGAGACATCAGCCTACACGGCCCAGGTAAGGGCAACCAAGATGGCCGGGTAGGGCGGCGCTCGCCTCAGAAGGCGCGCCTTGTTCCGGCCCGCGCCGTCTCGGGGTGCGGCGTGCCGATGCCGCCGCCGAACCACGCCGCGATCGCGCCGAGCACGAGAGCGACGAAGCCGAAGAGACCAGCGCGGGAGGCACCCTTGCGCGCCACCTCGGCAGCCTGGGTGGCCTGCTGCTTGGCCCGGTCCATCGTCTGCCGGTACTGCTGCTCGACTTGGCCGAGCCGGGTCCGCGCCTCGTCCGGGCTGATGTTGGCCACCCGTGCAAGGCTGTCCACCGCGCGGTCCCGCGCTTCATTGGTAGCGCGCTGGTCGCCGCCTGCGCTGGCCCGGACGTAGGCAATGATGTTGTTCTGCACACTTTGCGTGTCCGAGGGGTTCACCAGGGACCGCACCTGCGCTTCCAGCCCGCCCGCGTCGGTGGCTTGCGCGACACCGGTCGCCGCGGAAGCCGCGGTGCGGCCCACCCCGCTAAGCGTGCTGCCAAGGGCGCTGAAGGTGCCGCCGACGATGCTGCCGAGCACGGTGGTGAGCAGGTAGAAGATTACCAACGTCGTCGCGCACCAGGTGACCAAGCCATGCCAGCGCGCGGTGTTGGGCTGGGCTGCCCCGCAGAGCCGCCCGGCGACCACGCCACCGAAGAAGGAGGCGATGATGCCGGACAGTGTCCACCAGATGCCCGCGCCGATGGAGAAGGTGCTCGCGTCCGGGTTGTCGGCAGTGTTGGCCACGTTCACGGCCGACAGGCCGACACCGATGCCGAGCAGGTTGATGAGTAGCTGGGCGACCAGGGCGGCGACCACCCCGGCGATGATGGCGCCCCAGGAGGCTCGGTTGAAGAGGTAGGTGCGCTGGTCGTCCGAGACGAGCGCGGATGCCGCTGCGGTGCTGACGGCAGGCGTGGGCTGCGTGGGGGCGGTGGCCATGGGCCTACCTCTTTCAATGGATGCGAAAGCTGCAGAACCCCCGGGGAAGCCATGCGCGAGCCAGGGGTTCCCCGGCGCGGGGTCACACTTCCAGACCTCGCCCGCGGAGGCGGGGACCGTCTCGGCGAGCCGCCGCAGCTGGTTTCGCTCCAGATGTGGTGCCAGCCTGCTCGCATGTCTCTGCAACCAACGCTCGGGCGCTGGCGGGCGAGGGGCGAGGGGCGAGGGGCGGCCACCCCGGCGTGCATCCCGGTGCGCGGCTGGCGGCAGGTGCTGCGCCACTGCGCCTGGCGCATGTTCGATGACCGCCTACTCGGCGAGGCCGCCGCGGTGGCGTTCGCCCCGCTACTCGCCCGCTGCTACCGGGCGTGTCACCGCGACGCCTTGCGCCCCCGTGTACCGAGCCTTCTTCCCCTAGCCCGCGGTCTCCGCGGCGATCGGCTCGCCGACGTGCCGTGGCCTTGCCTTAAATGCCGGCCCGGGGCCAGGAGCGCCGCGCTTGCTGTCGAAGGCCGCTTTCAACTTATGAACTCTTGGTAGGTCGAGACAGTCGGAAACATGACGCGACGCATCACAGAGCCGCTTCCGGTTCGCCAGCATTCTGGTCCTGCCCGGCGGGACTACTAAACTCGGGGCGGAACAGCGCGTGCCTGCTCGCTACCCCAAGGCCGCCAAGCTGCTGGAGCGTCACGAGGCCAGTGGTCGGTGGCCCTCGGCTTCTGGATGACTTTCGAAGTGGGCGGGCAGCGGCACCGTCAGGACGACCCTGGTTCCTGGCTTGTTGTCTTGAAACGCAATCTCCCCCTTAACCTGTGCAACCAGGGTGCGCGTCAACCGCCACCCGAAGCCTCCGGGCCGCTCCTCCTGCAGCATGCCCGTCCCTTGGTCGGCGACGGTGATCCGAATGCTTCCGCTCGATCCCCTGCCGACTGTCACGTCGATTGGGCCTGACGCGCCGCGATAGGCGTGCTTGACGGCGTTGGTGAGGAGCTCCGTGACGACCAGGGCCAGCACGACGGCCGTGTCGGTCGGCACAAGCACGGGCGCTGCACGGATCCCAATGTTCCTATCCCAGCTCGGCCCCCACCCCTCGACGAGCCCGTCCCGGAGCTCGCGGAGGTAGGTGTCGAAGCTGACACTCTGCACATGGTCCGATCGCCAGAGACGGCGGTGGACGGCGGAGACCGCGAGCAGCCGGCGTCGAGCCTCGGCGAAATGTGCCGCCAGAACGGGGTCCGCCACCTCTCTCTCCTGCAGTCCAAGCATCGAATTGACGAGCTGCAAGCTGTTCTGGACCCGGTGGTGGACCTCACCCATCAGGAGGTCCTTTTGGACGATCAGCTCCTCCTTGTCCGAGAGAGTCTGCCGGAGCCGCCTGTTGAGCTCCTCCAGCCTCTGCTGCCGCCCGAGATCGAAAACTGCACGCCGGAACCGCCGTGCCGCGTCGAGCTCAGCCGCCGTCCAGGGCCGCGAGCGGCCGTGTACGGCTTCGCGCCAAACGGCAAATGACGCCCGTGGCGTCAGAACCCCGGGTATAGTCCCGGGCTCGGCGGGCTTGTGCGGATTGCCGGCCCAGTTGATCACCTCAAGCCGCTCCGCCCGGAACCACAGCAGCACCAGCGGCTCCTCGCGCGATATCACGGCGGCAAGCAGTCCGCTCGCCTGTGCCCGGTAGGACGAGGCGGGGGCGTGCCGCTCGGACAGCCGGTCGGTTGAATACAGCTCTGGGGCGCCCTCGCGCAGCAGCCAGCAGGCCAGGTCCGCGATTTCCGTATCGGACGGGCGGTGCCCAAAGCTGGCAATGACCTCGCCGCGGCGGCAGATCGCCATGCCATCGGACGGCAAGACAGTGCGCAGGTCTGCTGCGTGCTCGGCCAGCGCGTCCTCGACGTTATCCGTGCGAGCAAGGACCAGCAGCAACTCATCCCGCACCTCTGCCAGACGCCGAGCCTGGATGTGGGCTTCGGCCTCTTCCCGCGCGGCGATCTGCTGCGACAGGATCTGGCCGACATGCCTGCATGCCTCACGCAGTTCGTAGGGTACCAGCCTGGGCGCCGTGTGGTGGCAGGCGACAAGCCCCCAAAGTACCCCGTCGCGCACGATGGAGACCGACATTGACGCCGAGACACCCATGTTCCGCAGGTACTGGAGGTGAACCGGTGACACGCTGCGCAGGGCGCAGTCGCTCATATCGAGTGGCCGACCGGTGCTGGAGCAAAGCTGGGGCATCAGAGGAGCAGGCACGTAGTTCACGTCGGGGATCACCCGGATGGGATTGCGCAGGTAGAGTTCGCGCGCTTGCCTTGGGATGTCGGAGGCGGGGTAATGGTGGTTGAGGAATGGCGACAACTCGGCGGCCTTGTCCTCGGCGAGCACGCACCCCGAGCCGTCCTCCAGAAAGCGGTAGACCATGACCCGGTCGAAGCCGATCAGGCTGCGGATCTCGCGCGCCGCGGCTTGACAGGCGCGAGGCAAGTCGGGCGCGGCTTCCAGGGAAGCGGCGACCGCACGCACCACGGCGAGGAGGCGGGCAGCCGAAGGGCGGACTTCAGGGGTGAGCTCAAGTTCCAGGAGGACAACGCCGTCCCGGTCGTGGGCGACCACATCGATTTCGCCACTGCGCGCGGCCAGCCTGACCGAGCCGAGGTAGGCCGGCTCATTGCCCGCAGTGATACCTGCCGATCGCGCCAGAGCTTCGAAACGAGCAACCAGCAGATCGCCGACTTGCCGACCCAAAGGGGGGCTTTCAAGGCCCAGCAGACCGTCCGTGTCTCCGGCGACCTGCAGAATTTTCTCCGACACGGGGTCAATGACAAGCAGGACGCCGTGCGGCTGGATGGCGCCCGGGATGTGGATCGGCTCCTGGTCGCAAATGGTCAGGTCGATTGACTGCACCGGCTCATGTCCTGGGCTTGCAAGCGATTCCGCGCGACGCCGCAGAATGACTATGGCGCATCAGAGCCGGAAGGGACGCACTTGAAATGGCCCTCATCAGCTAAACCCTCAGCGCCGGCCTTGCCGCGGAACACCACGCGGGTGAGCTGGTGACTTGCATTGCCCAGTCGAACCGCACCAGGATGCGCCGATTGACCGGTCGGCTCGGTGCTGTGGCTTAGCTTTAGGGAGGTCAGATCCCAGGTTGGTCAGCCTCGCCGAGAACCTGTCCAATCGCCCTTAGGACTTCGCCGGCGGTGTAGGGTTTGCGCAGAATCGCAGCAACGCCGTCGGCCTGAGCCCGAACCGTGGCCTCGGGCAGGGAGCTCAGGATGATGACTGGAATACCGCTGAGCTCCAGGTCGGCGGCCATGGCCCTGAGCATTGCAGGCCCGTTCATCACCGGCATCATCATGTCGAGCAGCACGATGTCTACCTGTGCCTCAGCCAGCCGCTCCAGACCCTGCCGGCCGTTGGCGGCTGTCGTCACCTGGTAGCCCGCGTCCTGCAGGGCCGCTTCGAGCGCCATGGCGATAAGCGCCTCATCGTCGACCACCAGGACCGTTGTCATGTCTCCTCCGGCGTTGTCGGCCGGCTGCTGGTGCGGTCGCGGGCGAACCCACTCAGAACCTCCTCCGCACCCTCGAAGTTGCCTTCGAGCACGATACCTTGGTCGGTGATGACGAACTCTCGCAGGTTGGCATCGAAGTCGCTGTCGCGGACCTTCAGGACGGAAAGGAGCCGGCGGGAGCGCGAGCGGTACTCCACGTAGCGTAGCGCGATGAGGTTCTCCAGCAGCGACGACATGCCAGTGACGGGCATCTCAAGGCCGGGGCCGAACAGATCTCTGGTTTCCATGGTGTAGAGTGTCGTCACCCCGCGCGCCCGGAGCTCATTGGCGAAGACGGCGAAGAAGCGGCTGATACGCCCGGGTTCGATCGAGGCTTCGATGAAGCCGCCGAGTCCATCGAGAAACAGCCGCTTGACGCCACGACAGGCGATGGCGTCCAGCAGACGGTGCGCGAGCGCGTCCTGGACATTCTCGCTCTGCGGCTGCCAGAGGATCTCGACCTCACCCCGATCGACCTTCTCCCCGAGGTTCAATCCGAGTCTGGCCGCCTTGTGCAACAAGCGGGGCGGTGTTTCGTAGAAGCCAAAAAGGAGGCCCGGCTCAGTCGCATTCGATTGGGCCATGAACTGCAGGCCCATCGTGGTCTTGCCAACACCCGAAGGGCCAAGCATGCCGGTGACCGTCGCTTCCGGGAGGCCACCGCCTCCGAGCATCGTGTCCAGTCCCACTACACCGGTCGACAGCCGGCCGGCCCGGACCTCGTCCGGACGTGTGGTCACGCGGAACGCCGCCTCAATGCGCGGGTAGACCACCAGGCCCTTGGGGGTAATGCGGAATGCATGCCGGCCGGGCAGGTAGTCGCTGCCACGGAGTTTGTTGACGAAGACCCCCCGCTCGGTACGAGACTCGTGCCGCACATCGGTCAGCTCGACGACACCGTCGACCATGGTGTGCTCGGGGGACATGGCCTGTCCCTTCGCGGTGGCGAGCAGAAAGACCGTGCAGCCATGCAGCCCCGCCTGCGTCTGTAGCTCCTGGATGAACATCTTGAACTCGGTAGCCGACACCGCGCGGTCTTCCGCGGCCACCAGCCCGTCCAGGATCATGATGGTCGCCTGTTGCGCCACGATCTCACGTCGGACAAGCGTCACCAGCCCTGCCAGCCCCTCGCCCTCGAGAACGCCGAAGCCGCTGATGTAGGAGACCTGCTCTGACAGGCGCGAGGCGTCAAAGAAGCGCATGGTGCCGAGGTGCAGCAGCATCCGGGCGTGGGTCTCAGACAGGAGGGTAACGTAGAGTGCCCGGCCGCCCGAGACGGCATGGTGATAGCAAATCTGATTGGCCAGGATGGTCTTGCCTGTGCCAGGTGGCCCCTGGAGAATGTGGATGCCCCCCATTGGGAAGCCGCCGCGCAGGATCAGATCAAGGCCGGGAACCCCGCTCGGCACCCGCTCGATCGTTTGCTCCTCGCTCATGCGCCTGTCCCCTCCGCTTCCAAGGGCAAGGTGACGACAAAGGTCGCTCCTTTGCCTGGAGCACTCTCGATGCTGATCGCGCCACCCATGGCTACGACCAGCTGATTGACCAGCCATAGACCGACGCCGAACCCACCGTGCTCACGGCGGGCAACGGCCCGCTCGAAGCGCTGGAAAATCCGGGCTCGATCCTCTTCGGAGATGCCGATGCCTTGGTCCCGGACAGTCAGCTGCGCGACCCGGCTGTCGGCACGCAGCGTCAGGGTGACTGGCCGACCGGCGCCGAACTTTAGAGCATTCGAAAGCAGATTTTCGACCACCTGCTCGACAGCAAGTCGGTCCCACATACCAACGATGCCCTCCTGCAGGTCGGGATCCACACGGGACCGTGCCATGCGGGCCGCTGGCTCGGCGCGGTCCACCACCTCCCGCACAACGCGAGAAAGGTCAACTTCCGAAGGTTCGATCCGAATATTTCCCGCGGCAATACGGGATACGTCGAGCAGGGTGGTCGAGCGCCGCACGAAATCCCGTACCGCGTATTCGAGGAGCTCGAGGCGTGGAGCCAGAACCTCCGGGCGACAACGGCGGGGATCCTTTGCCGCTGTGACCAGGTTGTGGACCTGCATGAGAATGGGCGTCATCGGGTTGCGCAATTCGTGCGCCGCGATCGAGACGAACTCGTCTCGCGCCCGAACTGCCTCGCGCAGCTCCTCAATAAGGCGGTCCTTATCTGGTGTGCCGTCGCCGTCGTCAGCTTGGCCGACATCTGTCATGGGGTCCTCAGGCGGCATTTGGGGCAGCGAGACAGGCGCATCACCGCCGAGGCGGCAGCAAGGCAACCGCGCTCTGCCGGGAATGCACGTGGTTGCTGGGCAGTGTCCTACCGCTACGGCGGGCGGTAAAGCGAATGGCCGGCCAGGCGCAATCGCATCGCTCAACTGGAGGTAATCGTGGCAGGTCGATTCCGGTCAGGGAAGCAACCAGAATGAGCTCGCAAGGCGCCAAGTCGCCCTATGTTCGCCGTCGCTTTCTGGCCAAAAGTCAACATCGGGCAGCACGTACTGAACTGGTACGACAGCTTCGGCGTCTCGGTGCTGGGATCGCAGCGCGTTGCCATTGCTTCAGTCGCGGCACCCTGGGCGAGCCTCCTGAACTATGGCCCGATTGCCGCGGACGGCACCGTGAAGGTTCTCCTCTCTTTTAGTGATTGCGTCATGGATGGCATGGCCGGCGCCCAGGCGGTGTGTGCAGGCGCTGGAGCGTATGCTGCACGGCCCGGTCCTGGCCAAGTTGCAGACCTGCCCGCCCGGTGTGACATTGCGGGACCGGAGGAACCCACATGCGCCGCCTTGCTATCCTTGCGTCAGCCCTGATGCTCGTCGCCCAGGCCATGCCCGCCGGTGCCGCCGGATTTGACGAATTCCAGATCTTTGATGGCCGGATCGGCGGGCCCGGCGCGGTGGACCTGAACCTGCATTTGAATGTAGGCCGGCGCGGCAGGCTGGGCGAGGGGGCGCCGCGCAACGGGCTGCTGTTCTCATCCGAGATCGGCCTGCCCACCACGCCGTGGCACGAGGTGGCGGTGTTCCTGCCGGTCGCACGAGAGTTCTCCGGCGATACCTTTGGCGGCGGCTTCAAGGTCCGCAATACCTTCATCACCCCCGGCGCTGCCGAGCGGCCCTTTGCCTATGGAGTAGACGTCGAGCTACGCTATCAGTCAGCCCGCTTCTCCGAAGCCGATTGGGCGATGACCTTGCGGCCGATCATCGATCTGCGGCACGGGCCCTGGCAGCTGATCCTGAACCCGGCGGTCGAATTCCCGCTCGACCATGGCAGCGCAATCTTCGCCCCGGCCGTGCGTGGGGTGCGTCAGGTGGCGGAGGCGGTCTGGCTCGGCATCGAGCACTACATGGATTTTGGCCGCTTCGACCGGCCAGAGGCGCCGCGCGGCCAGGCGCACCAGATGTTCGTAACCACCGACTTCAAACTGTCGGAGCGCTTCGCACTGCATCTCGGCCTCGGCCATGGGCTGACCCATCCAGCGACCGCTGGGCTGGTAAGGTAATCCTCGGCATCGATTTTTGAGCCCGGTTTCGGCGCTGAGCCGCCGAGCCATGGTGGCTGCTGGCTGAGGGTGACCGCCGGCTCAGCATGACGAAACGCGCCACCTAACCCGCGTCCAGTGGGACCTGTGGTCTGGCTACTAGCGACAAGAAGGCACCGCTTAGTCATCTCTTTCTGGTCCGAAAAGCGGGAACTGAAATTTCTAACCTGGACGCGATTTAGGCACTGAACAGAAATTCGACCCAGGTCAGGGCGAGCCGCAACCGAAGCAACGCTTCGAGCGCCGCAAGGCCCCAGCTCTGGCGGCCAACCATGCCGTCGCAATAGCACCAGACCAGCAGCGCAGCACCTGTGGCGACGGCGTGACTGATGGGTGGTTGTCCCGCCGGCACCAGCGTGGACAGCATGGCGCTGACCGAAAGAGTCGTTAGGCCAAGGCCTGCAGCGTCTCGCACAATCGCCGGGAGGGACCACAGAGACCCACCTACCCCATGCCGGCCCGTACTCACAGCTCGACCCGCGTGCCGAGTTCGACCACGCGCTGTGGCGGGATCAGGAAGTAGTCTGGCGCCCGCACGGCGTTGCGGGTCATGAAGGCGAAGATCTGCTCCTGCCAGGGCGGCAGTTCCGGGCGTATGGCCGGCACGGGGGTCTCATTGCCGAGGAAGAAGGAGGCGTCCTCCGGGGCAAAGCCGACCACATCGCGGTGCAGGCGCAGCGCCGTGGGTAC
The DNA here is from genome assembly GCF_004355005.1 of Dankookia rubra. Taxonomy (GTDB): domain Bacteria; phylum Pseudomonadota; class Alphaproteobacteria; order Acetobacterales; family Acetobacteraceae; genus Paracraurococcus; species Paracraurococcus ruber_A. The sequence continues at coordinate 14,739 of NZ_SMSJ01000081.1, forward strand.
ATCCGGCTTCTCGGCGAAGCCGAAGCGCAAGGTGACATGGCGGAAGCCGCCCGGCAGTGCCTCCATCGTCACACGCTCGGCTTCCAGAATGCGCGGTACGCGTTCCGCCATGACATGCAGCAGCACCACGCGCTCGTGCAGCACCCCGTTATGCCGCAGGTTCAGCGCCAGCGCCGCCGGCACAACCTCCCGCTGTCCAGTCAGGTAGACCGCTGTGCCAGGGACCCGCAGCGGAGCGCCTGGCGCGTCAAGGCTGGAGAGAAAGGCCATGAGCGTTGGCGCACCTTCGTCCCGCCGGGCCAGCAGGACCGTGCGCCCTCGGCGCCAGATCAGCATCATGCTCAGCGCCACAGCGCCGACCAGCAGAGGGAACCAGCCCCCGGCCGGGATCTTGTGCACGTTGCCCGCGACGAAGAGGAGGTCGAGTACCAGGAAGGGCCCGGCGACTGCTGCGACCAGCGGCCAGGACAGGCGCCAGTGACCATGCGCCACCACGGCCATCAGCAGCGTCGTCACCATCATATCGCCGGCCACGGCGATGCCGTAGGCATTGGCCAGTGCCTCCGAGCTGCGGAAGCCCAGCACCAGGACCAGCACCGCAGCAGCGAGCAGCCAGTTGATGTGCGGCAGGTAGACCTGCCCCGCCGTTTCTTGCGAGGTCTGGCGGACTTCGAGCCGAGGCACGACGCCGAGTTGGATCGCCTGCTGCACCAGGGCAAACGCGCCGGAGATCACTGCCTGGCTGGCGATTACTGTCGCCGCTGTGGCCAGCGCCACCGCCGGGTAGAGTAGAGGCCCGGGGAAGAGCCCGAAGAAAGGATTGGCAGCCGCAGCCGGGTCCTCCAGCACCAGGGCGGCTTGGCCAAGATAGTTCAGCACCAGCGCCGGCATGACGAAGGCGAACCAGTCGATGCGGATCGCACGGCGGCCAAAATGGCCCATATCGGCATAAAGCGCCTCGCCGCCGGTCAGGGCCAGAAACGCCGACCCGAGCACCGCCAGAGCGCCGTGCCCCGGATGGTGGGCGAGAAATGTGAATGCATGACGTGGGTCGAGCGCGGTCAGGACCTCGGGCCGTGCCAGCACATGCACCAGGCCGGACAGTGCGAGCATGGCAAACCACGCCGCCGTCACGGGCCCGAACAGCCGTCCCATCTGGGCGCTGCCATGGCTCTGAATGGCGAAGAGGCCGACCAGCACCACGGCCGCGATCGGCACGATGTAGGGCTCGAAAATGGGTGTGGCCACGGCCAGCCCCTCGACCGCCGAGAGCACCGAGATGGCTGGCGTGATCATGGCGTCCCCGAAGAACAGCGACGCCCCGGCGAGACCGATCATCAGTACCGGGATGCGCAGCCGCTCCGCGGCGGCCGGCACAGCGAGCGACAGCAGCGCCATCGTCCCGCCCTCGCCTTGATTGTCGGCGCGCATGACGAGCACGACATACTTCAGTGCCACGACCAGCGTGACGGCCCAGAAGACCAGCGAGAGCACACCGAAGACGGTCTGCGACGATGCCGCGACCGCGTCGCCTTCTGCGCCCGCGGCCCGCAGCGTCTCGCGAAAGGCGTAGATTGGGCTGGTGCCGATGTCGCCGAACACCACGCCGAGTGCGCCAAGCAGCAGGGCCGCGCCGGCGGGATGGGCTGCCGCCGCAGGGGTGGAGACGGCAGCAGGGGAGATACTGTCAGTGGCGTTGCTGGGCATGACCGGGCTCCTCTGTCTCGAGCACGGCCCCATAAGCCGCTGTGGTCCGGAAACGCGCACTGCGCTCCGTAATGCCCCATGGCCAGGCAGGTTCCTCGGTAAAGCAAGGAACCCGCCGGCGACAGGTCGGCCAACCACCGATGGTTGCGTGAGGCAAGGCAATGACTGACCGGAGCGCTATCGATTTGGCTGGCCCGAAAATACACACGGTGGGCCGGGCCCGGGGTGTTTATGAGGCATGTGGCGGGGCTCAGGCTGCGGCCTTGGCCCGGAGCATGACGTCGTAGCCGAGTGCGTCGAGACGGCGGACGAGGCGCTTGGCGGTGCGGTACTTGTCGACGCGGTCGAGGTAGTCGGCACCGAGATCGGCGAAGGCAACGGCGCGCTGCAGCATGTCGAAAGCAGCGACCAGGATCTTGTGAGCGACCGCCACGGCGGCCTTCTTGGCACCCATGCGTGCCCGCAGCCGTTGGAACTTGTCGCGCAGGTAGCTGCCCTTGGTCCTGGCGCCGCATACCGCGGCGGTGACCAGGGTGGCCTTGAGGTATGGGTTGCCCTTGCGGGTGCCGCGCCGTTTCTGTTTGCCCGCGCTCTCATGGTTGGCCGGGCAGAGCCCGGCCCAGGCGGCCAGGCGCTGGGCGGTGCCGAAGGCGGCCATGTCCACCCCGATCTCGGCGATGATCGCGGCCGCCGTCAGCGCGTCCACGCCGGGGATGGTCAGCAGCAAGGCCTGCTGGGCGGCGAAGGGGCGCATGGCGGCGCCGATCGCCGCCTCGACCTCGGCGAGGTCGCGCCCGAGCTCTTCGAGGCGGCGGATGTGCAAGCTGAGCAGGAAACGTTGGTGTTCGGCGAGGTGCCCGTCGAGGGCGAGGGTGAGCCGGTCGAGCTTGTGCCGAAGGCGCCGCTTGGCGAGGTCGGCCATGGCCGCGGGCGCGGCGGTGCCCTCGGCCAGGGCGCGCAGCATCAGCATGCCGGAGACCCCGAACACGCTGCTCATCACGCCCGCGAGCTTGATGCCGGCGCTCTCCAGCAGCTTGAGCGTGCGGTTGCGCTCCGCCGCCATGGTGCCGACCAGCGCCTTACGGTGGCGCACCAGTTCGCGCAGCACCCGGACCTCCGGCGGCGGCACAAAGCTGGCACGCACCAGCCCGTGCCGGACCAGGTCGGCGATCCACTCCGCGTCCTTCACATCAGTCTTGCGCCCGGGCACATTGCACATGTGCGAGGCATTGCCGACGATCAGGGTGAAGGCACCCTCCAGGGCGGCGTGGACGGGCTGCCAGTAGACGCCGGTCCCCTCCATGCCGACGTGGGTGACCCCTTTCTCGAGCAGCCACGCGCGCAAGGCCGCGAGGTCCTGGCGCATGGTGCCGAAGCTGCGCACCTCCTTGGTCGGCCGGCGCCCTGCCGCGCCGAGGATGACGCAGGCCACCACCGAGCCCTGGTGCACGTCGAGCCCGGCGGCGCGTTCGATGAGTGCTTCCATCGCCACCTCCCGAGGTGGCGGGCGCGGCGCCGCGGGACGGAAGACAGAGGCTGGCCCACGTGCTGACCGGACAAGCCGGTTGCGACCTTCGGTGGTCCCTGAACGCGGCGCGGACCGATCTCTTATCCGGGGTCGGATGCCACCTACCCACTACCGGCCTCCACGCGTCCGCCGCCCGATATGTTGGAGCGATCCCCCGTCGGTCCACCCCGAGCCCATTTTCTCCTCAAGGCGGTGCGCGGAACGCGCTGGGCATCTCTTATTGCAAATCCGCGGTGATGGATCCAAGGCTGGAATAGCGTGCCCGGAAGGGGATTTTGATTACGTGCGGGGGGCGGGATAGCGACCCCCTGACATCATCACAGACCGTCCCTGGACATGCTACCAAGCATAGATCCATCACCCCCGATCCTGACAAAAGCCACACCCTCTATGTTCGATAAGGGCGGATTATCGAACCATATTTTCAGCGCTGCGACACCAACGATGTTGGTAGAGGCTAGTTGTTCGCCGTCGTCGTCATGAGCGATCAGAAATTTCAGAACGGCGCGCACGATATTCGAAATCGGCGAGGTCACTGTAAGCCACACGCTCTGTTCCTGTGAGGTCGTGGACTCGTAGGTGGCCAAGTTTTACGAGATCTTCCACACGATCTCGCAGAACTCCCCAGCGTGCAGCTACCTGATCGAGACTGAGAAAAGCTGCCTTCCCAAGATCAGGGGAGGTGCTTACATTCCCACCGACCGGGTCGAAATGAACTTCAAGTGTAGCAAGGTCAATGACGAGGTTCTTCTGCTGCCCGATTTTAGCCAATTGGTGGCCGCGTCGGAGCGGTACAGTTCCCTGTGCGACCCAGGCTCGAATACCACTTTCTCCAATTGGATCAGCAAATTCCTTGCTTAGCTGCCGTGCCAAGCGAGATGCACCACCGAGTGCTGCTACTACGTTTCGAACGCAGTCCTGCTGGGCGGCGAGCAACGCATCCTGGCCCTTGTTGAAAGCACCGCAGTTGGGATCAGCCTTCTCTGCTTCTGCAGCTTGATTTTCCTGGTGCGTTGAACCCTGTTGCTGAGTGGTCCCGCTCTCATCGCTCATAGGAAGTACCTTCATGTTATAAGCCATGAGGCTCTGCCGCGACGCGAATGGCTCCAGCAAAATCCTTCCGAGCTCGCTTGATTTCAGACGGAATACGGGCCCGTGTATCATTGGGTGACCCGGCGGGATACCGTCGAGCCGCGCCGCCTCGGCGCGGGAGGCGTGCTGCTCATCCGGCGCCGCCGTGCCGGGCTGGCGGGGCTGCAGGGGATCGAGGGCATCACGCCGCACAGCCTGCGCACCGGATTTGTCACGCACGCCTACCAGGCTGGCCTACGCGACAAACAAATCATGCAACACACCCGCCACCGCGACTTGGCCTCTATGCGCCGCTATGTGCGGAGGGCCCGGCTGCTCCAGGACAGTGCCGCGCAGCAGTTATGCCGGATTGCGAGGCTTTGCTGCCTCGGTGGTCATGCGCGGGGGAGCCATCTCTCGCTCCAGGTTGTTGCGCGTCACGGCCCCGCACCTCGACACGATCCACTGTCCCGCGCCGACCGTGGCCACCGTTGCGGAGCATGTATCGCTAATTTTTGGGCGCCTCCTAAAGGCCCGTCAGGGCGGGGTGGCACATCGGGGCCGGGATTGCCGACTGAACCCCGGCTGTGCGCCAAATATCCTTACAATTGGGCAACCGCCTCCACATCTCATCCGCGCGATTGATGCACCGGCCGACCGGGGGGTGTCGACATCGGTCGAGGGGGTTGTGTCTACGGTGCTTTGCGCAATCAGGCTTTCTGCTGTGTGGGTCGATGCCGCCGCTATGGAGCGCGCCATCCAAGCTGCCAGCGCGCCCCACGGGCCGGGAATCTATGAGGTGGAGTTCCACTTCCCGGTCGGCAGCAAGGTCATGATTGATGCGGCGATCCGTATCCTCTCCCTGGCCAACCAACTCGCCTTCACCACCCGCCGCGTGCGGCTGATCTTCGATGAGGGTGAGGCCGGGACGATGGGCTACCTCAATCGGATGGGCTTCTTCGACCATTTGGCACGGGAGGTCGAGGTCATGCCGGCGCGGCCGGCGCAATCCGGCGCGGCGATATATCGCGGAAGCAATGCCGGCCTCGTCGAGATCGCTCGGATCAACAAGGACCATCGCGACCATCAGCTTCCCGGCCGCCTTGCGGATGCGATTGGCCGCGGCTGCGCGGCGCGAGCTGATATCGAAGAGCTGAAGGGCGCAGCCTGGACAATCTTTGCCGAACTCATCGACAACGTCTTCTCCCATAGCCAAACGCCGCTGGACGGGCTCGCTGCCCTGCAGATGTACCCGCGAGGCGATCGGCTGATGGTCGCTGTCTCGGACAGCGGCCTCGGAATCATGGAGACGCTTCGGCCGGCCCTCCTGGCAAGCAGCCCTTATCTGGCGGCGCTCTCTGACCTCGATCTGCTGGTGGAGATCTTCCGCCAGGGAATCTCCCGCCACGGCGCCGACCGCGGCGACGGCCTCAAGGGAAGCGCCGCAAAGGCCATGAAATTCCAGGCGGACCTTGATGTCCGGCTGCCCTCTCAGCGGGTCCGATTGGTGCCGGCCAGGGGCACCTATGCCCCGAACACCGCCTATTGCTCCGACGGCCTTCCCCTTCTTTGGGGCACCCACATCGCCTTCACCTTTCGGCTCCATGCTTGACGATTGCCCCCAGTCTGCTTAAATGAAACCGGTGAACGGGAGCGGCTGTTTGATCGTATTGCGCGACCACATGGAGGACGGGCAGGGCTGGGGCCGCGAGCAGGGGCGTTTGGTCTTCCAGCGGTTGCTGGAACAGGTCGAGGCAGTTCCCGCTTGCGTCGTCTTCCAGATTTCGATGCGCGGTGTGGAGCGCGCCGATATCTCGTTCACGTCGGAGACACTCGTCGAATTGGCCCGGCGATTCCGACGTGTGAAGGGATTTTGTCTGGTCGATCTTACCGACCGGGACGTGAAAGAGAACTGTGATGCCGCGGCCACCAGGAAGGAGCAGCCCCTGACGGTTTGGACGCGGGGGAAGGCAGAGGTGCTGGGGGCTCAGCCCAGCCAGGGCACGCGGGAAGCGCTCGAGTTCGCCCTTCAGCGGCCGCGCACCCGGGCTGCGGAATTCGTTGCCGAGCGGCCAGGGCTATCCATCGCCAATGCCAGTATGAAGTTCAAGCAGCTTTGGGAGCAGGGTTTCCTGCTCCGCGAAGAAAGCACCGCCGACACGGGCGGCACGGAGTATGTCTACAGCCGCATCGCATGATGTCTTTTAAGTGCCGTTAAACGGTTTCAATAAAGGAGACTTCACCAAGCCGCGGCGCGGAGCGGCTCGGAGCACCGGAAGCCGCGCTGGGAGCCTAGAATGTTTATTGAACGGCAGACTCTGCTGCGGAAGGCGCAGCTCTTCTCTCTCCTCGAGCAGCACTGCCAGAGGCTGGAGCCGACCGCGACGCAGCTGGAGCGCGCCCAGACAAGCTACGAGGCGGTCGGTCGGTGGCTGGCCGCCGCTGACGACCAGTGGCTCCGCTGGAGCAGCATCTATCTGCAGGGGTCGACCGCCCTCGGCACCACGATCAAGCCGATCGGCCAGAACGAGCACGACGTCGACCTTGTCTGCCATATTCCAGGCCTCGGCCGCTGGGCGACGCCGGCGCAGTGCAAGCATCTGGTCGGCGAACGGCTGAGGGCCAGCCAGCGATACGCAGCCATTCTCGTGGAGAAGCCGCGGTGCTGGCGCCTGAACTATGCAGGCGACTTCCATTTGGACATCACATCGTCGGTCCCCAATACCGCCTGCCCGAAAGGCGGTGAACTCGTCCCAGACAAGCTGCTGCGCTCCTGGAAGGCGACCAACCCCAAGGGCTATCGGGACGCCTTCAAGGCGCGGGCAGAGCTGGTCCCGCAGATGCGCCTGCTGAAGAGCTTCGTTCAGGACGGGACCCGAGCCGATGCCAACATCGAACCCTTCCCCGAGCAGCCCCGCTTCAAGGGCATTCTGTGCCGCATCGTCCAGATCCTGAAGCGACATCGAGACGTCTTTTTCGATGGCGGCGATGCGTCTGTGGCGCCGATCTCGGTGATCATCACGACGCTGGCGTCCTGGAGCTATGAGTATAGCGTGCGCAGCATGGTGTTCGATAGCGAGCTGGATGTGTTGTGCACCGTCGTCGAGCACATGCCGCGCTTTATCCAGCGCGAAATCGTGGCCGGCCGGGTTCAGTGGCTGATCCCCAACGAGACGACCGTGGGGGAGAACTTCGCGGAGCGTTGGAATGCGAACCCGGCCCTGGCGACCGCCTTCTTCGAGTGGCACGCCGCTGCGGAGCAGGCGCTCAGGAACCTCATGGAGGCGAGGGGGCTTGACGGGCTGAGTGACGTGCTGGCGAAGGCGTTCGGGCAGGCTCACTCCGCCGAGGTGATGAACAACATGGTGGCGGGCGTGACGGCCGCTCGCTTCGGCGGCAGTCTCGGCCTCGCGCCACGGATTGGACTTACGTCGACAGCGCCGGTCGCGCGCGTGACCCCCGTGCGCACCAACACCTTCTTCGGAGCGCCCTGAGCCACGATGCGCTTCGATCGGCGTCGCTCTCTCACCGTTCCTCAGCAGTATCTCGGACTGCGAGGCAATCCCGTTTCTGCCGGTGAGGGACGCTTGGGCGTCGGCGCGCTAAGCTGGCGGTGGCCCGTGATGCCGACGCTACTTAGTCGGCAGTATGCCGTGCGCATCGAGTACCGCCAGAGCGGGACGCCGGAGGTCTACGTCGAGAATCCCGATCTCACGATCCTCGCTGCGGGCCGCAGGTTGCCGGTACCCATCCGGCCAAGGCCGCGGTTGTTGCGGGCTGGGGTTTTGGCGACGCTCACCGCTTCTGATCGAGGCTGAGATCCTTGAGGCTTTCGATGTCGCGAGCAGTGAACCCGAGCGTGACGCGGTCGTCGACGTCGCGGATCCAGAGGCAGCCGTCCTCGGGCTCGAGCTGCTCGGCGAGCTCGCTCAGCCATTCCTCATCCTCGCCGAGCATCTCGGCAACGCGGGCGATGGTGAATACGTAGCTCGGTGCGGCCATGGTCAGGCCGCCTTGGCGACA
>NZ_SMSJ01000082.1 GCF_004355005.1 Dankookia rubra
CCCAAAGCCTTTCCGCTGGACCAAGTCCGCAGATGACATCCTCGCCGCCATCCAGCGCTTCTGCCTCCAAACACAGCAGATCGGAGGAATTACGGAATCAGGACACTAGGCCTGCTTCCGCTCGATCAGGCCCCGCCGGATCCGCCGCCCGCGCCGGATGCGGTCCTCGATGAAGTCCGCCTGGCCGTAGCGCACCGCGCGCGCCAGCGCGTGGCTGTCCTCGGTGAAGCGGGCCAGCATCTCCAGCAGCGCGTCGCGGTTGTTCAGGAAGATGTCGCGCCACATGTCGACGTCGCTGGAGGCGATGCGGGTGAAGTCGCGGAAGCCGGACGCCGCGAAGCGCAGCACCGCCTCGCGCGTCTCCTCCGCCAGGTCGTCCGCGGTGCCGCAGATGGTGAAGGCGATCAGGTGCGGCAGGTGCGACACGATCGCCACCACCTTGTCATGCGTCTCCGCATCCATCCGCTCGACCATCGAGCCGAGCCGACGCCAGAGCTCGGCGATCCGCTCGGCCGCGGCCGGGTCGCCGCCGGGCACGGGCGTGATGATGACGTAGCGGTTCTCGAAGAGCTCGGCGAAGCCGGCATCGGGGCCGCTGTGCTCGGTGCCCGCCATCGGGTGCGCCGGCACCAGCTGCACGCCGGCCGGCAGCAGCGGCTTCAGGTCGCGGATGACGCTGCCCTTGGTGGATCCCGCATCGCTCAGGATGCAGCCCGGCGCCAGGTGCGGCGCAATCCGCCGCATCACCCCGGCATAGGCGCCGACGGGCACGCAAAGGATGACGCAATCCGCGCCCTCCACCGCCCGGCCCGCGTCGGCCTCGACCAGGTCGGCGAAGCCGAGCTCGCGCACCCGCGCCAGCGTCTCCGGCCGGCGGGTATGCGCGACGATGGTGCGAGCGATGCCGCCCTTGGCCCTCGCCGCCCGCGCGACCGAGCTGCCGATCAGCCCGACGCCGATCAGGCAGAGCCGCTCGAACAGGAATTCAGCCATCCCGGCCGCGCAGGAAGGCGCCGAGCGCGTCGAGCACCATGCCGCATTCCTCGGCATTGCCGATGGTGATCCGCAGGCATTGCGGCAGGCTGTAGGCGCCCATGGCTCGGACGATCAGCCCGCGCACCTTCAGCGCCGCATCCGCATCCCTAGCACGCTCCGCGGTGCCGAAATCGGCCAGGATGAAATTGCCCTCGCTCGGGTGCACGGTGAGCCCCAGCGCGCGCAGCCCGTCGCTGACCTTGGTCCGCCATTCGTCGTTGTGGGCGACCGACTTCTCGACCCAGCCGGGCTCGGCCAGCGCCGCGATGCCGGCGACCATGGCCGGCGCGTTCACGTTGAACGGCCCGCGCACGCGGTTGAGGATGTCCGCGACGTGCGGCGGCGCGTAGCACCAGCCGAGCCGCACGCCGCCGAGCCCGAAGACCTTGCTGAAGGTCCGCGTCATCACCGTGTTGGTCCCGGCCTCGACCAGCGCCGTGCCCGGGTCGTAGTCCGGCCGGGTGACGTATTCGGCATAGGCCGAATCCAGCACCAGCAGCACGTCTTCGCGCAGCCCGGCGCGCAGCCGCTCGACCTCGGACGCCGGCAGGATCGACCCTGTCGGGTTGTTCGGGTTGGCCAGGAACATCAGCCGGGTGCGCGGCCCGACCGCGGCCAGCATGGCGTCCACGTCGGCGGTGAGGTTGCGCTCCGGCACCTTGATCACCTGGCAGCCGGCATAGCGCCCGGCGATGTCGTACATGACGAAGCCATGCGCGCTCATCACCAGCTCGGTCCCCTCCCCGCCATAGGACAGGATCAGCGCGCCGATCAGCTCGTCCGAGCCGTTGCCGCAGACGATCCGCGCCGGATCCAGCCCGAAGCGGGCGCCGATCGCCTCGCGCAGCGCCGTCGCGCCGCCATCGGGGTAGCGGTGCAGCTCGGTCGCCAGCTTGGCATAGGCGTCCTGCACCCCGGGCGGCACGCCGAAGGCGCCCTCGTTCGAGGACAGCTTCACGATCCGGTTGACGCCCGGGATCTTCGACTCGCCGCCGACATAGGGCTCGATCGAGAGGATGGAGGGGCGCGGCATAAGGGCAGGCATCAGCCTTGGTTTCCTCTCTCGGGCACCGCGTAGAAGCCCAGCGGCAGGGCGCGGTCGAAGGGCAGCGCGGCCAGGCGCGGATCGCCCTCGGCCACCACGCCGTCCACCTCCGCCAGGGCCCGCACCACCCCGCCGTCGCGGCGGATCAGCATGGTGCGGGGGGCAAGGCCGGCGGTGGCCAGCGCCGCCAGCAATTGGGGGCGGCCAAGGTCCTTGGCCAGTTCCAGCCGCAGCAACGACCGGTCGGCGCCGCTCGGGTCGGGCGCGCCGGGGGTGACGGCGAAGGCTTCCGGCAGCGTCTCGGCATGCGCCGCCCAGAAGGGCAGCCGCGCCACCACCTGCAGCCGCGGCGCGTCGAGCCCCATCCACCAGGCCTGCTCGGGCGGCTCGCCTTCCTCCGGCAGCGGCAGCACCGCCACCTGGGCCTCCCCCGACCCGACGGCGGCCAGCGCCTGGGCCGCGGTCGGCATGCTGCGCACCGGCGTCATGCTGCCGAAATGCTCCCGCGCCAGCCGCGGCTGGTCGGGGTCGCGGGCATAGACTGCGACGCTGAAACCGCCCTGCATGGCGCTGCTGGAGGCGAGGATCTCCCGCCAAAGCCGCACCATGGCGCCGGGCGGCAGGTCGCCGTGGTGGCGGTGCAGCAACCGGCGCAGGATCATCGCCTCCCGCCCCGGGCGCAGCGGGCTGGCGCCGCCCTTGACCCGGCTGGCGGCGAGCGAGGCCACCACCTCGGCCCGGCGCATCACCAGGTCATGCAGCTGGTCGTCGAGGCGATCGATCTCGCCCCGCAGCGCCGCGAGGGCGGCCTCGGCAGCGGGCGGCGAGGCGGGCGAAGGCGCGGTGTCGGCGGCTGAGGTCATGGTCCGAGGGTTCTTTCCGCCCTGCTTTAGACGCGGCCGGGCCGGCCGCCAAGTCGATCACGGCCCCGCGCGATTCTTGGGCGCGGTTCCGGCGGGGCGCGTTCTGCTCTATGCATGGCGCCCGAGGAACCCGCCCGCCATGTCAGCCCCCGTCGCCCCCTTCCCGCAGGTGGACCACCAGCGGGCCGTCTTCGAGGACGGCCTGGCGCTGGATTGCGGCACCGTGCTGGCCCGCCATGCCGTCGCCTACCGCACCTACGGCACCCTGAACGCGGCGCGGAGCAATGCCGTGCTGATCTGCCATGCGCTGACCGGCGACCAGTACGTGGCCGAGACGCATCCGCTGACCGGCAAGCCGGGCTGGTGGGACAGCGTCGTCGGCCCGGGCAAGCCGCTCGACACCGACCGCTACTTCCTGATCTGCGCCAATGTCCTCGGCGGCTGCATGGGCAGCACCGGCCCGCGCGAGGAGATGACCGATGCCGAGGGGCGGGGCATGGGCCGCCCCTGGGGGACGGATTTCCCCAACATCACCGTCCGCGACATGGTGCGGCAGCAGAAGATGCTGGTCGACCGGCTCGGCATTCGCCGCCTGCTGGCCGTCGTCGGCGGCTCGCTCGGCGGTATGCAGGCGCTGCAATGGGCGGCCTGCTACCCCGACGCGGTCTATGCCGCCGTGCCCATCGCCACCGCCGCCCAGCACAGCGCCCAGAACATCGCCTTCGACGAGGTCGGCCGCGCCGCCATCCATGCCGACCCCGACTGGCGCGGCGGCCGCTACTGGGAGGACGGCCGGGTGCCGGCCCAGGGCCTCTCGGTCGCCCGCATGGTGGCGCACATCACCTACCTGTCCGAGGAGGCGCTGCAGCGGAAATTCGGCCGCAAGCTGCGCGGGGCGCAGACCCTGACGCTGCTCGAGGACGTCTTCGAGGTGCAGAGCTACCTGCGCCACCAGGGCAGCACCTTTGTCCGCCGGTTCGACGCGAATTCCTACCTGACCATCACCCGGGCGACCGACTACCTCGACATCGCCGCCGAGCATGGCGGCGACCTGGCGAATGCCTACCGCGGCAGCGGCACGCGCTTCTTCGTGGCGTCCTTCAGCAGCGACTGGCTCTACCCGACCAGCGCGAGCCGCAGCATCGTCCGCGCGCTCAACGCCGCGGCGGCCAATGTCTCCTTCGTCGAGATCGCCTCCGACAAGGGCCACGATGCTTTCCTGCTGGAGGAGCCGGACTTCCACCGCGCGCTGGGCGGCTTCCTCGCCGGCTGCGCCGACCGCTTAGGGGTCTGAGGATGGAGGACGCCGCCTTCGACCTGGCGCGGGAGGGCGAGGCGGATGGCCTGAGCGCCCGGCTGGACGAGGGCCTGCCGCCCGATGCGCAGAATGCCCGCGGCGACAGCCTGCTGATGGTCGCCGCCTATGCCGGCCGGCAGGCGACGGCCCGGCTGCTGCTGGACCGCGGCGCCGATCCTGGCCTCGCCAATGCCAAGGGCCAGCTGCCGGTCGTCGGCGCAGCCTACCAGGGCGACGCGGCGATGGTGGCGCTGCTGCTGGACCACGGCGCGGCGCTGGACGGCGCCGGGGCGGACGGCCGGACCGCGCTGCTGACCGCCGCGCTGTTCGACCGGGCCGCGGTGGTGGAACTGCTGCTGGCCCGCGGCGCCGACCCGCGGAAGACCGATGCCAAGGGGATGACCCCGCTGCAGGCGGCCCGGGCCATGGGCGCGCGGGTGACGCCCGCCCTGCTCGAACAGGCACTCGGCCAGGCCTGACCAGAGCAGCGCCGGCCGCAGTCGATCACCCCCCCCCTTACCCCAGGCCCCCAGCATGCCCGACACCCACCACCCCGTCCGCTACGTCGCCAAGAACATGCGGCTCGACCTCCGCCTGATCGCGGAGATGGTGCCGCATGGCCAGACGGTGCTGGATATCGGCTGCGGCGACGGCGCGCTGCTGGCGCATCTGTCCGCGGAGAAGGGCGCCGATGCGCGGGGGATCGAGATCGACATGGCCCAGGCCACCCAGGCGGTGGCCGCGGGGCTCGCGGTGATCCAGGGCGATGCCGACCACGACCTGGCCTTCTACCCCGACGGCGCCTTCGACTACGTGATCCTGTCCCGCACCCTGCAGGCGGTGGAGCGGCCGCGGGAAGTGCTGCGGCAGATGCTGCGCATCGGCCGGCACGCCATCGTCTCCTTTCCCAATTTCGGCCATTGGCTGCTGCGCTGGCAGCTGGTCAGCACGGGGAAGATGCCGGTGACCGAGACCTGGCACCGCGAATGGTACGAAACGCCGAACATCCATCCCTGCACGATCAAGGACTTCTTCGACCTCTGCGCGCTGGAGAACTACGTGATCGAGCGCTGGCTGGCAGTGGACGAGCAGGGGCTGAGAGCGCCATGGCGGCGGTCCCCGCGGCTGGCCAACCTGTTCGGCGAGCAGGCGCTGTTCCTGCTGCGGCGGGGATAGGGTGCGGGTCGCCGGCAGGACGCGATGCGGCCGGCGCTTCGCGGTCACCTCCGCAGGCGGACCGCCGTCGCAGCAGGGCGGAGCCCCGGTGGCTCCGGGGTGCGCGTCAGTGCAGCCGGGTGCCGCGAGGCCGGCGGATCGCCCGCGGCTCGGCCTCCACCTCCCGCGGCGGCGGGGTATCGGGCATCAGCGAGGCCGCCAGCGCCGCATGCCGCGCCGCATCGGTCGCGCCCATGCGCAGGCATTCGGCCTCGACATAGGATAGCATCAGCCGCAGGGCCGACTGGTCGGTGGTTTCGGGTTCTGCTTCGGTCGACGGCTGCGCAGCGCGCATAGAGCGGCTCCGGTAATTGTGATCGTCGCTGACACACATACAAGTGAGTCGGTAACGCAGCAAGGCAGAACTCGTTTCAGGGCACGTCCCTGTGGTCAAATCTGCCCTGCTTTCCCAAGAGTTTCACCCGAGACCCATTAATAAAGTAATGAGTTTCTACCCGAGATTGCTCAGGCGGGGATGGCACCCTGGCCGTTCTCAGAACTTCTCCACCCAGGGCCGCAGCTCGATCTCCCAGCTCCAGGCGCTGCGTGGCTGGCGGATCAGGTGCAGGTAGGTCTCGGCGATCGCATCCGGGTCGAGCAGCGTATCCCCGCCCTGCTGCGGCTCCGGCCGCCGGGCGCTGCGGATGCCGCCGTCGACGACGACATGCGCCACATGCACGCCCTTCGGGTGCAGTTCCCGCGCCGCCGACTGCGCCAGGCCGCGCAGGGCGAACTTGCCCATGGCGAAGGGCGCGCTCAGCGGATAGCCCTTCACCCCGGCGCTCGCCCCGGTCAGCAGGATGGTGCCGGAGCCCCGGGGCAGCATCCGCCGCGCCGCCTCCCGCACCGCCAGGAAGCCGCCGAAGGCGCAGACCTGCAGGCTGCGCTGCACCTCCGCCGGGTCCAGCTCGGCGATCGGGCCGCGGGTGCGGTAGCTCGGGTTGTAGACCACCACCTCGGCCTCCCCCGTCGCGGCGAAGAGCGCGGCGACCTGCCCGGCCTCCGCCGCGTCGCAGGCATGGGTGGTGGCGCCGCACTCGGCCGCGAGGGCCGCGAGCTTGGCAGGGTTCCGCGCGGCGAGCGCCACGCCGTAGCCCTCCCGCGCCAGCAGCCGCGCGAGCGAGGCCGAAAGGCCATCTCCCGCGCCGATGATCAGGGCCTGTGGCATGCGTCACCTCCGGCCCGAGGCTAGACCCGTTCGCGCCGGGCCCGGAAGGCGGCGCAACGGTGCCGATGCGCTATGCTGCCGGCGCAACCGCCGGACACCCGCCATGCCGCTGTCAGTCGACCCCGAGAACCGCCGCGTCACCGACGACCTCTACGCCGCCGGCCGCGCCGCCTTCCAGGCCGGCGCCTCGGTCATGGAGAACCCGCTGCCGGGCAGCGGCAATTACGGCCGCGCCTGGTTCGCCGGCTGGCTGGACGGGCTGGCCGACCGGCTCGACGGTGGCGACCGCGCCACCCGCGCCTACCCGCTGCTGCTGGCCGACGACCGCGCCAATTTCTTCTGAACGGGCCGATGACCGGAGCGCCGCAGGCGCAGGCCTGAACCGGCCCGCCCGGTGCCGCCGGCCGCTCAGTCGATCGTCTCCAGCAGCTCGCAGAGCACGGCGCAGCGCGGCACCAGGTCGGCCCAGCGGATGTGCTCCTCCGGCGCATGCGCCCCGGCGCCGGTGCAGCCGAGGCCGTCGAGCGTGGGGATACCCATGGCGGCGGTGAAGTTGCCGTCCGAGCCGCCGCCGCGGTGCTGCTTCGGCAGGTCGTAGCCGATCCGCCCGGCGATCGCCCGCGCCGCCTCGAACAGCGCCAGGCCCTCGGCCGTCTCCTCGAGCGGCGGGCGGTTCAGCCCGCCTTCCAGGGTGATGCGGATGCCGTCCTCCTCGACGCCGAGCGCCCGGATCGCGGCGATGACGCGCTCCGCCTCGGCGAGCGAAGGCGCCCGGAAGTCGATCCGGCAGCCGGCCTCGGGCGGGATCACGTTGGGCCGCGTGCCGCCCCAGATGGGCGCGACGTTGGTGGTGACGCCGCGGCCGAGGTCGGTCAGGTCATGCACCGCCAGGATGGCGCGGGACAGCGCCACCACCGCGCTCCGCCCCTCCGACCAATTGCCGCCGGCATGGGCGCTGCGGCCCTCGATCGTCAGGGTGAAGCCGCCGGTGCCCTTGCGGCCGGTGACGCAGGCGCCCTGCGGGCCGCCGGCGGGCTCGGGGATGAGCACCGCACGCGCCCCGCGCGCCGCGGCCTCGATCGGCGCGCGGGAGGTCGGGCTGCCGACCTCCTCGTCCGGGGTCAGCAGCAGGGTGATGGGACGGCGCGTCCTGGTCCCCTGGCGCAGGATCTCACGCACCGAGTGGAAGGCGAAGAAGCTGCCGGCCTTCATGTCGTAGATGCCGGGGCCATGGGCGCGCTCGCCCTCGACCCGGAAGGGCATGGACTTCGCCAGCGTCCCATGGTCCCAGACCGTGTCGAGGTGCCCGGCGACGACCACCGGCGCGCCTTCCCCCGGCGTCCGCGCGACCAGCGTGTCGCCGAAGCCCCGGCTGCCCGGCAGCCGCTCGATCGCCGCGCCCACCGCCCGCAGCCCGGCCTCGGCCTGGTCCATCAGCCCGTTCACCGCGGCCCCGTCCGGCGTCGGGGTCTCGTGCTCCACCCATTGGCGGAGCTCGGCGAGCAGGCGGTCGGAGGAGCCGATCTCGGTCGCGGGCATGCTGGGGATCCTTCCTGCGGTGCGGCGCCATCCTTGTCGCTTCCCGGGGCGGGGGCTAGACCGGCGGGCGCATCAGTCAGGGTTCCGCATGTCCGACGGCCTGTGTTTCGAGGATCTCTCGGTCGGCCTCACCGCCAGCTTCGGCAAGACGATCACCGAGGCCGACATCGTGCTCTTCGCCGCCGTCACCGGCGACACCAACCCGATGCACCTGAACGCCGACTACGCGAAGTCCACGGTCTTCGGCGAGCGCATCGCCCATGGCATGCTGGCGGCCGGGCTGATCACCAAGGTGCTCGGCACCCAGCTGCCCGGGCCGGGGACGATCTACATGTCGCAGAGCCTGAAGTTCCGCGCCCCCGTCCGCATCGGGGAGACGGTGACCGCGACGGTCGAGGTGCTGGCGCTGCACCCGGAGAAGCACCGCGCCACCCTGCGGACGGTCTGCGCGGTGCGCGGCAAGCCGGTGCTCGAGGGCGAGGCGCTGGTCTCGGTGCCCAGCCGGGCGGCGCGCCAGGCCCAGCGGCAGGCGGCGGAATGACGCCTGCCATCCTCACCGATTGGCGCGACGTACCCGCCGCGCTGCGCGGCGCCAGCATCGCGCTCGGCAACATGGACGGCGTGCATCGCGGGCATCTCGCGGTGCTGGCCGCGGCGCATGCGGCGCGGCCCGGCGCCAAGCTCGCGGCCCTGACCTTCGAGCCGCATCCGCGCGAGCATTTCCGCCCGGAGGACCCGCCCTTCCGGCTGACCCTGCTGCCCGCCAAGGCGGCGGCGCTGGGCGCGGCCGGCGCCGCGGTGGTCTACGCGCTGCGCTTCGACGCCGCGCTCGCCGCCATGCCGGCCGAGGCCTTCTTCGACCAGGTGCTGCGCCAGGGGCTCGGCGCCGTGCACCTGTCCTGCGGCCAGGACTTCGCCTTCGGCCACCGCCGCGGCGGCGACGCCTCCACCATCGCCCGCCTCGCCGAGGCGGCGGGGATCGGCACCACCATCGTCCCCCCGCTGGTCGATGCGCAGGGGCCGATCTCCTCGACCCGGATCCGCCGGGCGCTGCAGGACGGCTATCCCGAACGCGCCACGGCCATGCTCGGCCGGCCCTGGGAGATCCGCGGCGAGGTGGTGCACGGCGACAAGCTCGGCCGGGTGCTGGGCTGGCCGACCGCCAACATGTGGCTCGGCCGGTACCTGGAGCCGGCGCGCGGCGTCTATGCCGTGACCGTGGCGATGCCGGACGGCACGGAAGCCAAGGGGGTCGCCAATGTCGGCCGCCGCCCGACCCTCGGCGGCGACCCGGAGACGCGGCTGGAAACCTTCGTCTTCGACTGGTCGGGCGACCTCTATGGCCGGGAGATCGGCGTGCGGCTGGTGAAATTCCTCCGGCCCGACGCGAAGTTCGATGGGCTGGAGGCGCTGAAGCTCGCCATCGCCCGGGATGCCGAGGACGCGCGGGCGGCGCTGGGGTGAAGCCCGCGGGGCTCCGCCCCCGAACTCCCGCCGTGAGGGAACTGCCCTCCCGGGCATCCCGCCCAGGGGCCGAGGCCCCTGG
This sequence comes from Dankookia rubra, assembly GCF_004355005.1. Lineage (GTDB taxonomy): Bacteria > Pseudomonadota > Alphaproteobacteria > Acetobacterales > Acetobacteraceae > Paracraurococcus > Paracraurococcus ruber_A. The sequence goes on from NZ_SMSJ01000082.1 coordinate 9,709, forward strand.
GAAACCGGGGACTTTAGGAATTCGGGATTTGATCGGCACCCTTCGCCGGGTTTCGGATAAAGCCCGAGGGAGCGCATGGGATCGGAGCGGGCCTTGCGCACCGCGCGGGCAAGCGGGGCATGTGCCAGGACGAATTCGGCTGTCAAAGAGCAAGGTATTTTTTCCTATCACGGGACGCCGGCCAGGTCCAGCCAAACCGGCCGGAGGTGCGGCAGCACACGGCGCGACCTTCACGCGGGTGTGAGCCATGCAGCAGGAGCCGACCCCGCGGCTTCTCCCTCCGTGGCTGTATCCATTACGGCTGCATGGGGATCCCGCCATGCGCTTCGTGCCCTGCCTTGCCCTGCTGCTCGGGTTGCTGCTCCCCCGCCCCGCCGCGGCGGAGGACCCGGTCTGGCGCGAGGCGCTCTGGCTCCAGCCGCCCGGCGCGGATGCGCCCTTCCCGGTGCTGCTGGCCCTGCCGCTCGGCTGGCAGCCGGGCGACGCCGCCGTGGTCCTGCTCCCCGACCCCGAGGCGCCCGTGCCGTTGCGGTACCGCGCCATTCAGGCCCTGCTGGCAGCGGAGGCGCTGGTGGTCGAGCTCGACACGCTGGCCGCCGGGGCCGAGATCCCGGGCGTGCCGCCCTACCCGCCGCTCTCCCCGGCCGCCCAGCCGGCGGCGCTGCGGGATGCGCTGCTCCGGCTGCGGACGGAAATCGGGGCCGGCCTGCTGGTGGTGCTCGGCTTCGGCCAGGCCGGACCGGTGGCGCTGGAGGTGGCGGCGGAGCCCGGGGTGGCGGCGGCGATCGCGCTCGGCGACCAGCCGCGCTACCTCGCCGGCGCCCCGCCGCCGCCTGCCGAGCACTGGCCACTGCGCGCCGGGCTGCTCTGCGCCGCCCTGGCCGGGGCCGGCGCGACGCCGGGCGACTGCCGCGCCGGGCTGCTGCCCTGAGCCACCCCGCCGGGGAATCCCGGACGCCACCCCGCCGGGGAATCCCGGACGCCACCCCGCCGGGGAATCCCGGACGCCACCCCGCCGGGGAATCCCGGACGCCACCCCGCCGGGGAACCCCGGACAACACTCCGACCGCGGCGCCCGTCCCGGCGCTTGACCCGGCCCCGGTCCGCTCCGCATAACCCCGCCATGCAGCGCTGGACGCATCGCCGCGGCCCCGGCCGAATTGCCGGCCTGATTATCGGCCCGGTCCTCGCCTGAGGGCCGGGACCCCGACCGCGCGCTTTCCCCGCTCCGCCGCCGCGCCAGGGCGCGGCCAGGAACCAGACCATGACCGAGACCCCCGCCGAAGCTCCCGCCCGCGACTACCGCGGCACCGTCTTCCTGCCCGACACCCCCTTCCCCATGCGCGGCGACCTGCCGAAGCGCGAGCCGCAATGGCTCGAGCGCTGGGAAAGGCTCGGCCTGCGCGCCCGGCTGCGGGCGCAGTCGAAGGGCCGCGAAACCTTCGTGCTGCATGACGGCCCCCCTTATGCAAACGGCCCGCTGCATATCGGCCACGCGCTGAACAAGATCCTGAAGGACGTGATCAACCGCGCCGCCCAGATGTCGGGCAAGGACGCGGACTACGTGCCGGGCTGGGACTGCCACGGCCTGCCGATCGAGTGGAAGATCGAGGAGGAGTACCGCGACCCCAAGGGCAAGTACCAGGGCGGCCGCCGAAAGGACGACGTCCCGGTGCTGGAGTTCCGCGCGGAGTGCCGCGCCTATGCGGCGCATTGGCTCGGCGTGCAGCGCGACGAATTCAAGCGGCTCGGCGTGCTCGGCGACTGGGAGCACCGCTACGCCACGATGGACCTGCCGAGCGAGGCGGCGATCGTGCGGGAGATCGGCAAGTTCCTGATGAACGGCTCGCTCTATCGCGGCCTGCGGCCGGTGATGTGGAGCCCGGTCGAGAAGACCGCGCTGGCCGAGGCCGAGATCGAGTACCACGACCATGTCTCGCCCACCCTCTGGGCGCGCTTCCGCGTGCTGAGCGCCGGCGCCGCGGACCTGGCCGGCGCCTCCGTGGTGATCTGGACGACGACGCCCTGGACCATCCCGGCCAACCGCGCCGTCGCCTATGGGCCGGAGATCGACTACGCGCTGGTGCATGTCGAGGGCGTCGGGGAGGGCTCCTATCTCGTCCCCGGCGAGATGCTGCTGGTCGCCCTGCCGCTGCTGCCGCAATTCGAGCGGGATGCGAAGCTCGGCGCGCATACCGTGAAGCGCGTGCTGAAGGGCGAGGAGCTTGCCGGCGCGGTCACGGCGCATCCGCTGCGCGGCGCCGGCTACGACTTCGACGCGCCCCTGCTGCCCGGCGATTTCGTGACCACAGAGGCCGGCACCGGCTTCGTCCACATCGCGCCGAGCCATGGCGAGGACGACTTCAACCTCGGCCGCCAATTCGGCCTGCCGGTGCCGGAGACGGTGGCCGACGACGGCACCTTCACCCGCTGGGCGCCGGGCTTCGAGGGGCTGCACGTCTTCAAGGCGCATGACGCCATCTACGCCGCCTGCGAGCGGGCCGGCACGCTGGTGGCGAAGGCCAGGCTGACGCACAGCTACCCGCATAGCTGGCGGTCGAAGAAGCCGGTGATCTTCCGCGCCACGCCGCAGTGGTTCATCGCCATGGACGACGCCAACCGGATCCGCGCCAAGGCGCTGGAAGCGCTGGACGCGACGCATTTCGTCCCCGACATGGGGCGCAACCGCATCGGCGGCATGGTCGCGACCCGGCCGGACTGGTGCATCAGCCGGCAGCGCGCCTGGGGCGTGCCGATCGCCGTCTTCGTCGACAAGTCCACGGGCGAGCCGCTGCGCGACCCCGCGGTGATGGAGCGCATCATCGAGGCCTTCCGGGTGGAAGGGGCGGATGCCTGGTACCAGCCGGGCGCGGCGCAGCGCTTCCTCGGCAATGACCGCGACCCCGCGGGCTACGAGCAGGTGATGGACATCCTCGATGTCTGGTTCGAGTCCGGCAGCACGCATGCCTTCGTCCTGCCCGACCACGGCCTGCCCTTCCCGGCCGACCTCTACCTCGAGGGCTCCGACCAGCATCGCGGCTGGTTCCAGTCCTCGCTGCTGGAATCGGTCGGCAGCCAGGGCGTCGCGCCCTTCAAGGCGATCCTGACGCATGGCTTCGTGCTCGACGAGCAGGGCCGCAAGATGTCGAAGTCGCTGGGCAATACCACGGCGCCGCAGGACGTGCTGAAGCAGTACGGCGCCGACATCCTGCGGCTCTGGGTGATGAACTCCGACACCGCCGAGGACCTGCGGATCGGGCCGGAGATCCTGAAGCAGCAGGCCGAGCTCTACCGCCGCATCCGCAACTCGCTGCGCTGGCTGCTGGGGAATCTCGCCGGCTTCGAGGAGAGCGAGACGGTCCCCTATGCGGAGCTGCCGGAGCTGGAGCGCTGGGTGCTGCACCGCCTCGGCGAGATCGACGCCCGCGTCCGCAAGGCGGCCGAGGACTACGACTGGGCCGGGGTGGTGCCGGAGATCCACAATTTCTGCGCCACCGACCTCTCGGCCTTCTACTTCGACATCCGCAAGGACGCGCTCTACTGCGACGCGCCGGACAGCCACCGCCGGCGCAGCGCGCGCACGGTGCTGGACGTGCTGCACCGCTGCCTCTGCGCCTGGCTGGCGCCGGTGCTGGTCTTCACCGCGGAGGAAGCCTGGCTGGCCCGCTTCCCGGACGAGCAGGGCAGCATCCACCTGACCGACTTCCCCTTCGTGCCGGAGGGGTGGCGGGATGCGGCGCTGGCGGCGAAATGGGCGCGGGTGCGGGAGATCCGCGGCGTCGTCACCGGCGTGCTGGAAGGCGCGCGGCGGGACGGGCTGATCGGCGCCTCGCTGCAGGCGGCGCCGCGCCTGGCGCTGCCGGCCGCGGATGCCGGGCTGCTGGACGCCGAGGGCTGGGCCGAGGTCTGCATCACCAGCACCGTCACGCTGGAGACGGCGGAGGAGACCGCCGCGGCGGTCGCCGAGGCCGCCCCCGGCGCCAAGTGCGACCGTTGCTGGCGCGTGCTGGAAGAGGTCGGCGAATCGAAGCGGCACCCGACCCTCTGCCGCCGCTGCGACGCGGTGGTGGAACGCCGGTGAGCGCCGCGGCCGCCGCCCTGCTGCCGGCCCGCGCCGGGCTCCGCCCCGGCCTCGGCATGGCGCTGCTGCTGCTGGTCGCCGACCAGGCGAGCAAGTGGTGGGTGCTGCACGGGCTCGACCTGCCGGCGCTGCGCAATCTCGCGCTGGTCCAGGCCGGCCCCTTCGGCCTCGACCTGACGATGGTCTGGAACCGCGGCGTCACCTTCGGCCTGCTCTCGGGCGAGGGGCCGCTGAACCATGTCCTCCTGGCGCTGCTGGCCGCCGGCATCGCCGGCTTCCTGCTGCGCTGGCTGGTGCGGGCCGAGACCCGGATGGTGGCGCTGGCGCTCGGCGCGGTGATCGGCGGCGCGGTCGGCAACGTCATCGACCGGCTGCGCTTCGGCGCAGTGGTGGATTTCATCCGCGCGCATGCCTGGGGCTGGGACTGGTACGTCTTCAACATCGCCGATGCCGGCATCGTCTGCGGCGTCCTCGCCCTGCTGGCGGACGCGGTGCTGCGGAAGCCGGCCCAGCCCTGACCGGACGGGGGGTCTCGAAGGGGGGCTTCGCCCCCTTCGCGGGGCCCGGGGCAGCGCCCCGGCCTCCCCTCAGGCCATCGCGGCCTTAACCCGCTCCGCCGTATAGGGCAGCGCCCGCACCCGCTTGCCGAGCGCCCGCGCCAGGGCATTCGCCACGGCCGCCCCGGCCGGGCCCTGGCTCGCCTCCCCGGCGCCGAGCGGCTTCTCGTCCGGCCGGTTCAGCACCGCGGTCCGCAGCTTCGGCACCTCAGCGAAGCCGAGGATCGGGTACCGGCTCCAGTCCTTCGCCAGGATGCCCTTAACGTCGAAGGGCAGGTCCTCCTTCACCGTCCAGCTCACGGCCTGGATGATGCCGCCCTCGATCTGGTTGAGCAGCCCGTCGGGCGTGATGACCTGCCCGGCATCGACCGCCGACCAGACCCGCGGCACCCGCACGGCGCCGCTGTCGCGGTCCAGCGCCACCTCGGCGATGCAGCAGACATAGGCCGAGAGGTTCTTGTACCTGGCGAAGCCGATCCCGCGCGGCAACTCGCCTTGGTCCTCGGCGGCGAGCTTCACCGCCGCCTCGATCACCGCCCGCGCCCTTGCGTCCTTCAGGTGCGCCAGGCGGAAGGCCACCGGGTCGGCGCCGGCCGCCGCGGCGAGTTCGTCCATGAAGGACTCGACCGCGAAGACATTGCCATAGGCGCCGAGCGTCCGCAGCGCCGAGGTCCGCAGCGGCGCCTCGGGGATCAGGTGGAAGACTACTTTCTGATTGGGGAAGTCATAGAGCGGCACCGCGTTGCGGTCGCCCGAGCCCGCGGGCTGCGGCAGCGCGCGCGGGTAGACCGGCGGATGCGGCTCGGCCAGGTGCCAGCTCGCCAGCAGGTTCGAGCCCTCCTTCGGGTTCAGCGGCCGGTTGTTGTGGTGGTTGCTCCAGACCTCATGCGTCCACTCCACGATGCGGCCCTCGGCCGAGAGGCCGGCCGAGAGCGCCATCTCCATGGCGGGGTTGTAGGGTTCCCATTGGAACTCGTCGTCCCGCATCCATTGCAGCTTCACCGGCCGGCCGGGCACGGCGCGGGCCAGCAGCGCCGCGTCCAGCGCCGCGTCGTCGGCGCCGTTGTGGCCGTAGCAGCCGGCATTCTGCGCATGGCTGACGACGACTGCGGCGGGGGAAAGCTTCAGCACCCGCACCAGGTCGCGCTGCAGCGGGAAGACGCCCTGGCTGTGCGACCAGACATGCACGCTGCTGCCATCGGCCGCGTAATGCGCGACCGCGGCGGAGGGCCCGATCGAGGCATGCGCGATGTAGCGCTTGGTGAAGCTGGCGCTCAGCCGGCGCGCCACCGCCGGCGCGTCGCCGCGCTTCTCGGAGGCGATCGTGTCGTCGGTCTTCCGCGCCCGCAGGTCCTCATGCAGCCGCGCCGGGTCGGGCAGCGCCGCCGGCACCTCCCAGCGCGCCGCGGCCTGCAGCGCCAGCCGCGCCTTCACCGCCTGTTCCTCGCGCTCGGCGACGAGGCCGAGAAAGCGCCCGTCCCGCACCACCGCGACCACGCCGGGCATCGCCCGCACCGCGTCGAGATCGACCGAGACCAGCTTCGCCCCGTAGCTCGGCGGCCGGGCGACGCGGCCGAACAGCATGCCGGGCAGGCGCATGTCCTGCACGTAGATGGCCCCGCCGGTGACCTTGGCCGGGATGTCGAGCCGCGGCAGGCTGGTGCCGACGATCCGGTGCTGGCCGGGCGGCTTCGGCGCGACGCTCGCCGTCGCCTCGCGCCGCAGGCTGTTCGCCTGCGCCACCGCCCAGTAGGTCGTGCCCGCGCCGCCCGGCGCCGCGATCGCCCCGTCGCTGACCGTCAGCGACGCGGCCGGCACGCCGAGCTTCCCGGCGGCCAAGTCCAGCAGGATCGCCCGCGCCTCGGCCGCGGCGTAGCGCAGCGCGGTGCCGCCGTATTCCATCGACTGGCTGCCGGCGGTGAACCCCTCGTCCGGCGTCAGCGCGGTGTCGCCGGAGACCATGCGGATGCGGGCCGGCGCCACGTCCAGCTCCTCCGCCGCCATCTGCAGCAGGGCGGTGACGGCGCCCTGGCCGATCTCCACCTTGCCGGTGAAGACGGTGACGGTGCCGTCGGCGCTGATGCGCAGCCAGGCATCGAGGCGGCGATTGGTCTGCAGGCTGCCCGGCAGCGCCGTCTGCGCCCCCGCGGGCGACAGGCTGAAGAACAGCGTCAGCCCGGCGGCCGCGGCGCCGAGGCCGCGGCGGGTCAGGGTCGTGGCCATGCCTCAGCCCTCCTTCACGGCGCGCTGCACGGCGGCGACGATGCGGTTGTGGGTGCCGCAGCGGCAGAGATGCGCCGACAGCGCCTCGCGGATCTCGGGGTCGGTCGGCTCGGCATTGCGGTCGAGCAGCGCCTTGGCCTCCATGATCATGCCGCCGATGCAGTAGCCGCATTGCGCCGCCTGCTCGGCGATGAAGGCCCGCTGCAGCTTGTGCAGGTTGTCCGGCGTGCCGAGGCCTTCCAGCGTGGTGACCGGCCGGCCCACCACCGCCTGCAGCTCCGTCACGCAGGAGGGCACCGGCTGGCCCTCGACCAGCACCGTGCAGGCGCCGCACTGGCCGAGGCCGCAGCCGAATTTGGCACCGTTCAATTCCAGGTCGTTGCGCAGGATGTACAGCAGGGGGGTATCGGGCTCGGCGGTGACGGTCGCCTCGCGGCCATTGACCTGCAGCGTGATGGGGGCCGGCATGGGGCGCCTCCTCTTGTTTGGGCGGGCCGATCTGGACCGGCGCGCCTGCCGGCGCTCTGGCCATCGGACCGCTTGCGTCTGGCGTGCCGATCCGGATCGGCACGCCCTGGTTCGTCATCCTCTGCCGGCGAGGCTAGCGCGCCCCGGGTTCGGCGCCGACCAGAAATCGCGCTAGGATCGTCGCGATGCTCCGCCTCGTCCTCGGCCGCCTGGTGCAGATCGCGGTCACCCTCGTCCTGGTCTCGGCCGCGACCTGGCTCGCGATGGGCCTGATGCCGGGCGACCCGATCGACCTCGCGCTGATGTCGGACCCGCAGCTCACCGCCGCCGATGCGGCGCGGCTGCGGGCGCTGCACGGGCTCGACCAGCCGCTGCGCGCCCGCTACCTCGCCTGGGCGGCCGCCGTGCTGCGGGGGGAGTTCGGCCATTCCCGCCTGTTTGCCGTGCCGGCGGCGCAGGTGCTCTGGCCGGCGCTCGGCTCGACGCTCGTCCTGCTCGGCTGGTCGCTGCTGCTGGCCGCCGGCCTCGGCGTGCTGCTCGGCGCCTGGGGCGCGGTGCGGCGGGGGGCGGCGCTGGCGGTCGATGGCATCGCCATCCTGGCGCAATCGACGCCGACCTTCTGGCTCGGCATCCTGCTGGTGATCCTCTTCGCGGTGCAGCTCGGCTGGCTGCCGGCCGGCGGCACGGCCGAGGCCGCGGGAGCGGTGGAGGCGGCACGTTTCCTGCTGCTGCCCGTCGCCACGCTGGCGATCGTCAACCTCGCCGCCTATGCGCGGCATTCCATGGCGGCCCTGCAGGCGGAACTCGGCGCCGACTACATCCGCACCGCCCGCATGAAGGGGTTGTCGGAACGCGCCGTGCTCTGGCGCCACGCCTTCCCGAATGCGGCAATCCCGGTGGTCACGGTGCTGGCGCTCGATGCCGGCGGGCTGGTCTCGGGCGCGCTGGTGACGGAGACGATCTTCGCCCGCCCCGGGATGGGCAAGCTGATCTACGACGCCATCATGGGCAACGACTACAACCTTGCCCTGCTGGCCCTGCTGCTGGCGGCGCTGGTGACCATGCTGGCGACGCTCGCCGCCGACATCGCGCAGCGGCTGATCGACCCGAGGCTGTCGCGCTGATGCGGCTCCGGCTCGGGCTGGCCGTGCTCGGCGCGCTGCTGCTCGGCGCCGTCGCGGCACCCTGGGTGCAGGCCTGGCTGGGGCACGACCCCTTCACGCCGGACCTGTTCAACCGCTTCGCGGCGCCCTCGGCCGACCACCCGCTCGGCACCGACGACCTCGGCCGCGACATCCTGCTGCGGCTGCTCTTCGGCGCCCGCGTCTCGCTGGCCGTGGCCTTCGCCGTGGCGCTGGGCGCGACCGGGCTCGGCACCGCGATCGGCCTGCTCGCGGCCTGGGCCGGCGGCTGGACGGAGGCGGTGCTGATGCGCCTGGCGGACGGGCTGTTGGCGCTGCCCGCGCTGCCGCTGCTGGTGGTGCTGGCCGCGGTCGATACCGGCCGCCTCGGCCTGCCGCGGGGCGAGGCGCTGTCGGACATCATCCGCATCGCCGCGATCCTGGTGGCCTTCGGCTGGGTCGGCGTCGCGCGCCTGGCCCGCGCCGCGGCGCTGACGCAACTCTCGCTCGACTACGTCGCCGCCGCCCGCGTCGCCGGCGCCTCCGAGGCGCGGGTGCTGTTCCGCCACGTGCTGCCGAACATCGCCGGGCCGATCGCGGTCGCCACCGCGCTCTCGGTCGCCGGCGCGATCCTGGCCGAGAGCACGCTCTCCTTCCTGGGCCTGGGCATCCAGCCGCCCGCGCCGTCCTGGGGCAACATGCTGTCCACTGCGCAGGAGATGGTTTTCTCCGCCCCGCTGGCGGCGGTCTGGCCGGGCCTCGCTATCCTGCTGGCGGTCGCTGGCTGCACGCTGGTGGCGGATGGGGTGCGGCAGAGGGTGGGGTGAAGGAAGCAAGGCCAGGGAGGAAGTATCCTCCCTGGCCTCTCCTCTGTGTCCGTGGATCTCGCACCTGCCGCGCGGCGGGTGCCGGACCCACAAAAAGAAAGGGAGGGGTTTGGGGAGGGAACATTTTTCCCTCCCCGATCTCACCGCATCTTCTTCGTCAGCTTGGCGGCGATCTCGTACATCTCCTCCGGCGCATAGTCCGGCGTGAAGACGTTGGGCTGGCCGACGAGGTCGTGGATCTTGCCGCCGTCCGGCATGCCCTCCACCACTTCCAGCGGGCCCGGCGGATCGCCCGGCAGCGCCATCTCGCCGCCGCCCCAGACCGCGGCGATGTCCTGGTAGTCGCTCGGGCTGAAGGTATAGAGCCGGCGGTGCGAGCCCTCGTCCAGGTACTTCTGGCATTCCGGGATATTGCCGAGCGGGATGTTCGGGGTCGGCAGCATCTTCTCGATCTCGACGCCGGTCAGGTGCTTCAGCGCCAGCGCATAGGCATGCGCATGGACGGATCCGCGCACCAGCAGGTAGCCGCAGACCTCGCGCCCCGTCGGGTCGGACAGCGTCTCATAAACCCGCAGCTTGTGCAGCCGGGCACCGCATTCCAGGTGGAAGTTGTGCAGCAGGTCGAAGATCACGTTGCCGGTCGTGGTCACCATGTCGACGTTCCACGACATGGAATTGCTGTTCACCGGCAGAGCCCCGCCGGCGCCCGAGGCGAAGCTGGCGAAGGAACGGATGTCCTTCATCGCTTCCATCGGTGCGCCGCTGATGTCGCCGCCGGCCTTGCTGTCGTCGGCCTTGGCATCCGGGCCGTTGTTCAGCATGGCGATGCCGTTGCTCACCAGCTCGACATGGCCGAGCTCCTCGGCGGTGATGCAGGCGACCAGGCTGTAGAAGGCGCTCAGCTTCGACTTGCTGCGGAAGTTGAAGCTCTGGAACAGGTAGTTGCCGAGGGTCGACATCTCGCCGTACTTGCCGCCGAGCAGTTCCTGCAGCGCGGCGGCGGCGTTGGGGTCTTGCCGCTTCGGCGCAGGCAGCTCGGTCTGCAGCTTGTTGACGCGCAGGAACATGAGGGAGCTCTCCGGGGGGAGATGACCCAACGGGCCTGCGACGCATCGGGTTGCCTGTTCATGACGCAACTTCGCCGCGCCGCACCGCCGGCGCAGGCGCTCGCGCATCGCCTCACCGCCGCCGGACGATCCTCTGGGAACGCCTTCCTCGGCCCTCAGCCGCCCGCCGCGACCCAGCCCTGCGCCACGCAGAACCGCTTCACCCTGGCGCCGAGCGCGGTGCCGATGCGCTTCGCCTCGTCGGTATCGTCGGCCCGGCTGCCCTCGATCGCGCCATGCGCCCCGCCGCCGAGGGCGGCCGAGGTCGCCAGCCGCCGCGCGGCCGCGCCGGCGCCGAGCGAGGCGGCCATGCCCGGCGCCCTTCCGCTGTCGGTGGTGCCGTCGAAGGCCTCGATCCGCCGCGGCGCCGCCCCGGGCTCGATCCAGTACAGCGCGGCCTCCGCCTCCATCCGCGCCTCGCCGCGGCCGAAGCCGATCAGCGTCCGCTGCGTGCGGTTGCCCTCGTCCACCGCCAGCAGCCGGCCCTCGACCACCAGGCTGCGGCCGGGCATCGGCGCGGCGCCGGGCGGGATGCGCTCGACCGGCAGGTCGGGGCTGGCGCGCAGCGCCTGCACCAGCGCCTCCGCCAGGGCGGAAGCGGCAGCGCGGGCCGCGGCCAGCCGCTGCTCGTCAGAGCTGGCGGCGGAGAAGCCCTGCTCCACCCGGCCGCGGATCCCCTGGTCGAGCCGCACCTCGGCCGGGGAGACGGCGAAGTCGCGCACCAGGATGCGGCTCGGCATCGGCAGGCGCGGGCCGGCATAGGCCTGTTCCTCGACCACCTTGGCCTGGTTGCAGCCAGCGACGGGCAGGACGAGCAGCGCGGCGCGCAGCATGGATCGGCGGCCACATGCCTTGGTCGGGGCCATCCGGCGTTTCCTCCGTCCGCGGGGCGCGGCACGGATCGGACCGTATCGGTTCGCCGTGGCGGCGGCAGCGGTGCGGGGCCGATGCCACGGGCTTGTGACCGAAGCGGCTCAGCCGCCCATCAGCACCGGCGCGACGCCGAAGAGGCTGCGGTGGAAATGCAGCAGCGCCGCCCAGGCGACCAGCCCGACCACCGGCGGGATCCAGCCGATCTCGGCCAGCACCAGCCGGTTGCGCCCGGCGGCGATGGCGCCGAAAGGCAGGATCGAGGTGGTGGCGGCCAGCCGCAGCCAGGCGCCCGGCACCCGCGCCGCCAGCTTGGCGTCGATCGAGGGCATTCCCGCCAGCGCCGTCACCAGGAAGGCGCCGAAGAAGACGATCGCGGCGCTGTCGCCATTGCCCACCAGGTGGACGAAGGCCCAGAGCGCGAAGGCCCAGAGCATCGGATGGCGGGTGACGCGCTGGATGCCGCGCGGCTCGGCGCCCAGTTCGCGATCGCCGCCGATGGCGGTGGGGTTGGGCTTGGTGACGGCGGCGACGAACAGGATGAAGGCCGGCAGCATCAGCAGCACGAGGATCCAGCGCAGCCAGTCCGGCGCAGTCCAGAGCGGCGTCGTCTCCGCCGCGCCCCAGGCGCGCACCAGCAGGGCGATGGTGAGGAAGGAGAGGCCGGAGAAGACGCCGCGATAGGCGCCCTCGCCGATCCGCCCGGCGATCGCGCCGCGCAGGCCGCTGCCGGAGATGCCGACATGCACGAAGATCCAGAGCAGCGCCGCGAGCAGCAGCCAAGCCATATGGGGATTCCCGGTGACATAGGGGGGCGAAGTGTCGGCCGGCGGGGGCGATGCTGTCCACCGCCGGGGCGGCGCGTCTCAGCCCGGCCGCCAGGCCCGGTGGTAGGGATGGTTGGCGCGGATCGCCTGCACCCGGTACCACTGCTCCGCCAGCAGGCCGCGCACCAGGAAATGCGGCCAGGTCAGCGGGCCGAGCGACAGCTTGTGATCCGCCCGGGCCAGCACCGTCGGGTCCAGCCCCTCCGCCCCGCCGATGGCGAAGGCCAGCGGCCGCGCGGTTGCCTCCCAGCGCTCGGCGAGCGCCGCCAGCGCCTCGCTGGTCGGCGCCTGGCCGCCGAGGTCCATGGCGACCAGCAGCGCGCCCTCCGGCAGGGCGGCCAGCAGCGCGGCGCCCTCGCGCCGGCGCACCTCGGCGGCGCTGCCGCGCGCCTCGGGCAGCTCGGTCACCACCAGGGGCGGGCGCAGCCGGGCATTGTAGTGCTCGAAGAGCGCCGCCTCCGGCCCCGGCTTCAGCCGGCCGATCGCCAGCAGGCGGGGCGGCTTCACGCCGCCCCCCCGGCCGGGACTCCGCGGGACAGGGCCCCGGACAGGCTCAGCCCTCGGACGGACCTTCGGGCGCCGGGCTCTGCGGGCCCCACATCCGCTCCAGCCCGTAGGTGACGCGCATCTCCGGCCGGAACAGGTGGATCAGCAGGTCGCCGGCATCGATCAGCACCCAGTCCGGGGAGGCCTCGATCTTGTTGCGCCGGATCTTCATCCCGGCCTTTTCCAGCGCGTCCTCGACATGCGTCGCCATGGCCTGGAGCTGCCGCTCCACCTGGCCGGTGGCAAGGATCATCCGGTCGGTGACGTCGGACCGGCCGGTGACGTCGAGCACGACGATGTCCTCGGCCTTGTCGTCCTCCAGGCTGGCGCGCACGGCGGCGACCAGCTCCTCAAGACGGTCGGGCGCGAGCTTCACCTTGCCGCGCGGACGCTTCGGCGCGGCCTCCGGGCCGGCCGCGACCTGGCGCTTGGCGGTGGTCGCCGGCTCGGGCTTGGCCTTCGCCGGCGGCTTCGGCCGGGCCGTCGGGGTCGCCCGGACCTGGACCGGACCGGCGGGCTTGGCTCCCGTGGTCCTCGCGCGGGGCAGCGGCTTCTGCGCCGCGGCGCGCGGCCGCGCCGGCACCCCGGCCGAGGCGCGGGTCGGCTTCGGTCGGGCGCTCGCCGGCTTGCCCGCAGGCTTGGCCG
>NZ_SMSJ01000083.1 GCF_004355005.1 Dankookia rubra
CGGGGGGCCTCGGCGGCGGGCGCCGCGGGGGAGACAGGGGCGGCAGCGGGTGCGGGACCGGCGGCCGGCGCGGGCGCGGCGGCGGAATGGGCCTGGCCGGCGCGGCCGGCGGCCGCCAGGGCTTCCAGGTTGCGGAGGAATTCCGCCCGCTTCGCGCCGTCGCGCAGCAGCGCGGTGACCCGTTCGAGATCGGCCTGGCTCAACCCGGGCGCCACGACCGGCGGTGCCGCGGCCGGTTGGGCCGGGCCGGGCTGGGCCAGCGCAGGCAAGGCCGCCAGCAGCAGGGCGAGGCAGAGAACCAGCGGGTGGAGGATGGGGCGGAGAATGCTCATGTGCGTCGCAGCAACCCCATTGCGGCGCCGCCGGTCAAGGGCGGCGTTGCCTTCGGGGTCCGCGAACGGCCGCGCGGGCGGCTTCAACAGCCCGTTGGGTGGCGCCGGCGCCCCGCGGCATTGCGGTTTCGCCGGGGGCGTCTAGATGGACCTCATGAAAACCGTCCTCACCATCCTGGTCGGCATCGGCATGCTGGCCACCCTCGGGGTCATGCTGGCCGGCATGCTGGGGCTCGTCCGGTCGGACGGGAACGCAGGCCGCTCCAACGCGCTGATGCGATGGAGGGTGGTGCTGCAGGGCGTGACGCTTGCCTTGTTCGCCCTGCTGCTGCTGGTGATGCGGCATTAGGCTGGCGGCGCCCTCCGCGGCGTTTTTGACAGCGCAAGCCGCGCCGCCCTATTTTGCCGCGGGTTTGCGCTAGCGACCGGTCGCCGCCTCGGCACCGCCACGCCTCGCGCCGGAGACCAACCCGGGACCTGACGACGGGTCGCGGGATACAGCAACAACTGCGCAGGAAACGGCAGAGTCGATGAAGCTCCTCGTCCCGGTCAAGCGGGTGGTCGACTACAACGTGAAGGTCCGCGTCAAGGCGGACGGCACGGGAGTTGAGACCGCCAACGTCAAGATGTCGATGAACCCCTTCGACGAGATCGCGGTCGAGGAAGCGGTCCGCCTGAAGGAAAAGGGCGTCGCGACCGAGATCGTCGCGGTCTCGGCCGGCCCCGCGGCCTGCCAGGAACAGCTCCGCACCGCGCTTGCCATGGGCGCCGACCGCGGCATCCTGATCGAGCATGACGGCGTGCTGGAACCCCTCGCGGTGGCCAAGCTGCTCAAGGCCGTCATCGCCAAGGAAAGCCCGGAACTCGTCATCCTCGGCAAGCAGGCGATCGACGACGACATGAACGCCACCGGCCAGATGCTGGCGGCGCTGATGGGCTGGCCGCAGGGCACCTATGCCAGCAAGGTCGAGGCCGCCGATGGCGGGCTGAGCGTGACGCGCGAGGTCGATGGCGGGCTGGAGCGGCTGCAGCTCAAGCTGCCGGCCATCGTCACCACCGACCTGCGGCTGAACGAGCCGCGCTACGCCTCCCTGCCGAACATCATGAAGGCGCGGAAGAAGCCGATCGAGACGGTGAAGCCGGCCGATCTCGGCGTCGACGTCGCGCCGCGCCTGACCGTGCTGAAGGTCGAGGAGCCGCCGAAGCGCCAGGCCGGCAAGAAGGTGGCCTCGGTGCAGGAGCTGGTCGAGAAGCTGCGCAACGAAGCGAAGGTGATCTGAGCATGACCGTTCTCGTCCTCGTCGACCACGACGGTTCGACGGTCGCCCAGCCGACCCGCAGCGCCATCGCCGCCGCGCAGAAGCTCGGCGAGGTGCACGCGCTGGTGCTCGGCCCGCAGGAGGTGGCGCAGGCGGCGGCGCAGATCGCCGGCGTGGCCAAGGTGCTGCACTCCGGCGCGGAGATCTATGCGCACGGGCTGGCGGAGCCGACCGCGGCGCTGCTGGTCGCGCTGGCACCGGAGTACTCCCACCTGCTCGCCCCGGCCTCGGCCGCGGGCAAGAACGTCATGCCGCGGGTCGCGGCGCTGCTCGACGTGCAGGTGATCTCCGACATCGCCGGCGTGGTGGATGCCGATACCTTCGTCCGGCCGATCTATGCCGGCAATGCGCTGGCCACCGTGAAGTCGGCCGACTCGAAGAGGGTCATCACCGTCCGCGCCGCCAGCTTCGACCCGGTGGCCGCGACCGGCGGCAGCGCCGCGGTCGAGGCGGCGCCGACGGCGGAAGATCCCGGCATCTCCACCTTCCTTGGTGCCGAGATCGTGAAGTCCGAGCGCCCCGAGCTGACCGCCGCGAAGATCGTCGTCTCCGGTGGCCGCGCCATGGGCAGCTCGGAGAATTTCCACATCATCGAGAGCGTCGCCGACAAGCTCGGCGCCGCGGTCGGGGCCAGCCGCGCCGCGGTCGATGCCGGCTATGCGCCGAACGATCACCAGGTCGGCCAGACCGGCAAGATCGTGGCGCCGGAGCTCTACATCGCCGTCGGCATCTCTGGCGCCATCCAGCACCTGGCCGGCATGAAGGACAGCAAGGTCATCGTCGCCATCAACAAGGACGAGGAGGCGCCGATCTTCTCGGTGGCGGATTATGGGCTGGTCGGCGACCTGTTCAAGGTGATGCCGGAGTTCGAGGCCGAGCTCGGCAAGAAGTAAGCCGGTTCGTGACGAACGAGGCCGCCCGACGCCACGCGCGTCCGGCGGCCTTTTTCTTGTGGGGTGGATGGATATGGCGGACGTACAGAAACTCGGCGTGATCGGCGCCGGCCTGATGGGCAACGGCATCGCGCATGTGGCGGCGCTGGCCGGCATCCCGGTGGCGCTGGTCGACGTGAACCCGGCGGCGCTGGAGAAGGCTCGGGGGACCATCACCAAGAACCTCGAGCGCCAGACGACGCGCGGCAACATCCCGGACGGCGCGAAGGAAGCGGCGCTGGCGCGGATCACCACCGGCACCGACTATGCCGCCTTCGCCGAGTGCGACCTGGTGATCGAGGCGGCGACCGAGAACGAGGAGATCAAGAAGAAGATCTTCGGCAGCCTCTGCCCGACGCTGAAGCCGGAGGCGATGATTGCCTCCAACACCTCATCCATTCCCATCACGCGCCTCGGCGCCGCGACGGACCGCCCCGGCCGGTTCATCGGCATGCATTTCTTCAATCCCGTGCCGATGATGAAGCTGGTAGAGGTCATCCGCGGCCTGGCGACAGAGGATGCGACGGCGGCGGCGGTGACGGCGCTCGCCGAGCGCATGGGCAAGACCGTGGTGGCCGCGGCTGATTACCCCGGCTTCGTCGTCAACCGCATCCTCTGCCCGATGCTGAACGAGGCGATCTTCGCGCTGATGGAAGGCGTCGGCGACGTGCGCTCGATCGACGAGGGCATGAAGCTCGGCGCCAACCACCCGATGGGGCCGCTCGAGCTGTCCGACTTCGTCGGGCTGGATACTCTCTATTCCGTGCTGAAGGTGCTGCACGAGGGGCTGGGCGATCCGAAGTACCGGCCCTGCCCGCTGCTGGCGAAGTATGTCGAGGCCGGCTGGCTCGGGCGGAAGTCGGGCAAGGGGTTCTACGACTATTCCACCACGCCGCCGACGCCGACGCGGTAGAAGGCTGGGGAGAAGCTATTCTCCCCAGTCGCCCCATTTATTTCTCTGAGCCTGGCATTCACCGCGCGGTGCGCGGGAGGCCTGGGGCGGGAACGGCCTCCCCGATCTTCAGCCCTGCGCCTTCAGATAGGCCAGCAGGTCGTTCAGCTGCTGCTCGTTCTTCAGCCCGGGATAGGACATCGACCCGGCCGGCAGCACCGCCTTCGGGTTGGTGACATAGGCGCGCAGCGTATCCTCGTCCCAGGCCAGGCCCTCCGCCGCCTTCTCCTTCAGGTTCGCCGAATAGCGGAAGCCCTCGATCGTTCCCGCCTTCCGGCCGACGATGCCGTGCAGGTTGGGGCCGACGCCGTTGCGGCCGCCCGCCTCGATGCTGTGGCAGGCGCGGCACTGGTTGAAGACGCGCTTCCCCGCCTCCGCATCCTGCGCCGCGGCCGGCAACGCGGTGCCGAGCGCGAGCGCGGCGGCGATGGCAAGGGGGGCAATGCGGGTCATGCTGCGTCTCCGGCCGTTGGGGCTCGGGCTTCGCATGCTTGCGCCCTGGCGATCCGTCAACCCCGCCCGATCAGCCCCAAGGGTTGCGCCGCCCAGCCCCCCAGGGCGAGACGACGTTGCCGCCCCAGGGGCCGCGTCCCTGCGGCGCCGGCGGCGCCATGGCCAGCAGCCGGCGGATGCGCTCCTCGGTCGGAGGGTGGGTGGTGAAGAGGCTGTCGAGCCGCAGGCCCGAGAGCGGGTTGACGATGAACATGTGCGCGCTGGCCGGATGCGCCTCGGCGGTCGGGTTGACGATGCCCTGCTTGTAGCGCTCGAGCTTGGCCAGTCCCCCGGCCAGGCCGCGCGGGTCGCCGCTGATCTCGGCGCCCAGCCGGTCGGCCTCGTATTCGCGCGACCGGCTGATTGCCATCTGCACCAGCATGGCGGCGATCGGCCCGACCACCACCAGAAGCAATGCGCCGATCGGGCCGAAGGGGTTGCGCCGGCCGTCCTCCGACCGCCCGCCGAACAGGAAGCCGAATTGCGCCAGCATGCCGATCGCCCCGGCCAAGGTCGCGGTGACCGTCATGATCAGCGTGTCGCGGTGCTTGATATGCGCCAGCTCGTGCGCGACGACGCCGGCCACCTCCTCCTCCGACATCAGGTCCAGCAGCCCGGTGTTCACCGCGACCGCCGCATTCTCCGGGTTGCGGCCGGTGGCGAAGGCATTCGGCTGGTCCTCGTGGATGACATACAGCGCCGGCATCGGCAGCCCGGCGCGGCGCGCCAGCTGATCGACCAGGGCGAAGAGCCGCGGCGCCTCGGACGGGGTGATCGGCTGCGCATTGTGCATCGACAGCACCACGCGGTCGCTGTTCCACCAGGCCCAGAGATTGGTGCCACAGGCCATCAGGAAGGCGATCACCATGCCCTGCCGGCCGCCCAGCACCCAGCCGATGCCGATGAACAGCGCGGTGAGGCCGGCGAGCAGGATCGCCGTGCGGAAATAGCCTGCCATGTCCCAATCCCTTCCCCTCGCGGATTTTTCCGCGCAGCCGCGCCGCCAAAGGCGGCGTTGGGGGGTGGCGCGACCCCTCCCCGAGGCCCCAGATGATGCTCATGACCCAGACCCGACAAGGGGCCGCTGCGGCTGCCCCCGCCAGCCTCGAAGCCCCTGTTCCCTTCAGGGCCCAGGTGCCGATCTCGCCGGACATGCCGCCCAGCCCGGTGCCGCCGATCCCGCCCTCGCCGCCCGGCCCTGACCTGCCGGAGGTGCCGGTCGAGGACCCGACCGGGCCGGACACGCCTCTGCCCGGCGATCCGAACCCGACGCCGGCAGGCGACCCGCCGAGCGACCCGCCGGTGCGGATGCGTCCGCTGCCGCCCGAAATCGGCGGCCCGGCCGGGCCGGAGCCGACCCGCTACGGCGACTGGGAGCGGAAGGGGCGGGTCAGCGACTTCTGACCCGCGACTCGAGGAGGCGCCCGAGTCGCGCCCCGAGTCGCGGCAGGACCGGAGCGCGAACGGCCTTGTGTCCCCCGCCCGGTACGGCCCACCAGGGTTTGTGGCAGGCGGTTTCGCGTCGTGGCAAAGTCGGCGTCGGCGATTCGTTCGCGCGACTCGGGGCAAGCCGCTGATTCCACAAGTGGCCGAAACGCTACATCCGGCGCCGTATTCTCGGTTTGTTCCAAAAAACTCTCCGGCCGGCTTCAGCCTACGCCGTAGATCCTTGGGGCGAGGTGCCGCAGCCTTCGCATCAGCGCCGCGTGGCAGCCGCAGGCCGCCTGTTCCAGTCCCATGCGGTCAATCACCGTCACCAGGCTGCGGCGGTGGCGGATCAGCCCCTTGTCGGACAATTGGCTGATCACCCGGGTCACGGTGGTGCGGCGGACTCCCAGCATCTCGGCCAGCATCTCCTGGGTGACCGGCAGGTCGGGCTGGCCGGTGCGGTCCTGCGCCGTCAGCAACCAGCGGCTGGTGCGGGCCTCAACCGGGTGCAGCGCGGCGCAGACCGCGGCCTGCAGGGCCCGCACCAGCAGGGTCCGGGTATGCAGCGTCAGCAGGGCGCGCAGGCCAGGATCGGCCTCCGCCAGCCCATCCAGGATCTCAGCCTTGATCCGCAGGGCGGGGCCGGAGATCTGCACCTGCAGGTGGCCGAAGCCCGGCAGTTCGGTCAGGTCGCCGTCGACCACGCCCTCGGCACCGATCGAAGCGGCCTCCGCCGTGCGGCCGCCATGGTCCAGCGCCACCAAGGCAACGATGGCGCTGGCGCAGGGAAACAGAACCCAGGGCAGCGCCTGCCCCGTCTGGCAGAGGATGGAGCCGGCCGTCAGCGCCGCCGCCTCCAGGTGGGGCCGGATGAGCGCGGCTTGGGCTGCATCCAGGGCGTCCAGCACGTGATTGCCGCTGCACGTCACCCCCGGCGTTGCGCCCGCATCCTGCGCGCCGTCCCTGGCCCCAGACATCAGCAATCCCCCGATCGGTCGTGGTGACAACGACCAACAGAGAACCATTCCGGTGTCAACCGGAATGGTGGTCCAAGGAATGAAAATAAGCAGGTCCGTTGCGCACCCAGCCGACAGCGCCGGCCGGGTGTGACGCATCCTCGCGCGAGGGTGGCGCAGCCGACCGGCTTCCCGCGCAGAACGCGCGAAGCCGGTCGTCCGGCGCCGGCTCAGCCGACCCGGTTCTCGACCAGTTCCTGCACCACGGCGGGGTCGGCAAGGGTGGAAGTGTCCCCCAGCCCGTCGGTCTCGTTCGCGGCAATCTTCCGCAGGATGCGGCGCATGATCTTGCCCGAGCGGGTCTTCGGCAGGCCCGGCGCCCACTGGATGGCGTCGGGGGAGGCGATCGGGCCGATCTCCTTCCGCACCCAGGCCACCAGTTCCTTCCGCAGCGCCTCGGTCGGCTCCTCGCCGGTCTTCAGCGTGACGTAGCAGTAGATGCCCTGCCCCTTCAGGTCGTGCGGCATGCCGACGACGGCGGCCTCGGCGACCTTGGGGTGGGCAACCAGCGCGGATTCGATCTCGGCGGTGCCCATGCGGTGGCCGGAGACATTGATGACGTCGTCCACCCGCCCGGTGATCCAGTAGTAGCCGTCCGCGTCGCGCCGCGCGCCGTCCCCGGTGAAGTACATGCCGGGATAGGTCGAGAAGTAGGTCTGCGCGAAGCGCTCGTGGTCGCCGTAGATGGTCCGCATCTGGCCCGGCCAGCTGTCGAGCAGCACCAGGTTGCCCTCGGTCGCGCCGTCCAGCACCTTGCCCTCGGCATCGACCAGCGCCGGCAGCACGCCCGGCAGCGGCAGGGTGGCCGAGCCCGGCTTCTGCGCCACCGCGCCCGGCAGCGGCGAGATCAGGATGCCCCCGGTTTCCGTTTGCCACCACGTGTCGACGATCGGGCAGCGCTCCTCGCCAACGACGCGGTAGTACCAGAGCCAGGCTTCCGGGTTGATCGGCTCGCCGACGCTGCCCAGCACGCGCAGCGACTTGCGCGAGGCCTTTTGCACCGGCGCCTCGCCGTCCCGCATCAGGGCGCGGATGGCGGTCGGCGCGGTGTAGAAGATGTTGACCTGGTGCTTGTCGACCACCTCCCAGAAGCGGGAGACGCTGGGGTAGTTCGGCACGCCCTCGAACATCAGCGTGGTCGCGCCGTTGGCCAGCGGGCCGTAGACGATATAGGTGTGGCCGGTGACCCAGCCCACGTCGGCGGTGCACCAGTAGATCTCGCCCGGGCGGTAGTCGAAGACCAGCTCATGCGTGTAGCTGGCCCAGACCATGTAGCCGCCGGTGGTGTGCAGCACGCCCTTCGGCTTGCCGGTCGAGCCCGAGGTATAGAGAATGAACAGCGGGTCCTCGGCGTTCATCGGCTCGGGCTCGCAGGTCGGCGCCTGGGCCGCCAGCAGCGTGCCGTAGTCGTGGTCACGGCCGTCCTGCATCGGCACGCTGCCGCCGGTGTTCTTCACCACGATCACCGCGGTGATCGACGGGCAGGTCTTCAGCGCCTCGTCCGCATTGGTCTTCAGCGCCACCTTACGGCCGCCGCGGCGGCCCTCGTCGGCGGTGATCAGCACCTTGCACTCGCTGTCCTGGATGCGGGAGGACAGGCTGTCCGGCGAGAAGCCGCCGAAGACGATAGAATGGATGGCGCCGACCCGGGCGCAGGCGAGCATCGCCACCGCCGCCTCGACGATCATCGGCAGGTAGATGCAGACCCGGTCGCCCTTCTTCACGCCGAGGCTGCGCAGCCCGTTGGCCAGTCGGCAGACCTGCTCGTGCAGCTCGCGGTAGGTGACCTTGCTGTCGCTGTTCGGGTCGTCGCCTTCCCAGATAATGGCGACCTGGTCGCCGCGGGTGGCCAAGTGCCGGTCGAGGCAGGAGACGCTGGCGTTCAGCGCGCCGTCCTCGAACCACTTGATGGTCACCGGGCCGGTGAAATCCACGTTCTTGATCTTGGTCGGCGGCGTCATCCAGGCGAGCCGGCCGGCTTCCTTCGCCCAGAAGGCGTGGGGGTCGCGGGTCGCGGCCTCGGTCATGGCGCGATGGCGCTCGGCGTCGACACGCGCCCTGGCGGCGATCTCCGGCTTCACGGCGATCAGTTCATCGGACATCTGGGCCTCCCCCTTGGATCGCGTTCTCGACTGCCGGGAGATAGGGCACGGCGCCTTGCGCTGCGTCAATGCGACGAGCTTAGCCCTGTAAATCTATCGTAAATGGGTCTGCAGGCCGGGCGAATCACCCGGCCTGCAGCCTCCTCGGCTCAGTTGGTGCGGACGGGGGCGGGCGCGGCGGGCTTCGCCGGGCCGGCGGCGCTGTGCTTCTCGGTCATGGGCTTCTCCGCCGCAGCCTTCTCGGGCGCCTTGGCCGGATGGCCAGCGGCCTGCGTCGCGCCGCCCGGATGGGCGGGGGTGGCCGGCGTCGCGGCAAGCGGGCGCTGGGCCGGCGTGGCGGGCGTCGCCGGGACCACCGCCTCGGTGCCGGCCTTCCCGGCACTGCTCCAGTTGCCGCTGGCGGCGGGGCCGGTACCGGCACCGGCACCGGTCCCCTGGGCGAAGGCCGGCGCGGTGGCGAGAAGCAGGGCGGTGGCAAGCAAACTGCGGCGGATGCTGGCGGTGTGCATGGTGTGCCTCCTGTGGAGCGGCGCCCGGATCGGCTGGGCGCAGGGACAACACTCGCCGGCCGGCTTGTCCGCCGCAGGGCGGCTTCAAGGTCGTTTCGGGACGATCGCGGCGGCGCCGGGGCGATGAAGGCGGCCTGCCATACGCGGCGCGTCCTCGGGCGCGGCAAGTCCCCGGCACCGACCAAGCCCTTCCCCGCTTCGGTCGCCGCGCAGGTGCCGCAGCAGCGCGGCCGGAATCCACCGTGCGCGCGGACACTGCGCCCGGTGCTGGTCACGGTGTCTGGTCCCGCTGCCCGGCCCGACCGCCGTCGGCCACCAGGCGCAACACCGGAGGCATCGATGATCGACAAGGTGAGGTTCTGGGTCGAGGAGATCCTGGAGGCGAACCGGCGCGACCACACCACCGCGCAGGTCGGGATGGTGGGCGACCAGCGCGGCCCCTTCCGCAGCGCCCGCGCGCTCGCCATGGCGATGATGGCGATGCACGACGCGCATGCCGCCGTCACCGGCGCATCCGTCCCCTACCGGGCGCCGAGCCTGCCGGCCCCTCCGGGGGCCGAGGCCGAGGCCGCCGCGGCCGCCGCGGCGCACACCGTGCTGCAAACGCTCTACCCGCGCCAGGCGGCGCTGCTCTGGAGCCGCTGGCAGGCCTATGTGGCGCGATACGGCGCCAGCGGCGCCAGCCAGGGCTTCGGCACCCAGGTCGGGCTGGACCACGTCGCCGCCCGTGCCGGCGACACCGCCTTCCTCGGCGAGGTCCCCTATGCCCCGACCGGCCCCTACGAGCACGACGCCGACCCGCTCAGCCCGGGCCAGGGCTTCTTCGGCACGAAGTGGGGCGGGGCGCCGCCTTTCCTGAGCGGCATGACCCTGCAGCCGCTCGCCCCGCCGGCCGGCCGCACCGGCCCGCACGCCTTCATGCCGGACAATTTCTACGCCGCCGAGTTCGAGGAGGTGATGCGGTACGGCGCCCTGACCTCCGCGGTGCGGACGCCGAAGCAGGAGGAGACCGGGCTGTTCTGGGCCTATGACGGCGCCGAGGAGATCGGCACGCCGCCGCGGCTCTACATGCAGGTGGCGCTCGCCGTGCTCGACGCGCGCGGGCCACTCTCCCCCACCGCCATGCTCGAGGCGCTGAGCGCCTGCGCGGTCGCCCTGGCCGATGCCGGCATCCAGGCCTGGCACTACAAATACGATGCCGCGCACATGCTGTGGCGCCCGGTGGTCGGCATCCGCCGCGCCGAGCCGCTGCCCGGGACGCCGCGCGACCCCTGGTGGATCCCGCTGAGCAAGCCGGACACCAATACCCGGCATGTCGGGTCGACGCCCGATTTCCCGGCCTATCCCTCGGGCCATGCCACCTTCGGGGCGGCCTGCTTCGAGACCCTGCGGCGCTGGATCCGCACCCGGGAGGGCCTCGGCTTCGGCGACGGCGATGCCGATACGATCGGCTTCTCCTTCGTCTCGGACGAGCTCAACGGCCGCAACACCGACCCGCGGGACGGGCTGCCGCGGCGCCGCGTCACCCGCCACTATGCCGGGCTGTGGAATGCCATCCGGGACAATTCCGAAAGCCGGATCTGGCTCGGCGTGCATTGGCGCATGGACGGCATCAGCAAGCGCGACGTGATGACGGGCAAGGCCGTGCATGGCCGGCCGGCCAATCCAGGCGAGGTCGGCGACGTCGGCGGCGTGCATCTCGGCCTCGGCATCGCCAAGGTGGTCGCGGCGAAGCGCGGCTTCTGACGCGGCGGCGGCACCCCGGCCGGTGGCCCGGGTGCCGCGCTGCGGCCGCCAGGGTCACGGGTGCAGCCGAGCGCCCGGGCAACCTTCCCCTGCGACGGCACGGCACCGCGGGCGCGGCTTGTTCCCGGGGCAGGCCCCGCGGCCGGGGGCGCCAGGCCGCGATCCGCGCTACAGCCCGGCCGAGGCCGGCACCACCACCTGGCCGTCGACCAGCCGCACCGGCACCGCCTCCAGCGCCTCGCCGATGCAGGGGCCGGTGACGCAGACGCCGTCCTCGATCCGGAAGCGGGCGCCATGGGCGGAGCAGATGATCACCTGCTTCCGCGTATCGAGGAACCGGTCGGGCAAGGGTTCCAGCGGCAGGCCGATATGCGGGCAGGCATTGACGTAGACATGCACCCGGCCGTCCTTGCGGACCGCGAACAACCCGACGAAGCTGCCGGGCGGGCCGGGGAAGCCTTTCGCCCCGCCCTCCGGGATATCCTCCAGCCGGCAGAGGACGCGGTCCTCCGCCTCGATCGCCTGCTCCATCATGCTCCTTCGGCCAGACCCAGCCGCTCGTGCCACTCGGCGATGCTCTCCTCCGGGTAGCGGTCGTGCTGCCGGTCCTTCGGGCCGGCTTCCACCGCCACCCAGGGCGCCTTGAACTCCAGCATGATGTGGGTGGATTCCGGCGACGCTGGCAAGGCCGTATCGATCGCCGAGGCGAAGGGGTGCACCAGTTCCGGCCAGCGGTCGTCATAGAGCCACAGCGCGCTGCCGCAGGTGCCGCAGAAATGCCGCTCGGCCGGGGAGCGATGGGCCCGGGCGTCCTCCGGGTCCTTCAGCCGGGCGTGGTAGACGGTGATGTGCTGCTTCCCCGTCACCCGCAGGGAGGCGTTGTCGGCCCCGAGGTTGATGGCATAGCCGCCGCCCCCCTGGGTCTTGCGGCAGATGGAGCAGTAGCAGCGCTGGTAGGGATAGGGGTGCGGGCTCTCCGCCCGGAACTTCACCGCGCCGCATTGGCAGGAGCCTTCCAGCCGCATCCCAAGCCCTTCCTACTTTCGCGTCCAGCCGCCCAGCTTGCACAGCCTGGCCCAATGCGCATCGCCGACCGGCATCACGGATAGGCGCGACATCCGCACCAAGGCGAAGTCGGCGAATTCCGGGTCGGCCTTGATCGCGGCCAGCGGCACCGGCTTCGGCAGCGGGCCGACCGCCTTCATGTCGACGCAGACCCAGCGTCCCGTCCCGTCGGTCGGGTCCGGGTAGGCCTCCCGCGCCACTTCGACCACGCCGACGATCTCGCGGCCTATGTTCGAGTGGTAGAAGAAGGCCTGGTCGCCCCGCTTCATCGCCTTCAGGTTGATGGACGCCAAGGCGTTGCGCACGCCGGTCCAGGGCTCGGTGCCGTTCTGCACCTGCTGGTCCCAGGAAAACGCGTCCGGTTCGCTCTTCACCAGCCAATGCGCCATCGATCCCCCGGGCCCGTATCCGTTTCGCAGAGTAACCGCCCGCGCGGGCGCTTCAATCCGCGGCGATCTGGCCCTAGGTTGTCCCCGTGGAAACCGCCGAGACACGTCCCATCGGGCCAAACCTGGCCGCGCCTGCCGCTGCTGGCGGCCGCAGCCTGCACCGCTTCGCCAATCCCGGCCGCTTCCTGCGCCTGGCCGGGCGGGTGCAACCCTGGCTGACCGGGGCCGCGTTGCTGGTGCTGGCCATCGGGCTGCCCTGGGCGCTCTGGTACTCGCCGCCCGACTGGCAGCAGGGCGAGACGGTCCGCATCCTCTATATCCACGTGCCGATGGCCTGGCTGGCCATGGGCGGGTATCTCGGCCTCGCCATCGGCTCGATCCTCTCGCTGGTCTGGCGCCACCCGCTGGCCGACCTGGCCTGCCGGGAACTGTCGCCGGTCGGCGCCGCCGTTACCGCGCTCTGCCTCGCCACCGGCAGCCTCTGGGGCAAGCCGATGTGGGGGACCTGGTGGGTCTGGGACGCGCGGCTGACCAGCGTGCTGGTGCTGTTCTTCCTCTGGCTCGGCCATGCCGCGCTGGTGCGCGCCTTCGACGACGCCGAGCGAGGCGCGCGGATGGGGGCGATCCTGGCGCTGATCGGCGCGGTGAACCTGCCGGTGGTGAAGTTCTCGGTCGAGTGGTGGAACACGCTGCACCAGCCGGCCAGCGTGACGAAGCTCAATGCGCCCTCGCTGCATGTCGATATCCTGTACCCGCTGCTGGTCTGTGCCCTCGGCTTCACCCTGGCCTTCGCCGCGCTGGTGCTGGCGCGGACGCGGGCGGCGGTGATGGAGCGGCGGATCCGGGCCCTGCAGCTGGCCGCGGCGCGGCGGGCGGAGCTGCCATCGGATGGCCGGAGCGCCCTGCAGGGCGCGGAGGGCTGAATCCGATGGCCGGAGGCTTATAGCGTGACGACCCATTGGGCCCATGTGACGATCAGCTACGGGCTGGTGCTCGGCGGCTTCGCCGCGCTGGCCTTGGCCACCATGATGCGGCTCGGCGCGGCGCGGCGGCGGCTCGACGCGCTCGACCCCCGCGCCCGGCGGATGCAGGACCAGACATGACGAAGAAGCGTCGGCGGCTTTGGGTGCTGCTGCTCTGCGGGCTCGGGCTCGGCAGCGCCACCGCCCTCACCCTCACCGCCTTCCAGGACAACCTGGTCTTCTTCCGCTCGCCCTCCGACATCGCCCGGGAAGCGCCGCCGCCCGGCCGCGCCTTCCGCCTGGGCGGGCTGGTCGAGGCCGGCAGCGTGACGAAGCAGATGGGCACGGACGGCAAGCCCGACGTGCGCTTCAAGGTGACGGACGGGCCGAGCGCGGTGACCGTCGCCTATGTCGGCGTGCTGCCCGACCTGTTCCGCGAGGGCCAGGGCGTCGTCACCCTCGGCAAGCTCGGCCCGGACGGCATCTTCCGCGCCTCCGAGGTGCTGGCGCGGCACGATGAGACCTACATGCCGCCCGAGGTGGCCGACGCCCTGAAGAAGACCGGCCATTGGAACCCGCAGGCCGGCGCCGCGCCGCCGGCTGCCACCTGGAACACGCTTGAGCCCGGCAAGGCGCCGGCGGGACGGAGCGGCTCGTGATCCCCGAACTCGGCCATTTCGCGCTGGCCCTGGCGCTCGCCCTTTCCTTCGCCCAGGTCGGCCTCGGCCTCTACGGCGCGCAGCGGGCGGAGGCGCGGCTGATGGCCGCCACCGCCCCGGTCGCCGCCGGGATCCTGATCGCGGTCGGCGCCGCCTTCCTCTGCCTGGTCTGGTCGTTCCTCTCGAACGACACCACGGTCGCCAACGTCGTGCAGAACAGCCATTCGGCGAAGCCCTGGCTGTATAAGATCAGCGGCACCTGGGCGAGCCATGAGGGCTCGATGATCCTCTGGGTGCTGATCCTGGCGCTCTGCGGCGGCGCGGTGGCGGGGTTCGGCAGCAACCTGCCCTCGGCCCTGCAGGCGCGGGTGCTGGCGGTGCTCGCCCTGATCGCCGCCGGCTTTCTCGGCTTCATCCTGGCGACCTCCAACCCCTTCGACCGGGTCTGGCCGCCGCCGGCGGACGGCCAGGGGCTGAACCCGATCCTGCAGGACCCTGGCCTCGCCTTCCACCCGCCGCTGCTCTACCTCGGCTATGTCGGCTTCGCCGTCACCTATGCCTTCGCCATCGCCGCGCTGATCGAGGGGCGGGTGGATGCCGCCTGGGGCCGCTGGGTGCGGCCCTGGGCGCTGGCGGCCTGGTCCTTCCTGACGCTCGGCATCGCGCTGGGGTCCTGGTGGGCCTATTACGAGCTGGGCTGGGGCGGCTACTGGTTCTGGGACCCGGTGGAGAATGCCTCCCTGCTGCCCTGGCTGGCCGGCTGCGCCCTGCTGCATTCGGCAATCGTCGTCGAGAAGCGGGAGGCGCTGAAGACCTGGACCGTCTTCCTCGCCCTGCTCGCCTTCGGGATGAGCCTGCTCGGCACCTTCCTGGTGCGCTCGGGCGTGCTGACCAGCGTGCATGCCTTCGCCAACGACCCGGAGCGCGGGGTCTTCATCCTCGCCCTGCTCGGCATCTTCATCGGCGGCGGCTTCCTGCTCTTCGCCTGGCGGGCCGCCGCGCTGACGCCCACGGGCGTCTTCGCGCCGCTGTCGCGCGAGGGCGCGCTGGTGCTGAACAACCTGCTGCTCTGCTCGATCGCCGCGGTGGTGCTGGTCGGCACGCTCTACCCGATGTTCGCCGACCTGATGCTGAAGGAGAAGATCTCGGTCGGGCCGCCCTTCTTCAACACCGCGACCCTGCCGCTGGCGGCGCCCCTGATCGGCGCCATGGGCTTCGGGCCGATGCTGCCCTGGAAGCGGGCGCGGATCTTCCCGGCGGTGCAGCGGCTGTGGTGGGCGGCGCTGCTCGCTCTCGGCGGCTTCCTCCTCTGCCTGGCGCTGGAGGGCTACCGCATCGGCCCGGCGCTCGGCTTCGCCGCGGCGCTCTGGGCAATCGGCGCGGCGCTGGCCGATGTCGCCGACCGCATCGCGCTGTTCAGCCGGCCGAGGGCGGCCTGGTCCCGCGCCCGCGGCCTGCCGCGCGCCGCCTGGGGCGGGGCGCTGGCGCATGCCGGGCTCGGCGTGATGATCCTCGGGCTCGCGGGGATGGGGCTGGCGACCGATCGCCTCGCCCTGCTGAAGCCGGGCGAGGCGACGACGCTGGCCGGGCTGGAATACCGCCTCACCGGCATCCGCACCGTGCCCGGCCCGAACTGGACCGCCCGCCGCGCGACGCTCGAGGTGCGCGACGGCGACCGCCTCGTCACCGTGCTCGAGCCCGACAAGCGCAGCTTCACGGTCAACCGCATGACCACGAGCGAGGCGGCGATCCACACCACCTGGGTTTCCGACCTCTATGCCGTGCTCGGCGAGGAGCGCGACGGCGGCGCCGTGATCCGGCTGCACCACAACCCGCTGGCGCCCTGGATCTGGCTCGGTGGCGCCATCATGGCCCTCGGCGGCGGGCTGTCGCTGAGCGACCGGCGGGTGCGGGTCTCGGCGCCCTCGGCCAAGGTCGCCCGCGCGGGGGCGCGCGCATGAGCGAGGCGAGCGTCCCGCGGCCCTCCCGCCGCCGCCTGCTGCTGCTGGCGCCGCTCGCCGCCGCCGCCGCGGCGGGGGCCGGCTTCTACGCCATGCTGCGCGGACTCTCGACCGGCAGCTACGACCCGAAGGGCGTGCCCTCGGCGCTGATCGGCAAGCCGGTGCCCGACTTCACCCTGCCGCCGCTGGAGGGTGCCGACCTCCCCGCGCTCTCGGCCGCCGACCTGCGCGGCGGGGAGCGGCCGGTGCTGGTGAACTTCTTTGCCTCCTGGTGCGTGCCCTGCGTGATCGAGCACCCGATGCTGATGCGGCTGGCGAAGCAGGGCGTGCCGGTCTTCGGCGTCGCCTACAAGGACAAGCCGGCCGATGCGCTCGGCTTCCTGAGGAAGCACGGCACCCCTTACGCGAAGCTGGCGGCCGACCAGCCGGGGCGGGTCGCGATCGACTGGGGCCTCTATGGCGTGCCGGAGAGCTACCTGATCGACCGGCAGGGCATCATCCGCTGGCGCTGGGCCGGGCCTCTGACCGAGGACACGCTGACGCAGGAATTGCTCCCCCTGCTCAAGCGCACCGCATGAGACGCGTGCTTGCAGCCCTGCGCGACGCCGCCGCGCCCGCCCTTCGCGCAGGGCTCGGCGCTTTGGCGGCCGCGTGGCTGCTGGCGACGCCGGTGCTCGCCGCCGTCTCCGACCCGGCCGAGATGCTGCGCGACCCGGCGCAGGAGGAACGCGCGCGCGTGATCGGCCGCGAGCTGCGCTGCATGGTCTGCCAGAACCAGTCGATCGAGGACAGCGACGCCGAGCTCGCCCGCGACCTCCGCCGCATCGTCCGCGAGCAGGTCAGCGCCGGCCGCAGCAATACCGACATCATGGGCTACCTGCACGACCGCTACGGCGACTTCGTGCTGCTGCGCCCGCCGGTGAAGCCGGAAACCTACCTGCTCTGGGGCACGCCGGTCATCGCGCTCGGCCTCGGCCTGGCGATGATCGTCGCCATGCGCCGCCGCCGCGCGGCGAACCCGGCGCCGCAGCCGGACCTCTCCGCCGCGGAGCGCGCGCGGCTGCGATCGATCGAGGACGGCAGCGGGACGTGAGCTGGTTTCCCTTCTGGCCGCTGCTCGGCCTGCTGGCCGTGGCGGCGCTGCTGCCGCTCGTCGCCAACATCCTCGGCCCCGCCCGCGCCCGCGGCCGGCGGGAGGCCGACCTCGCGCTTTATCGCGCGCAGATGGCGGAGCTGGAGCGGGAGAAGGCGGTCGGCCGGCTGGACGAGCAGGCGCATCGCGCGGCAATGCTCGAGGTGCAGCGCCGGCTGCTGGCCGCCCCCGTCGAGGCCGGCCCCGCCACTGGCGCCCGCAGCCGCTGGGTGCTGGTGGGTGCCCTCGTCGCGGTGCCGGCGCTGGCGATCGGCCTCTATCTCCCGAGCGGCATCCCGGAGATGCCCTCCGCCCCCTATGCGACGCGGCAGGCCGCGGCGTCCCGCGACGAGGAGGTGCTGGACACCCTGCGTGCCAGGCTGGTGCAGCTGCCGGCGAACAGCGATCAGGCGCGCGAGGGCTGGGCGCTGCTCGGCAATGCCGAGCGCAGCCGCGGCAGGCTGCCCGCCGCGGCCGATGCCTATCGTCGCGCGCTGACCGGCAGGTTCGACGCCGAGCTGACCGCGCAACTGGCGCAGGTGCTGCTGGAGGAGGACCGGACCGAGGAGGCGATTGCGCTGCTCGCCGCCGCCCTGCCCCAGGCGCCGCGGCATGTCGGCCTGCGCTTCCTGACCGGCTTGGCCGAGGCCAAGGCGGGCCGCAGCGACCAGGCCCGCGCCGCCTGGCAGGCGCTGATCGCCGATGCCCCGGCCGAGGCGCCCTGGCGGGCGATGATCGAGCGGCGGATGGCCGATCTGCCCTGAGGCGCAGCGGGGTTCAGGCGCCGAGTTCCCGCCGCACGATCGCCGCGCCTTGCGCCAGCGCCTGCAGCTTGCCGAAGGCGCGCTCGCGCGGCAGGTACTTCATGCCGCAATCCGGCGCCGGCACTAGGCGGTCCGCCGGCAGCACCGCGAGCCCGGCGCGGATGCGCGCCGCCACCTGCTCGGCCGTCTCCACCTCCGGGCTGCCGAGGTCAATCACCCCGAGCATGATGGTCTTGCCCGGCAGGTCGCGCAGCACGGCGAGGTCGAACTTCGGCTGCGCCGCCTCGATCGAGATCTGTGCCGCATCCACCGCGGCCAGCTCCGGCAGAAAGGAATAGCCGGCGGGCTTGTCGCCGACCATCGCAGCATAGCCGAAGCACATGTGCACCACCGTGGTGCCCTCGATGCCCTGCAGCGCGCGGTTGATGGCGGCCACCGCATAGCGCCGCGCCTCCGCCGGGAAGGCCTGCATCCAGGGCTCGTCGAGCTGGATGACATCGGCGCCGGCGGCCTTCAGCTCGCGGATTTCCGCGTTCAGCGCCGCAGCGAAGTCCATCGCCAGCTCGGCCTCGTCGGCATAGAATTCGTTCTTGCACTGGCGGGTCATGGTGAAGGGCCCGGGCAGGGTGATCTTCACCTGGCGGTCGGTGTTGGCGCGGGCGAAGGCGACGTCGCGCACCTCCACCGCGCGCACCCGCCTCACCCGCCCGACGACGCGCGGCACCACGGTCGGCTTGCCGGTGCGGCCGATGACCTCGGCGGGACGGGCGCGGTCGATGCCCTCGAGCGCATTGCCGAAGTGGTTGGAATAGCTTTCGCGCCTGATCTCGCCGTCGGTGATGATGTCGATACCGGCACGTTCCATGTCGCGGATGGCGAGGATGGTGGCGTCGTCCTGCGCCTGCGCCAGGAAGGGCTCCGGCACCCGCCAGAGTTCCGGAGCGCGGACGCGCGGCACCAGCCGGGCGCGCAGCGCGTCATGGTCCATCAGCCAAGCGGGCTGCGGGTAGCTGCCGACCACGGTGGTTGGCAGGCGCGGAAGCGGTTGCGGCATGGACGTGTTCCTCCCCTGCCCGCATCGGACCACACCCGCGGGGCGGTGCCTACACCTGCGCCACCGCGACGCGGTGCCGGGCAGCGCGGCACCCGGTCCGGCGGCAGGGCCGGAGGCCTGGCGGCGGCCACCCGTTCCGGCCGAAATGCCCGTGGCACGCGCTTCGACGTCACCGGCGCGTCGCCGCTGGCGATGCGGGCCGCCGGCCGGTCGCGCCGCCCGCGCGCCGGCACCGAGGAACCGGCTGCCGCCTGCGTCCCGGGCCGAGTTGTTCCCGGGCGGGAGCGGGGTAAGCTGCCCCGCTCAGGCACGGGGGTACGCGTTATGCAGGTCGGTGTCTTCTACTTCCCGACGGATTACGGCATCGATCCCGGCGAGCTGGGCCAGGCGCTGGAAGCCCGCGGCTTCGAATCGCTCTTCGTCTGCGAGCACACGCATATCCCGGCCAGCCGCAAGTCGCCCTTCCCCGGCGGCGGCGAGCTGCCGAAGCGCTATTCCCACACGCACGACCCCTTCGTGGCGCTGGCCTTCGCCGCGGCCGCGACGCGGCAGCTCCGCCTCGGTACCGGCGTCTGCCTGGTGCCGCAACGCGACCCGATCGTCACCGCCAAGTCCGTCGCCAGCCTCGACCGGCTTTCGGGCGGGCGGTTCGAATTCGGCATCGGCGGCGGCTGGAACGTGGAGGAGATGGAGAACCACGGCGCCCGCTACGCGACGCGCTTCAGGCTGATGCGCGAGCGCGTGCTGGCCATGCGCGCGCTCTGGACCGAGGAGGAGGCGAGCTTCGCCGGCGAGTTCGTCAACTTCGACCGCGTCTGGATGTACCCGAAGCCGCGGCAGGCCCGCGTGCCGGTGCTGCTGGGCGGGGAGACCGACCATACCCTGAAGCGCGTGGTGGAATTCTGCGACGGCTGGTTTCCCCGCGCCGGCGCCGGCTTCGACCCGCGCGTCGCCGTGGCCCGGCTGCGTGCCGCGGCGGAGGCCGGCGGGCGCGACCCGGCCTCGCTCACCACCAGCGTCTTCCGCGCGCCGCCCGAGGCGGCTGCGCTGGCGGGCTACCGCGAGGCCGGGATCACCCGCGTGCTGCTGGAGGTGCCCGACCTCGACCGTGACGGCATCCTGCGCCGGCTGGACGAGCTTGCGCCCCTGGCCGTCGCATGAAGGTCGCGCTCGGCCTGGGGCTGATGGAATACCCCTTCGAGACCGCGGCGGGATTCTGGCGCTGGGTCGATCTTTGCGAGCAGGCCGGCGCGGATTCGCTCTGGCAGACCGACCGCATCGTCAGCCGCGCGCCGATCCTCGAATGCATGACCATGCTGGCGGCGCTGGCGGGGCGGACGCGGCGGCTGAAATTCGGCATGAACGTCGTCTCGCTCGCCTTCCGCGACCCGGTGCTGGTGGCCAAGCAATGCGCCACCATCGACCTGCTGTCGGAAGGCCGGCTGCTGCCCGCCTTCGGCATCGGCAGCCCGGCGGCGCCGGAATGGCAGGCGATGGGCCTCGACACCGCGACCCGCGGCCGGGTGACGGACGAGGCGCTGGAGATCATCACCCGGCTCTGGCGCGGCGAGAGCCTCGACTTCACCGGCCGCCACTTCACGCTGAAGGGCGCGAGCATCGCGCCGCTGCCGGCGCAGGCGGACCTGCCGGTCTGGATCGGCGGCGGTTCCACGGCGGCCATCCGCCGCACCGCGCGCTTCGGCACCGGCTGGCAGGCGGGCGGCGAGACGCCGGCGGAAGCCGCCGCCGTGATCGCCGCCATCCGTGCCGAGGCCGCGGCCGAGGGCCGGGCGATCGACGAGGACCACTACGGCGCCGGCTTCGGCTTCCATTTCGGCTCGCCCGATGACCCGCCGGCGCAGCGCGCCATGGCGGCCTATGCAGCGCGCACCGGGCGCGACCCGGCGCGCGGCATCGTCGCCGGCGACGCCGCGGCGATCCTGCAACGTATCGCCGAGTATGTCGAAGCGGGGGTGACCAAGTTCGTCCTCCGCCCGGTCGGCCGCGGCGACGAAGAGCCGCTGGCCCAGACCCGGCTGCTGCTGGAACAGGTGTTGCCGCTGGTCGCCGCGCGCTGGCCGAAGGCAGCGATCGCCACCGCGGATGCCTGACAGGGGCGCAGGCCGATGCGCACCCTCGGGGCAAGCCGGACGCCGCCGCGCCGGTCTCCGCGAAGCGCCCCCACCGGCGCCGCCGTGAGCGGCGCGGCAAAGATCGGCGCCGACCCGATGAACCCCGCCGGCCGCCGCACCCTGTAGCCCGGCCCGGCATTTGGCTAGGCTCGGCGGAAAGACCCTGGGGGGAGCCGTCCGATGAAGAAGCTCGTCAACGACCCGCGGCGCGTGGTGCGGGAGATGCTGGAAGGCCTCTGCGACCTGCATCCCGGCCTGGCGCTGCTGCAGGCCGAGGACGTGGTCGTCCGCGCCGACCTGCCGCCGCCCGCCGCCCGGCCGGTCGCCATCCTGTCCGGCGGCGGTGCGGGGCATGAGCCGGCGCATGCTGGCTATGTCGGGCCGGGCCTGCTGGCCGGGGCGATCGCCGGGGACGTCTTCACCTCGCCCAGCGTCGATGCCGTGCTGGCCGGCATCCGCGCCGCGGCGGGTCCGGCCGGCGCCCTGCTGGTGGTGAAGAACTACACCGGGGACCGGCTGAATTTCGGCCTGGCCGCCGAACTGGCCCGGGCCGAGGGCATCCCGGTCGAGCTGGTGGTGGTGGCCGACGACGTCGCGCTCCACGCCACCGTCCCGCCCGATCGCCGCCGGGGCATCGCCGGGACGGTGCTGATCCACAAGCTGGCCGGCGCCGCCGCGGCGGGCGGGAAAACGCTTGCGGAGGTCGCCGCCCTGGCCCGCGCGGCAGCCGCCACCGGGCTCGGCAGCATGGGCGTCGCGCTCGGCGCCTGCACCGTGCCCGCCGCCGGCCGCCCGGGCTTCGAGATCGGCCCGGCAGAGATCGAGCTCGGCCTCGGCATCCATGGCGAGCAGGGGGTGGAACGCGCCGCCCTGCTGCCGGCCGATGCGCTGGTGGAGCGCCTGCTCGGCACCATCCTGGTGGATCGTGGCCTGCGCGCCGGGGAGCAGGTGGCGCTGCTGGTGAACGGGCTGGGCGGCACCCCGCCGATGGAGCTCGCCATCCTGGCCCGCCGCGGCATCGCTTTCCTGCGGGAGCGGGGGCTGGTGGTGGAGCGCGCCTGGGCCGGCGAGTTCCTGACCGCGCTCGAGATGCCCGGCGCCTCGCTCTCGGTCCTGCGGCTGGATGCGGCGCGGCTGGCCCTGCTGGATGCGCCAGCGGAGGCGCCCGCCTGGCCCGGCCCCGGCCGGGTCGGCCCGGCGCGGCAGATCATCGCCGCCCCAGCGCCGCCCCCTGCCGTCCCGGCCGCGCCGTCCGGCCCCCTGACCCCGGCCCTGCGCCGGGCCCTGGGCGCGGCCGCCGCGGCGCTGGATGCGGCCGAGCCCCGGCTCACCGAGCTCGACAGCCGGGCCGGCGACGGCGATCTCGGGATCAGCATGCAGCGCGCCGCCGCCGCCCTGCGGGCGCTGCCCGAGGCGGCCCTGGCCAATCCGCCGCGCGCGCTGGCCGCCATGGCGGATGCGCTGCGGCGCGCCGTCGGCGGCAGTTCCGGCCCCTTCTACGCGACCGCCCTGATGCGCGCGGCGCGGCGCCTGCCACCGGCCCCCGGCCCCGCCGACTGGGCCGCTGCCCTTGCCGAGGCCGCGGCGGCGATCGGCGAGCTCGGCGGCGCCGGGCCGGGTGACCGCACCATGCTGGATGCGCTGCTGCC
>NZ_SMSJ01000084.1 GCF_004355005.1 Dankookia rubra
CCTTGCCGCCGGCCGAACCGACGCTGCCCACGGCGGCCGCGCTGGTGCCGCTGGCCGCCGCGGCGGCACTGGCCGCGGCGCTCGTGGGCGGCGGTGGCGGCGGCGGGGTCTCGGCCCCCGCGCGCACGCGCTAGAGCAGGTGGCGGAAGGGCGTGAACGCCCGGACACCTGAATCTGCTCTGAAAACCATGGCCCATGGCGGTGCCGCGTCCGCCTTCGAAGGCAGGCGGCGGCAGCCGGGGACGCGCGGCCTCAGTGCCGCGCCCCGCCGCGGCGCAGTTCCCGGCCGATATTGGCGCGCGCCTTCGCCTCGAAGGCCGCATGCAATTGCGGGTGGCGCAGCAGCCGGGGCGCCTCGCCGATGCGCGCCAGAAAGGCGCGTTGCGCCGTGGCAAAGGCGGCGTCGTCCAGGTGCCGTGCCTCGGCCCGCAGGCCGCGGCCGTTGCGGTCAAAGACCGTCGGCTCCTCGCCGATCGGGCTGAGATCGAGGTCGAGCAGCCAGAGCCGCGCGGCGCCGCCCGGACCGCGTGGCAGGGGCGCGTTCAGATGGTCGGCGGTGGCGCGGATGGTGCCGGCGACCCAGGCGACCTCGGCCGCGGTGAA
This sequence comes from Dankookia rubra, assembly GCF_004355005.1. Taxonomy (GTDB): domain Bacteria; phylum Pseudomonadota; class Alphaproteobacteria; order Acetobacterales; family Acetobacteraceae; genus Paracraurococcus; species Paracraurococcus ruber_A. The sequence goes on from NZ_SMSJ01000084.1 coordinate 604, forward strand.
GCCGCGCAGGCGCCGCGCCGCCCGGTCCCATAGCGCCGCCGAGCGCGCCTCGTTGTCCTCGGCGCCGGGGACCAGGACCGCGTCGTGGAACAGGATGGCGGCGGCGATCAGCCGGGCCACCTGCGGCCGCCGCATCGGCCCGGTGCGGCCGAAGCGCAGGTGCCGGGCCCAGAGCACGGCCAAGTGTCGCAGCCCGTGGTAGCCGCGCCAGGGGGCGGCCATCCGCCGCAGCAGGTCGGTGCGGATATCGGCCGGCAGGTCGACGGTGTCGAGCAGGGACTGGAAGCCGCGCGGCCGGTTCATGCCGTCACCCGGGCTGGCGCGCCGCCGCCGGCATCGTGCCGGCGGGCATCGCTGACCGGCGGTCTCCGGCCTTGCACATGGTCCCGGCCGTCGGCTGGGAGATCGCTCGCGGGAATTTTCTTTCCACTCCTGTCCGCATGCCGCCGGGTGAGGGGCGTGGCGGTCCTTGGCATTGCCGCGACGGGGTAGGGCTCCGGCACCATCAACCACAAGAAACGAAACGTTACTAACAATCCGCTTAGAATGGCTAAAGCGGCGGTCTTCGGCCCGGCGCGTCCGGTGGCTTCGGCCGGACGCTCCGGGTCGCGGTACCGGGCGGCACGCGGCTCAAGGTCTCAGCCACCGGCGTCGCGCCATGTACATCGTTATCCGCAACGAGAATGCCGCCTACGAAACGTCCCGCGATGTGCGCTGCCGCACAGCGCGGCTTGCATCCGGCATGGCCCTGACGTTTCCTGTCCGATGAAACGAGAGTGCGTGCCCCATGGCGCAGAGCCCCGACGACGAACGGCTCACCCGCTTCCCGATGCTGCGGGATGTCGAGCCGGCCCTGCTGGCCGAAGCGTCCCGCCTGGCGCGCTGGCGGCGGGTGCAGCCGGGCGAGGTGGTCATCGACTACGACGACACCTCGGACGAGGTCTTCCTGATCATCTCCGGCACGGTGCGGATCGCCATCCACTCCGCCAGCGGCCAGGAAGTGATCCTGGGCGAGGCGGGCGCCGGCGAGATCTTCGGCGAGATGGCGGCGATCGACGGCCAGAGCCGCTCGGCCAATGTCACCGCGGTGCATAGCTCGGTGCTGTGCTGCCTGCCGCGGGCGACCTTTCTCGACCTGGTGCTGAAGACGCCCTCGGCCGGGCTGCTGTTGCTGCGGCTGCTGACGGGGCGGCTGCGGCTGCTCGATGCGCGCAATGTCGAACTCGCGGTGCTGCCGGTACGGCACCGGCTGGTGGCCGAGCTGCTGCGGCTCGGCCGGCCGCGCGAGGACGGACAGCTGCGGATCACGCCCCCTCCGGCGCAACACGTGCTGGCCGCCCGGATCGGCGCGCGGCGGGAAGCGGTGTCGCGCGAGCTCACCAACCTGACGCGCGAAGGGCTGGCGACCAAGTCGCGGCAGAGCATCCTGCTGCCGCAGCCGGACGCGCTGCGCGAGGGGTTGCGGAAGGCCATGGCCGGGGATGCCGGCAAGGGCAAACCCTTGGCCAGCGATGCCGGCAAGGGCAAGCCGATCGCCGGAGATGCCGGCAGGGGCAGGCCGAAGGGCTGACCCGGCCCTGGCTGCGCCGCGCTACTCCGCCGCGGCGACCGGGCGCCTGGCCCGCCGCTCGCCGACCAGGGCCATCGCCATGGTCGCCACGATGAAGAAGACCGAGGCGGCGAAGACCAGCAGCGGCTGGCCGTGGTCCATCAGGCTGCCGTAGAGGATGGGCCCGACCGTCCCGCCGATGTTGAAGCCCGTGGTGACGATGCCGAAGACCCGGCCGACCGCATCCGGCGGCGCCGCCGCGCGCACCAGCATGTCGCGCGACGGCATGATCATGCCCGTGAGGAAACCCGCTGCGCCCAGCGCCGCGACCAGCGCCAGCGGCCCGAGCGGCACCAGCCCGACCAGCGCCACCAGCGCCCCGGTCAGCCCGAACCCGATCGCCGCCACATCGCCATGCCGGCTGGTGCGGTCGGCGACCACCCCGCCGGCGAGCACGCCGAAGGCGCTGAGCAGCATGAAGGCGCTGAGCGCGACATTGGCCAGGCCGAAATCGACCCCATGCCCGCTGACCAGCGCGGCCACCGAGAAGTTCTGCACCCCACCGGTCGAGAGGCTGAGCAGGGCGAAGAAGGCGGTCAGCATGATGACCGCCGGGGTCAGGACCGACGCGGCCCCCTTGGCGGCCTTCGGCTTGGCGGCGGCGCGCGGCGCCGGGGCCGGGTCGGCGGCCAGCGCCAGCGGCAGGGCCACCGCAGCGCCGATCGCGCCGGCGGCGAAGAGCGCGGCCGAAAGCCCGCCATAGGCCGAGACGCCGAGCATCAGGGCCGGCGCCAGCGCGCCGCCGAGATAACCGGCGAAGGTATGGATGGAGAAGGCGCGGCCGATCCGCGTCTCGCCGATGCCGCGCGACAGCATCTCGTAGTCGGCGGGGTGGTAGACCGAATTGGCCAGGCCGAGCGCGGCCGCGGCGGCCAGCAGCATCGGGTAGGTCGGAAAGAGGCCGAGCGCGACGAAGGCCGCCGCCCCCAGGAAGAGCCCCGCCACCAGCACCCGGCGCGAGCCGAAGCGGTCCACCGCGAAGCCCATCGGCGCCTGCACCACGCCGGAGACGATGTTGAACAGCGTGAGCGCCAGGCCGAGCTCGATGAAGCCGACGCCAAGCCGCGCCTGCAGCAGCGGGAACAGCGGCGGCAGCACCAGGATGTGCAGGTGGCTGACCAGGTGCGCGGCGGAGACGAGGCCAAGCGTGCGGACTTCGGCCGGGGCCCAGGTCCCGTTCTTCTCCCTGGTCGTGCTGTCCATCGGGTGGCGTTCCCTGATCTTGCCTGGCCGGGAGATGGGGCGCCCCGGCGGGGAGGCCAGGATCAACGCGCGGCCGCGCCCGGGGAAGCGGCGGGACCCCGGGGCAGCGTCCCGCCCCGGGCATGGCTCGAACCGGGCGTCAGCGCCGCAGCCGGCGGATCTGGTAGCTGTCGAAGGTGTATTCCGACAGTTGCAGCCACTGGTAGGCGTCCTGCTTGAAGGCGGTCATGTCGCGGAAGATCTCGGCATAGACCGGGTCGGCCTTCGCATATTCCTCGTGCATCCGCATCGTCTCGTCGTAGCAGGCGTCCAGCACGCTCTGCGGGAAGGCCCGCAGCTGCGCACCCCCGGCCACCAGCCGCTTCAGCGCCTGCGGGTTCACCGCGTCGTACTTGGCGAGGCCGAGCGAGGTGGTCGCCGCCGCCGCGGTCTGCAGGATGCTGCGCCAGGCCGGCGGCAGTTCCTCGTACTTCTGCTTGTTGACGAAGAGCGAGAGGATGCCCGTCCCCTCCCACCAGCCGGGGTAGTAGTAGTAGGGCGCGACCTTGTAGAGGCCGAGCTTCTCGTCGTCATAGGGGCCGATCCATTCGGCGGCGTCGATCGTCCCGCGCTCGAGCGAGGGGTAAATGTCGCCCGCGGCGATCTGCTGCGGCACCGAGCCGAGGCGGGAGAAGACATGGCCCGCCAGCCCGCCGATGCGGAATTTCAGCCCCTTCAGGTCCTCCGGCGACTTGATCTCCTTGCGGAACCAGCCGCCCATCTGCGCCCCGGTGCTGATCAGCGGCCAGCAGAGCACGTTGTGTTTGGCATAGAGCAGGGTGTTCAGCTTGTCGTTGCCGCCCATCTCATACAGCCAGGCCATCTGCTGCCGGCTGTTCAGCCCGAAGAGCAGCACCGTGCCGAACATGAAGGCCGGGTCGGTGCCGATGGAATAGGAGGAGGCGGTGAAGCTGGCCTCGACGAAGCCCTTCGAGGTCGCGTCGCGGGCCTCCAGCGCCGGGACGATCTCACCGGGGGCGAAGATGCGGATGGTGAAATCGCCGTCGGTCGCCTCGCTGACCATGCGGGCGAAGGTGGTCGAGGCGCCGTAGAGCGTATCGAGGTTGCGGGGAAAGCTGGAGGTGAGGCGCCAGGTGACCTTGGGGCGGCCCTGCGCCAGCGCCGGCGCGGCAAGGCCCGTGGCGGCCGCCGGCAGGGCGGCGGCCTTCAATACGAAGCGTCTGTCCATGGTCGGTCCCTTCCCGGACGGGCGTCTTGGCGCGCCCATCGCCGGGAGAGGCTAGCGCGAGCCCTGGCGGTGGCGATAGCCTGCGCCCGCCGGATAGGAGTTCCCCGCGATGCGCCCGAACAGCCTGCACGCCGCCGACCTCGCCCACATGGTCCACCAGCAGACCGACCTCGGCGCGCATGCCGCGGACGGCGCGGTGCTGATCGCCCGCGGCGAGGGCGTGCATGTCTGGGACACCGAGGGAAAGGAGTACATCGAGGCAATGGCCGGCCTCTGGTGCGCCAGCCTCGGCTTCTCGGAGAAGCGGCTGGCGGAGGCCGCCTATCGGCAGCTGCTGACGCTGCCCTACTACCACACCTTCTTCCAGAAGGGGCACGAGCCGAGCGTCCGGCTGGCGGAGAAGCTGACCGCGATCGCCCCGCCCGGCCTCAACCACGCGATGTTCCAGTGCGGCGGCAGTGAGGCGAACGACGCCGCGATCAAGCTGGCCTGGTACTACCACAACGTCACGGGGCGGCCGCAGAAGAAGAAGATCATCGGCCGCATCCGCGGCTACCACGGCAACACGGTGGCGACCGCCTCGTTGTCGGGCCAGCCGCACATGCAGGCCGATTTCGACCTGCCGCTCGGCGACCGCTTCCTGCACATCTCGAACCCGAACTACTACCGCGCCGGCCTGCCGGGCGAGACCGAGGAGCAGTTCAGCGAGCGGATGGCGGCGGAGCTGCAGGCGCTGATCGACCGTGAGGGAGCCGACACCATCGCCGCCTTCTTCGCCGAGCCGGTGCAGGGCGGCGGCGGCGCCATCACCCCGCCGCGCGGCTATTTCGAGGCGATCGTCCCGATCCTGAAGCAGGCCGGGATCCTCTTCGTCGCCGACGAGGTGATCTGCGGCTTCGGCCGCACCGGCCACTACTGGGGTTGCGAGACCTACGGCATCCAGCCGGACATGCTGAGCTGCGCCAAGCAGCTGACGGCCGCCTACCAGCCGCTCTCGGCGCTGCTGATCTCGGATGCGATCCATGCCGCGCTGCTGGAAGGCAGCAAGCGCAACGGCAGCTTCGGCCATGGCTACACCTATGGCGGGCATCCCGTGGCCTGCGCCGTCGCGCTCGAGACCCTGGCAATCTACGAGGAGCGCGACATGGTCGGCCATGTCCAGGCCGTCTCGCCCGCCTTCCTCGACGGGCTAGGGGCGCTGCGCGACCATCCGCTGGTCGGCGACGTCCGCGGCGTCGGGCTGATCGCGGGCGTCGAACTGATGGCGGACAAGGCGAAGAAGGAGCCTTTCCCCGCCGGCGCCAAGGTCGGGCTGCTGGTGCAGGAGAAGTGCCACGCGGCGGGGCTCATCGTCCGCGCCATCGGCGACCGCATCGCCTTCACCCCGCCGCTGATCATCACCGCGGCGCAGATCGGCGAGATGTGCCGGCGCTTCCGCGCCGGGCTCGACGCCGCCTGGGCCGAGCTGCAGGAGCGCCGGCTGGCCGCCGAATAGGCGGGACTTCACCGCTTCGGTTTTCTTAGTATTCGCTCCTGGCCGGTGCTTTCCGGCCGGGAGCGAAGAAGCGGAGGAAACGCGAATGCGGGGATCGATCGTGGCGGCCGCGGCTGCCCTGGCGCTGCTGCCCTGGGCGGGGCAGGCGCATCCGTCTGATGGACATGGCCCGACGCAATTGGCCCAGGCGCCGGCCCAGACCACGGCACCAAGGCCGGCGGCGGCCCCGGGCGGCAACTGGTTCCCGTCCAAGTACGGCGCCGACGACCAGATCGGCGCGATGAACCTGCTGACCCCGCAGAAGGTGCTGGAGGCGGCGAAGCTCGTCACCCGCGGCCAGGTCTACCGGCTCGGCGTGCCGGTCGGCCGCGAGACGCCGGCCTTCCCGCCGCGCAGCGCCGCGGTCACGGTGATGATGCCCGACCAGTTCGGCGGCGCCCTGGTGCCCGGCGCGACAGGGCCGTCCGAGAACAAGATGTCCTATGCCGACGACATGTTCACCGGCTGGCTCGGCGTCGGCAGCCAGATCGACAGCTTCGCCCATCTCGGCATCGACAACACCTTCTACAACGGCAACCACGCGCGCGACTTCATGCGCACCACGGGCGTGACCAAGCTGGGCGTCGAGACCATCCCGCCGACGGTCACGCGCGGCGTGCTGGTGGACATGGCGCGCGCCCGCAACAAGCCGATGCTGGAGGAGGGCGAGATTATCACCGCCGACGAGCTCCGCGCCGCCATGCAGGCGCAGGGCGTCGAGGTGCGGCAGGGCGATGTGGTGCTGATCCATACCGGCTGGGTCGAGCTGCTGGAGCGCGACCCCGCCCGCTTCGGCCGCGGCGAGCCCGGTATCGACAACGGCGCGGCGGAGTACCTCGCCAGCCTGAACGTCGTCGCCGTCGGCGCCGATACCTGGGGGGTGGAGGCGGTACCCTTCAAGAACCCGAACCGGATCTGGGAAGGCCACCAGACCCTGCTGGCGAAGAACGGCATCCATATCCTGGAGGTCATGGACACCCGCGCCCTGGCGCGCGACCAGGCGAAGGAGTTCCTCTTCGTGCTGGGCCAGCCGCTGCTGAAAGGGGCGGTGCAGGCGATCATCAACCCGATCGCCATCCGCTGAGCAAGCAAGGCCGGGGAGGAGGCATTCTCCCCGGACCCCTCATTTGTTCTTCCATGACCCCGTTCGTGACGTGGGGGTGATGACACGGGGCTGACGGGCTGATCCTGACTCCTCGGGCCGCATTGTGGGCGGTTTCCGGCTTGGAAACCGCCATGTGGACGCCGGCTGATCGTGCGCTGGTTGAGAATTTCGGCTTAGGGCAGGCTCCGGCCTCGGCGACCTGCTGGAGCGGCTGAAGCCGCCCTACGTCTGGGTCCGGGTCGTGTTCGCCGACAGCATCTACAATCTTGCTCGCCTGTTGCCCGGAATGGCCGGTGCTGACCATCCTCCGCCGCGCCGCGGGCACCATCGGCTTCGTCCTGCGGCCGCGCCGCTGGATCATCGGGGGATCGCGCGGCTGGTTTGGCCGCTGGCGACGGCCGTCCAAGGATCACCGGGCACTGCCCGGGATTGCCGAAGCGATGTTCACCCCGGCCTCGATCCGTCCAATGCTGCACCGCCTTCCGCATCCCGATCGTCCGCCAACGGGGTTTCAGGCTAGCCGATTGGAAGGCTGCAGTGATGCTGCGCACAGTGCGATGAGTCGCGGTCTGGTAGCTTGCGCGTGCGTGCAGAAGGTCGCGTGTCTGACCTAACGCATAAAGAAAGTATTCCTCAAGTTACTTGCACTGGAGAAGATCGTAGCGGCCCATCCTCATTCAATTTTTTCAAAAATATACTCTTTGTGGATTTTCCTCGGAGTAAAAATTCTCAAACTAATCACGGTGTTCTGAAAATTAATCCTTGATATATTTTTTCCAAACTAAATATTTATAATACATTTTAATTCAGTCAATTGCGGAGAAGATTGTCAATGCACCTGCGGCGCTCGTAGAAAGTGTATTTGATATTTCATGTCTTGGGTGATGCAATCGCTCGTCAGGAAAGTGCCTTAGGCGATTAGGCTCCTCGAACGGAGCACCTTGGTTGGCTTGATTTCCAAAACAGGAAAAACGATACACAGAATAATCTATTTTCGGAGGAAACAAATGCCATTGGATTTCGAAATCCCACCAGTCTCCATTTTCGAAGGAGAATTCCTCTTCGATACGATTCCCGACAACGTGTCAACCAAGCATTCCTTGTCGATCGGTCCTGGGCCAAACGGCGAAGCTACTGATTTCGGATCAATCAATGTAGCCGGTGATCAAGATTGGTTCGGGATTTTTCTGCATCGAGGTGAGGAATATCAGTTCCAGAACACGGGTTTCGGCGTCGATCCAACGCTCAGCCTCTGGGATAGCAGCGGCACGCAGCAACTGGATTACAACGATGACTCTCCCCTCGGGGGCATTTCGAACGCGCTGCTCACCTTCAGTCCCGTCGCCGATGGGGTGTATTTCCTGAGTGCCGGTGCATCCCCGGCTCCCAACGCCGGGACGAGCGCCACTGGCGGCTACCAGGTCACGGCGCACGAAATACCGGGCAACGCGTCCACCTACGCTGGCGCGCTCCCTTCGCGAGGGATTCCGGGCAACATACATGATGCGCTCGATCAGGACTGGTACTCGTTCTATTCGTACGCAGGGACCCACCACGAGTTCGGAGTCATAAGCACGGGCGCGCCCTGGCTGGATCCCGGGACGAACCAGCCGCTCGACGATCCAACGCTTGGCATCTGGAACAGCAGCGGAACTCAGCTGTTGGCGTACAACGATGATACAGACGCATACAACCGAAACTCGCATATTGACTTCACCGCACCATACGACGGCGTATATTTCCTCGACGTGGGCGGGTTCGGCGCAAGTACGGGCAACTACTACCTGCTTACCTAGAGCGCTGCGATAGGCGTTGCTAGGTCAGGGCAGTGCGGGCGGCCTCCTGTCAGCCCGTCTGCGAAATCGTGGTCAGGCAACTGCGCGGATATCGGTGCATCGTCGACGTCGCCAGCTTCAATCCGACCGCGATCGGCAGGGCTCCGCATGGCGGCCTCGGCTGGAAGGACGGGATGAGCCCGCCCAATCAGCCTCGTCACCATTTCACAGGCGGGCACCAAGACAGCGCCACTGCGCAGCGGCCGCCCGACCAGCGGAAAGCGAAGAGGTGGTCTGGCGTATCATGTCTTATGCCGCGCGCACGAAGGTCTGCCTTCGTGCCCCTCGGACGCCGGGCGCCGTGCCGCCGCACGGCTTGGCTTCGCCGCATCGGCGGCGGGCGCCATCCCGCGCCTCGGCCCAGCGGGCCACGGGTCGGAACGTCGTGCGTCAGGTATTACCCGCGCCGCCGCGCCTTCCAGACCTGCCATCCCAGCAGCCCAACCACGCAAAACGCCAGGCCAGCGCCGACCGGGCCGGCCCATTCCCCGACCAGGTGGAAACTGTCCTCCAGCAGGTAGCCCGCCAGCGCCAGCCCGGCGGTCCAGATCGCCGTGCCGATGGTGGTCCAGAGATAGAAGACGCTCCGCGGCAGGGCGATCAGCCCGGCCGGGATCGAGATCCCGGTACGCAGCCCGGGCATCACCCGGCCGATGCAGACCGCAGCCGGACCGTTGCGCCGCAGCGCCGCCTCGGCCTGGCCGATCTCCTCCCGCCCCAGCCGGGTGAAGCGGTGCAGGCGGTCGATCATGCGGTAGACCCGCTCCGCCCCATAGCTGCGGGCGAGCTCGAACCAGACGGCATTGCCGACCAGCGAACCGGCGACGCCGGCCAGGATCACCCCGGGCAGCGACATCTGCCCGCGCGCCGCGGCGAAGCCGGCGAGCGGGATCACCATCTCGGAGGGCAGCGGCGGGAACAGGTTCTCCGCCAGCATCAGGGCGAAGACGCCGAACAGGCCGCCCGCGGCGACGAGGCCGGTGACCCAGTCGATCAAGATGCGCGCCGGACGAGCATGAGGGTGATCCAGCGTCCCCGTGTGTAGTTGAAGCCGGTGACCTGGCCGATCTCCTGCAACGGTAGTTCCAATACCGCAACTTCCCGCTGGAAGTCACGCTCCGCGCGATCGCCGACCGCGACCACCCGGCCCGGCCCGCCGGCCAGGAAGCGGGCGGCATCCGTGCCGGTCCGCAGCAGGCTGGTCTCGCCGCCCACCGCGAAGAGGACCGAAGGTTCGGAATGGCTGGTGATGCCGAAATCGCGCGAGGCGAGGCCCGGCGCCCGGTCCTGCAGCACCGCCGCCAGCCTCGGCGCGATCCACAGCGGCTCGAGCCGCGGCGCCACGCCTTCCAGCACCGTGGCATAGAGCGGCACGGCGAGCAGCGCGCCGAGCATCCCGGCGCGGCCCCAGGCGCCGCGCGCCGCGTTGCGCGCCACGACCCAGACCAGCAGCGCGCCCGGCAGCAGCACCAGCAGCGCCAGGCCGAAGGCGTGGCGCTGCAGGAACCACCCGGCTGCTCCCGCCACCAGCGCCAGCCCGAGCGCCGCCAGCCCGAGCGCCGCCAGCGCGAACCAACGCCACCAGCGGGGCGGCAGCCGGCGCAGCGGGTCCATCGCCCAGGCAGCGCCCAGCAGCATCAAGGCGGGATACATCGGCAGGGTATAGTGCGGCAGCTTGGTCGAGACCGCCTCGAAGACCAGCCAGGACGGCACGATCCAGGCCAGCAGGACGCGGGTCGGCGGGTTCAGCCGGTCGCGCCAGGCGGTCGGCAGGGCGAGGAGCACGATCCAGGCGCCGGGGAAGGCGGCGATGCCGAAGGTCAGCAGGTAGAAGCCCGGCGGGCCGCCATGCTTCTCCTCGCCGCTGCCGATCTTCGACAGCATGTCGCCGCCGACCGCCTGCTCGAAGAAGCGGCCCTCGGTGGCGATTCCGATGGCGACGAACCAGGGCGCCGCGGCGGCGACCATCAGCGGCAGGCCCCAGCCGGGGCGAAGCGCGCGCAGCCAGGGCGCGCCCTTGTCGGCGACGGCCAAGGTGATGCCGGCCAGCAGCGGCACCATCGGCCCGACCGGGCCCTTCAGCAGGATGCTGGCGCCGAGCACCAGCCAGAAGTCGGCGGCCTCGCGGGCGGTGAAATGCCCCGGCCGCAGGTAGGCCTTGGCAAACAGCCCCATGGCGGCCGTGACGGTCGCCAGCAGCGCGGCGTCGGTCTTGGCGATATGCGCCTCGGCCACCAGCACGAGCGAGGAGGCCAGCATGCCGGCGCCGAGCAGGGCGGCCCGCCGGCCCACCAGCGACCGTCCCCAGTGAAAGGTCGCCAGCACCGCCAGCATGCCGCCCAGCAGGCTCGGGATGCGGTAGGCCCAGATGTCGCGGCGGGTGCCGAGATGCGCCGCCTCGACCAGCGTGACGGACGCCGCCTGCAGCCAGTGGATGCCGGCCGGCTTCTTGTTCCGCTCCTCCTCCCCGACCCGGATGCGGACGTAGTCGCCGGTGTCCAGCATCTGCTTCGTCGCCTGGGCGAAGCGGGCCTCGTCCCGGTCGGTCGCCGGCAGGGTGAAGAAGCCCGGCAGCCACAAGGCGAGGCAGAGCAGGACCAGCGCCAGCCGCGGCCGGCGCTGCAGGGCCTCCGGCAGGGCGCCGAGGGAGCGGTCGGTACGCGATGGCGCCATGAGATGCATGGGCGCGCGGACTAGCATGGGCGGCGCCCGGGGGCCATAAAGCCCGGCTTCATGGCCAATCCTCCGCAAAGCCCCGCAAGGCGCGCCGCCGCCGCCCTGCTCGACGCCGTCATCCTGCGCCACCGCCCGCTGGAGGAGGCGCTGGACGCGCTGCCCACCGACGGCAAGCCGCACCGCGTCCGCGGCAAGGGGGAGGCGCGGCCGGGCGCCGCCGTATCGCCCCGCGACAAGGCCGCCGCCCACCGCATCGCCGCGGCGGTGCTGCGCCGGGCCGGGTCGATCGATTCCGTGCTGGAACCCTTCCTGCGCAAGGAGCCGCCGGAGACCGTGCGCAACGCGCTCAGGATCGGCGCGGCGGAGCTGCTGCTGCTCGGCACCCCCGCGCATGCCGCGGTCGGCAGCGCGGTGGATCTCGTCCCCGCGCCCTTCGCCGGGCTGGTCAATGCGGTGCTGCGCAAGGTGGCGGAGGCCGGGCCGGCGGCGCTGGAGGGGTTGGACGCCGAGCGGCGCGACACCCCGGGCTGGCTCTGGACCGCCTGGCACACCGCCTATGGGCCGGCGGTGCGGGCGATCGCCGCGGCGCATCGGACCGAGGCGCCGCTTGACCTCAGCCTGAAGCCGGGCGCTACGGCACCCGAGGGCGGCGAGGTCCTGCCGACCGGGACCTGGCGCTACCCCGCCGGAACCCGGGTCACCGAACTGGCCGGCTTCGCCGAGGGCGCCTTCTGGGTGCAGGACGCCGCCGCCGCCCTGCCGGCGCGGCTGCTGGCGGTGCGGCCGGGGGAGCGCGTGGTGGACCTCTGCGCCGCGCCGGGCGGCAAGACCGCGCAGCTCGCCGCCGCCGGCGGGGCGGTGACCGCGGTGGAGCGCGATCCGAAGCGGGCGGCGCGGCTGCGGGAGAACCTGGCGCGGCTGCAACTGCCGGCGGAGGTCGTGGTCACCGATGCGGTACAGTGGGATGCCGGCGGCGCCAGCTTCGACGCCATCCTGCTGGACGCGCCCTGCAGCGCCACCGGCACCATTCGCCGGCACCCCGACGTGCCCTACCTGAAGCGCGCCAAGGACATCCCCGCCATGGCCGAGCTGCAGCGCGCGCTGCTGGCGGCGGCGGCGCGCCGGCTGGCGCCGGGCGGCCGGCTGGTGCTCGCCACCTGCTCGCTGCAGGCCGAGGAGGGCGAGGCGCACCTGGCCGCCGCGGCGGCGCTCGGCCTCGCGGTCGATCCGGTGCGGCCGGAGGAGTTGCCAAGCCTCGCCGAGGCGATCACCCCCGCCGGCACGCTGCGCACCCGCCCCGACCTCTGGGCAGATCGCGGCGGCATGGACGGCTTCTTCGCGGCGCGTTTCCGCAAGCCCTGATGCCGCTGCCGCTTGACGCGGTGGCGCCGGCAGTTTCTCCTTCCCGCAATACATAAGCCGCGCGCAGCAAGGCACGGCGGGGAAAAGCGGGACAGCCGGGCCATCCCCGCGCCGCGCACCTTCCCCCGCCGCTCCCCGCATGCCGCGGCCCGGGGCTCAGGGAAGGAATACAGGAATGCCGAACAGCGGGTCATCGCGCCGTACGCTTCTTCAGGCCGGGGCGGGCCTCGGCATCGCCGCCAGCGTGCCGGCCACGGCGCGGGCGCAGACCGCCCCCGCCCGCGGCGGCGACCCGCTTCGCGTCGGCATCCTCACCGACCTCTCCGGCCCCTTTGCCGGCGCAGGCTCCGTCCCCCTGTTCCAGGGCGGCGAGCTGGCGATCGCGCTGTTCAACGAGCGCGGCGGCGTCGATGGCCGCCCCGTCGTCGGCGTCTCGGCCGACAGCCAGAGCAAGGCCGATGTCGCGATCAACGAGGCCGAGCGCCTGCTGGGACAGGAGAAGCTCGAGGTCGTCACCGGCATCTACTCCTCCGCCCATGCCGTCCCCCTGTCGGGCCGGTTCGAGGCGCAGAAGAAGATCATGTGGATCACCTCGGCGATCGCGACCGCGGTGCTGAAGGACAAGAACTTCCGCTACGTCTTCCGCCCGACCGTGCATTCCGACCAGTATGCGGAAGGCACGGTCTCGGTCGTCGCCGAGCAGGCGGCGAAGAAGCTCGGCATGCCGCCCGAGAAGGTGAAGCTCGCCTGCATCTACGAGGACGGGCCCTACGGCACCGGCGTCTCCGGCGCGATCGAGGCGAATGCCAAGAAGCGCAACATGCCGCTGGTGCTGAAGGAGGCCTATTCGGCGACGACGCCCGACCTCTCGACCCTGGTCACCAAGCTGCGGCGGGAACGGCCGGATATCGTCTACCAGGTCGGCTACAACCCGGACATCACGCTGTTCCTGCGCCAGGCGCGCTCGGGCGGCCTGCGGTTCCGGATGCTGTTCGGCCATGGCGCCGGCTGGTCGCAGATCGACAAGCTCTGGGACACCTTCGGCAAGGACATCGAGTTCATGTGCAACGCCGATCCGGCGGCGACGCAGATGCTGGACTGGTCGAAGCTGCAGCCCGGCGTCGCCGACCTGGCCAAGACCTTCGTCGAGAAGTACTCGGCCAAGTACCAGGTGCGCGACCTGCCGCCGCATGCCTCCATGGGCTTCAACAACACTTGGATCTTCCTCGAGCACGTGCTGAAGCCGGCAGTGCGGAAGACCGGCGGCATGAGCGCCGATGCGCTGCGCGAGGCGGCGCTGCAGGTGGACATCCCGCTCGGCGGCACCATCCAGGGCTATGGCGTGAAGTTCAACCCGCCCGAGGACGTCATGGCGGGGCAGAATGCCCGCAGCATCTGCGTGGTGATGCAGTTCGAGAACGCCAAGTCGCACGTGATCTGGCCCTCGCAGATCGGCCGGGAGCCGGTCATGCCGCTGCCGCCCGAGAACCCCTATGCGCTGAAGTCCTGAGCATGAGCGGCGCGACGCCGCTGCTGCAGGTCGAGGGTCTGACGAAGAAGTTCGGCGGCTTCACCGCCGTCGACGCCGTCTCCTTCAGCGTGCCGCAGGGCGAGATCCTCGGGCTGCTCGGGCCGAACGGCTCGGGCAAGTCCACCACCTTCAACTGCATCGCCGGCATGCTGAAGCCGACCGCCGGGTCGGTGCGGCTGGCCGGTGAGGAGATCGCCGGACTCACCGCGGACGAAAGTTGCCGGCGCGGCATCGGGCGCACCTTCCAGATCCCGCGCCCCTTCCGCGGCCTGTCGCTGCTGGAGAACGCGATGCTGGCGGCGCATTTCGGCGCCGGCGGGCATATCGACAAGCCGGAGGCCGAACGGCGCGCGCGCGATGCGCTGCGGCTGGCGCAATTGCCGGACGACCCGCAGGCCACGGCACATGGGCTGGGTGCGGCCGGGCTGAAGAAGCTGGAACTGGCCCGGGCCCTTGCGACGCAGCCGAAGCTGCTGCTGGCGGACGAATCGCTCGGCGGTCTCGACACCGGGGAGATGCGCCAGGCGGCCGAGATGCTGAAGCGCATCCGCGACGAGCGCGGCATCACCATCGTCTGGGTGGAGCACATCATGGGCGTGCTTCTGTCGGTCGTCGACCGCGTCGTCGTACTCGACCACGGCGCGGTCATCTTCAAGGGCACCCCCGCCGAGGCGCAGGACGACCCCAAGGTTGCCGAGGTCTATCTCGGCCCGCCGGAGACCCGCGCAGCATGAGTGCCGCACTGTCCATGCCCGCCGGCGGGACGCCGGCCCGCGCACCAGGGGGCGCGACGCTGGAACTCTCCGGCATCCAGGCCGGCTATGGCGACTTCCAGGCGCTGTTCGGCGTCGGCCTCAGGGTCGAGCCGGGCGAGGCGGTAGGGGTCGTCGGGCCGAACGGCGCGGGGAAGACCACCCTGCTGCGCGTCATCTCCGGCCTGATCCGGCCACGTGCCGGCACGCTGCGCTACGGCGACCGCGACCTGACCCAGGTGCCGCCGCACGAGCTGCCGGGATTGGGCATCGCCCATGTGCCGGAGAACCGCCGGCTCTTCCCGCACCTGACGGTCGAGGAGAACCTCAAGGTCGGCGCCTTCACCAGGGCGGCGCGGGCGCATTTCGACGCGCGGCGCGACCATGTCTACGAGCTCTTCCCGAAGATGAAGCAGCGCCGTCACCAGCTGGCCGGCACCATGTCGGGCGGCGAGCAGCAGATGTGCGCGATCGGCCGTGCGCTCATGTCGGGGCCGAAGATCCTGCTGCTGGACGAGCCCTCGGCCGGCCTCGCGCCCATCGTCGTGCAGCAGGTCTTCGAGCTGGTCCGCCGCATCCGGCAGGAGGGGCTGACGGTGCTGATCGTCGAGCAGAACGTGGCGCAGGTGCTGCGCGTGGTCGACCGCGCCTATGTGCTGGAAACCGGGCGCGTCGCCGCCGAAGGGCGTTCCGCCGAGCTGGCCGCCGATCCGGCCATCCGCCGCAGCTATCTCGGGGGGCATTGAGCTTGGATCCGTTTTTCCTCGAAGCGTTGGTCAACGGCATCCTGCTCGGCGGCGTCTTCGCCCTGCCGGCGCTGGGGCTGAACCTGGTCTTCGGTGTCGTCGACGTGGTCTGGCTCTGCTACGCCGAGCTGGTGATGGTCGGCATGTATGCCGTCTGGTTCCTCTACACCCAGGCGGGCTGGCCGCTCTGGCTGGCCTTCGCCGCCTGCCTGCCGATCATCGCGGTCTTCGGCCTGCTGCTGCACCTGCTGGTGGTGCGGCCGCTGCTGACCTCGCCGCCGATCAACCAGGTGCTGGCGACGGGCGGCGTGCTCTTCGTGCTGCAGGGCGCGGCGACCCTGGTCTTCTCGACCGAGTTCCGCTCGCTCGGCGTCGACATGCCGCCGATGGAGGTGGGGGAGGTCTTCGTCAGCGGCACCAAGCTGGCCGCCTTCTGCGCCGCCTTGCTCGGCGCCGGCGTGCTCTGGGCCTTCCTCAAGTTCACCTATGTCGGCACCGCCATCCGCGCCATCGCGCGGGACCGGGAGGTGATGCCGCTGATGGGCGTCGATCCCCGGCGGATCTACCTGATTGCGTCCGCGGTCGGCGGCGCGCTGGCGGGGCTCGCCGCCTGCCTGCTGGTGGTGCAGCTCGACGTCCATCCCTTCGTCGGCCTGTCCTTCGGGCCGATCACCTTCATGATCTGCGTCATGGGCGGCCTCGGCAACATGCTGGGCGGCTTCCTCGCGGCCTTCCTGATGGGGCTGATCATCTCGGTCGGCGGCTTCTGGGGGACGACGGAATTCTCCTACGTCATCGCCTTCGCCTTCTTCATCGTCACCATGTTCGTCCGGCCGCAGGGGCTTTTCGCGCGATGAAGGACTATATCCTGCCGGCGGTGGCGCTGGCCGCGCTGATGGCGCTGCCGCTGCTCTCGCCGCCCGACTATGTCATGCATGTCCTCATCACCATGGTGCTGACCGCGCTGGCCGGCACCGGCTGGGCGATGATGGGGCGCTACGGCCTGGTCTCCTTCGGCCATGGCGCCTTTCTCGGCGCCGCCGCCTATACCATGGCGATCCTCTGGAACAGCATCGGCCTGACGCCCTGGATCGGCATCCCGGTCGGCGTCGTCGTTGCGGTGCTGATGGGCATGCTGCTGGGCTATCCGGCCTTCCGGCTGCGCGTGGTCGGGCACTACTTCGCGCTGGTGACGCTGGCGGCCGGCGAGATCGTCCGCATCCTGATCGTCGCGATGCGCGACATCACCGGCGGCTCGCTCGGCATGACGCCGGCCCAGGCGGCGCCGGGCGGCGGCTTCCTGGCGATGCAGTTCGACAAGACCGGCTTCTGGTGGCTCTCGCTGGTGGCCTGGGCGGCCGGCCTGCTGGCCTGGCGGCTGCTCGACCGCTCGATGTCCTCGAAGGCATTGGCGGCGATCTCCGAGGACGAGGACGCCGCGGCCTCGATCGGCATCCGGGTGACGCGGGAGAAGATGAAGGTCACGGTGATCTCGGTGGCGCTGGCCGCGACCGCCGGGGCGCTGACCGCGCAGTACCGGCAATACCTGAACCCGGAATCGCTGGCCGGCCTCGGCATCTCGCTGCAGATCGTCTTCGGCGCGATCGCCGGCGGGATGTATGCGCCCTTCGGCCCGACCATCGGTGCCGCCATCACCATCGGGCTGGAGGAAGGGCTGCGCATCGGCTTCGGCACCGAGTTCACCGGCGCGGCGCCTCTGGTCTATGGCCTGCTGCTGGTGCTCTTCATGCTGTTCCTGCCGCGCGGCATCGCCGGGATGTTCGAACGGCGCGCCAAGCCGGCCGCAGCGAAGAAGGCGGTGGGAGAGGCGACGGCCTGAACGCCGCTCCCCTCATCCGGCGACATCGGCCCGCAGCGGCAAGGCGGAGGTGACCGCCCAGCAGGTCGCCAGCAAGCCTGCCAAGCCCAGCAAGGCGGAGACCAGCCCGCCTTGGCCATGGAGCAGGCCGGAGACGTTACGGCCCTACACCTCCAGCGGCTGCATCACCGCTGGCAGCGGCCCGTCCGGCAGGAGTCTGACCCGGCGGACCAGCAGGCGGCGAGGCGCCCCTGTCATGCTCGAGCGGCGGGAATTGCGGGTCCAGAGGAGAAGCGCAGGGCAAAGGGGAGCGGCGGCCTAGCGCCGTTCACCGGCAGAGCAGGGTTGAGATAGGGGCCGAGATCGCCGCAGCGGGCATCGGTCAGGACGGCGAGAAGCCCGCGCGGTTGGGCGACGCGCACCGCATGGATCGGGCTGCGGCCCTGCCGCTTGGCGCCGACCAGCCTCGCCTGATCGAGGGTGCGCACGAAGGCGAGCGTCGAAGCCGGCACGTCCAGCCGGGCGGCGAACGCCCCGGCTGCCAGCCCGCTCGGTCCCGCAGGCAGAAGGGCGCGCGGCAGGTCGGGCTGGGGGCGAAGGCGAGGTCGTGCGGTTCCATGATTGCAGATCGGTCAAAGGGTGCGGGCCGCGGCTGAGATCCGCATGACCGTTCCGGATCGGCCGGATGCTTGGGCCACCTGCTGCGCTGCCTCCCGCATCGCCCGGGTGACGCCGGCGAGCGTTGCCAAGGCCAAGCCGGTCCAATTGCCGTAGCCGAGCAGCCAGAAGAGCCGCGGCTCGGCCAGGGCCCGCGCCACGGGCCCAACCACCACCCTTTCGTCCGGCTGGGCCAGGCCGAGCGGCGCCAGGCGGCCGGGCGCGGGGCGGAAGCCGGTGCGGCGGATGATCGCATCGGCCGCGATGGGGGTGCGGTCCGGCCAGGCCGCGGCATCGGTTTCCAGCCGGGCGAGGGGACGCAGGCTGCCGCACGCGCCGCGAAACCGGTCCTCCCGGCCCGGCGCGGCCGCGGCCACGTCGCCCAGCCCGCCCTGTTCCGGCGGCGGCGGCAGGCCTTCGCACTCGACCTGCCGGCGGGCGGTGCGCGTCCGAACAGCACATGGCATCGCGGGACGGATCGCCGTCACCGAGCCGTATCCGGCATCGGCCAGCCCGGCAGCGGATTTCATTGCGCCGGGGATAACAGCGTCAGCGGGTCCCGGGCATGCCGCCCGACGCCGCACGGCGCCTCTCCGGCATCGAGGATGGCGAAGGAAATCGCGGTGCGGCCCAGGAAGTAGCCCGCGGCGAGGTCGACCTGCCCGCTGCCGACCACGGTGACGTCGCGGGCTTCAGCCACGCGCCGGCACCGCGTCTCCGGGGAACCAGGCCTTGCCCAGCCGCAGCGCCACGCCGACCAGCAGGACCAGCACCGGCACCTCGACCAGCGGCCCGATCACCGTGGCGAAGGCAACCGGGGACGCCAGCCCGAAGGCGGCGATGGCCACCGCGATCGCCAGTTCGAAATTGTTCGACGCGGCGGTGAAGGCGATGGCGGTGGTGCGCGGGTAGTCGGCATGGATCCAGCGGCCCATGGCGAAGGAGACGAGAAACATCACCAGGAAGTAGATCGTCAATGGCAGCGCGATGCGCAGCGCATCCAGCGGCAGGCGCAGCACCTCGCCGCCCTTCAGGGTGAACATCGCCACGATGGTCAGCAGCAGCGCCGCCAGGGTGATCGGCGCGATGCGCGGCAGGAAGCGCTGCGTATACCAGGCCTCGCCATGCCGCGCGGTCAGCACGCGCCGGGTCAGGAAACCGGCGACGAAGGGTACGCCGAGATAGAGCAGCACCGCGCCGGCGATGGTACCGAAAGGAACCTGCACGACGCGCCCCTCCAGCCCGACCAGCGGCGGCAGCACGCCCATGAAGAACCAGGCATAGGCGCCGAAGAAGAGCAATTGGAAGATGCTGTTGAAGGCGACGAGACCGGCGACGTATTGCGCGTCCCCGCGCGCCAGGTGGTTCCAGACCAGCACCATGGCGATGCAGCGGGCGAGGCCGATCAGGATCAGCCCGGTCATGTAGTCCGGCCGGTCGGACAGGAAGGCCACCGCCAGGCCGAACATCAGCATCGGCCCGATGATCCAGTTCTGCACCAGCGACAGCAGCAGGACCCGGCGGTCCTTGAACACCGCCGGCAGTGCCTCGTAGCGGACCCGCGCCAGCGGCGGATACATCATCAGGATCAGCCCGGCGGCGATCGGCAGGTTGGTGCCGTTGAGGGAGAGCGCGTCGAGCGCCGCCGGCAGCCCGGGCACCAGGCTGCCGAGCGCGATGCCCAGCCCCATGGCGGCGAAGATCCAGACTGTCAGGCCGCGGTCGAGGAAGGACAGGCGGCGGGTTGCGGCATCGCTCATGCGCGGTCTCCGGTAACCGGCCCGCAGCAGGCGAGCGGCAGGGCGGCATCGAGCAGCGGGGCGCAGGCACCGGGCCGGCCACCGCAGCAATCCTCGACCAGGAAGGCGACTAGGGCACGGATACCCGTCAGTTCCACCGCGTAGAAGACCTGGCGGCTTTCCCGCCGGGCCTGGACCAGCCCGGCGCGGCTGAGGACTGCCAGGTGGGTGGACATGGTGTTGGCCGGGGTGCCGGCGCGGCGGGCGATGTCCCCGGCCGGCAGCCCTGCCGGACCGTGCCGCAGCAGCAGGCGGAAGACCCGGAGGCGGGTCTCCTGGGCGAGGGCGGCGAAGGCCTCGGCGGCGGCAGTCTCATCCATACTTCCAGAATGCCAGAATGATGGATCCGGACAAGCCTGATCTAATCTCGTGCCATGTCCGGGACGACCCGCTTCGTGGCTGCCATCGTCGCCGCGCAGGTGCTGGCCCAGATCGGCGCCTTCACCCTGCCGGCGCTGCTGCCCGGCTACATCCACCGCTGGTCGCTGACGGCGACCGAGGCCGGCTGGCTGATTGGTGCCTTCTTCGCCGCCTATGTGGTCGCCGTGCCGGTGCTGGTCTCGCTCACCGACAGGGTTGCGACGCGGCGGGTCTACCTGGTCGGCACCGGGTTGACCGTGGCCTCGCATCTCGGCTTCGCCCTGCTGGCAGACGGGTTCTGGACCGGGCTGGTCCTCCGCGCCATGGCCGGCATCGGCTGGGCCGGCTGCTACATGCCCGGGCTGAAGGCGATCGCCGACCGGCTGGAGGGCGCGGCCCAGTCGCGCGCGGTCACCTGGCATGCCGCCGGGGTCGGCATCGCCGGCGCGGCCTCCTTCGCCGTCGCCGGCGGGATCGAGGCATTGGCCGGCCCCGCCGCCGCTTTCCTGTTCGGCGGCGTCGCGGCGTTGGCCGCCGGCGCGATCGGCGCCGCGGTGATGCCGGCGGAACCGCCACGCCGGCCCGCCGAGGCCCCGCCGCCAGGGGCGCTGCTCGACTTCCGCCCCGTCTTCCGCAACCGCGCTGCCATGGCCTGGATCGCCGGCTACGCGGTACATACCTGGGAACTGGCGGCGTTGCGTGCCTGGGCGGTGACCTTTCTCGCGGCCACCATCGACCGGCATGGCGCGCCTGCCTGGTTGCCCGGGCCGACCGCGATCTTCACCGCCGCCGGGCTGGCCGGGATCGCGGTGTCGATCTCCGGCAACGAGACGGCGCAGCGCTTCGGCCGGGCACGGGTGGTGGCGGCGGCGATGGGAGCGGCGGCGCTGCTGTCGCTGCTGGTGGGCTGGTCAGGCCTGGTCTCGGCGCCGCTCGCCGCGCTCTGCGTCATCGCCTGGAATGCCGCGATCTATCTCGACAGTTCGGCGCTGACCGCGGGCACGGTGCAGGCCGCGGCGCCGGGACGGCGCGGGGCGACCATGGGGCTGCACAGCATGTGCGGGTATGCCGGCGGCTTCCTCGGCCCGCTTGGAGTCGGCGTGGCGCTGGACCTGGCCGGGCCCGGCACGCTCGGCTGGGCGCTCGGCTTCGGCCACCTGGCCCTGGTCACGCTGCTGGGCCTGGCCGTCCTGCGCCGGCTCGGCCGGGCCGCCTGAGGCTCAGCCGCAGCAGCCGTTCCGGCCAGCGGCCGGCGCTGCCGCCACGATCTTCGCGTCGCGGCAGGCGGCCGCCGGCACCGGCTGCGGCGCGCAGCAACCGTTTGCCGGAACGGCCACTGGCCGGTCCGTCGAACAGACGCCGGCCTCCGGCAAGTCCAGGTGAACCTCCAGAGCCGCCGGCCAGCGCCGCGGCGATGCTGCGCACCTGCTCGTGGCCGGTGGCCAGCAGCAAGGTGGACGCGCGGCCATAGCTCTTCATGCCGGCAATCCAGAACCTCGCCTCGGGGTGGCGCAACGCGGCCTCGCCATGCGGGCGGACGGTGCCGCAGCTGTGCAGATCGGGGTCGATCAACGGGGCCAGGGCCGGCGTCGCCTCCACCGCCGGATCGAGACCGAGCCGGACCTCCCGCAGTTATTGATCCGGCCTGGGCGATCTTGAATCAGGCGGCGTAGCGAAAAGTCTTGTGCCCGAAGAAGCTGCGAACGCGGTCGGGCAGCTTCGATAGCCTGCGCATGTGCCCGA
>NZ_SMSJ01000085.1 GCF_004355005.1 Dankookia rubra
CTCGCCAAGGGCGAACTGGCCGGCATCGTCGCTGACGATCACCGTCCCGGGCAGCAGGCCATGCGCCTTGATGGCACCCCAGAGCGCGCCTTCGGTGGCCAGGCGCGCTGGTGCGAGACTGCCTTCCATGCCGCGGATGTCGAGCCGCTCGAGATGCGCAGCCCAGGCCGCCTGGTCGGGAAAGACGCGCTGCGGATCGCCTGCCAAGCGTGATCCTCCCCCTTTGAAGTGGTCCGCCCTGAAGTATGACTTCGAGTCGGAGGAGGACCGAGATGGCGAGCAAGAAGCACCGGCCTGAGGAGGCCGTAGCCAAGCTGCGGCAGGTGGACGTCCTGGTTTCGCAGGGGCAGTCCGTGGCGGAGGCGATCCGGGCGATTGGGGTGACCGAGGTGACCTACTATCGCTGGCGGCGGGAGTTCGGCGGGCTGAAGTCGGACCAGGTGAAACGGCTGAAAGACCTGGAGATGGAGAACGCCCGGCTGCGCAAAGCGATCGCGGACCTGACGCTCGACAAGCAGATCCTGGCGGAGGCCGCCCGGGGAAACTACTGAGCCCCGCGCGCCGGCGCGCCTGTGTCGAGCACATCGTGCACACGATGGGTGTCTCCGAGCGCCGCACCTGTGCGGCGCTCGGCCAGCACCGCTCGACCCAGCGCAAGGTGCCGCGGGGCCAAGACGACGAAGCGCGGCTGACGGCCGACATCATCGAGTTGGCACGGCAGTATGGCCGCTACGGCTACCGCAAGGTTACGGCCTTGCTGCGGGATGCCGGCTGGCTGGTGAACGCCAAGCGGGTGGAGCGGATCTGGCGGCGCGAGGGGCTGAAGGTGCCGCCGCGCCAGCCGAAGCGCGGACGGCTGTGGCTGGTCGACGGCTCCTGCATTCGGCTGCGCCCGGAGCGGCCGAACCATGTGTGGAGCTACGACTTTGTCGAGGACCGTACCCATGACGGACGCAAGTTCAGAATGCTGAACCTCCTCGACGAGTTCACTCACGAGTGCCTGGCCATCCGGGTAGGGCGCAAGCTCAAGGCGACAGACGTCATCGACGTGCTGTCCGACCTGTTCATCCTGCGCGGCGTGCCCGGGCACGTCCGCTCGGACAACGGCCCTGAGTTCGTGGCCAAGGCGGTGCAGGGCTGGATCGGGGCGGTCGGTGCCAAGACGGCCTACATCGCACCGGGCAGCCCGTGGGAGAACGGATATGTGGAATCGTTCAACGCGCGTCTGCGCGACGAACTGCTGGATGGCGAGATCTTCTACAGCCTGCGGGAAGCCGAGGTCGTGATCGAAAGCTGGCGCCGGCACTACAATACCGTGCGGCCACATGGCGCGCTGAGATACCGACCGCCAGCACCGGAGGTCGTTCTGCCAGTTCTCGCCGCTTGGCCGATGGCGCTACGCCGACCGGCCTTGCCAACCACACAGGTCGTGGCGCCCAGGCCAACGCTGAACTAACATTCACTGCGGACCACGCGATGGGGGCTGATCAGCCTTACCGCGGCTGAGCGAGCACCCAAACGCGTAGTGGAACGCGTCTGACATTTGTACCCGAGCCAACCGCCGCCACGGACGGAAGAAAGGCACCGAGCCCTCGCTACCCCGTCAGTTGGGCGCCAGTCTGATCCTTTGCCGCCCTCGGGAAGAGCCAGGCGGACAGGAACCACGCCCCGACGAAGGACCCGGTCAGGACGACCGTCGAATGCCCGCCGATCAGGGCGGCCACCGCGACTGAAAAGTGGGAACTCCCGTTGCGACCATAGCACGCACCATTCCACGAGGCTGGAACCCCCGCGATGAAAGCGCCGACGATCCCGATCGCCAGCACGCCGAAGAACACCAAGCTACGGGAATCGTCCTCGCTGCCGATGATGCCAACTGCGAGATTCATCCAGGTCATTAGGTAAGGATGCACCTAGTGCCACTGCCACGGCTGCCCGGTAGGCCTGCTCCGCGTCGTCCGCACCGCGAGGTCCAGGGCCCCAAGTGGCACGGCCAGCATCACTCCGAAAACCGCGGAATCTGATCCGGTCCACCGCACCTCTTCGGTGAACTGCATCGCCATCAGCGGCGCAAGCAGCAGCAGCGCCGCCCCGCCCCAGGCCACAACCCGCCATATAACAATATGCCCTCCGTTGCTACTGTTCTCGGCGTCTCCTGCCATGGCTCTGCTTTCGATCCTTCGGTGCGATCGGCGCTACCGGCCCGCTTCAGGTCCTGATGCAGCAGTGGCGCACCTTGTGTGGCGGGGGGCAGCGTAGCAGGTCACGCGTCGGCGGGCGCTAGGTGGAGTGGCTGCGGGCCGAGGGCGTAACCGGTCAGGCGGCCTTGTCGCTGTTGGACGCCGCGGCGAGCTATGCTGCCTCCATGTACCAACGCCGCCAGCGATTGTGGCCTTTCGCCCCATCCTCAACTACCCTGCTTTCGGAAACCACCCGGATCGAGAGGATGCCCCAAGCCTCCCGACGGCTGTCGCATGACTAAGGAGGCCGAGCTCCGGACCGAGCGGGTTAGGGCCGCCTTCGAGCAGATCCCGGTCGCCGCGCTCGCCACGATGACCAACGCTGCGATCATGGTCGCGGTCCTCGTAGCGGACGGGCAGGGCGACGGCGCCTACGTGTGGCTGGGTGCGGCCGTGCTGGTCGCGGCGGCCCGGCTCGCCGCTTGGTGGGCCTACCGCCGCGCCGGACCAGCAATCGCGCAGCACCGGCGCTGGTCCGCGGCCAGTATCTGCGGCGCGCTCGCCACGGGGCTGCTCTGGGGCGGGGGCTCGCTCCTTCTGTTCCCCCAGGCCGAGATCCACCAGCTGTTCTGGGCATTCGTGATTGCCGGCATGTGCGCCGGTGCTGCAGCGCTGCACTACGCGCACCTCCCCAGCGCCCTCGCCTTCATCATTCCCGCCGGTGGCCTCCTGGCTATTCGGTTCGCCCTGGAGGGCTCGGGACGCCGGTTCGCCGCGGCCGCCATGATCGGCGTGTTCCTCGTCGTGCTCGTCGTGACCGTCAGGCGCTCAAGCCGGTACTTTGGGGAAACCTTACGACTGCGCCTCGACCTCGCGGAGCGTACGCACGAGCTGGACGTCAGCAACGCCAAGCTACGGATGGAAATGGCGGAGCGCCGTGCCACAGAGGCGAGTCTCCGCCATGCCCAGAAGATGGAGGCGGTGGGGCAGCTCGCGGGCGGCATCGCACACGACTTCAACAATGTCCTGCAGGCGGTCTCCGGCGGCATCGGCCTGATCCGCCGACGCGCTGGAGACAGGGCGGCCGTCGAGCGCCTGGCAGGCATGGTGGAGGAGGCGGCCCGGCGCGGCGCCTCCGTCACACGCCGCCTGCTGGCCTTCTCGCGCCGCGAGGAGCTGCGCCCGGCTGCACTGGATGCCGCCGAGCTCCTGGGCGGCCTGCGGGAGGTGCTGTCGGCCACGCTCGGGCCTCGGATCCGGGTGGAGGTGGATGCGGAGCCAGGCCTCCCGTCAGTGTTGGCCGACCGCGGTCAGCTGGAGACGGTACTGGTGAACCTTGCGACTAACGCACGCGACGCCATGCCGGACGGAGGCACGCTCACGCTGTCTGCCCGCATGCAGCAAGGAGAGAGCGAAGGCGGCCCCGACTGCCTCAAGGAGGCCGGCCCGTACGTGCACCTCGTCATCGCCGACACCGGCCAGGGAATGAGCGCGGATACGCTCGCGCGGGCATCCGAGCCCTTTTTCACGACCAAGTCCCAGGGGCAGGGCACTGGGCTCGGGCTGGCCATGGCGCAGAGTTTCGCCAAGGGGTCGGGCGGGGCATTGGCCATCGCCAGCGAGCCGGGCCGGGGCACAACAGTGTCGCTCTGGCTGCCGGTCACTGACCGGGAGCCGAGCCATCATCCCAGTCCCCCGTTGGCAAACTGGATGCCTCCGACCGCAGGGCCAGGCCGGCGCCCCCGCGTGCTCCTGGTGGACGACGAGCCGGTCGTGCGAGAGATCCTCGCGGCCCAGCTCGGCGAGGCTGGATACGAAGTGGCCGAAAGCGGGGACGGCGCGGCCGCGCTCGACCTGTTGGACCGGGGCGCGCCTTTCGACATCCTTGTCACTGATCTGGCGATGCCGGGAATGGACGGGGTCGCCCTGATCCGGGCGGCGCAGGGCCGTCGCCCCGGCCTACCCGCGATCCTAATTACCGGCTACGCTGGCGATGCGGCTGCGCTCGCCGTCGGCGCCGCCGTCGGTGGCACCTTTGCCCTGTTGCGCAAGCCTGTCACCGCGCAGCAGCTCGCTGACCAAGTTGCCGCATCGCTCGCAACCGCGCCAGCGGCTCGGCTCGAGTGAACCGTCTGACGGGTCTAACGACGGTATCATTGACTTAAACCCGTCGTTGGTCCGTGGTGAACAGCCCTGTCCTCAGGCGATGCGCCAGTCGGCAACGCCGAGGTCCTCCCGATCGAACAACTTCGCCCAACTGTCCCTCGGCTCCTTGCCCTGGGGCTTGCGCGCAGTTTCCCCTGACCATCTTGTCCAGCAGCTGCCCGACCAGGCCGAGGGCATCGACCTGGTCGTCGTGCTTGCGCGCCAGGAAGGTCAGCAGCTCGGCCTGGAAGGCCTTCCGCCAGGGCGCGTGCCGCAGCAGGTGGCGCCCTGCTGCAGCGGTCTGAGGGCGCCTCCATCGGCCCGGCCGCTGAGGGAACTGGCTGGCGTGCCGACACGGTCCGGGGCTTCTTCAGCAAGCCGAAGAAGCACCAGAGCATTTTGGTCGAGGCCGCCGAGCGCGTCCGGCAGGTCGGGCCCGGCAAGGAGGGCGCCAAGGGCAGCGAGACTGTCTTCCAGTTGGTCGAGGCCCAATAGCTCCGCAACAGAGTTCAGAGAGCGCTCTGCCCAACCATCACGCAGACTCAACTAGCTCTATCTCAACCATACATGTTGTGGTCTCGCATCAACGGCTGGGCCCCTCCGTGACCGAGTTGCGCAATCCGCCGCTCACTGCTGACCACGAACGTGCCGACCGTTCCACGCCCGCGACCTCACTTAGATCGCGTGTTTGGGACAATCGCCTCGCCGTAGTCTGTGTGGCGGCACTTCTTTCGGCCTGCTCGACCGACTCCCGGCACGCCGCATCCAGCAGCCCGGCCACGGGCTACGCGCGGCCGTCGAGCTACGACCCGCCAGGTCCGCCATCGGACCCTTGGGGGCCTTACATTCGAGAGGCAAGCCGACGCTATGACGTACCTGAGAAGTGGATCCGCGAGGTGATGCGCCAGGAGTCTGGGGGCCGTGTCTCCGCCACCAGCCGTGTCGGCGCTTCCGGCTTAATGCAGGTCATGCCCACGACCTACGCAGGTCTGCGCGCCCGGCATCGCCTCGGCAATGACCCCTATCACCCCTACGACAACATCATGGCCGGCACGGCCTACATTCGGGAAATGTACGAACTCTACGGTTCGCCAGCCTTCCTTGCGGCTTACAATGCCGGCCCACGGCGTCTCGAAGAATACCTCTACTCGGGCCGTGGCCTTCCGGAGGAAACCCGGCATTACGTCTCCCGGATCGGTCCGGCCATCGCTGCGTACCACCCCCGCCGTCAGGCCCCACCCGAGGTGATGGCCGCCGCTGAGATCCAGCTCCCAGTGCCGCCAGGACCTCGTCGGGGTGTCTTTGGTCCAAACCCGACGGCCCTCGCCGTGGCCAGAGAGGAGCGGACCCGCGTTTACGGCACCGAGGGCGGTGGCGGTTACACCTTTGCTTCTACTCAGCAAACCTCGGTTGCGCGTCCCGCCACGCCGCAGTTCATCACCGTCCCGGCGTCGATCACACCGTCCGGTGCCGGAAGTTCCTCTATCATCGGCGTCGGAACGCAGGATCAAGCTCCGCGACCCTGGGCCACGCCGGCCAGCGCACCCCACTACCCGCCTGCTGCCGAATCATCGGAGAGTAGCTTGGCACCGACCGGCCTCTTTGTCGGAGCGGCGAGCGCCTCAACTCTCTCGAAGCCTGTCCCGGTCGCCCGCCGGCCGGCACCGGCCTCGATTGCCCAGGCGGCGCGGGGCGGGTGGTCCATCCAGGTCGGCGCCTATGCCCTGGAGGGCAC
This sequence comes from Dankookia rubra, assembly GCF_004355005.1. Taxonomy (GTDB): domain Bacteria; phylum Pseudomonadota; class Alphaproteobacteria; order Acetobacterales; family Acetobacteraceae; genus Paracraurococcus; species Paracraurococcus ruber_A. The sequence goes on from NZ_SMSJ01000085.1 coordinate 6,061, forward strand.
CGCCCATGTTGCCGCAGAGGCGGCTCGTGAACACCTCCGGCTAACCGACGCTTTACTGGCCGTCCAACCGACCTCCGTCGGACGTACGGTTCTCTGGCGGGCCCGCCTTGGCGGCTTGACCCGGGAGGTCGCGGAGGATGCCTGCATGCGCTATCGCAGCGGCGAATGCTTAATCGTCCAGCCAGCCGGTTAGCCGCGGTGAGGCCGCAGCGACATGACCCTCAGCCAGAAGCGCACGCCCGAGTGCGATCATTAGTGCCGTAGCAGCATTGATCTACTGCTCCGGCCGCTGCTTGGCAGGGTGGATGGTGCCTCGCCGGTCGGGTTGCTGGCCAGGTTGTCCGTGCGCCACCTCAGGGCCTGCTAGCGTTGTCAATCAGCTAGCGGGTGCGGCTGCCATGCGCCAAGCCGGCACCCGGCCACGCAATGCGAGCCAGCCCCCGCGGCCCATGAGGAACAGATCGGCGGCCATCGCCGGAACCGAGCCAACTGTGAGGTTGTGCGCGAACCAGGGCACCGAGCAGGCGAGGATCAAGGCACGGAACCGGGTTTTGTCGGTTTGCCAGCGGCCGCAGCAGGCAATCGCCGTTCCAGTTGCCGCAAACAGCGAGTGCCAACCCTCCCACGACCACGCTGTCAGGGCCGCCACTGGCAACAGAGCGAAAACGTAAAGGGAGCGCGCAACCCGTACGCCTCGACTGTCCGGCGGACCGTCCAACGCGACCGAAATCAGCGCGAGCATCATGGTCAGCACGTTCAAGCCCGCAGCCGTCCAGTGCCCCTGAAGGGCCCAGTGAAGGAAGAACCCCGGTGCGGTCGAGATCTGCACCACCAACATGGCCCGACGCGTTCGCGCGAAGGACCACGTCAACGACCCGGCGAGGCCCCACGTCCCGCACAGGCCGACCAGCATATCGGCAACCATGTTCCATCGCCCCTCAGGGCCGCCCCCAGCCCCGACGGCAAAATCGCGCATGCGACATGCTGATTGCTACTAATGGTTGAGATACCTGGGTTGCGATTAAAGCATTGCTACTGCCCCGTCAGACTTAGGAGCACGGAACCATTCGCCCCGCCCGGCCTGTGGCCGATTCCTCGCCGGCTGAGACGATAAGGCAGGCGAACGCGCGGGCCTGGCCGATGTCATCGCTGGCCTCCGCTCCATCCTGGTGAAGCTCGCGCCGACACCCCATACCGGTGGGCCCCGCAAACCGCGCGAGGGCACCAAGCAGCAGCAGGTGCTCGCCATGCTGCGCCGGCCCGAAGGCGCCACCGTCGCCCAGGTGGCCGAGGTCACCGGCTGGCAGACCCACACGGTCCGCGGGTTCTTCGCTGGGCTGAAAAAGAATGGCATTGAGGTTGGCGTTCTGGGGCGGGCCCGCCAGGTCGGGCCTGACAAGGCCGGCGCCCAGGGCAGCTACACCATCTACCGCCCGGCTGAGGCGGGCTGATGCGGCCTGCGCTGCCCCGCGGCGCCGCCCGGCTGGCGGTCGGGTACCTTTGGGTCTCCACCGCTGAGCAGGGCCAAAACGGCCTCGGGCTGGAAGCGCAGCAGGCCAGCGTGCGCGCCTATGTCGAGGCCCAGGGCTGGACCTTGGTCGCCGGGCACTCGGACGTGGCGAGCGGCAAGGACGACCGCCGGCCGGCTTCCAAGTGTCCCTGCTGGCGCCTGAGCCACTCCCCCTAATGCAAGGTGAGGTGGTGATTGGAGTAACGCAGCTCCGCCGGGCGGACCAGGGCGGATGAGACGACACGAACGGAATGCAATGGGCCTTCGATCTCCCGCTGCCAAAAGTCGAGAAAGCGGGTCAACTCGGGAAAGGCCGGGGCACGGTCTAGCTTCTGCCAGATGAAGGTCTGCAGTACGCCGGGGTGGTCAGGCAGGTGGTACAAGATTTCGGCGGTAGTCAGCCGCCAATCAGGGATCCGGACGAAACTCTCGAGTTTCTGCAGCATTTGCCGCCTCCGTTCCTTCCCCCTCTGCGGGTGATGCGCATTGGGATGACCGGTCCGTATTAGCGCTGTTCACGGGCCTCCCGCTGTGACACGCGCCACAGTGCGAGCAGTTGCGGTCAGAGAACATGACATGCGGGAGAGAGTGATGCGAACGAAGGCCTGCAGAAGCCAAAAGAGAAGACTCTTCGAAGGCCTAGACTGACACCGCCAGTCGGCTTAGATTTTGGCACTCGCCATGGCCGAGTGCCAACCATCGAACGAGGTGGTGCGGGCGTCCTCCCACTTGGCGGGGCAATCGATAAGAAACCTCGGGAGAGGACCACATGAGCTTCCGTCCCCTGCATGACCGCGTTCTCGTTCGCCGTGTCACGGCCGAAGAGAAGACCGCGGGTGGCATCATCATTCCCGACACCGCCAAGGAGAAGCCGCAGGAGGGAGAAGTCATCTCCGTCGGCTCCGGCACGCTGAACGACAAGGGCGAGCTCCGTGCGCTCGACGTCAAGGCGGGCGACCGCATCCTGTTCGGCAAGTGGTCGGGCACCGAAGTGAAGCTCAACGGTGAGGAGCTCCTAATCATGAAGGAGTCCGACATCATGGGCATCCTTGAAGGTTCAGCCGCTGCGAAGAAGGCCGCCTGACGCCGGTCCGCCTTCAACAATCAACAGGAGGAAATCCGACATGTCAGCGAAAGACGTTAGGTTTGGCGCGAATGCCCGCGAGCGGATGATTCGTGGCGTCGACATCCTCGCCGACGCGGTGAAGGTCACCCTCGGCCCGAAAGGACGCAACGTCGTACTCGACAAGAGCTTCGGGGCGCCACGGATCACCAAGGACGGCGTCACGGTCGCCAAGGAGATCGAGTTGGCCGACAAGTTCGAGAACATGGGCGCGCAGATGGTGCGCGAGGTGGCCTCGAAGACAAGCGATGTTGCTGGCGATGGCACGACCACAGCGACGGTACTGGCGCAGGCGATTGTGCGTGAGGGAACAAAATCGGTAGCCGCCGGTATGAACCCTATGGACCTCAAGCGAGGCATCGACAGGGCCGTGGCGATGGTCGTCGAGGAGCTGCAGAAGAACACCCGGAAGATCAACACCTCGGCCGAGGTCGCCCAGGTCGGTTCAGTCTCGGCCAATGGCGACCGCGAAATTGGCGAGATGATCGCCAAGGCCATGGAGAAGGTCGGCAACGAGGGCGTCATCACGGTCGAAGAGGCTAAAAGCGTAACGACAGAGCTCGACGTTGTAGAGGGCATGCAGTTCGACCGCGGCTACGTCTCCCCGTATTTCATCACGAATGCGGAGAAGATGATCGCGGAGATGGACAACCCCTACATCCTTATTGTCGAAAAGAAGCTGTCCAGCCTTCAGCCGATGCTGCCGCTGCTTGAAGCTGTGGTCCAAGCCGGGCGTGGGTTGGTGATCATCTCCGAAGATGTGGAAGGCGAGGCGCTGGCCACATTGGTGGTGAATAAATTGCGCGGCGGCCTGAAGGTTGCCGCCGTGAAAGCACCAGGCTTTGGCGATCGCCGCAAAGCGATGCTCGAGGACATCGCGGTGCTCACCGGCGGTGAGGTCATCAGCGAGGATCTCGGCATCAAGCTTGAGAGCGTCACGCTGGCTCAGCTCGGCCACGCGAAGACCGTACGGATCGAGAAGGAGAACACCACGATCATTGATGGTGCAGGCGGCAAGGAAGCCATTCAAGGCCGGATTGCTCAGATTAAAGCGCAGGTCGAGGAGACCACCTCGGATTACGACCGCGAGAAACTGCAGGAGCGTCTGGCAAAGCTGGCTGGCGGGGTGGCAGTGATTCGCGTCGGCGGCTCGACCGAGGTCGAGGTGAAGGAGCGCAAGGACCGCGTCGACGACGCACTGCATGCAACCCGAGCCGCGGTCGAGGAAGGCATCGTGCCGGGCGGCGGTGTCGCCCTGGCTCGTGCCTCGAAGAGGCTGAGTGAGCTCAAGTCCGACAACCATGATCAGCAAGTCGGCATTGAGATTGTCCGTCGCGCGCTTCAGGCTCCGCTGCGACAGATTGCCGAAAATGCGGGCCAAGATGGGGCCGTGGTTGCGGGTGAGGTATTGCGCAACGGAACCTACGAGTACGGGTACGACGCTCAGATGGGCGAGTACAAAGACCTGGTCACGGCCGGCGTTATCGATCCAACCAAGGTCGTGCGCACCGCGCTACAGGGTGCCGCGTCGGTTGCGGCGCTGCTGATCACCACCGAGGCGATGGTTGCCGAACGTCCAGAAAAGCAGGCCGCGGCTGGCGGTCCCCCCGGCGGCGGCATGGGCGGAATGGGAGGCATGGATTTCTAACTCCCGCCAGCGATCCATGCGCCGAGGGCAGGCCGTGAGGCCTGCCCTTCTTGTTTGATACAACTATCTGATCGACACAGCGAATCACCGAACACTCAGCCTGGCTCTCAGGAGCTCACGTCACTTCAGGTGCTGGGCAAGGTGCTTGTTTATCTCGAACATGGTCACTTTGTCCTTGCCGAACACCTTGCGGAGCTTGTCGTCGGCCAGGATCTCGCGGCGGTTCTCCGGATTCTGCAGATTGTTGGCTTTGATGTACTCCCAGACCTTACTCACCACCTCGCCGCGCGGGAGGGGGCCGGCGCCGACGACTGCACTCAGCTCCTCCGATGGCTTCAGTGGCTGCTGAAGACCGTTCGCTTTGCCGCCGCCGGCCTTTGCCGTGGGCTTCTTCGACTTTTCCGCTGTCTTGGTTGGCATATAGCCTCCGGTCGTTGAATCATTCAGCGCACACAATGTGCGCTTTGGCCGTCTGTGCACGCCGAGCTCAATCAGCGATGCGGCAGCCATACCTCAAGCGTGTGTGCTGGTACGGGCTTCGTAGTGGAGTTCGCTGGCGGGTTCATGCCCGACCCAAGCTCGCGCACCTGCCATGAGTTTCCCCAACGCTCGCGGAACCTCGACGCGAGACGCTCTCCGTCCGCTGCATAGTTGCCTCCGACGTACCTAACCTCCCGCTTCGTCGGAACCGACGACGCAGCAGCAACTCCAGCAACCTCCAAACCCGCACGCCGCGCCTCTCCCGCGAGGCGCTGGGCGGCTTCTCGTCCGCTCGCCGAACCGGCACGATGGAAAATGAGGACCGAGGGCATCTGCGCTTCTGGTGATCGCGTCGCAGCTACGAGCTTCTCGTCTGGACTGCGGTCGGTGCCCACGCCGCAAGTCGCCAATACACTCGGATCAGCCCCGCTGCAGAACGATTGAGAAGGCACCGATGCAGATGGCTGTAGGTGCTGTCCCACAGAAGCGTCGACCTGAACACCTTGGCCGCCGTAAACTAGCGTTGGCGACATAACCGGCTCGCGCGGTGCAGCCGCCAGAAAACTCGCGCTGTCGGCCAAGGTAGGACGCCTCGACGCATTGTAGGGCACCAGCAATTGCGCGCTGATGAACCCCGTAAGCCCGCCCCAAACCATCATTGCAGCGATCAGCAGCTTGCGTCTGGAGGGCAAGCTTACCCCTCCATAGCTCAGATCTCCAAGCATCACACCCTCCCCGATGTTCTTCTTGGACGCCAGCCCCGTGATAGGCTGTCACATTTCTATAACACTGCCGTCAGGTGCCCGGGCGGGACGGAGTAGGTGGGCTTTGTCGTTGATCATGGTGTGTTGTACCTCCGCCACATTGTGCGGCGATGCTCGCCAGCGAAGCCACAAACGAGGGTCGGCTATTCGCTTTCGTCGAACTCGAGTGCGAGTTCCGCCTGGCTACGCCATGCAAGGCCATCATCCAAAAACCGGGTTGCGCAGAAACTCCATAAGGTCAGCCTGTCCATCATCGGCCGCCATTGCCCGCCCGATTGCCATCATCAACGCGACCGCGGCATCGATCTTCTGCTCCGGCCGCTGCTTCGTCGGGTAAAGGTTGCCGCGCCTATCCGGCTTGCCGACCACATTGCCCACGCACCACTCCAGCACCGGATTGCCGTCGTGCCGGAGCCGGCCAGAGCGCATCGCGGCATCGAGCTCGAGGATCGCCGGGCTGAAGTTCTGTGCGTCGCGCGGAACTCGAGCATATTCACCCCCTCGGTCCGGAGCCACTGCACCATTGTCGTGTAGCGCCTGCTATGCCGTCCACAGCTCCGGCCGATCGAAAATGCTAACCTCCTGCGCCGGGCTCTCCATCGCCCGCCCGATCGCCATCATGAGCGCGACGGCGGCGTCGATCTTCTGCTCGGGCCGAGCCTTGGTCGGGTAGAGATTGCCCCGCCGGTCAGCCTTGCCGACGACATTGCCAAGGCACCATTCGAGCACGGGGTTGCCGTCGTGCTCGAGCCGCCCGGCCCGCATCGCGGCGTCGAGTTCGAGGATCGCCGGCGAGAAGTTCGCCGTCGTCGCGCGGAACTCCACCATCTCGACGCCCTCGCCCCGGAGCCGCTGGGCGAGCTGGGTCGACTGGCACGGGTCGTAGCCGATGCTGACCACGCGAAAGCGCCGGCAGAGGTCGAGGATGTTGTCCTCGATCCGGCCGAAGTCGGTCTCGTTGCCCGGCGTGACTACCAGATGCCCGCCCGCGGCCCAGCCTGGATAGGAGGCGTTGCGCGCCTCCAGCACTGCCTCCTCTTTCAGGTAGCAGCGGGCAAAGGCGGCATAGGTCGTCTTGCCCGTGGCGGGGTCGACGCTCGGGAACACGAGGCTCAGCGCGGCAAGGTCGGTGCGGCTGGCGAGATCGAGGCCGAGATGGCAGGGCTTGCCGCGGAACTGCTCGATGTCGAGGTCCGGGTTGCGCGCCCCGTGCCAGGCCCGGGTCGAGAACAGCGCCTCGTCGGCGCCGACCCAGATGTTCAGGTGCCGGGTCTTGGCCGCGGTCTCCTGCGTGGCGTTGTTGCGGGCCTGCCGCATGATGGCCCGAATGGCGTCCGGCTGGACCGCCTGGCCCCAACTCGGATTGGCCTTGATCCAGGTGGCCTCGTCCCACGGGTCGTCCTCCGGATCGGCGGCGTAGATCAGGGCAAAGAGGCGGTCGTCCTCCTGCGTGCCGTCGAGCACCCGGGCGGCATAGTCCCAGAGCTGCCGGCCAATGCCGCTGGTGTTGCCGGTCGCCGTGCTGATCGAGAGCAGCAACGGGTGGCGCCGCTTGCCCATGGCGGTGAGCAGCACGTCATACACCTCGGAGGTCCGGTGCGAGGCGATCTCGTCGCAGACCGCGACCTGCACGTTGAGCCCGTCGAGCGCCTTGGCATCGGAGCTCACCGGCACGAAGCGCGAGGCGGTGCTTTCCTGGTAGATGGCGTTGGCTCCGGCCTGGACGCCGAAATGGTCCCGCAGCCCGGCCGAGCGGCGGACCATCTGCTGGGCGGCATCGAACAGGATGCGGGCCTGGTCGCGGGTGACCGCGGCGGCATAGCCCTCCGCCCCACCCTCGCCGTCGACGAAGGTGAGGTAGAGCGCGATCGGCGCGGCGATGGTGGTCTTGCCGTTGCCGCGGGGCACATAGACCACGCCCTGGCGGAACCGCCGGGTGGTGGTCCCGCGCTCGACGAAGCCAAAGAGATTGGCGAAGACCAGCCGCTGCCAGGGCATCAGCCGGAGTGGCTGGCCGGCCTCGGGTCCCTTGATGTTCGGTAGCAGCCCGGCGAACAGCATGGCGGCCTCGGCGAGGTCCGCCCGGAAAGCCCAGGGCCCCTCGCCCCCTCGGCAGCAGCCAGGTCATCGAGAAAGCGCGTGCAGGCGAGGCGGACATGCTGCCCCGCTACGACCTCACCGGTGGCGACGGCCCGGGCATAGGCACGCGCCTCGGCGACACCGGGGCAGGGTTCAGCCGGCGGCATCCCGGCCACCCTGCAGGACCCGGAGGCGCATCCAGGGCTCGTCCTCGGGACGTTGGGCGGCCTGGCCCGGGGCAAGGCGCGGGCGGGCAGCCGGCGAGAAGCCGAGTTCAGCCGCGGCGCGCAGCATGGTCTCGGCGGCCTGGCAGATGATGCGGAGGTAGGGCGAGGCAATGGGCTGGCCGTCGCGGCCCTTGGTAAGCAGCGGCAGCGAGGAGCCGGCATCGAGCCTGGCCTGCTGGATCATGGCGGTGCGGTGCCGGTCCTCGGCCTCGACCCAGACCGCCAGCATGGCGCGATCGATGCTCTTGAGCAGCCCGGCCGGGGCATGCGCCATGGCATGGGTCCAGCACTCGCGCTGGCCGTCGGTCATCCACTCCGGCGCCTCGGCGGCGAGGTCGGCGGTCCGACGGACTGTCCTCGGCTGAGCACGTGTGGATCGTCCGTGCTCTGGTAGAGTGGGCATGGACGGGCCGACTGGTGCCGACATCCGGCTGCGGGTGGAGGGGGCTGGCTAGCCTCGTCAGGGACCTCACCGCCATCGCGCCCAGCGCGCTGATGGGCGCAGCATGAGCATGGCGACCAGCATCACGGTCCAGGTGCCGTTGGCCATCCGGCATCGGCCGGGGCGGAAGACCGTGGTGATGCCGGTGGAGGAAGGCGCAACGGCTGTAGCCATGCGAGCAAGTCGCCATTCGGCACCCAGCAGTGCCTTTGCCGTCGCCAGGCTCAGGCGCCACGGCCTTGCTACTCGACCTTGATGCCAGCGAACTTGATCACCCGCCCCCACTTCTCGATCGCCGCAGCCAGAATGGCCTCGAACTCGGCCGCCGTGCCGCCGACTGGCGTGCCGCCGAGGTCGAGGATGCGGGCGCGGACCCCGGGGTCCGCGAGGCCCTCGTTCAGCTCGCGGTTCAGCAAATCGACGATGGCGGCCGGCGTGCCGCGCGGCACGCCGATGCCTGCGAAGCCGGTCGCCTCGTAGCCCGGGACGAAATCCGCGATCCGCGGAACGTCCGGCAGCACATCGAGCCGGGCGGCGGTGGTGACCCCGAGCGGCCGCAGCTTGCCGGCCCTGATCTGCTCGATCGCTTCGGACAGCGGACTGAATACGAGTTGGATGTGGCCGGCCATCAGATCGGCGACCGCGGGCGCGCCGCCGCGATAGGGCACGTGCAGCAGGTTCACGCCCGTCATCATCTTGAACAGCTCAACGGTGATGTTCTGCGGTGTGCCTGTACCGGCCGAGCCGTAGCTAATGCTGCCAGGCTTCGCCTTGGCCGCGGCGATCAGCTCTGGGATGCTGTGCACCGGATAGGCCGGGTTGACCACGGCGACATAGGCCAGCCGCGCCGCGCAGACCACCGGCGCGATGTCGCGCATGAAATCGAAGGGCAGGTTTGAATAGAGTGCAGCGTTGATGGCGTGGGGGGTCACCACTTGGAGCAGCGTGTAGCCATCGGGCGCGGCCCGGGCGACCATCTCGGTGGCGATGTTTCCGCTGGCGCCGGAGCGGTTATCGACGACGTATTGCTGGCCGAGATGGTCCGACAGCCACTGCCCCATCAGGCGGGCCTGGATGTCGGTCGCTCCGCCAGCGGCAAAGCCGACGAGGATGCGCGCCGGGCGTGACGGATAGGCCTGCGCCCGCGACAAGCCCGGCACACCGGCGACGCCGAGGGTTGAACTCGCGGCCAATGTCACAAATGCACGGCGGGTGCTGGTCACGATGTCCCCTCCCTCAGTCTGTGCCAAATTGCGGACTGTCCGTCCGAAGTCTTCTTGTCGCGGGAGGCTACCGGCTCGGTGAACAGGTCTGCAAGAACGGCCAGTGCGTGTTCGAAGAAACAGCTTCCACGCTCGTGTAACCGCGCCGTGCTTGGTTGACCGAGCCGCGCCGAAGCATACCGTTCCGCTTAAAGGCCGAAGGAGGGGCGGCGAACGCTGGGTTCTCCAGGCGTAACGCGAGCGCGCTCCGGGTTGTCCGATGGTGGGCGCCGCCATCCAAGACCAATCTTGCCAAGTGCAGCGGCCGCAGTTCGTATTTTTCGTCATCGCACTGAATACTAACCCGTTGGGAGGTAGCTATGAATCGGGACACGATCAACACCGGCCGAAGCTGGCACGCAGTCGGCGGCGGGACGCGCCGTGCCTTGCTGGGCATCGTGGGCGCGGCCTGCGCTGCAGCGACTACACACGCCCAGCGCCCCACTTGGCCGACGCAGCCAATCCGCTTCATCGGGATCTTCCCGCCCGGCGGTGGGACCGACATCCTCGCGCGCATCTGGTGCAATCGGATGGCCGAGATCACCGGCCAGTCCTTCGTCGTCGAGAACCGCTCAGGTTCGGGCGGGAATGTGGGCACGGAGGCGATCGCGCGCGCGACCCCGGATGGCAATACAATCGGGCTCGCCTCAGTCTCCTCTCTCTCAATCGCGCCCACCCTCTACCCTCGGCTGCCCTATGACGTTGAGCGCGACTTCTCATACATCTGCGGCCTGTGGCAGCTGCCGAACCTGCTCATCGTGCGCCACGGCATCCCGGCGCACAGCGTCCCCGAGCTGATCGCGCTCTGCCGGCGCGAGCCCGGCCGGTACAGCTTCGGGAGCTCGGGCGCCGGCACCACGCTCCATATCGCGGGCGAGATGTTCAAACACATGGGCCAGGTGAACATCCTGCACGTGCCCTACCGTGGGGGCGCGCAGGCTTACAACGACCTCCTGGGCGGCCGTGTCGACATGGTCTTCGGCAATATCCCTGAGGCGCTGCGCCTCTCGCGCGAGGGGCAGGTGAGGCCGCTGGCTGTTACGGGAGCGACGCGCAGTCCCCAAGCGCCGGAGGTACCGGCCATGGCCGAGTTCTTGCCGGGCTATGAGATCAACTCGTGGGGCGGCGTGCTCGGTCCCGCGGGCATCCAGACCGCCATCGTCGAGCGGATCGCCGAGGTCGGTCGCGAGGCGGTCGAGAGCGCCGAAGTGCGTCGCCGCTTCGAAGAGGCCGGTGCCACGGTGTGGTGGACACCGCCCGCGGGCCTCGCAGAGTTCCGCCGCGAGAACGAGGCGCGCTTCGCGCCGCTGGTCCGGGCTTCGGGCGCGCGGGTGGAGTGAACAGCGGTAGGAACGCCGCTTCTGATGCCTGAAGCCGGCGTTTCAATAGGTCCCGGTCTTCACCGGCTGGGGCGCTGGGGCCACCGCCGCCTCACCTGTCAGCATGGCCCGCATACCAGCCCCGTTCGTGCGCCACCAGTTGTACAGAATCCGCACATCCCACCCGATGCAGAAATGCTTTACTCCCATCTCCAGGTATGGCTTCGCGCCCGAGATATCCCCCAGCTCTACGCGCGGGTGCTTGCCCATTTTCAGCGCTGTTTCGATAGTCGTACGCTCGGCCTTGACCACGTCAGGGTGCGATCGCTGTCCGGTCAGTCCCAAGCTCATCGAGTAGTCGGATGACCCGAACTGCACCATGTCGATGTCGGGGACCGACAGGATCGCCTCCAGGTCCTCCACACACTCGCGCTTCTCGACCATGATGGCGATCACCACCTCATTCCGCGCATCCGATTGAGCCGCTCCCAGGGGTGGTCAGAGCAACTGCAGACTCTGCTGAACGCCAGACCTGTTCCCTGCTACCTGCATGTCCAGCCATCTCTCGATCGCTGATACGACGTGTGCTTGCTCGTTGGCCGTCAGCACCCGGCCGGCGGGGATGCCGTGCCATTTGGCGAGGCAGCCCCGGCAGCACGTGGCGGTGGCGTGCTGGGCCAGGAATGCCGGGTGCCCGCGAAACGGCGTCTGCTTGCCGTCGTTTGCCGGATGCGCCGGTGCAAGGCGCTGGGCGATGAAGACGCGGGCGTGCGCCATGACGGTCTCCTTCCCTCTAACTCGTATGTATTCCCGCTCGCGCTTGGCCAACGTAAAACGCTGCCTGAATGCCGAGCGCGCCAGCCGGGCGAAAACGTCATCCAGGTCCGCCAGGGCGCCCATCCCGTTCCCGACGCCTCGCCGTTAGGAGGGCCGCACGCCCCAGGGATAAGGCATGCTGCCCTTCATCAGTCCGGTGATGGATTTGCGGTAGGCAGTGCGGATGAAGAACTGCCCGAGGGGGATAGTCGCCACGTCGTCTTGCGCCAGCTTGTTGATCTCATTGCCCAGCGACTTCTGGCGCTCCGGGTCGGGCGCATCCATCCAGGCCTGGACCAACTCCTGCATGCGGGGGTTCTCGTACCAGCCGAACCATCCTGACCGGCCCGGCCCCTTCACCAGGGAAGACACCGCCGGGTTCAAATACGCCAGGGACGAGCCGTAGGTGTGGAAGATGCTCCAGCCACCCTGCTCAACTGGCTCCTGGCGTACACGGCGCTGGACAACCGTGCCCCAGTCGCTCTCGGCAAGGTCGACGTTCATGCCCAGCCGGCGCAGTACGTCAGCCGTGACCTGGCCATGGGGACCGATCAGCGGAAAATCCGTTGGGTTGATGATGGTCACCTTCTCGCCGCGATAGCCGGAGGCAGCGAGCGCGGCCTTGGCCCGATCCAGACTGCGCGGCGGCCTGGTGAGTTCCGAAAGGTCTTCCACTCCGAGCGGCGTGCCGCAGGGGAACAGGCTCCGGCACTCGCGCCACACCGATTGGTCGTCACCGAGGATCGCGCGCATGTAGTCGGCCTGGTTCACGGCGAGCGCCACGGCCTGCCGTGTTTTGGGATTGTTGAATGGCCCCTGTAGGTGATTGAGCCGCATGAGGCTCATGAAGCCGGCGGGATTTAGCACCTCGAGCGTGATATTGCGGCTGCGGGCGAGCGTGGGGATGAGATCCGAAAGCGGCTGCTCCACCCAGTCGACCTCGCCGCTCTGGAGCGCGGCCGCGGCGGTAGCAGGGTCGGGCAGGATATGCCATTCGATGCGTGGGAAATGCGCGACCTTGCCGCCCGAAGCCCAATCGGATTGCTCCTGCCGCGGTACGTAGCCCTCGAACTTCGTATAGGTTACGCGACTTCCCGAGACAAACTCGTCCTTCGAGAAGCGGTACGGACCGGACCCAACAACTTCGCTGACTTGAGCATTTGCATCGGTCGCGGCCAAGCGCTCGGGTATGATGAAGGCCACGTTGGCGTCGGGCTTGGCGAGCGCCTCGAGCAAGAGCGGGAACGGTCTGGTCAGCCGGATTTCCAGCGTGCGATCGTCGGCGGCGCGCCAGGCTTCCACAGCTGGCGCCAAGAGTTGACCAAACGGGTCGCGCTTTGACCAACGCGCCAGGCTCGCGGCGCAATCCTGGGCGCGCACGGGCTCGCCGTCATGGAAACGGAGCCCCTCCCGCAGACGGATGCGCCACACCCGACTGTCGTCCGAAACCGTGTGCCCCTCGGCCATTTGCGGCTGCGGCCTGAGTTGCCCGTCTACGGCGTAAAGTGTGTCGTAGACATGGTACCCGTGCATTTGGGTCACGATCGCACTGGTCCAAATAGGATCGAGCGCGGTGAGGTTCGCCTGCGGCACGAATCGCAGCGTGGCAGCTTTTGCCGGTTGCGCGACGGAAGGCGAAGCGAGCATGGCACCGCCCAGTGCAGCGATGCCCCGGAACAGCAACCGGCGTTCCATGGCGTCCATTCTTCCTTCCCTAAGCAGTCGCCGAGGCTAGGAGGAGCTTCAATGGAACGTCAATTGGGCAGAGCGACCGCCTGTTCCAGGCGCAATCGTTGCAGTCAGCGCGTATCAGCTACTAAGGTTACTTTGGGTAATCCCCGCGACTCGTAGGTTGTTCTGCGTCAGCCTCACTAAACCGTAATCGCGAACGTTCAGATTGCAGGTCCAGTGCCGAGGTTCACCTGTGTAGCCTGCCACTCGTTCGGGGAAGAGACGTCGGCTGGAATGCTGCGAGTTCTAGAGTGCGTGTCAGTTGAGCATGACCACCGGCTTGTCGTTCTGGCCGTCGTGGTCTGCGGTGTTGCCTGCTTGGCTGCCCTCAACATGTTGTCACGGCGCGAGGCGGCCTCCGGATGGGCACGAACGGCTTGGCTAGCCGGGGCCGGGGCTGTTTTCGGATGCGGTGTCTGGGCCACTCATTTCGTCAGCATGCTGGCTTTTCAACCCAGGCTGCCCAGTAGCTACGAAGTCATGACCACACTGCTGTCGGCAGCAGTGGCCTCCCTCGGCGCCTGGGCTGCTTTCGCAACCGCCGACGCCCTGCAACAACGCCAAGGTCAACTCTTAGGAATGATGGCAGGCGGGCTGCTGCTCGGCGGGTCGATCGCCGCCATGCATTTCATAGGCATGGCAGCGATGCACCTCCCGGGCACAATCCTCATTGATCCCGATTTGGCCGCCACGGCGGTGGCCATCGCACCGCCACTCGCTGCGCTCGGCCTTGGGCTTGGCGCCTGGGGCGCCCGCCTGCCCCGCCGTCTCGGCGGCGCCACACTTCTTTCGCTCACCGTCCTTGGCATGCACTACACGGCCATGGCAGCGGTAGAGATCATTCCCGTTCCAGGCGGCACAAGCGTTCCAGAGTTCCGATTGGCGAATGGTGTCCTGATCGCGGGGCTGCCAGGTAGCGGCGGCCTTATCCATACAGGGACGCTCGCCATTGCGGTTGTCGGAGCCAGCGCCGTGATTCTCGCGTTGAGCCTATCGGGCGCGCTCGTCGACCAAATCCTCACCACGCGTTCGGCGAGAGAGGCGACGCGACTGCGCCAACTCGCTGGGGCCGCGCTCGAGGGCATAGTGATTCACCGTGACGGGACCATCCTAGACGCCAATGCGGCTTTCTGCCGCATGGTTGGGCTTGCCCATGGACAGGTGGTCGGTTGCGACGCGGTCGACCTCGTGGACGCGGCGGACACGGAGTTGGTACGCGGACGTCTTCGTCAGGGGGCGACCGAGATGGCGGAAATCCGCTTACGCGCGGCCGACGGTGCTGTTCTACCGGTCGAGGTTGTGACCCGCCCGATCGAGCATGATGGTCGACCAGCCACCGTAACGGCCCTGCGCGATATTTCTGAACGGAAGCGCGCCGAGGAGCGCATCCGGTTCCTCGCCCACCACGATCATCTGACCGGCCTGCCCAATCGCGTCCTCCTGGACGAGCGGCTGCGGCAGGCGCTGGAAGCCGCCGTTGCGACGGACGGCTCGTACGCTGTCCATTGCATGGACCTTGACCGCTTCAAATCGATCAACGACGTCTTCGGGCACCCAGCCGGCGACCGGCTGCTCGTCTTCGCGGCAGAGCGGCTCCGCGCGGCCGTGCGTGCGTCGGACACCCTGGCGCGCACCGGCGGAGACGAGTTCGTGGTTGTGCAACCCGGTGCCGGGCGCGCCGAGGCCGCCTCGCTTGCGCGCCGGCTCGTCTCGGTCCTCTCGCAAGGCATTCAGATCGAAGGCCGAAACGTTTCTGTCGGGACCAGTGTCGGCGTGGCCCTGTACCCTGCGGATGGCACGAATGGGGAAAGGCTGCTGCGCCACGCGGATACGGCACTCTACCGCGCAAAGCGCGAAGGCCGCGGTACCTTCCGCTTCTTCGAGGAGGCCACAGACGGACGAATGCAGGAGCGCCATGCGCTGGAGCACGACCTTGGCGAGGCGCTCGCGCTCGGACAGCTCGACCTGCACTACCAACCGATTGTGGATTGCCCGACGGGCCGCCTCGTTGGTTTCGAAGCCCTCGCCCGGTGGCACCACCCTGTACGCGGTCCTGTCTCTCCCGCCGAGTTCGTGCCTGTCGCGGAGGAGTGCGGCCTCATTCTGCCGCTTGGCCGCTGGGCGCTGGAGACCGCCTGCGCAGAGGCCGCCACATGGCCGTCCGCAGCCTGCATTGCGGTCAACCTCTCTCCTGCGCAATTCCGCCAGCCCGGGCTGCCGCAGCTCGTCGCCGATGTGCTGCGCAGTACCGGCCTTCCCGCGGACCGACTCGAACTCGAAGTGACAGAGGGATTGCTGGTTGATGACACCGACCGTGCCCTCGCCGCGCTCGCCGCCATCAAGCGCCTGGGTGTCCGCCTGGCGCTTGACGACTTCGGCACGGGCTACGCCAGCCTGAGCTATCTGCGTCGCTTCCCCTTCGACCGGATCAAGATCGACCGCTCCTTCGTGAAGGGATTGGTCTGCGACGCCGACGCAACCGCCATCGTGACGGCGATCCTGGCACTAGCGCGCAGCCTTCAGCTCGGCGTCACAGCGGAGGGCGTCGAGACGGAGAGGCACCTGGCGTTGCTACGTGCCGAGGGATGCCAACGTGCCCAAGGCTTCCTCCTTGGCCGCCCGGTGCCGGCCACGCGCATTCGGGAACTCCTCGCCGTGGCACCGCATGGCGCCGCACCGCCGAAAGTTGGTGCTGCACCTGCTGGGGCGCAGACGTAAAGCTTGGGGCCTTGAAGAGCGTCAGCGACGCCCATTGGGTGAGCAATCGCTCCGCTGAATCCCGACCAGCCGGGATGCACCAGGATCCAGGAAAAACAACGCTCTAGACCTTGCTGGCAAAATCGGCCAACCCTCAAGGTCCGGAGACTCTCCGGCATTTCGGAGAGAAAACCCGCCCTCGTTCCGACCTTGCAGCATCAAGGTTGCGGCTGAAATCCGCGGGAAACCTGCGCCTCAGCGCGGTGCCCCGGTCGGGAGAGACAGGTTGTGATACCGTCTCCGGGTGATTGGCTCGCGGTGAGGGCGCTTCCCACTGGCACGGTCGTGGGTGGTAGCCTGCTCTGCCCTGTCAGGGAGCGGTGCCATGGCGCGGATCGTC